>JABDGC010000001.1:0-163617 GCA_013286215.1 Gammaproteobacteria bacterium
AGACAGCGGTTAATCCAGAAATGGCGGCAACCCGCAGAAGGCGATCCGGGTAGAGGGCAGGTCTGGCAAAGATGGCGGAGAGATCCGCTAGAGGATCCGGATTGAGCGGTAGGGGCGGCTGAGATAGCGGGCTTCGCAGCGCATCATTTGCTTGCACAAATTTTAAAAACTCGACTGGTTCGGGGCGCTGTTGCAATTCAATGAAATACCCTAAGGTTTCAGGCTTATAATGGGGGCTACTGATGATTGAAAGAAATAATTCCGACATTTTGAGGGCATCCACAGCTTCCGGGTGCCTTAGCAATTGAAAAAGCGTCGCTAAGATTTCAGGCGTGTAATGCGGACTGCTGGAGATGGAAATCAATAAGGCGGTGATTTTGTCCGAGGCCAGGGCTAAGCGATTGTTCCGCAGATCGATTTCAAGGAAAAACCGGATGGTGTTTTCGTCTTGACTGGTGCAGGCAAACTCAAACGGGGTTTTGGCAAAGGCCACGTAGCGTGGATCCGGGGGCGTTTTTTGATTCATTAATTTAATAAATTGTTCCGGGTTATTTTGAAACAATAAAGGCAGAATTTTTGAATGGCCGTGTTTTGCCGCATAGTAAACAAAGTTGATATGGTCTATCTCCCAGGAGGGCATCAGACTGAATAATTCTTTTATTTCTTCTTGCGTCCCTTTTTCTAAAATAGAGATAACAAACGATCGGTTCAAGAGCTTGTTTTGCTCCTTGGCCACGTTACGGTGTTCGTGCAGGTACTCCGAATAGGAGTTGAACTGCTCTTGAAGCGCGCGATGGTTTTTCTTGATAAAATCAATAAAAGTAGCGTGATCGACGCTTTCATACGCGCTCTCGGGGCCTTTGCCTTGATAGATCCGGCTGCCTCTTTTCTCAAATCCAATAATATACTGCAAATACTTTGTTAGCAGAGACAAGTCCCGGGTAATCTCCCTTTTTTTCGTGGCTTCCTCAATATTCAGGATCATGCCCGAAAAAAAACAATTTTTCCAAGGTCTGCTATGAAAAAAAGGTAACTTGCCGGCACTGATGGTGTCGGTATAAGAACTATCCCCTGAACCGGCGACGACGTCCGCCAAGGCAATGATTTCTTCTTTTTGTTTATCACTGATACCGCTCCCGTTGACTAAGCGAAGGACTGTGGTCTTATCGGCTTTTTCATCGCGTGGGATTGCAATTGTAATTTCACTGGCGCCGTCGATCAGTTCGATTGAAGTGATGCCTTGTGCTTTCAATAATTCCACGTCTTTTGCCTCAAGCGGGGGTTTAAATGTTTCGATTAAGGCGGCATTGGTGATGATATCAATATGAGGCTTATCCGAAGCCGCGGCGACTGACGCGACGAATAGCTTGAAATAAACTTGTTCTTGTAAATAACCATAGGCCAGGGTGTGTGTGTTGAAATAGTCCTCTTCATGGTCTTGCGGAATGAGCTTAGCAAGGACAGCTATTTTTTCCCGGGTTCGATAAAATGAGGCTTTTCCGGCTTCAGCAACGGTTCTAACGTGGTTTCGAATCGCTTCATTAAATTTAATCCCCGCGTCGCCCTGGCATACACCCATTCCGCTCGCTGTATCGAGTTGTCTATTATTGGCATAGACTTCGCCAGACTCATATTCGTCTGCTTGTTTACCGCCATAGCCCCGCCCATATCTTATTTCGGGATATTGTCCATATTCGACGATCGCTTGCAAAAATTTGTCTTGCAGTGCCGTCAGGATGACGGGCACTTCTTCATAATCAGAAGGCGTCAGATTTCTGGAAATATGGAGCACGGAAGAATTTTTTTTGATGTATTCCATAAATAGACTTGAACTTTTTGAGTGTTTTATAGCCTCCGCTTCGCTGAGATATTCTTTTAGTCTCCGGCTTAACCAGATAATATAGGTCGCTTCTTCTGCGCGTTTGGGGTCAAATTTCTCTTCGTCATTAATAAAATAGATCTCACCCAGGTCTTTGCCTTGCATTAACATTTTAATGAACCGTCTTTTTTCTGGGGATACAAAGCAAAGGCTTTGCATTTTGATATGAGGTTGCGTTTTTAATAATTGATGATAAAGTTCAGTAAAGTCGAGTTGATGTACAAAGTCACCAATACCCCAGGGATGATTCCAGGCCGTTAATAAGAGGTGGTAAGGATTTTCAGGACTATAAGCTCTGCTGAGATGCCGATTCACTAACAAGCGGTAGCTTTCTCGCTGTTTTTCTTCGACTTCCGGGTAATTCGCCAGAGCGTGATCGAAATCGTGTGCTTCACTTTTGTCTTCGGGCCCGCGTCTTCTAGCCATAAAGTTTCCTGCCTACATGGTAATGGGTAGAGCTACCTTAATTATAGTGCACCCGTTTCTATTCAGTTCTGTGTTTTTCAGACTAGCACCCCGCGCATCGTAAAATAAACATTATAAATCATAATGTTAACTTCCGAATCCCGCCTCCATTTTGAGTTATAATAAGGATAGAAGCTAGAAGTTAGCCCTAAAAATCGAGGTGTTCTATGCACACGAGTCAGGGACCTACACTGGATGAGACGCTGACCTTTGTTAAAAGAGCGGGCTTTGCCGCGGATAAAAATCGGGCTAAACAGCATCTCGAGAATCTTTTGTATATGAAAAGCGTTCTCTATCTTGACGATAAAAATAATGAAAAGCATATGAGCCGTATCAAGGCGGTGCTTGATTCGGTGAAAAAAGAATATAGCAAAGAACTCAGCGAAGTCGCTCCGGCCGAGGGGACGATTTATTTGGTCGCGCAGATTCTTGTGGCGAATAAAATCATCGATGCGGGAATCACGCGTGTAAAAGCGCTCATTGAGCGGGGTGGTCCGGTTAGTCGGGAGCAGGAAATGAAACCAACGGATCTCCCTCAGGTCGTGGCCGCGGCGAAGGCCGGTCCAGACCCGGCTAGACCGACGGCGGGAGCGGCGATCAGTCCTCCGGAAGTCAAGGAGAATCCGAAGTTAAGGGAGACGCTGGGCTTTCTCGTGAGCATTGTCGGCGATCCTTTGCGGACCACAAATAAAATCCCCGCGCACCTCAGTAACCTGGAAAAGATTAGCAAGCTGATCAAGCGCAATTATCAGGACCTCAAGATACAAAAAATCAACGAAAATATTCTCGGAATTTTAGGCAAGATTTTTGGCACGAATAGCCGCAAAGAGACCAATCAGGCTCTGGACAATAGTCTCAAGATTTTGAAAAATCTGCCGCAATATAAGACGCTGATCGGCGTCTTTGAGGCCGACGTTAAAAACTATATTTTGGCTCAAGTGGAGCGGGGGACAGAAGCGACAACCGCTTCCCGGCTAGCGCATGTTGATCAATTTTACGCGGATTTCAAGGATGAGAAGAATATGGTGAAAAAAGTAAACATGCTCAGAACTGTCTTGACCAGCCCCTCCTATAAATATGACAAGGAGCTCAATGCTGCCAGCCTCAAGCTGCTCAAGGGCTTGGAGGCCATGGGCTTGCATCTGGATGCCGCTTCTTTAGGGCCCGAAAAAGGGAACAAATAAGGCTACCCACAAAGAGGGAATTATCATGTTCTATAGCGCCTCCCTTTGAAAAGGCCTTGTTGCGTAAATAGGGGGCAAATAAAAGTTACGAACACGATAGATACGGTATAAACTTCGTTTCGACTAAAAAATGGAGTTTTACCAATGGCTAAGAAAGCCCATCGTGCTCGTAACTGGAAGAACTATAACAAATCTCTAGTATCCCGGGGAAGTATTACCGTTTGGATTGATAAAAAAAGCTTTAAAAATTGGTATAATGCTACCGAAACGCGCCGCAGTGCTCCAGTCATAGCGAATTCCATGCCAGCTTTGCGCTTGGCTGGAGGTGAAGCGGCGCACAGCGCGAAGCGGTGTCATTCAGGTGTATTTTGTTGCTCGATATATTGTTTGATAATTGAGAGTGGTGCTCCTCCGCATGTTAAGATACAATAGCTCCTGCTCCAAAATACTGGCTTCTTCCAGTATATCTTCGCCAAGTGCGCTGCGAATTCTTTACGAATTAATCTCGAGGTAACGGTCTTCAGGTTGTTTACAAAAACAGAAGGTGCCACTTTAGGATTGAGCGAAAGTAATAAATGAAGATGATCTGCCTCACCATTAAATTCCAGTAATTCACATTCCCACTTTTGAGTCAGTTCAGTGCAAATTGTTTTTAAGCGTGCAAGCAGGGGGGCGGTGATGCATTTACGTCGATATTTTGTCACGATAACTAAGTGATAGTGAAGGTTGAAAGCGCAGTGAAATAAGTGCTTAAATTGTTGTTTATTCATAATAACCAAGTATAATTCTGCCATGACAAATCGTAAAATAACATACAGACTTTACCCTAATCAACAACAGACCGAAAGCTTGACGGAGCTCCTTGGTTTACATCAACGCGTGTATAACGCGGCACTTGAAGAACGAATTCGAATTTATCAAGAAATGGGTAAATCACTCTCATTTGCAAGCCAATGTAAAATTTTAACGCAATGGCGCCAGAAATACCCTGAGCTGAAGAAACTCAATGCCCAGTCGCTGCAAGTGACGTTGAAACGCCTTGATTTAGCTTTTCAGGCTTTTTTTCGACGTGTAAAGAGGAAAGAAAAGGCAGGATTTCCCCGGTTTAAGTCGTTGCAGCGTTTTCGAGGATGGGGCTATAAAACCCATGGAGATGGTTGGCGCTTACTAGCGGGCGAGGGTCTGCGGCATGGGTGCTTACGCCTGTCTGGCATAGGATATATCAAGATACGAGGAAAAGCGCGAACGCTGGGAGAACCTAAAACGGCGGAGATTTTGCATAAGTCTGGGAAATGGTATCTCTCAGTCACGATAGAATGTCAGCCACAACGGGTATGTGGAAGCAAGGCCATTGGATTTGACTGGGGTGTTGAACAATTTCTGGTTTCACACGATAGCCACGACCAGATCGATTCGGTCAAGAATCCCAGACATCTCAAAAAAATGCTGCCCCTCTTAAGGTCCTTACAGCGATCCGTTTCTAAAAAGCGGAAGGGAAGTAAGAATCGCAAGAAAGCAGCTAAGCTTTTAGCGAAACAGCATCATAGGATAGCAAATCGTCGAAAAGACTTTCATCATCAAACAGCGGCGAAGCTAGTAAAAGAAAATGGTTTAATTGCTTTCGAGGCACTGTCCATAAAAGCGATGACAGCGAAGGGCGGGGCTCGAAAGAGGGGTTTAAATCGAGAGATATTGAGCACGGCACCGACACAATTTCATGCACTCTTAAAGTCCAAAGCGGAAGAAGCTGGGGCGATGTGTGTTGAAATTCCGACAAGAGAAGTCCGTCCTAGTCAAACTTGTCATCGATGCAGAAAACAAGAGAAAAAAGCCTTATCAGAGCTGTTGGCATATTTGTGACTGCGGAGTCAATTGTAGTCGCGATGAAAATGCAGCGCGGGTAATTTTGAATTGGGCCTTAAAATGGGTATCGGGTCAGGAACTGGCCGAAGTGCGGAGCCGCAGAGGTTTTGCGGCGTTGAAACACGAAACTCCCGCCATACCGTAGGTTGGCGGGAATAGTTCATAAGTTCCTCGCTACACCCGCCTTTGTCGTCGACAAAAAACAGTCAAATTACCCTCATTCTAATCCGAAACATAAAGCGAAAAAGGAATCTGAAATAAAACGGCCGAGAGATCAGGTAGTTTGGCTAATTCAGCAAAATGGAAGAAAGGAATGGAAACAACAAAGCGGCTATCACAGAAGAAGCTTGGCTGAAACCGCATTTTATCGCTATAAACAGCTTATTGGAGATAATTTAAGCGCCAGATTGCTAGAAAATCAAGAGACAGAAGCTCTCCTTAGCTGTCATTTATTAAACAAAATGACCTTGGAAATGAGCTAACTTCGCCTTTGATGTTTGAGGAAGGATTTATATGGTCCTTTTTCTATTTGCGCAACAAGGCCTTTTCAAAGGGGGAGCACTTCGCATCTTGAAGTGCAATGGGTAGATTGAGGCTCTAGCGACAGACTCTAACCTTGGGCTGCATGTCTAATTTGAGTAGATTCCCGGCGGGGCATCGAGGTCGTTGTCGTGGAGGCGATTCGCTTAGAAGGATTGGAAAATATCCCACTAGTAGCTGCTGTACCGCCAGGGGAAAAAGAATGCAATCCCTTCCTCCATTGGGGGCGAGAGGCTGGTGAGTCCGTCGTCCGTGTCGGTGCAGCCCGTTTTAAAGAAACAAATTGATCCGTAAATTGCGCCATGCATCCCTTGCTGGGGGTACTCATGATATAACCCACTCCACCGACTAAGGACAGGGTGCCAGAGACCACCAGGGATACAGCCAGCCAGGTTGCAATGCCCGACAGCAAGGCGATACCCGGCAGGGCGCCAATACCGGTCGCCAGAGCAGCCAAGCCTAAAACTATTCCGACAGCCGCTAGGGCATATTTCCAACGGGGTGTTACTTCAGCAGGGCTTTGTTCAGCAGGTTCAGGTTCCTTTACTGCAGGCGCTGGCTTCGGTGGCTCAACTGCCCTTGGGGTCCTCGGAGCTGCAACAGGGCTGGTAGCTGAGGCCTCTCTCGGAGGAGGCGCTTCTGGGGATTGCGGCTGTGCTTCAGCTTTCGTTTCAGGCTCCGCTGAGTCTCGATCATTCAAAGCAGGAACAGCTGCGACTGGAGGAGGGGTCACTACAGGCTGTGGCGGAGAACTTTGCTGATGCGGCGGCAGCTGCTTTGGCAGGGCTGCCGCGCTCTGCATGATAGCGTCGAGCTGGGCTGGCTCTGAATCAGGAACTGCTTTTGATTCCTTCCACTCTGTGTTTTTCTCCTCCGCTTGGCTGCCCTGTTGGACCAACGGTTGTGCATCACTCGGAAGAAAGCTTGTCTGTGACACTGCGTTATTCGTCGTCGGCCCTGGCTCCGCGTCAGTTCTGCTATCGACTGGCTCTTGAATCGGTAGCACCTTTGCCTCTGTGGTACTCGGATCTGCAACAAGGCTGGTAGCTGAGTCGTGAGCCTTCAAAACAGGATCCGCTTTGACTGGAGGAGGAGCCTCTACAGGCTTTTGCGGAGAAATTTCCTGACGTGCCGGCAGCTCCGGCAGGGCCGCCACTCTCTCTCCGACAGCGTCGAGCTGGGCTTGCTCTGGAACAGGAACTTCTTTTGATTCGTTCTGGAGAGCTGCTGTCTCAGTCTGCGTTTGCGAATCTGTCAGTGCCGCGTCGACCTCGTCCCAATCATTATTTTTCTCCTCCGCTAGACTGTCCTGTTGGTGCCACATTTGTGCATCACTCGGAAGAAAGCGTGTCGGTGACACTGCGCTATTCGTCGTCGGCTCCGGATCCGCGTCAGCTCCGCTATCGACTGGCCCTTGATCCGGGAGCACCCCTGCCTCTGTGGTACTCATATCTGCAACAAGGCTGGTAGCTGAGTCGTCTCTCGGAAGAGGCGCTGCATTCTTCGCTTCAAACTCCTCTGCGTCTTGATCCTTCAAAACAGGATCCGCTTGGACTTGAGGAGGAGCCTCTGTAGGCTGTTGCTGAGAACACCCCCTTAAACTGTCTGTCTGCTCTTTTTCTTCCGCAGCGCTATCAGGCCCCACTGCCACAATTGGTGACGCAGGCGGCTCACCTAACACGGCCTCCTTCGGTCTTTCTTTCTGCTCATCCAAATATCCAGAATGGACCAGCGTGCTCAAATCAGGCACTACTTGGCTAACCTCGGCGGGCGGCAAATAACAATAATGATCTTTAATATGTTGCTCCGTCAATAAATAGCCGTTTAAGACTTTCAGGATATCTTGATTGTTCGTTTCAACTGTTTGCAACTCCCAGCCATCTGGTTGTGGTTCGCCGGGCCCTTTTTTTAGCTGATAAGTAACCTTAACGGGACCCTTGATGTGGCCAATCGTTTCGCCGGTCGCCGTTGATAAAATGGGGAAAGCACGATAAGTGCAGATCAGTTTTATTTTGTTTTGATCATCTTTGACAAAGGCTGTATGGAGCTGGTCGTCACTGGGCTGACCGATTCGAATCGTCGGTGAGCCGGTTCTGTTTATTCCATAATCAAGAGCAAAGTGCATAAAAACACGGGTATTCTGACTATGCGCGGCGACTATTTGCTTGGCAACTGTCAACTCACAATCCAACCGCTCCGCTAAAACGGCCTCCGAAAAATCTTTTTCTTCTGGGAAGGGCTTGCCTTGAATGGAGACATTTTTACATCGTAGAAAATCTTTAATCCCGGGCTTGTCGCCGACTTTACCTTGCTCGAAACCCTTATTTTCCGCTAGCACGTGAAGTACACGATTCCGCGACTCCTGGCCGGTTTGAATTAGCTCCCCATGCTTTACTTTATTAGCCAGGAAGGCCTGTCCGCGCGCAGCACAGATCGCTTGACTTCTCACAATGCGTCGATCCGCCATGCAGGTTTCTGACTCTGCCTCCAAATCCCGGGCTTGCGGCTGGCGTTTCTCTTTTGTAAGGTCTCGTATCGCATCTTGTGCCGCGACCGGATCTTGCTTTGAAAAAATCGCACTGGCCGCTTTTTCAGCGATTGCAGCTGCAAAGCGGCCACAATTATAGGTGTCGTCCTGCCAGCCCAAAAACGAAGTGTTTTCCCTTTTCAGACTAAACCCTTGCTCCTTTATAATACTATTCAGCGGGCTCAAAGAATAAATACTGGAGGCAGATGCTGTCCTAGGCCACCAGGAGTCATGGCAGGGATCGAAGAAATAACATTCGCTCCCCTTCACCATCAACATAGTCCAATGCCGGCGGGGGAAGAAGCCACCGGCCAGCATCGGTTGGCATTCGGCTAAAGGAACCAAATAGGTTTCATCGGGCTTCTGCAGCTGCAATGCGCAGATCCTTTTCAAGACGTCCGGCAAAAGCTGTGTACCCACATTCTCGCCATTGAATGCTTCGGCATCCGAAGCAGGACTCAGCAGCACAAGGCGGCGCTCATTCGCAATAAAACGCGCGCCATAAACCGGGCTAGTCTTGTTCGGCTCAAGGATCTCTATTTTTGCTTCACCTTTCGCTTCATTCGCCACCTTTCTAAGTTTGATAAAAGCAAAATCAAACATCGCCCTGGGATTTAATCGGAGGTCGTCCTTACTCTCGCTGCGTGCCGCGGGTTTCACTAATTCCGGCGCAGTCGTGGGTAAATCGGCAAGACCCGCAATTCGCTCTAACATAATCTTCGTCAAGTCTCCGGCAAAGCGTTCATTCGCCGCTGCCGCTCCGCCATCGGCCGTTTTCAAACTGTCCAAACCGATATATTCAGCAGCTGCAATTCGATCTTGCTCGGATAATAAATCCAGCGGCAAATCCCGGACCGCCTCCAGAACCAGAGAAGCCAACTGCTCGGGTGACTGCGCTAAATCCGCTTTTAGACCTTGCGCCATTTCGGAAACGGTTTTATACAAACCCGGCACCTGGGTATAAAAAAGATGATAGCCCTTGGTGTAGCCTTTCAAGCCATGGTATTCCAGGGGGTGCATAACATCTTTATTCTTCGCATAATTACGCCAGGCCGCGCCTAGATCAATGCGGCCCACTTGATATCCGTCTTTTTCATTGCCAAACATAACCACGTTGCCGCTGTGAACACTATAATCGCCGATAATTAAGGAATACAGCAGCATGAAAGCCAGGCTATCAGACGCATTGAGATCTGCTAATAAAGGATAATAATAGCCTTGCCCAAAGATCATCTCGTCCAAAGCGCTACGATCTTTTGTTCCTGCGACAAGCTCCACAAGCGTACTCCAATAGGTGGAGCTGGTTTTCATTCTAAAATATTTCCAGACTTCGGTAAATTTTTCTTTCGGTTGAATTAAGCCATAGGTTCCATCCGCGAAGCGCACGACATCTGCGCAAACCAACAAGTGATGATAGTTTTTTGGAATTAAGCCGGCCGCCTTTAATTTGGTGAGCACCTTTCCGGCCAGCAATTCTGTGAACAACTCTTTTTTATCGGCCGGTGCTTTAATGAAATATTCCTTTCCAGTTTCATCACAATAAAAGCCGTCACGCGCGCTATTGTTTTTCCCGGCTTCTTTACCACTTTTCTTAGTGAGCTTGTGTTCGCCATAGGAAACGGGCTCAGGGGGGAGCTTGCTCTCTTTGAACTCATCCAGGGTTACCTCGTCCCAAGAACTAGCTAGATCAGGAGCCGGAGCCGGAGTTGGAGCCGGAGTCGGGGCAGGAGCAGGAGCCGGAGTCGGGGCAGGAGTCGGAGCAGGAGTCGGAGCAGGAGCAGGAGCAGGAGCAGGAGCAGGAGCAGGAGCAGGAGCAGGAGCAGGAGCAGGAGCAGGAGCAGGAGCAGGAGCAGGAGCATCCGGGTCTAATTGGACCCAAGAATCTTCATCTGAATCAGAGAGCAACACAGCGGGGCTCTTGCTCTTTGGCGTAGGAGTGCGATCGGTTGATGGAGCAGAAGAAGGTAAAAAAACCTCATCTGTATCAACCCAAGAGCCCTCAAGAGGCTGCGGGGAGAGTATTTTTTCTTCATTGCTTAGTTGTCTATTTGCCGCCATTGCTACCACTCTCTTAATGTGTGATGTGTGATTTATTTTGATCTTATTACTTTGTATTGTACACTAAGTGTCTTAACATAGGCTTAAAGCAACTGATTAATAGCTAAGTTATTGCATTAACTTCAGTTGTTCCCCCAGGGTGGAGGCGGGCCTTCCTGGAGGCCCCCTGATAGAAATTAATAATATTATTAATTAAATAGATACATAGGTGGATGGGGGTGGATTCCCCCTCCCTCCACGTTGTTGGTGGCGGGAGTAGTTCATTAGGGTTCTATCCGACGCTCACTTTTAGCCTCTTTTGAAGTTTTGTAGGAGTCTAAGATCTTAGCTATTTCAGCGGATATGACTGCGTTGGATTTACGGAAAGAGGGCGCTTCGGCTTTTGGTAAGGGTATTTTTTGTAAGACCTGATTCAGCTCAGTAACCGATTGGATTAATTCGTTAAAGAGAGCATCTGGTTTCCCGGGATCCTTGGCATACTTGGCGTAGATGGTGTCGCACAACTTAGACAAGGGTCCATGCTGGATCCCCATCAGTTTCTCTGTGAGGGTATGAAGACGCATAAAATCATCATACAGCTCCTGCAGGGTATCCTCGCATCCAGCAAACCCTCCGGATACTTGAATGGTGCGCCGAAGTTTTTCAATAGCCGCCTTTTTTGGTGAACCTTCTTCCATTTTAAGTTCATTGAGCTTTCGATATAACAAGACCCGCATAATGTTAGGGTATCCTGCTGCTCGTGCAAGCCCAAGCGGTGTTTCAATCTCTTGTCGGGAGGGCGGGACGACAGATTCAAGGTCGGAGGCGGAAGCCCTTGGATCGGGGTTTGCGCCTTTTTTAAGGAGGAGCTTAACGACAGTTATATGGTTATTGCGTACTGCATCACAAAGGAGCTTATCCAGGCTAACGCCCGAGTATGCGAGCAAGAGATCAATGAGTTCAGTAGTCTCTTTATTTACTGCCGTATAGAGTGGGGTGCGAATAATAGAATCCGCGCTGCTTTGCTTGTCCCTGGCATTGATGTTTGCACCTTTCTCAAGGAGTATCTTAATAATTTCGATACTCCCATCCTTTTTTAGCGCGAGGTTGAGAAGGTCGTCCGCTTGACTTCGGTCAAAATCTGGTTTCAGTGCGAGCAAGGCTTTAAAGGTCGCTGTCAGCCCCGTTGCGACGGCAACATGCATAAACAGATCCAGAGAGGGGAAGGGTATGACAAAAAGAGAAGCTAGATCTTGCATTGGCTGCGGATAGGAATAGCTCCAAGAAGAGGGTAGCGCACGGCGGAGTTCATCATCTTTTTGTACTATTTTTAAAAATGCAATGATTTCAGGCTGGTTTTGGAATTGCATAAATAAACTGAGCGCTTCCGGCTTGTAGTAGGGACTGTTGATGACGGCCAGGAAGAATTCCGCCATTTTATCGGCGTCGACTGTTTCGGGATGATTTAACAATTGAAAAAAGGTAGCCAAGGTTTGAGGCGTGTAATTGGGACTGCTGGTGATTCCAATCAAGAGGGTGGTCAGTGCTGCTGAGTCGAGGGCTAGGCTATTTTTCCGTAGATAGATTTCAAGGAAAAAGCGAACGGTTTTTTCATCGTGACTGGCACAGGCAAGCTCAAGGGGTGTTTTGGCCTGGGAAGTGTAGCGCGGACCGGATGGCGTCCTTTGATCCATGAATTGAATAAACTGTCTTGGGTTCTTTCGAAACAAGAGATCAAGAACGTTTGAAAGGCGGTGCTTTGCCGCATAGTAAACAAAATTAATAGGACCGATCTCCCAGGAGGGCATGAGATCCAATAATTCATTTATTTCCTCAGCGGAGCCTTTTTCTAAAATAGAGATCACAAAGGAGCGGTTGAAGAGCTTGTTTTGCTCCTGGGCCAGGTTGCGATTTTCGTGCAAGTACTCGGCATAATATTGGAACTGCTCTTGAAGCGCGCGGTGATTTTCTTTGATAAAAGCGATAAAAGTAGCGTGATCGACCATTTCACCTGCACTGACGGGGCCCTTGTCTTGGTATGGAAAGCTGTCCGCTTCTTCAAAGCCAATAATATACTTGAAATACAGCGTTAGAAGGGACAAATCCCGGGGGATCTCTCCATTTTTTCTGGCCTCTTCGATAGTCAGGACCATGCTCGAAAAAAAACAATTTTTCCAGGGCCTGCTATGAAAAAAGGGGAATTTACCGGCGCTGATCGCGTCTGAATAAGAGCTATCGCCCGAGCCGGCGACGACGTCCGCCAACGCAATGATTTCTTCTTTTTGGTGATTCGTCATGCCGCTTCCGCTGACGAAGCGAAGGACTTTTGATTTTTCGGGTTTTTCATCGTAGGGAATTGGAATTACTCTTTTATCGTCACCGTCAATCACTTCGATTGAAGTGATGCCTTGCGCTTTTAATAATTCCAGGTCCTTTTGATCAAGCGGTAGTTTAAATTTTTCGATTACAGCGGCATTGGTGATGATATCAATATAAGATTTATCCGAAGTCGCGGCGACCGACGCCACGAAGAGATTAAAATAGGCAGGTTCTTGTAAATAACCATAGGCGAGCGTGTGGGTATCGAAATAGTCTTCTTCACGGCCTTTCGGAATGATCTTGGAAAGGACATCCATTTCCCCCCGGGATTTATAAAAAGCTGCTTTTCCTGCTTCGGCAACGGTTTTAACCTGCCTTCGAATATTTTCATTAAATTTAATCCCAGCGTCGCCTGCGCACACGCCCATTCCGATCGCGGTATCCACTTGCCGATAATTGCGCTTGCCGGGCTTCGTAAGGTTGAATTGACTTAGACCGTCATATCCTAGACCACCATATCCCTTGCCATATTGTATTTCGGGATAGCGGCCATATTCACCGATTGCTTGTAAGAATTTATCTTCAAGGATCGTCAAGATCACGGGCACCTCTTCATAATCCGATGGTATCAAAATTCTGGAAATGTGGAGAACGGAAGAATTTTTTTTGATGTATTCCTTGAAGAGACTTGAACTCTTTGAGTGCTTGATCACTTCGGCGTCGCGGAGTAGTTCCTTTTGCTCTGGACTTGACCAGAGAATGGCAGTGGCAGTTTCTGCGCGCTTGGGGTCAAACTTCTCTTCGTCATCAAAAAAATAGATGTCACCCAGGTCTTTGCCTTGTAATAATATTTTAATGAGCTGTTGTTTCTCAGGGGATATAAAGCAAATGCTTTGCATCTTAATATGAGGTTGTGATTTTAATAGGTTATAATACAGTTCCGTAAAGTCGAGCTGATGCACAAAGTCGCCAATACCAAAGGGATGATTCCAGGTCGTTAATAAGAGCTGGTAAGGGTTTTCAGCGCTATATGCTCTTTGCAGATGCCTCGTCACCAGTGCTTGGTAGGGTTCTCGCTGTTTTGCTTCCACTTCAGGGTAAGTCGCCAGCGCATGATCAAAGGGGCTGGCTGCTGCTTTTTCTTCAGATCCTCGTCTTCCCGCCATAAAATCACCCTCTTATTTTGATTGGCTCTATTTGTATCAATTATAGCGCGCCTGTTCTTTTTGTATATTTTTTGGGCGTACAATGCATGTAATTTAACTGAATATAATTTATAAATCAATTGGTTATGCCGCCCCTCCGTTGGAAAAGGGAGGCGGAGAGGGATTTGTATAAAATAATTATATATAAATCCCCCTGAATTCCCCTTTTCAAAGGGCGAGCACTGTGCCTCTCCGTCACGTTTTTGGTAGAGGTGAGGGGGTTAGGGAGAGGAGGTAAATTAGTCGCTTTGATTTATGCCCCCTTCCCCCACCAAAAACGTGGCGGAAGGGGGATGTGGAAGGGAGAATCGGATATAGACCAAGGCACTAAAAAATTGCAGTTTAAATGAAGATAGATTTACTCCACTCCCAAGGTGGACCGAAGACCCGCATTAGCGTGGAGAACCGCCCTAAGCCTGGAGTTTCTTTTTCAGGCTCTCATTCAACTGCTGAGGGTTTAACTTGCCTTGGGATTCTTTCATCAGCAAGCCGACAAAATAACCAAAAAGTTTTTCCTTGCCGGAACGGTATTCCTGCACCTTTTCGGGGTTGGCGGCCATCACCTGGTCAATCAGTTTTTCAATGGCGGAAGAGTCGGTCACCTGTTTCAAGCCTTTCTTTTCAATGATCGCGTCAACGTCCTCTTTCTCATTCCACAAAGCTTCAAAAACAGTCTTGGCGATTTTGCCTGAGATAGTGTTGTCGCCGATGCGACGCACCAGTTTAGCGAGTTGTGACGCTGAAATCGGGCAGTTGGTAATTTCGAGGTCATTGCGGTTCAAGGCGCCTAGCAGTTCGCTGGTGATCCAGTTGGCGGCGAGCTTGGCCTGGCCGTCGGTTTCTTTAACGACGGTTTCAAAATAATGGGCCAGATCGCGGCTCGAGATCAGAATGCCGGCGTCATAGGCGTTTAAGCCGTATTGCGCCATGAAGCGTTCGCGTTTTTGATAGGGCAGTTCCGGCATGCTGCTTTGAGCCTGCTTTAGCATTTCGTCAGTAATGATCAGCGGCAGTAAGTCGGGATCGGGGAAGTAGCGGTAATCGTTGGCTTCTTCTTTGCTGCGCATGGGGCGCGTTTCATTTTTGTCGGGATTATAGAGGCGGGTTTCCTGGGTGATGGTGCCGCCGCTCTCGAGAACGGCAATCTGTCTTTCGATTTCATAATTAATGGCGCGCTCCACAAAGCGGAAGGAGTTGATGTTCTTCAGCTCCGTGCGGGTGCCTAATTTGCTCTGGCCTCGGGGACGCACCGAAACGTTGGCGTCGCAGCGAAAGGAGCCTTCCTGCATGTTGCCGTCGCAGATCTCCAGGTAGCGCACCAGGGCGTGCACGGTTTTTAAATAGGCGACGGCTTCTCTGGCCGAGCGCAGCTCGGGCTCGGAAACGATTTCCAATAAGGGCGTACCGGCGCGGTTCAAGTCGATGCCGCTTAAATCAAGGAAGTCTTCGTGCAGCGATTTGCCGGCGTCCTCTTCCAAATGCGCGCGGGTGATATGAATGCGTTTTTCGCTGCCATCGTCGAGGGTTACGTCGAGATAGCCCTTGCCGATGATGGGTAGTTCATATTGGCTGATTTGATAGCCTTTGGGCAGGTCGGGGTAGAAATAATTTTTACGTGCGAAAACCGACTTGTGATTGATTTCCGCCTGGATGCCCAAACCAAATTTGAGTGCCATGAAAACCACGTCTTTGTTCAAAACAGGAAGAACGCCGGGCAGACCAAGGTCAATCGCGCAGGCTTGTGTATTGGGCTCGGCGCCAAACTGGGTGGGCGCGCCTGAGAAAATTTTGCTTTTGGTTAATAATTGAGCGTGAATTTCAAGGCCAATGACTGTTTCCCATTCCATTTTCGTCTCCTCAGAATAATTTTTTAGATACCCGTCGGTTTGCGTGTGTGCCAATCCGTCACTGTTTGATAGACGTGGGCAACGTTGAGTAGGCGCGCCTCTTCAAAGTAATTGCCGATCAATTGCATGCCGATCGGCAGGTGATTATTGAAACCGGCGGGAATGGAAATGCCCGGCAGGCCAGCCAGGTTGACGGCAAGGGTGTAAATGTCCGACAGATACATGCTAATCGGGTCGTTGGTTTTTTCGCCGAATGGGAAGGCTGGTGAGGGCGTGGTTGGGCTCAGGATGACATCCACCTCTTTAAAAGCGCGAACAAAATCGTCGCGGATGAGGCGGCGCAGTTTTTGCGCCTTTAAATAATAGGCATCATAGTAGCCGGCAGACAAGACATAGGTGCCGATCATGATACGGCGTTTGACCTCGTTGCCGAAACCGTCGCTGCGCGTGCGCTTGTACAAGTCTTCAAGATTCTGGGGCTCCGGACAGCGATAGCCATAGCGGACGCCGTCATAGCGGGCCAGATTAGAGGAGCATTCCGCCGGCGCGATGACGTAATAAGCCGGTATAGACAATTGCATCGCGGGCAGGCTGATTTCTTTAAACTGGGCACCCAATTTTTCGTATTCATGCCGGGCAGCTTCCAGGCGCTGGGCGATCTCGCTGTTCAAGCCGGCGAAATATTCTTTGGGCAGGCCGATGCGCAAGCCTTTGATGGAATCATTTAAAGTGGCCGTGTAGTCGGGTACCGGCAGATCGACGCTGGTCGAGTCCCGTTCGTCAAAGCCCGACATCGCGTTCAGCAGCAGCGCCGCGTCTTCGGCGCTACGCGCCAGTGGTCCACCCTGGTCGAGACTGGAAGCGAAGGCGATCATGCCGTAGCGGGAAACGCGCCCGTAAGTGGGTTTGATGCCGGTAATGCCGCAAAGTGCCGCAGGTTGGCGAATTGAGCCGCCGGTGTCGGTGCCGGTGGCACCCGCTGCCAGGAAGGCCGCAACCGCGGCCGCGGAGCCGCCGGAAGAGCCGCCGGGCACGCGTTCTTTGTCCCAGGGATTTTTGACCGGACCAAAGTGGCTATTTTCATTGGAGGAACCCATGGCGAACTCATCCATGTTAGTCTTGCCCAACATGACAGTTCCGGCTTGCTTGAGATTTTTCACGACGGTCGCGTCGTAGGGCGCGATAAAATTATGCAGCATTTGTGAAGCGCAGGTGGTTTTGACTCCTTTGGTGCAGAAGATGTCTTTCTGCGCGATGGGAATGCCGGTCAAGCGTCCTGCCTGGCCGGCAGCGCGTTTTTCATCCGCCGCTTTGGCGGCAGCAAGGGCGGCTTCTTCAGTGACGGTGATAAAACAGTTCAGGTCTTTATCCAGTTCCTGGATCCGTTTTAAATAAAACTGCGTTAACTCCAGACTGGAGATCTTTTTGCTCTGTAATTCTTGGGAAAGTTCAGCGATGGTTTTGAACATGGACGTTCCTCGAAATTTAGGCTTCTTCTATGACTTTGGGCACCAGATAAAGTCCGACTTTGACTTCCGGGGCGATTGATTGAAACAATTCCCGCTGGTTGGGTTCGCTGATATCGTCCGGTCTTAAGCGTTGCGGTAAATCCAGGGGGTGGGCCAGGGGCTCGACTTGGGTTGTGTCAATTTCGTTCATGTGGGCGACAAAGTCGAGAATGCTGGAAAGTTGGGGGGTGTAGTAGGTCAGGTCGCTTTCGGATACGTTCAAGCGCGCCAAATGGGCGATTTTTTTAACCTCTTCAGGCCTTAAGGACATAGTTTCTGGACTCCTGGATTGATCGGGCTACTCAAGCAAGCGAGCATTATACATAAATAAGGGAGTTCAGTTAAATAGTTTGACGAAAACCGTCAAACTATTTAACTGAACTCCCTTTTAAGGAGTAGATAAAGTGAGAGGGATTGTTTAAAATCCTTAGAAGCCGCTTGTACAAAGGATAGAAATTATGTTCAAAAAACTACGTGGATTATTTTCAAACGATTTATCAATTGATCTCGGAACCGCCAATACTCTCATTTATGTGCGCGGGAAGGGCATCATCTTAAATGAGCCTTCCGTCGTCGCTATTCGCAATGGCAATAATAGCGGCCAAAAACACGTTGCCGCAGTCGGCAGCGAAGCGAAGTTAATGTTGGGCCGCACGCCCGAAAATATTGTGGCTATCCGTCCAATGAAGGACGGCGTGATCGCTGATTTCTATGTGACCGAAAAGATGCTGCAGCACTTTATTCACAAGGTGCACGGCAACCGCTTTTTACGTCCCAGCCCACGCGTTTTAGTTTCGGTACCCTGTGGCTCTACGCAGGTTGAGCGCCGTGCGATTCGTGAGTCCGCCATTAGCGCCGGAGCCCGCGAAGTATTCTTGTTGGAAGAACCCATGGCCGCCGCGATGGGCGCCGGTTTGCCGGTGGACGAACCACGCGGCTCACTGGTGGTCGACATTGGCGGTGGTACTACCGAGGTGGCTGTTATTTCCTTAAACGGCATCGTTTACTCTTCTTCCGTCCGTATCGGTGGCGATCGCTTCGATGAAGCCATTGTCAGTTATGTGCGCCGCAATTACGGTGTCCTGATCGGCGAATCGACGGCCGAGAAGATCAAGCATCAAATTGGTTTGGCTTACCCGACCAGCGAAGTTCTGGAGATGGAAGTGCGCGGTCGAAACCTTGCCGAGGGCGTGCCACGAAGCTTTACGATCAACAGCAATGAAATTCTTGAAGCCTTACAAGAACCCTTATCCGGTATTATTGGCACCGTGCGCGCCGCGTTGGAACAAACACCGCCTGAATTGGCGGCAGACATTGCCGAGCGTGGCATGGTCTTAACGGGCGGCGGAGCCTTATTGCGCAATATTGATCGCTTGTTTATGGAAGAAACCGGTTTGCCTGTTATCGTTGCTGATGAGCCTTTGACCTGCGTCGCGCGCGGCGGTGGTCGAGCCTTGGAAACGATGGATGCAGTGGGTGCGGATTTTCTGTTAAGGGAATAATAGAAACCTTTGCGTAGATCGCCGATAGTAAGACCCATTTTCGCCGTGAGGGGATCTCACCTGGGTTGGCGGGTGTTTGTGCTGCTTACCTGCGCCCTGGGTCTCATGATCCTGGATAAATATGTGCCGGCTACGGAGCAAGTCCGGACGGCACTTTCACTTCCGCTCGCTCCTTTTCAGTATATTGTCAGCGCGCCGATTCAATGGTTTGACAAGCTGAGTTATTTGCTGAGTAGGCAGGACACCCTGCACCAGGAAAATATGGATCTTAAGGCGGAACAATTGCTGTTGAAGGCCCAACTGCAACGTTTGGCTGCGATTGAATCAGAAAATAATCATTTAAAAGGGTTGCTGCAATCTTCCCAGCAAATTCATGGGAGAACGCTGATTGCGCAACTATTGGCCGTTGATTCCGATCTTTCCCTCCGCCAAATCCTCCTCGACAAGGGTTCGCATCACGGCGTTTTTCTGGGGCAGCCGGTCTTGGATGCCAGTGGTGTCATGGGGCAGGTGATTCAAGTCAGTCCACTGACCAGCCGGGTTTTACTGATTAACGACGTGAAGAGCGGCATTGCCGTTGAAAACGCCCGCAATGGCGTGCGTTCCATCGCCATGGGTGATAGCTATTCAGGCCGCCTGCGTTTGGCTAATGTTCCCCAGACGGCCGACATTAAACCGGGCGATATGTTTTTGACTTCCGGGCTCAGCGACCGCTACCCTCCAGGTTACCCTGTTGGGCAAGTTGCTTCTGTCGCGCATGATCCCGGCCTACCTTTTATGACCATTATTTTAGAGCCAAGCGCACATCTCGACCAAAGTCGGCAAGTCTTGCTGGTTTGGCCGGCGAAACCGCCCTCCGGCCGGGAGAAATAGCATGTTGGATGCACAGATAAATGAAATCCGTCAATGGGTTACTCTGGGGGTCAGCCTTTGTCTGGCGCTGCTTTTGATGCTCTTGCCGTTGCCCATCTGGCTTGCCGCTTTTCGTCCCGCCTGGGTCTTGATGGTATTAATTTTTTGGGCCCTGGTTTTGCCGGGACGCATTAGCATCACACTCGCCTGGGTCATGGGAATTCTGGTGGATGTTTTGAATGGAACCTTGCTGGGTGAGCACGCTCTGGCTTTAACCGCGGTGATCTATCTGGTCTCGCGCTTCAGTAATCAAATGCGCATGTTTTCGCTCTTTCAACAAGGCATGGCTGTGCTCTGCCTGGTCCTGGGTTACTTGTTTATCCTCTTTTGCATTCAGGGCTTTCTCGGTGTCTTGCTAGAAGGCTGGTTTTACTGGCTGCCGGCGTTGACGAGCATGGTGCTTTGGCCTTGGGTCTTCGTGATTCTGCGAGATCGCTATCGCCGTTTTGAAAATTAAAAAAGCCCATCGGCTATGGTATAATGTGTTCCTGAAACTAGCAAAGCAAGGCTTATTATTTTGAAGATTGTTTTCACAAAACTCCTGCGCGCGATTTGGTATCTTTTTGCTGCCGGTTTAATTTTGGCGGCCATCTTGATCGCGGTCGCGCATCTCGCGACGCCCCTGCTGAATAAACACCGTGCTGATTTGGAACGTTGGGCCTCGGAACGCTTGCAGATGCCGATTACCATCGGCAAGCTGCATGCCGACTGGCGTGGCAATATTCCGGAGCTCACGTTGACGCAGGTGGTTACGTTGGACAAGCAAACCCATCGTCCTGCTTTTGAAATACAGGAAGTAAAATTCGGCTTTCAGCTGTTTACCAGCCTGTGGAAAAGAAAGGTCGTCATGGAGGACATTATTATTTCGGGCGCAGGGGTTACCATTGTGCAGGACGCTGACGGCGGATTCAAGATCAAGGACCTGCCCGTTGAGAAAGGGCTGGATTATCAGGCCTATCAGTTAAGCAATATTCTCGGCTGGATTTTTTCGCAGCCCTATTTGTCCTTGCGCGACATTGACGTGCATTTCATGCTTTCCAGCAAAGAAAAGCGAGAACTGAGCATTAAAAAAGTATCGCTAGTCAACCATGGGAATGCACATAAGATTAACGGCAATTTTCTTTTGCAGCAGGAAATTCCGACGGAGGTTCAGGCGCACATCGAATGGTTGGGGAACACCGCAGATCCCGAGCATATCCAGGCCAAGGCTTATCTGGATTTGGAAGGCGTCTCTTTGGGGCAATGGCTGCAAGGCAAAAATAGTGCCTGGGAGGGGCTTTTCTCCGGCTGGCAAATTCATCAGGGCGTTGGCGGCGTGGGCCTTTGGCTGACCTGGGAAGACAACCAATTAAAAGAAGCGCAAAGCGTGTTTCAGTGGTATGACCTCGAGTTTTATTCAGTCATGGACAAAAAGACCTATCCCGTTGATCGTCTCAGTGGTCATTTAGGTTGGAAACGTGACGGCGACAATCAGATTATCGCCGGGGATAATCTCCTGATTAACTTCCCCAATCACCTCTGGCCAGCAACCACTTTCTATGTGACCTTGGTTCCGGCTTCGACCGCCGCGGCCGCCGAGCGGATGCTGCAAAAGAAGAGGCTCATCAATCCGGAGCAGCACGCGAAAGCAAGCGGTAAAGATCAACCAGCTCAGCAAACCGCGAAAGCGGTTTCGTCCGCGAATCCTTATGCGGCTAAATTAAAAGAAGGCCTGGATTTCGCCGAAGCCGGTGTCAAAAAATCCTTTGCTGGCCGGAGCGCTTGGCGTTTGCAGGACTTGCGTATCGGCTACCTGGATTTGCAAGATCTCTTGCCCATTGTGTTGGCGAATTCCAGTCTTTCCGCGGAGTGGCACCAGAACCTCGTTGAACTACAGCCCATGGGAGAGCTGCAAAATTTCAGGGTTGACTGGCAGGGCGACTGGAGCGACTTTACTGGGCTGACGCTTTCAGGTGAGTTTAAAGGACTGACGTTTAATCCTTGGAAAAAATTTCCCGGTCTCGCCAATTTTAACGGTACCCTCAACTGGGGCCACGACGAGGGCAACCTGGCGGTGGCGAGCGATAAATTAAGTGTCGTCTTGCCTACCTTGTTTCCCGGCTCTCTTATTTTTGATCAGGTCAAGGCGGATATTGATTTTCAGTACAATGCCGACGACGGCTGGTCTGTTAAAACCAAGAAGGCGCTGCTTGCCAATGCGGACGTCAAGTTGCAGACAGAGCTTCATATGACCTTTCCGCCCCGGGCATCGCCCACGATAGACCTCGACGCGGATTTCTCTCTTGCGAGGCTCACTCAGATCGCGCAGTACCTGCCTTCTCGTGTCATGGATCCCGCATTAGTGGCTTGGCTGAAGGACGCTTTTTTAAGCGGACGCGTTGATTCCGGGCGAGCAGTGATTCAAGGAAAGCTCAATCTGTTTCCTTTTGATAAGGCGGAATTGAAAAAAGGCCAGAGTGGGAAGTTTGAGGTCAGCGGCGAACTGAGAGAGGTCGATTTTCATTATGCACCGCAATGGCCGCTTTTGCAGCAGGTCAACGGCAGGCTGCTCTTTTCTGGGCGCGCCATGACGGCTTTAATTGATGACGCATCCCTTTTGGATATTCCACTCAAGGGAATTTCCGGCGTCATCCCCTATCTGGGAGAGGCGCAGCCGCAGTTTGTGAACCTGCAAGCGAAGGTGGAAGCCGATGTGTCTGATGGTCTGGAGTTAATTCACCAAAGTCCTTTGGAAGAGGTGATTGGCAAGGACTTGACGAGTCTGCAAATGAAGGGGGCGATGAAACTGGCGCTGTCTCTCTCCATTCCTCTGGCCAAGCCTGAAAAAACCACGGTTTTGGGGAAGGCGCAGTTAAGCCAGGCTAGCCTGGACCTGCCGGAATGGAGCATTCGCATGGATCAGATAAACGGCGCTTTTCAATTCACGGAAACGGATTTGAGTGCCAAGCTTTTACCGGGAAAACTCTGGGGTGAGCCGGCCACCTTACGCCTTTTGACGGTTCCAGCGAGCAAGGGCAAGCCCTCTTATGTGGAGGCGAAGGTAGCCGGCAAGGTGAATGTTGCCAAGGTGCAGAGCGCTACCAAGCTTGCGCTTTCGCAATTTCTTTCTGGCACGAGCGCTTTCCAGGCGCGTTTGAAACTCTATCAATCCAGCACGGCCAATAACGAGGTTTATCTCAGCTCCAACCTGCAAGGCATCGCGGTTGATCTTCCCGCGCCCTTTGCCAAGTCCGCGGCTTCGCTGCGGGACTTCGCGCTGAATTTTGTGATACAGCCAGGGCCGAGTTTTAACACCCAGCTCCAGTACGGCGATCAGCTGCAGGCGCAACTGAATATCACTCGGGAGCAAAATGCTCGCGTGCTTGATATTGATAGTAGCCGTCTCAAGGGACGGATCAGGCTGGTCTATCCCTTTGACAGTAAAAAACCGATCGAGGCGCAATTGGACCGCTTGATTGTGAACGCGGGGAATGCAGGCAGCATTGGCGCCATCGATCCGCATTCCTTGCCGCCCCTGAATATTAGCAGCCGGCAGTTTGTCTATGGCAATAAAAATCTCGGGCAGCTGAATTTAACGACTGTGCCCAAATACAATGGCTTGACCATTCAAAATTTCAGTCTTAGCACCACGGATTATCAGTTTAAATCGAAGGGCCAGTGGGTGGGTTCTGGGATGTCCCAGCATAGCCAATTGCAAGGAACGCTGGATAGCTCCCGGGTCAATCAATTGTTGAATCGTTTGGGGCTTTCGCTGCGCAGCTTGATTGTCAATAAAGGCCACGCCGTTTTTGATTTGCAGTGGAAGGGGGCGCCTTATCATTTTAGCCTGGCCTCAATGTCCGGTGACTTTTCCTTTGCCCTGGAAAAAGGACGAATCATTAACCTCAACGAATCCGATAATACAAAAATGGACATGGGGCGCATGTTGAGCTTATTCAGCCTGCAAACCATCCCGCGGCGCTTGAGCCTGGACTTTAGTGATTTGTTTGAGCAGGGCTACAGTTTCGACTTTATGCGCGGCAATTTTACTTTGAAGCAGGGTAGCGCTTTTACGCAAAAGCCGGCTGTATTTGAAGGGCCGGTCGCTCACATCACCGCCGCCGGGCGTATTGGTTTTCTGGCGCAGGACTATGATTTGAGTTTGAGTATTTCACCTTATGTCACCGAAAGCTTGCCGGTGGTCGCCGGGGCGCTCACTTTAAATCCCTTTGTGGGCGCGGCGGCGTGGTTAGTCAACAAGGTGGTGTTGAGCAAGGAAGTTTCGCGGGTCGTTACCTATAATTACAAGGTGACCGGAAGCTGGGATGCGCCAGTTTGGAGAAAGGTTAGCGGGAACCGCTCTGAGCGGCTTAATGCAACGACGGCATAGCATCCAGAAGAAACCCTGTCGTTGTATCGGATCCCTCGATGCTAGGCCGGTTAAACCAGCTTAACCAACTCTGCCAGAGGGATGTGGCTCGGGTGCTTGCTGGGTTGGTTGGAGCAACTTCATTTTGCGGTGGTGCAGGGCTATTGGGTTGTGAAGAAGGCCGGCTTGTATTGCGTCGTAGGCTGTCCGCGTTCAAGAGCAGGCTTAACTGGGTGGTCGCGGTTGATGAAAGTGGGGAGGCTGCCGCTTGGTAGTGCGCCGTTTTAGCCGTGAGTTCTTCCGCAGAGGCAAAGGCACCTGGCCTAAAGAAATAATTCTGCATTTTTTTAGGCCATCTTCCGGCTAGATCATAACCAAACAGCAAGCCATGAAAACTCACCGCCAATAAAATAGCGGCCCCTGCCACCATCGTTGGCGGGAAAAAGGCCAGGGTAATGCCAATGACAGCCAGAAAGGTAAAGCCGGTATTATGGGCTTTAATGGCTAGATCGATATTGAGTTTATTGTGCTTGTTTGTCCTTGCGATGATCTCTTGCTCCGCCTTTTCCAAGATTTTGCATAACGGCAGGTTGGCTTTATTTCGAAGCGCGCTGCAGTCTTTTTTCCGGTACTGGAGGTAGATCGCCAGATTATTACCTTGCGCCAGGGATTCATAAAACAGTTCTTTTCTGAGCTTGAGCGCGTCTTGCTCTTTTTTCCAAGGACCGTAATATTTGTTTTTAAGCGCCACGGCCAGAAACCAAAGACCCAAGACGACATTGCCGGCGATATTGACCGCGGTAAAGCTGAGGCCAAAGGGCGGCCAGATCAGCGCAGCGACCCCTAAACTAATGAAGCAGATACCTCCGATCAGGCCGAAGACGCGAGTCCAGCGACCTTGGAAGTGGAGGACGGTATTATTGAGTAGCCTTAAGCCGGTAACCATGCGCGCCACGGGGGAGATAAATTCCGTAATTCGTAAGAGTAAGCTCGGTATTCTGGCTAAGGTCGAGGCCGAGACCAGATTAAAAAACCCGATCCAGGCGGCATAGTGACGCATGATATTAAACAGCTGATTGGCTTGCTCTGCCAGCCAATTCCAGAAACTCTTTGCTGGAACCGCGGGGGGGGGCTCCTGGGATTTCAGGGAAAGAGCCGGGGAGCGCGGCAGCGGGGTCTTCTCATGTTCCCTGCAGGTGGCTTCTGTGCTCCCTGACGCAGTGTGAGGCTGGGAGGGCTTCAGCGGCCAAGCGTCTTCTGAAATCCCCACACCTAACTGGGAAATCGGTAACTTTCTTTTCCTTGCGCTAGCCATGCTAAACCTTAAACCCCGTCATTCGTCATAAATTGGTTAAAGAGTAACGATTATATAATTAATAGCTTAATATTAAATTAATGCAGCCTTAAGGCTTTCTTAAGTACTTTGTATCTTTAATCGCTTAGGGTATGATTAACGTTATGAATTAACCAAGCAGGAAGCCAAAAATGGCCACATTTAACGGTATGGACTACGCTATCTTTATTCTTCTCTTTCTTTCGGTCGCCTTCGGTATTGCCCGTGGCTTTGTGAAAGAAATGATCTCCTTAATCGCCTGGGTGGCGGCTTTCACGGTTTCGACGTTGTATTGTATCAAATTTGCCTCCTTGTTTACGGGAAATAATGCGGAGTTGGCGTCCGGAGCGAATCCCATTGACTCTATTTCCATGGCGGCGATTATTGTCTCTTATCTGGTCCTCTTCTTCGGCATCCTGATTTGCGGTTCCATTGTAAAAGGCCTTGCGAATTATTTAGTAGAAGGCGGTGGCCTGGGCGCGGCGAACCGGCTTTTTGGAGCGGTTTTTGGTTTTGCCCGGGGCTGTGTGATCGTGTTAATCGCAATGTTTTTCCTCGCCTTCACCGCGTTGACGACCCATGCGCTCTGGAAAGATTCTAAATTGGTCGCAGTCTTTAAGCCGGGCGTGAAATGGATGAACCAAATGGCTGAGCCCTATCTTTCCCAAATTGAAGCCAAGATGAAGAACACCGCCAAGAATTTAAATCAAGAAGACCTGAGCGATGTCATCAAGACTAAGCCTGCAAATAAAGCAACCACGAATTCGGCTCCGACAGTAACCGCGCCAGTGGCTCCAAGTGCTCCGGTGAAGACGCCAGTGACAACAGTACCCGATACCGCACCGAGTAATGCGGCTCCCGCTGCTAAGTAAATATTCAGTTCACCCTTCCATATCCCCCTTCCGCCACGAAAAGCGTGGAGGAAGGGGGGGTTGAATGAGAACCGAATATGTACGCTGCTAGGCGGTAAATAGCTCCATAAACGAAGTAACGGGCATATTTTCCAGGGCTTTTTGGTCGGAGAAAAGAGTGCAGAGTTCTGCTATTTTTTCCCTCTTATAGTGAGCGGCCAGGTTAGTCTTGAACTTTTCAAGCAAGAGCGGAATGGCTGCTTCGCGTCTTCTCTTATGTCCAATCGGATATTCAATACTGACTTTTTCTGTGGCACTGCCATCGGTGAAAAAGATTTGCAGGCTATTGCCGATGGAGCGTTTGTCTGGGTCGAGATAGTCCACGGAGAAAGAGGGATTTTCCTGGATTTGCATTTTGGCCCGCAGCAGGTCCAAGCGGGGATCCTTGGCAAAGTTGTCCTCGTAATATTCCGCTTTTAAATTACCCTGGAGCAGGGCGGCGGCCACGATATATTGAATGCAATGGTCGCGGTCAGCTGGGTTATGCAAGGGGCCGGTTTTGCTAATAATCCGCAGGGCTGGCTCTTGAGTTGTTAATTGTATTTTATCAATCAGCGGCAGCTTGTCTTTCACGTCTGGGTAAAGCTTGAGGGCGCACTCGACTGCGGTTTGAGCATGAAACTCAGCGGGGAAGGCGACCTTAAATAAAATGTTTTCCATGACATAGGAGCCATAGGGGCGTGACCGCTTTAAAGCCTTACCGTGGAGGGTGGCGTCGTAAAAACCCCAGGTTTTGGCGGTGAGGGCGCTGGGATAGCCCATTTCACCGCATTGCGTGAGCCAGGCCAGCCAGACCGCGCGACTGGCGGCATCTCCTGCCGCCCAGGATTTGCGCGAGCCGGTGTTCGGTGCATGGCGATAGGTCCGCAGGCTTTGACCGTCGATCCAGGCCTGCGAGAGTGTTTTAATCAGGTCTTCCTGGTTGCCGCCCAGCAGCTGGGAGGCTAGCGCGGCTGAAGCAACCTTGACCAGAACCACATGGTCGATGCCCAAGCGGTTAAAGCCGTTTTCCAAGGCAAGAATACCCTGGATTTCGTAAGCCTTGATCATGGCCGTCAAGACTTCGCGCATGCGCAGCGGCTTTTTTTGTGCCTGGAAATCCGCGACGGCCAAAATAGCGCCGAGGTTGTCAGAGGGGTGGGCAAATTCCGCCGCTAGCCAGGTATCATTGTAATCCAGCCAGCGAATCAGGCTGCCAATATTGAAGGCGGCTTGCACGGGATCCAGGACATAGGCGGTGCCGGGGACGCGCGCGCCCTGGGGAACCGTGGTGCCGGGGACCAGCGGCCCTAATAGTGAGGTGCACTGCGGATATTGCAAAGCCAGGATAGCGCAGCCCAGGGCGTCCATCAGGCAATAACGCGCCGTTGTGTAAGCGAGTTCGCTGTTGATCGTTGTGTTGATGACGTAATCGGCGATGGCGACTAATTCTGCGTCAAAAGCGGGACGGGTATTTTCATCGGTGGTCTGCATTAACATTTAGGGTGTTTCCTCTGCTGTTGCCGCTAACGCGGTGAAAGGTTAGGCTGAACTGCTAGCATTTCCTCGGCTTTCCAGCGGAGGGAAGGAACGCTCATCGGGGCCGACATAATTAGCCTCGGGGCGAATAAGCCGATTATTCGCGCGCTGTTCGAGAATGTGCGCGCTCCAGCCGGTGATGCGCGCCAGCACAAAGATGGGCGTGAATAAATAAGTGGGAATGCTGCAAAAATGATAGGTGGTCGCGCTGTAAAAATCGAGGTTGGGAAATAATTTTTTCTCTTGTCGCATAACGTGCTCAATGGCTTCGGAGACCGCGTATAAGTAACCATCCTTGGCTGTTTTCGATAATTTTTTCGACCAGATCTTAATAATGTCAGAACGCGGGTCTGAAATCTTGTAAACGCGATGGCCAAAGCCCATGATTTTCACTTTTTGGGCCAACATTTCCCTGACTTTTTTCTCGGCCTCCTCCGGCGTTTTAAATTGCTGAATCAAATCCATGGCCGCCTCATTGGCGCCGCCATGCAGCGGGCCGCGTAGCGTGCCGATGCCAGAAACAATAGCGGAATAAAAATCCGATTCCGTCGACGTCGTGACGCGGGCGGCAAAGGTGGAGGCATTGTACTCATGCTCGGCATAAAGAACCAGGGAAACGTCAAAAGCGCGACGGAATTCTTCCAGCGGTTTTTGTTGATAGAGAAGAGAAAGAAAATAGCCGGCGATGCTCTCTTCAAAACTATCAGTTTCAATGCGGATTCCAGTTTGGTGAAAGTGGTACCAATAGAGCAGCATGCTGGGAATACAGGCCAGCAGGCGGTTGGCGACATCCCGCGGTAGATTTTGCGCGCTTTCGGGTTCCAAGGTGCCTAAGAAGGAACAGCCTGTGCGCAGGACGTCCATGGGATGAGCGGTGGCCGGCATCAGTTCCAGCACGGTTTTCAGGGCCGCGGGCAGGGCACGCTGCTGGGAGAGCTTTTTTTGATACCCGTGTAATTCATCCGCTGTGGGCAATCTTCCGTATAGGAGCAGGTAGGCGACCTCCTCAAAGGACGCATGGCGTGCCAAGTCCTCGATGGTATAGCCGCGGTAGGTAAGGCCGACGCCTTCTTTGCCGACGGTGCTAATAGCCGTGTCGCCTACAATAACGCCTTCCAGTCCTCCGAGTTTGGTCGTCATGATGATTTTCCTTGGTTCAGGTTATCCAAAATTTTTTCGTAACGATAATAATCTAACGTTTCATATAATTCTTCACGCGTTTGCATTTGGGAAAGCAAAGATTTTTGCGTTCCTTGTTCACGTAGCGTGCGAAATACCGTCAGGGCGGCTTGGCTCATGGCACGGAAAGCACTCAGCGGATAAAGCACCATGTGCACGCCGGCCTCCGCGAGTTCGTGCGTGGTGAGCAGCGGGGTCACGCCAAATTCAGTCATATTGGCCAACAGCGGGACTTTGATCGTCCGGATTACGGCGCGGTAATCTTCTAGGGATTGAGCACCTTCTAGAAAGACCATATCCGCTCCAGCGCTGACATAGGCGCTCAGCCGCTCAATGGTTTTTTCCAGGCCTTCGTTGGCCAGGGCATCCGTTCGGGCCATAATTGTGAAGCTAGGGTCGGTTTTAGCGTCCACGGCGGCTTTGATTCGGTCTGCCATTTCGGCCGTCTCGACCAGCATCTTGCCGGGACGGTGACCGCAGCGTTTGGCTTGAGCTTGGTCTTCAAGATGGACGGCAGCGACGCCGGCGCGGATCATTTCTTTGACAGCCCGGCGGATGGTAAAGGCATGGCTCCAGCCGGTATCAAGATCCACCAGCAGGGGGAGTTCTGTGACGCTGGTGATACGGCGGGCGTCCTCCAGGACGTCGCCTAAATGGGTCATGGCGAGATCGGGCAGCCCAAAAGAGAGGTTTGCCACCCCGGCTCCCGAAAGGTAAAGAGCGCAAAAACCACTCTTTTCAGCTAAAAGGGCGGTATAAGCATTGGGCGTTCCCACAATTTGGAGGGGTTTTTCGCGCGAAAGCGCTTCACGAAAGCGGGTTCCTGCGCTGGCGGGTCTCATCCTTAAAGGCTCCTTGCAGTAGAGGGGTAAACCGCATTATTATAGTTTTTACCTTAAAAGACTAGCTTATCATGCTAGAAAGGATTTGGGAAAAGACAACGAGGAACCTATGAGCCGAGTATATAATTTTAGTGCCGGGCCTGCGATGATTCCGGAAGAAGTCCTGCGTCAGGCACAAGAGGAAATGTTGGATTGGCATGGCTTGGGCATGTCCATCATGGAAGTGGGGCATCGCGGGCCTGAGTTTCAAGCCGTTTTAGAGCAAGTTGAAGCCGATATGCGCGAGGTTTTAAGCATCCCTTCGAATTATCAGGTGCTTTTTGTCGCCGGCGGCGCTTCCCACCAGTTTTCGATGGTACCCTTGAATTTGCTGAGCGAGCACAACAAGCATGCCGATTATCTGGAGACCGGGGTTTGGTCGCGTAAGGCCGTGATCGAAGCCAAGCGCTATGGCACGATCAATGTGGCTGGACAGGTGATCACTGAAAACGGCATTCATCGTTTACCCTTGCAGCCGGAGTTGAATTTGAACCCCAAGGCTGCCTACCTGCATTACACGCCCAATGAAACCGTCGACGGCATTGAGTTTCATTGGGTGCCACAGACCGGCAAGGTCCCTTTGGTGGCGGATATGACTTCCTCCATTCTTTCTCATCCAATTGATGTTAATCAGTACCAGCTTATTTATGCCGGAGCTCAGAAAAACATCGGCCAAGCTGGTATTACCGTCGTAATTGTGCGCGAGGATTTGGTCAAGGAAGCACTGTCTTTCACGCCGATTCTCTATTCTTACAAGGTCCATGTGGAGCATAAGTCCGTCTACAATACGCCGCCGACCTATGCCATCTATCTTGCCGGCCTGGTTTTGAACTGGGTTCAACGGCAGGGCGGCCTGAAGGTAATCGGCGAGCGCAATCAACGCAAGTCGAAAAAGCTTTATAGCTGCATTGATCAGCTCAGCGATTTCTATATGAATAAAGTTGCCCCGGACTGCCGGGCACTGATGAACGTCGTATTTAGTTTAAAACGCGAGGATTTGACAGAAGAATTCCTGAATCAAGCTGCCCAAGCCGGCTTGGCGAACTTGCGCGGTCATCGCGCCGCCGGCGGTTGCCGTGCCAGCATTTATAATGCCATGCCGGAAGCGGGGGTTGATTGCCTGGTTGAATTTATGAAGGACTTTGCTAAAAAGAATGGTTAAGCGTTGCATGCATACGCCATCCTGAGCATGAATTTTTTAGTAAAAGAACGGCTTCAGCTTTAGACTTCCTTAAGCGGAGTATTCTATGCTATTAGAACAAATGTCGAGGACGTGTTTATGTTAAGACCTAGTTCACATCCTGCTCTTTATTCGAGCATCCAATTGGCCAAAAACTGCGTGCTGTATATTGGTGATACACCGGATAATTGCTGGATCCTGACAGATGGACGCGAAGAGAAGGCATCTGTGAACGGTAAATGTATATTACCATTTCGACTTGATGCTGCCGACTCCTGGACCCTGCAACAAAATATAAATCGAATTTATCGTCTGCGTCTTCAACTAAAGGATGCCATTCTGCAAGCAGGACGCATAGCAAGTCATGGGCAGGATTTGCCATTAAGACCGACAGATGAGCTCAGAGCGTATATTAACGCAACAATCCTGGATTTCAGGGAGGATGCCATGCAAGGGCTACCCCAAGCGCGCCGAAACTTATTGGTTCGATCTCCGATCATACTCCTCAACCTTGTCCTTATTGGAATAGCTACCGGCCATAACCTAGTCGTTAATGTTTTTTCGAACCTCCATAACTACTATAGGAGAATGCGTTGTAAATCCTTATGTTTTCAAGCCAATGACCGAGTCAAGCAGCTGAAGCAGAACCTGGAGGATCAAATTATAGTGACTGAAATTATAGCGATTCAAACGGTGCATCGACTACCAAGACGCGGGGCGCAACTGAATGTTCCTTATAACGCTAAGACTTCTCCGTCATCGGAGGAAAAAATGTCAGCATCCGTAAAGGACCTGCGTGTGAACATCCCCGACTGGACCGCGCGCAAATCGGTAGTATTGCTGCGGGAAGACGAATCTCCGATACCCGGCTTCATGAGTCCTAAAAGGTGATGCTCGGACACATCCCTATCGTACTACCTAGTAGCATCCGCCCGCGCAAATTCGTAAATATTCGGTTTACCCTTCCATATCCCCCTTCCTCCACGCTTTTCGTGGAGGAAGGGGTAAGGGGAAGGAGGTATAAAATGAATCCTAATCAGCGGGTTATTATTAATAATACCTCCTCTCCCTAACCCTCTCCTCCACCAAAGGCGTGGAGGAGAGGGGACTTTAAAATGAGGACCGAATATCTACGCAAATTCCTCTTACCCAATTGATTTTCAACTGTTTTTAAAATACCACGGTGGTCCAGGGCCATTGTCAAAATAAAACTCTTTTTCTTGTCTATACTTACAGAAGGGCATAAGGCAATTATAAAAATACACCTGCCATTTTTAAGCCCTTTTGAAAAGAGGAGAATAAGAATGGGTGAATCTCGTACGGTAGCAACGGGTGTTTCATTAGGAGCGCTGTTTAATACTCGGCGGGAGCTTCCTACTCTGCAAGCGCTTGATATTGCCATAGCAGCTGCGAGATTTCTTCAAAGCCACCATGAGGCAAAGGGTGGAGAAAACGACGGAATCCATGGGAATATTTCGCCTGACTCATTGATATATGATCCATTGAGCCATCAAATCAGCGCAAGTGCTAATTCTTCTCTCAAAAAAAAAGCAGTGAAGGAAGTAGTGCAGGGTAAAGAGGTCACTATAGAAAAATGGCAGGGCGATATGTTAGATGGTTATTATCATTATATGGCACCTGGAATGGAGCAGCCCAATGCAGATACCCGCGAATCTAATGTAGAGATTTCTTTTTCAAAAGCAGCAGATATCTATGCGCTTGGAAAAATACTCGAGGAAATGTTTGGTTTTACGCCTATAATGCAACAGGACATCCCTTTTCGCATGAAATCGCCTATAAGATATGATGAGACGCTTCGTGCATTACTGAAGGAAATGACTACTTTATTAGGTGAAGGCGGTGATCTTAATGCAGTCATTAGCCATTTAGAAGAACTTCGTACTACTTTAGAGCCGGTTGTTCGACAGGCCACAGGAATATTCAAGATAGACGATATCGAAAATGCTAAAAAGGGAGATCCCAAGAAATGGGCGGCAATGTTGGCCGCTTTAAGATCAGTGGATGTAGTGGTCTTGATAGACTGTTCAGCTAAAAATAGGAACGTTGCTTCTTACGGAGCAATAAAAGAAATTCTGAGAGCGGAAGGCGTTTTTGTGACAGGCGAAGTACAGAAGTCAAAGAACGTTGTTTCGGCTGTAGCTGAAATCAAAGGAGATCACCTTTGTTATTTTCAGCCAGCAAGTAGTTCCTCGGCGCCAAGGCTTCCAGATAGCGTTCAGCATATTTCAGTGACTCCTGCTAAAAAAGATTATCGCAGGATAGTACGAGAGAGTGGCGTAATTGTTCCGCAAGAGCAAATCGAAAAAATCGCGACAGAATTAGAGCGAGAAGCGGCTCGTCTGCAGAAAAAACATGGAGATTTAGATGGCCGTATTACGCCATTAAGGCGTAAGGCGGAGGAGCTTCGCTCCAATCAGAGTCCGCGAACTTTCGCAAAATTATATACGGATTTAGAAAAGCTGGAAAAGGCGTTAATTAAGTTAAAACAACCCCGGTTCAGCTTTTATGGATTATTTAAACCGAAGAGCGCCCGTGTCGTTCACCATGCAGCAAAAGAGCTTAAAACGGTTTCAGCTGAAAGAGCGGCAATAATAAAGCGAAAGGTCCCTTAGTAAGCTTTGTTTGCAATAAGTCAAACTCGATCTATTTCAGTGAACACGAGGCTTGTGTCAGGGGCTCATTCAAGTTCTCCACTTTGTGAGCGCAAATAAAATCATTCTCTGTTAAACCCTTCGCGGCATGCGTGGAATATTGCACGAGACAGTGGTTATACCCCACTTCCAAATCCGGGTGATGATTTTCGCGGTGCGCCATCCAGGCCAGGGCATTGACAAAAGCCATGGTTTGGTAATAATTCTTGAAGTGAAAGTCCTTGAAGATTTTTTTATGGTCAGCGCTGGCCTGCCATTCCTTCCCCAGTTGGTTTAAATGTTTTTTGATGCTTTCCCCGTCGAGCGGCGCAACGCCGCCTTCACAAGGGAGGCAGTGCTTATTGCTTAATGTGTCCATGCTTTTTTCCTTTACGAGATGATGAATATGCGCCTTATTTTAGCATCTGGACTGACCCTATTTGAAGTCCTAATTAGCTTAATTCTGCTCTCCCTGGCACTCCTGGGCCTAGATGGAATGGAGCTTTCCGCCCTGCGTTTAAATCACCGCGCCTATTTTTCCGCTCTGGCGGAGCAGCAAGTGCATAATCTGGAAGAAAGACTGCGCCTGGTTGGGGCTGGGGAAGGCCTGGGGCAGCAGGTCGCAGCCTGGAACCAGGAAAATAGCAGGATTTTACCCCGCGGTAGCGGACGGGTCAGCGGCCATTATCCAGAATATCAAATCGCCCTTTTTTGGGGTGAAAAGCGAGAGGAGCAGGGTGAATGTCTCAGCGAAACTTTTATTTTATAACATCGTCACACCCTGGGCGGGGAACGACTTTAATCGAAGTCATGATTAGTTTAACACTCAGTTTTTTCTTGCTGGGGTTGGTGACGGCTATTTATTGGGCGACGGAGCGGCACAATGAGCGGCTGACAGCATTGACCCGCTTGCATGCGCACTCTCATTTCGTTTTGCAGAAATTGGCGATGGAAATCCAGGCGGCTGGGTTTATAGGTTGCCCCCGGTTGACCGCCGATTTTCCGCTGGGCAGCACAATCGGGGCTTCTTTGACTGTGGCGAACAAGCTCGAGCTAACGCCGGCGGCGGAAGGCGGAACGGAGGTCACCGTGAGGCATCGTAGTCTCAAGGCGGCCGCCCTCGGGGCACCGATGATGCAGTCAAGCGTCTTGGAAATCGCATCCTCTCTCCCAGTCTCTTCCGGCGACTGGTTGCTCATTTCGGATTGCCGGCATGCAGAGCTCTTCCAGGTGGCTGAGGTCCGGAGCGGAGGCGACTGGCAAAGACTGACTGCGCTTCGACCTTTGCAGTATCGTTATGCGGAAAATGCGGAAGTCGGAGAGCTGGAGATAACACGCTATGCCGTGGAAAAGACCGGTCGCCGAGATGAGGTTGGGCAGAGTCTCTTTGCCCTGTATCGGACGGATCAGCGGGGGCATAAAACGGAGTTGGTGACAGGGATTCAACAATTGAAGGTGGCAGAGCAAGCGGCGGGCCGGGCTGTCACGCTGGCAATTCAGGCCTCCCAAGCGGGCTTCAGTAAAACAGAATACGGGTTTGTGGCCCTTCGGAATTAGTACGATGAAAAAACAAAAAGGTTTTGTGTTACTGGCGGTTCTCCTCTTGATCCAAATCGCTGCCTTGTTGGGAATCAGCGCTTTGGATCAAGTCATTTTAGAGCAAAAATTGCTCTCCGATACCAAGATCAGAAGACTCCTATTAAACGCGGCAGAAAATCAATTGACGCGGCTGACCGCAGCCATTAAAACAGTAAGCGAGACCTGTCGCATTCCGGGTCTCTCCGTGGCAGAGCTACGCTCCCGTCCCTTAAGTTGGTGGTCTCTCTATTCTTGTGCAGAGGAAACTTCTTTTTTTAAATATTACTATGTTGTTGAAAATTTAGGCACAGATCCTTGTGCACAACTTCGGGGGGAAGAGTCAGGTCCGGCTGCTTATTACCGCTTAACGGTTCTGTTAATGCAGAAGGCTGACCCAAGGCAGAAAGTAATGCTACAAAGCACGGTGGTCACGGAAAGCGCTAATTTAGAGCGTTGTGATGCGAGGCCGCATTCGGTAGACTGGGGACCTCAGTCGTGGCATGAGCTTATTTAAACTTTTGGAGGAGATAAACCAATGTCAGCAAAATTAAAGGATAAGGTGATTTTGATTACCGGCGCTAGTCGCGGCATCGGCCGTGCGATCGCCTTACGTTGCGCCCAAGACGGCGCCAAAGTGGTCCTGGCGGCTAAAACCGCGGAACAGCATCCTTCTCTTGAGGGAACCATTCATACCGTTGCGAAAGAAGTGGAAAATGCCGGCGGCGTGGCCTTGCCGATCCAGGTGGATGTGCGCCAGGATGACATGGTCCAGGCCGCTGTTGCCAAGGCGGTGGAGACTTTTGGTGGCATTGATATTTTAGTGAATAATGCCTCGGCTATTTATCTAGCCCCCACCTCAAAAATGCCGATGAAGCGTTACGACTTGATTAATTCCGTGAACGCGCGCGCCACGTTTTTATGCTCACAAACCTGTTTGCCGCATTTGGTCAAAGCCAAAAATCCGCACATTTTGAACCTGTCACCGCCCTTAAACCTGAAGCCGAAATGGTTCAAAGACTATCTGGCCTATACAATGTCCAAATACGGCATGAGCATGTGCACGCTGGGCATGTCCGAAGAGTTTAAGCCGGCCGGCATCGCTGTCAATTCCTTGTGGCCCAAAACCACCATCGCCACGGCTGCCGTCGAGGTTAATTTCCCCAAGGAAGTGTACCAAGCCAGCCGCAAACCCAGCATCATGGCGGACGCAGCCTATGAAATTCTCAGCAGTGACAGCAAGACGCTCACAGGCAACTTTTTTATTGATGAAGAACTCTTACGGTCTCGCGGCGTCAGTGATTTTAGCGTTTATGCCTTAAACCCCAGTATGCCGCTGTTCCCGGACGTTTATGTCGATGGTTAAGGGTTTATAACAGAGCAGTTGAAATCTGAAGTCAAATGGCAAATTTAGAGGAATCGTTTTTTACCTCTTATCCCTAACCCTTTCCTCCACAAAGAACATGGAGGAAAGGGGACTTTAAGCAGGTGCTGAGGCTTGCATAAAGGCGGCGAGAGTTTCGAGGTCTTGTTTATCCAGTCTGGCTCCCGCTTTTTTCACCACTTGTGCGGCTGCGAAATTACCGATGATGCCAGCCTGGGCAAAATTCCTGCCGGTTGTTAGCGCGTGCAGGAAAGCGCCGGCAAAAGCGTCGCCGGCGCCGGTGGTATTGATCGCTGTCGTCGGATAAGTGGGGATTGCAAAAAAGGTTTCACCGTCAAAAAGAATCGTGTCTTTCGCGCCGCGTGTGATGATGAACTGTCGGGCATGCTTTTTTAGGCTTTCTTTGATGGTCTCCAAGTCATCTGTCTCGCAAAAATAAGCGGCTTCCAGTTCATTGCAAAATAATAAATCGAGTCCGTGCTGGGTGAAGTCCGCTAAGCGGCTTGGTGAAAAGCCGGGGGTTTTACAGGCAGTGAGGGTCAGCGCGATTTTACAGGAAAATTCTTTGGCCATTTGCAGGGCTGCTGTTATCGTTGCTTTGGAGGAGGGCAGGGTTGCAAGAAAGGTTTCGATGAATAAATATTCGCTGTTTTGGAGCGCTGCCGGTTTAAGGTCGGCCGGCGTCAGACTGTGATTGGCGCCCAGCTGGGTGTAAAGGCTCTTTTCACCTTCGGTGTCGATTAAGATCAAGCAGCGGCCGGTATTGCCGGTGGCTTTTGCGCTCGAGTCTAAATTGCTTTCGATGCCATGCGACCGCAAATTTTGATGGTACAGCCGCCCGGACTCATCCTCGGCCACTTTGCAGGAACAAAAAACGCGCCCCCCCAGCCCACTGATCACGCTGAGGGTGTTAGCGCTGGTGCCGCCGCAAGCTTGATGGGGGGTGAATTGAGCCAGGCTTTTTAATACGGCCTTTTCCTTTTGACCGTCAATCAGGACAGTCGTGCCTTTTTCAATTTCCGGCGGCCAATCGGCTTTTGAGGTGAGTTGAAACTCATAATCCACGATCGCCATGCCGACGGCGTATACTTGATACGTTTTCAATAAAAAATCCTTGAGAAAATAAGCGAAGCTTGGCTTTAGCTGCCACTTTTCGCTATAAACATCCAGATGGAGAGTGCGCCGGCTACTACGAAAGCAACCAGGCTGACTTCCATGGAGAGAGCATAGCCGCCAATGATGATTTCAGTTTTAAATAAGAAACGGAGTAAATGAATAATGGCGACCAGCCCAAAGACCAGACCGGAAACCAGCAGAGCGCTATCCTTTTTCATGTCAAAGCTCCTTATGAATAGTGGCGTTTCTGAATCAATCAGCTTTCCCGCTAAAGTCCCCTTTCCGCCACGCTTTTTGTGGAGGAAAGGGCTAGGGATAGGAGGTAAAAACGAGTCGTTAATTTAAAATTCAGACCTCTTCTCCCCAACCCTCTCCTCCACAAAGAGCGTGGAGGAGAGGGGATCCTGTAAAAAATCGAATTTATTTAATAACGCCGTGACTTTGAATATTATCCCATTCACACCCGGCAGGCACAAGCGGAAAATAAAGTCCAAGGCAGATGTTAATGGGTATCATGCTGCACCAAGATGGTTTAAGACTCCATGCAAAAGAAAATAGGACGGGGACACACAACAGTAACTCCCGAACTCAATCACGTTCAGAGCCGGCTAAGGCTGACTTTTTGCCTCTGCCTGCTGCTCTTGTTCACGGAACATCGCATCCGCTTCTATTCTGCTTCCCACTTTGGAGGCCCTTAAGCTTTGAAACAGGGTTTGGATCCCTGCCAGCGGTTGCCCCAGTATCTGACGCTTTCTCAGTGCTTCATATTGATCGAACCGCTGCTCAGCCTGGGTTTTCAGCATATAAATTTTCGCTTTCTCAATTCCATGCTCATCCGTAAAAAAATCAACCACTTTCTTTGGCTTGCTCACTAATATTGAGGGATTTGCAGCGACTATGTCAGGGTTAGCTGCTTTTAAGCTCTTGCGGAATTTTCGATGCTTTTCATACTCCACTTTGGGTAATATTCGGATAACCACGCGATCTTGCTGAATAGCGATTTTTTCAATGTCTCTTTTACTGTCTTTTATTGTCTCTGAATAAGTGATGTATCTAACCAAAGCGCCCAGAGGGGAAATGGCGGAGAGCAGCAAGCTCGCAAAGAACCAGCCTACGGCTGATCCCTTGCCTAAGCCTTGTTTTAAGCAATACCAAGATCCGTACAAACCCTCGGTTAAAAAAAATACGCCAGGAATCAAGCATAAAGCTGTAAGCGAGGCTCGGAGCCACTGATGTATCCGTAAATTTTTCTGGAGTTGAGGCATGCATTGCTTTCTTGCTTGCTCCCGCGCATTGACATACGCCCGATATCTTGCCGCCAATTGTATATGCTGTGCTGATGCATATTGCTGAAAATCGAGGTCCAATACCTTCCTTGAGGCTAGTCTTAAAATGGGTTGATGATCAGCATTAAAAAAAGGCGTTTCCAATTTCTGATGGTGTTTTAAGATTGACAGGCCACAGTGGATCACCGCAATATAGTCTTCATTGTCTTTGGTGCTAGCTTCCCAATCTCCGAGCTGCAGCCTTCTATATAATTCTTCGAGTTCGGGTAGAGGCTGGTAGCGCGGTTGTCGGTCGTCTGGACGCAAAGTGTAATTGTATTCAATAAAGGCCGCGAAAAAAACGATTGCATCGTATTCCTCTTCGCGTTGAAACTCGCTTCGATTATTGCTGTCGAGGTAGATTAAAAGGGAAAACAATTTCGCATATAGTTTTTGCTTGTAGGTTCGATCGCGTGGGAGAAGAAAATCGCCACCTTTCGCATCAAAAAGGTGCTGTTTCAAATTAACTAAACGAGTTTGCATATTTTACGCCTTATAATCAATTTTATCATCAATTGGAATATTGTCCCATTCGCACCAGGCAGGCACAAGCGGAAAATAAAGTCCGAGCCGGGTGCGGCGCTGATCGAGCAGGTTCAAGGCTTGGTGATACTCCCGCATCTTTTCAGCGTATTTTTTCTTTTCCTGTTCTAAAAAGATGTTTAGGCTTTGATTCTCCGGGACAGAAGTTTTGTAATCAATAATCCAACGTAGCCCCGCTTCGTCGACAAAGGTTCTGTCGATGACCAGCATTTTAGCTTGTCCGTCGATCACTGCGGTTAAAGCATATTCCGCCCGGGCTTCCGGTCGTTCCTGCAGTAGCCATTGGCCGCGCGGGTCAGTCAAGGTGGTTGAAATTGCTTTTTCCGTTTTTTCGATGCCTGCCGCAACCTGGGAGGGGAGCAGACCGTTTTGCAGCAACAAGAGCTTGAGATAAGCACGGTGTTCTGCCGCTGTTTTAGTTTGCCACCAGCCTTGACCGAGGCGGGTCAGTTGCTGCAGTAAATAATGAACGACGGTGCCGATGAGGGGTGCTTCTTTCGGGGTAAGCTGGAACCCCTGAATTTTATTATGCGTCGGTCTTACCGCTGCTGGCAGGGCTGGAACCGGATGCGACCAGGTCTCACTTAAACGTTTTATAAAGCGCATTTTTTTATTGTCTTCAGCGGTCGTCGCAGTTATAGCGGCACAGGGCCCCAGCTCCGCTTGAATGGCCGGCCAGAGTTTTTTCAGCATGCTGCCTTCTGGCGGCAGCTTAAACTCGCCTGTTTCTGTGGTTTCCAGCGACAGACATAAATGCAACGTTTTTTTAGCGCGCGTGGCAGCGACATACAGCAAGCGCCCTTGCTCATGTTGCGTCTTGTTTTTTTCTTGCCGCAGAATGTGTTCATAGGTTTGGTCTTCTTGACCCCCAACGGCGTGGACGGGAGCCAGGAGCAAAGCGGTGGTGTTGTTGATTAGCGGCCGCTCTAACCAGGTCAGCAAGCGCTTGTCATTTTTATTCGTGCCTTTTTCGAGATGCGGCACAATGACCGTATCGAATTCCAGGCCCTTGGCATTATGAATCGTCATGATTTGAAGGCGACAATCCGCTTGGGTATTAGCCTGAGCATAGAGCTGTTTCAGGGCCTCCTCGAAAGACGACCATTTTAGGCTAAGGCTGGTTTCATTTTGAGTGAGCTTTTTAAGGAGGCCAAAAAATATTTTGGCATCATGCAGTTCAGCCACGTTTTCCAGACAAGCCGGGCCTCCGAGGGCCAGCCAGGTTTTTTCTACCCAGAGGTGAAGGTCTTCGCGATGGCGTTCCGCGAGCGCCGTTGTTAAAACAGGCAGGATGCGTTGGAGCTGCTTTTGTCCCCGGGGGCTGAGCCGCGAATCGCTTGCGTGTTGCAGGAGGCGCTGCCAGATCAGTTCCTGCTTTCGTTGTCCGGCAAGCAACAGGAGGTCCTGGAGACTAAGCCCGCACCAGGGCGCTCTTAAAATCGACAGCCAGGCGATGTGGTCTGCGGGATATAGCAAGGCGCGCGTCAGGGCTAGTAAATCTTGAATCAGCGGCCGGGTTTCCAGCGGATCGATTTCCACGGCTTGATAGGGTAGGTTGGCGTTTTTCAACGCGGGAATCAGGGTTTTGAGATGATTGCGAGAGCGCACCAGGATAGCGATTTTATCCTGCGAGTTGGTTTGCAGGGCCTGCTGAATAAGTTGCACAATGCCCTGCGTTTGCGCCAGTGTCTCGGACTTTAAAAAAGGATGCAGCTGGACGGCCTGGCTTGCCGCGCCCTCTGGTTTTTCGCTGCTGGCGCTGGGGGTATACGATACGGCGCCGCTCGCGATATCATCATAGGCTGGCAGCACGCGGTTAAAATGGCTGTTGAGCCAGTCGACCAGGGCCGGCGTCGAGCGAAAGTTGACGGACAGTGTCAACGGTTTGAGGCGGATCGAGCCCAGTCCTTGTTGTCTCGCGCGCAAGAACAAACCTACTTCCGCTTCGCGGAAACGGTAAATCGATTGCATGGGATCACCGACCAGAAACAAACTACGCCCGTCGCCGTCCTGCCAACCACGCACCAGTTTTTTAAGCAGCTCATACTGGTTGCTGGAGGTATCTTGAAATTCATCAACCAAAATATGTTTTAATTGATAGTCGAGCACCAGGGCGAGATCAGTTGGGGCCTCTTCTTTTCCAAGCGCCAGTAAGGCGGCCAGGGCATTTTCCGTGTAATCAATTTTGCCGGTCAATTTGAAAATCACATGCAATTGCGCTACGACGATTTTTAGGACTTCATGCAGCGCTTGCAGGGTTGCCCACTGGTTTTCCGAGTAGCCGGCGTCCGGAAGATGGCGCAGTTCAATGAAGGCTTGATGTAAATTTTCATTTACGCTGAGTGCTTCGATCAAGGCTTGCATCTGTTCCTTTTTCGATTTTTCGGTAGGGGGGAAGCCGTGTCGCTTGTCGAGGGATTTTCGCCAACGATCATCCTCGGTAAGTAAAAATTCAGCCAGGCCGAGCCAGGTCGCTTTTTCGTTTGCTAGGGTCCCCGGTAAGTTGTTCAAGCCTTCGCAGCGGAGGACGGCGGATTCGGGTTTGCTGGTTTTGAGATTGCCGCAGGCGAAGCGCAACAAGGAGAGTAAGTCTGGAACACAGTCGCGTGGGAAGACGGAGCGAAGTTTGGAGAGGGCTTCCTCAATGACGGCATTCAGGTTCGCTTCGAGCGCTTGACGCAAAGCCTTTGCATCAGCCGACGGTGCTGCGTCCTGATAGGCTAAAATATGCGGTAGCCATTGGTCCCGTTTACTCAGCATTTCAACGAGCAACTTCTCGGCGCTCTCCAGATTGTTGTCCAAATGCAGCAATAATTGCGCGATCGCGCTCGACCAGGCGACATTCTCCTCCAGGTGGGTCAGAAAAATCTGCACCGCTTCGCGATAAAGGTTCCGCGGGTAATCCATGATTTCCGGCGAAGCGCCAAACTGAGAGAGTAAGGGCAGTTGCCGCGTGAGCAGGGTATTGAAGGCGTCGATCGTCTTGATGCGCAAACGATTGGGATTACTGAGCAAGTCCCAGTTTCGCGCCTGGTCTTGCTTTAAAGCGCTCGCCGCCAGCCGCCAGGTTTTTTGCTCATGCTCCACCTCGGGCAGCGGCTCGAGCTGGGCTCTTCGCAAGGCGTCGCGAATGCGTGAGCGCATTTCCGAGGCGGCTTTTTTAGTGAAGGTAATGGCGAGGATTTCCTCGGGCTCATTCACGCAGGAAAGCAGCCGCAGGAAACGTTGGGTGAGTAATTCGGTTTTTCCGGAGCCGGCCGGAGCCTGCACAATGAAAGAGTGCGCGGGATTGAGCGCTTGTTCGCGTTGTGTCTGATCAAGAATCGTTTTGGTCATAGGAAAAAGATCGATCTTCATGGATACGGCAAAAAGTTTGTAAGTCACAATGACGGCAGGATTTCGTCACACTTTTGGGGTCAACGGCAGCTTCTCCATGTTGGAAATCAAGAAATAACTGCCGGAGGTTGATGCGCCATTGTTCGAGTTGCCCCTCCCAGGTCGGCGCATCGGCTTTGCTTTTCTCGTTCAAGATTTTGACGCCGGCGAGGTAAAGCTCTCTCTGCGCCAGTCCTTTCAAGGCGGTTTTAGCCGCATGCAGTTGCGCAAAAATCAACCCGCTGACCGTTTCTTGCTGCGTCAGGCAATACAAGGGCAATTGCGGCTCGTCGGGACGTTCGCCAAACCAGCCGCTGAGCTCACAGTTTTCACGGGTCTTGTAGTCGATGACCAGATGGTCACCCTCTGGCAAGCGGTCCACGCGGTCGACACGCAAAGTAATGGGAAAATCGTCCATACGAATCTCGTGTGTCTGCTCTAGCGCGGCAACGGTAAAAGGCGGGCGCGCTTTTTCTAGCTCAAGCCAGTGGCGGAGTAAGCTTTTGAGGCGCTGTTGCAGCAAATCGTGATAGAGCGCGTCCTGACGAATGAAAGGCGCTGCTTCTGCGAGTGCCGCGGTCAGCGCCTGGTGAATTTGAGTTTCCAGGTCCTCCGGCGAGAAGGCCAGCAAGGTTTTGTGGTCTTTTACCGTTTTCCAAAACAACTCCAGTGCTTTATGAATGACGCTGCCACGGCTTTTGGCGGGCAGGCCGGCCTGGGTTTCTTCCAGGGCGCGTGCGCGCAGCCGCAGTTTGGCGAAAGCTTTGAAGGGGCAGGCGGCTTGCATTTCAAAAATATCCTTGCCGCCTTGTAATTTTTCCTGGGCTTGTAGGGGTGGCGCTTTTTCATCGTGCAGTGTTTCGAGTTTTTGAGAATGAAACACCGTTTGGAGAGTCGCTTTCAGTGGTGCCAGATCTAAATCAACGAGATTTTTTACTTCCAAGCCGGCAAGAAGTGGGCTGGGACGCAGTGCTTCTTTTTCATTGCGCTCTGCATAACTAAAGAAAACCACGGGAGCGGCTTGCTTGAATTGCTTGGTTAAGCGCCGGCTATAATCAAGCTGTCGTTCAGCAGTGGCGTTTGGCATGCCGAAGGTTTTTTGCAAATCATGCGGGATGAGCGGATTGGGCGTTGGAACCGGTGGCCAGGCGGTATCATCCAGGCCCAGGACCCAGAGAAAATCAAATGGAAGCCCGGCGCCTTCGAGTTGTCCCAGGATTTGCACGGGGGCATCCGGTGTTTCTGGCTGAAAATAGGTTTTCGTTGCGAGCACAGTGAGATAATGCAGCGCTTTTGCAGCGTTGACCTTGGCTAAAATCGAGTCCAGTGAACCGGCGTCCAGTATTAAGTCCTGCCAGCGGCCCACCACCTGATATTCCGTGCTATTCAAGCTTTGTTCTCCCGGCCAGCCCAGGCTGGTCAGCAGCTGGGCGAAATGGGCCAGCCAGTGGCTGATTCGTTGCGTGGCGGGCTGTGTCTTCCGTTGTTCCAGATAGCATTGCAAACGTGCCGCTAGCTGTTCACAGTGAGCCTGTGTGAGTTCCGTGAGGAGGTCCTGCCAGGAGAGCTTGGTGAGGTTACGGCGCCGCAGTTGACTGTCCAGCTGAATGCGCGGGAGCATTTCTTTTTCCGCATCGCCGAGGAAAGGGGAATGCAAGAGGGCGCTGACTGTCGCGGAGGAAAGCGACTTCAGCGGTAAATTCAACAAGGCCAGTGCTTGTTGAATCAGTGGATAAGAGGCCAGGGTTCGGCCGGCGGAGATATTGTAGCTTTCAGGGCCTTCAAAGACTTCGTTAAAGGCGGAAAGCAGGGCTTCTCTTTTCTCTTCCAGGTTAGAAGCAATGCAGCCGATGGTGGCCTCAGGCCAGTGTTCGTGAATTTTTCGGGCCCAGCGTGCCATGGTTTGAATTTCAGTTTCTTCGTCAGCCAGGCTGATTTGAAATGGAGCATGCTCTGCCTGCGTTTCCAGCTGTTCAACCCGCATTCCCTGTGACGCGCAGGCCGCCAGCAAGTCCCGGTGTTGTGGCGCGATCTCCGTGAAATTAAGCAAGACGACTTCCCGTGGAAGCGGAATGTGATTTTGCCGAATTTCTTCAATAAGGCGGTCAGTCAAGCTAGCGTTGTCCAGCCAGCCTTCTTCCAGGCAGCGCTGCGCGAAGCGCTCGGCCCAAGCTTGAAAGTGACGGGAGTTTTCCGTGAAGGCAAAAGAGGGATGGTCAAAGTCGATCTGCCAGAGTCGTAGGGTTGTCCAGGCGGATTTAGCCTGTTTGGCCAGGTCCGAGAGCTTTAAGAGCAAGCCGCTGTCCGGCTCTTCGGCGATCACTTCTTCCCATAAGATCAACTCTTGATTAGCTGTAAGCGGGAGCAAGTCAGCGTTCATGTGCTCGGCGCTGTATTGATGCCAGAGTTCTTGGATCCAGGCACTGAACGGACGAATTGCCGGGCTCGGCCAGCAGGTCTGCGCTTGTTTCAGGTGTTCCTGGTTGTAGCGCTTGATCAGGGTTGCCGCGAGACGCTGGTTTGGCGTTAGCACTAGCGCCTGGGTTTGCAGTATTGGAAGTAGGGAGGCGATCATTTTTTTGGAAAGATAATGTCGAATTGTAAGCCCTGGTTGCCCGGTCCGGAATTCAGTAAAATCGAGGCGTGGTGCAAGTCGGCGACTTGACTGACGATGGCCAGCCCCAGGCCGCTGCCGGAAGCCTGGGTTCTCGGGATGCGGAAAAAGCGCTCGAAGACGCGCTCACGCAGTTCCGGCGGAATACCCGGCCCGGTGTCGGTGACGCGAAAGATAACATGACGCTCAGTATCCAGCAGCTCGACTTTGACCAAACCCTGGGCGGGCGTATAGCGGATGGCATTGTCGACCACGTTGCGAATCAGGATGCCGAGGGCTGCGTCACTGCCTTCGATGATTTCATCTTCCTTTTGTGAGGTCAGCTCAATTTCAATATTTTTTTCCAGGGCCTGGGGAACCAAGTAGGCGATGATTTCCGTCGCCAGTTTGTGCAGCTCGACGGGTTTGGCTTCCGACAGGGCTTTTTCCTCGCCCAGGCGGCTGAGTGTCAGCAGCTGGGTCACGACATGGGTGCAGCGGTCCACGCTTTGCACGACCTTGGAGAAGGCTAAATTGCGGTCTTCTTCATCTTCTGTTTTGATTGCCACCTGGGTTTGCGTCTTGAGAGCAGCGAGCGGAGTACGCAACTCATGCGCGGCATCGGCAGCGAAGCGCTTGTTGCGCTCGAAGGCCAATTTAAGGCGGATGAAGAGTTTATTCAGCTCTGACACCAGGGGCTCGATTTCCACTGGAATTTGGCTCATGTTCACCGGGGCCAAATAGGTCGAGGCGCGGTTTGATATTTCCCCGGTCACGCGCGTGACTGAGCGCAGCGCCAGCGAAACGATTAGCCAGACCAGCAAGCCAAAAATGGGATAGGTGATCAGCAGGATATAGGCATTGTTGCGCGCGATATCGTCCGCCAGCTGGGTGCGCGTAATGTAGGTTTCGCCGACAATAATTTTAATTTTCATTTTCTCGTCGCTCATGGTGTAAATACGCCAGTCTTTTTCATCCAACATTTGGTCGCTAAAACCAAAGGGCGTGTTTTTCAACTCGGGAAATTCGTTGGTGGAATGGAGTAAGAGCTGTCCGGAGCGATCCCAGACTTGAAAGAGGAAGTTTTGCTTCGAAGCCGACATGGCTTGCTTGATATCCTTGATGATGGTGCGGCGAACATATTCATCCTCGTTGGCCGATTGGCTCAGAATATCAATAAAGGAAGCCAGCTTTGTCAGCTGATTGTCCAGAGAAGGTTGCACCACATGCTCGTCCAGCAGGTAGTTGCCGATGGCGGTGATGGCGGAGGCGATGGTGACGCTGATCAAGAGGCTGACAAGCAAAAAGTAGCGTATCGAGCGGATCATTTTTTCGTGGTACTTTTCTTGTCTTGGCCGGTGTCTTTTAATTTTTCGATCATGTAGCCAATGCCACGAATGGTACGAATAAATTCTTGGCCGAATTTCTTTCTCAGATTATGGATGTGTACCTCAAGCGCATTGCTGTCGACTTCTTCTCCCCAGCCGTAGAGGGATTGCGTCAGATGCTCACGGGATAAAACGCGTCCTTCGTTTTCGAGCAGAATATGCAGCAAAGCGAATTCACGCCGCGGCAACGTAATGTTTTCCTGGTCCAGAGTGACTAAATGCGAGGCTGGATCCAGGGTTAAATTGCCGTGCACAATTTGCGGCAGAGCCCGTGAAGCAAAACGTCTCTGCAACGCTCTTAACCGAGCGCAGACTTCATCAAGGTCGAACGGTTTTGTCAGGTAATCGTCTGCGCCACTATCTAAACCTCTTACGCGTTCTTCAATGGATTCGCGCGCTGTCAAAATCAAGACTGGCGTGGTGTTGCCGCGAGACCGCATTCTTTGCAGGATGGAGATGCCGTCAATTTTTGGCAGGGTGAGATCAAGGATAACCAGATCAAAGGTTTCATTTTGCAGGGCTTGGTCAGCAGCTAGCCCATTTTTTGCCCAATCCACGGTATAGCCAACCTGGATAAGACCAGTACGCAGGCCATCGCCTAATAATTCATCATCTTCTACGAGAAGTACGCGCATAGTTAGCTAACTTTTAGAGCTGATTATTCTAACAATAGCTTTTTTAAGGAAAAATTGCAACCTGGTACGTTGTCAACTTGATTTTGTCCCGTTTCGCTTGCTGTCATCCTGAGCGCAGCGAAGGATCTCACTCCCTAAGCAGCAAGGAGATCCTTCGCTGCGCTCAGGATGACAGAGACTTTGCACAGGACGACAAAATCAAGTTGACGCTCTACTAGATAGGGGTAGGCTCTGGTATCCGTCTTTCTGCTTAGTAAACGCTTCGCAATAAATGAAGCGGCTTGAAAAAATGCAAGACCTCCGGATTGGTAATGAAGGAATGATTGTAGGGATGCTCGGCACTGAGTTTTTTTACGTTCGTGGGGGGCAGCAGTTTTTCGATTATCGTGGCGATTTTACCGAAGAGGAGAAACTCGACGTGCGGGCGCTGTGCTAAAAGAAAATGGATGACCGCCTGAATGAAAGGCTGCCAAGCAAGAGCATCCTTGCGAACTTGGCCGCCTTTTGCTTGCGGATGCAAGACCAGAGAGGCATTTAATAAGAGGAAGCCTTGCTCCAGCAGTTGCGTGAAAAATTCCGTGTTAGTTTGCGCTAGCTGCGTTTTATCGAGACATACAATGTCAGGCTGAGCCAAATGAGGCGGTTTCAGCAAGCCTTCCGCGACCAGCAGCATTTTGAAGAGGTTTCTCAAAGAGGTGGCGCGGTTTACTTTTTTACTCATTCCCTGGGGGGACCAAAGCTCAGTTACAGCGGCGTCCCAAAATGCGTAGCCATTCGCCGAGGCGGCGCGCGGGTAGGGTGATTCACCGAGCAGGAGATAATTGACTTTGGAGACCGGCAGGGAAAAGGCGTTGAAAATTTTTTCCGGCCCTGGCAGCCAGGCTTCTGTGGTGGCCAGTTTTTCAAGATAAGCACCGTCCATGCGCGTCAGCGCTTGGCGGAGGCAGGATCGCCAGGAAGGATGCACGTTTTTCAAGGAAAAATGCGGCTCGGTCATGTTTATTGCACCGGACTGCCCCCTCTCCTCCACGCTTTTTGTGGAGGAGAGGGCTGGGGAGAGGAGGTAAGAAGTGATCTGACTTTTAAGTTCATGAATCTTTTTTACCTCCTAATCCCTAAACGAGAAATACGATTTATTCAACGAAGCCGTAATATAGTATAATAAATTGTATTAACTGAATATAGAAAGGCTTGCTGATGGATAAAAATTTGCTCGAAATCTTGGCTTGTCCTGCTTGCAAAGGCGAGTTGCTGTATGACCGTGGCGGACAGGAATTGATCTGTAAATTCGACCGATTAGCCTATCCCATCGTGGATGACATACCGATTATGCTGGAAACCCGGGCGCGCAGAATTGATAGTGACGAGGCGAAGTAAGATAGACTCAATTCGTGGAAGGAGAGAAGGGGAAGAGAAAATGCTGAACTGTTTCGTTACAAGCGTGGATACGCGGGCAACACCCATTTTGCTTATCCCGCAAAAGCAATTTGCCGATTGGCTGGCCGGGCAAAACGAGTTCACCAAAAACTGGCTTTCCTCCACGAACAGCCTTCGCTTTGAACCAGGCACGGTTCTCCTGCTGCCAAACAGTGACGGCAAGATTAGCCGTGTGGCTTGCTGCCTCGCAGATGAGCGGGATGCCTGGAGCGTGGGTGCTTTGCCTTTCAGCTTGCCGCCTGGCGTTTACCACTTTGAGCAAGTGCCGGATGAACTGCGTTTTTCCCTGGCCTGGGGACTTGGCGCCTATCAATTTACCCGCTATAAAGCGGCTACCAAAACACCGGCGCAGCTTTTTTTGACAGATCCCACCCTGGCCGACTTGATTTTTAATATCGTTGAATCCACCTACTGGGTGCGTGATTTAATCAATACGCCTACGGATGATATGGGCCCTTCCGAGCTGGCGCATGAAGCCGTGCTGCTGGCCAAGGATTATGGCGCCAAAATCACGCAACTGATCGGCCCCGATTTGTTGAAACAGAACTATGCCTCCATTTACACCGTCGGTCGCGCTAGTGACGATGCGCCCCGTCTCGTGGATCTGCGCTGGGGCAACAAAAGTCATCCCCGGTTGACCTTGGTTGGTAAAGGCGTGTGCTTTGACACCGGTGGTCTCAATTTGAAACCCGCTGCTGGCATGGCGCTGATGAAAAAAGACATGGCCGGCGCGGCCCACGCCCTGGGTTTGGCCCGCATGATCATGCACGCTAAATTGCCGGTTTATTTGCGAGTTTTGCTTCCTATCGTTGAGAATGCGGTTTCCGGCGCTTCCTTTCGTCCTGGCGATGTGATTAAAAGCCGGAAAGGCTTGACCATTGAAGTGGGCAACACGGACGCCGAAGGCCGTCTGGTTTTAGCCGATGCGCTCGCGGAAGCTGTGAATGACAAGCCGGACTTGCTGATTGATCTGTCCACCTTGACTGGCGCCGCCCGTGTTGCTTTGGGAACGGAGCTCGCGGCTTTATTCACGAACCGGGATGAGGTGGCGGAGCAGCTTTTACGGCACGCCGAGGAAGAATTGGACCCGATGTGGCGTCTGCCTTTGCACAAGCCCTATCGCGAACTTTTAAATAGCACCATCGCCGACATTAATAATGCCGCTTCCGACGCCTATGGCGGCGCCATCACGGCCGCTATCTTCTTAAAGGAGTTCGTTCCCGAAGAAATTCCCTGGATTCATTTCGACATGATGGCCTGGAATCTCCGGGGCCGTCCTGGCCGCCCTCCTGGCGGGGAAGCAAATGCCTTGCGCGCCCTCTTTGCCTATCTGAAAAGGCGTTACCAAAAATAGCTTGTTTGAACACGCGTCTGTGTAAATATTAAGTCCAGTCTAAAATAACCTTGCCGCTATTTCCGGAGGCCATGATCTCAAAGCCTTCCTGATAGCGGTCGATCGGTAGCTCGTGGGTAATGACCGCGGAAAGATCCAGTCCAGTTTGCAGCAGGCTAATCATTTTATACCAGGTCGAAAACATCTTGCGTCCATAGATTCCTTTCAGCTCCAGGCCCCTCAGGATGAAGGAGCTCCAGTTGATGGTCGTGCTTTCGGGCAGGAAGCCGAGGAGGGCGACTTTGCCGGCATGATTCATGCTGGCTAGCATGCTTTGAAAGGCTTGAGCGTTGCCCGACATTTCCAGTCCCACGTCAAAGCCTTCCTTCATCCCTAAATCCTTGATGACTTCCTGCAGGGTTTTGTCTTTAGGATTCAGGGCCACGGTGGCGCCCATCTTTTTAGCCAGCAAGAGCCGGTATTCATTGACGTCGGTGATAACGACATGGCGCGCACCGACATGACGGGCGATGCAGGCGGCCATGAGGCCGACTGGTCCGGCGCCGGTGATAATCACGTCTTCACCGACCAGGTCATAGGCGAGAGCGGTGTGCGTCGCGTTGCCAAAAGGGTCGAGAATGGCAGCAGTGGAGTCGGAAATGGCGGCTGGGACGATGACGGCGTTTTCCGCGGGGATGGCAACGTACTCCGCGAAACAGCCGGGGCGGGTTGCTCCGAGAGCCTCATCGACGCGGCAAAGATGCGCATAGCCGGTGCGGCAAGGACGGCAATGGCGGCAGGCGATGTGCCCTTCTCCCGAGACGCGGTCGCCGGGCTTCAGGCCTTTGACATGCTCGCCGACTTCCACGATTTCACCAACAAATTCATGGCCGATGACCAGGGGCAGGCGAATACGGCTTTGGGCCCAGCTGTCCCATTGGTAGAAGTGGTTATCTGTGCCACAGATGGCGGTTTTTTTGATCTTGATCAGGACGTCATTGTGGCCGACCGTGGGCAGAGGAACATCGGACATCCAGATCCCTTTCTCTGGCTTGGATTTGACGAGGGCTTTCATTAAGGTTTTCATGGGGTCACTCCTAGTTTTTGTCCGACTTGAATAAAAGCTTGTAAGGCTTTATCTAAATGTTGTTTTTCATGCGCCGCCGAGATTTGCACGCGAATGCGCGCGGCGTTCATCGGGACGACGGGATAGGAAAAGCCAATGACATAAATGCCATGCTGTAACAATTCATCGGCCATGTGCTTGGCTAATTTGGCGTCGCCGAGCATGACAGGGACGATCGGATGCTCACCGGGGATGATCTTAAAGCCCAAAGCACTGATTTGCTTGCGGAAGTAGCGGGTATTTTCATGCAGTTTCACGCGCAAGGCTTGTGAAGTTTCCAGCATCTGCAAGACTTGAATGGAGGTGGCGGTGATGACCGGCGCGAGAGTGTTGGAAAATAAATAGGGTCGCGAACGTTCGCGCAGCCAGGTAATGATTTCAGCATGGCCACTGGTATAGCCACCGGACGCGCCGCCCAAGGCTTTGCCCAGAGTGCCGGTGATCACATCCACGCGTTTGCTGACCTGATGGTATTCCGGCGTGCCGCGCCCATGGTCACCCATAAAGCCGACGGCATGGGAGTCATCCACCATGACCAGCGCGTCGTAGCGCTCGGCGAGATCGCAAATAGCCGGCAGGTTGGCAATGATGCCATCCATGGAAAAGACGCCGTCTGTCGCGATCAAGCGAAAACGGCAGTTTTGGGTTTCTTTGAGCTTTTGCTCGAGTTCATTCATATCGTTATTGGCATAACGCAGGCGTTGTGCTTTGCAAAGTCGGATGCCGTCGATAATGCTTGCGTGATTTAAGGCGTCGCTGATGATGGCGTCTTCCGGTCCCAAGAGGGTTTCAAAGAGGCCGCCATTGGCGTCAAAGCAGGAAGAATAAAGCAGGGTGTCCTCGGTTCCTAAAAAATGACTGATGCGATGTTCGAGTTCTTTGTGAATGTTCTGCGTGCCACAAATAAAGCGCACGGAAGACAGGCCAAAGCCATAACGGTCGAGGGACTGCTTGGCGGCTTCAATGAGGGCGGGGTGGTCGGCTAAACCCAGGTAATTGTTTGCGCATAAGTTAATCACTTCTTTGCCATCCTGGAGTTGGATCACGGCTTGCTGCGGGGAAACCAGAATGCGTTCGCCTTTGAAGAGCCCGGCTTCCTTTAGTTTACTTGTTTCCTGCTTTAAAAAATCGAGAAACCCTTGTTTTGACATGGCCCCACCCTTTAACGATGACAGGCGGGGATTATGGAATAGAATTGGCAGGGTGGCAAGGCAAGAACAGCCCCTTTAAGCCCCTTTTGGGGGTTTATTGGACGCGGGTTTCACCACTTTCTCGGCTTTTTGCATTTCTCCAGTAAAACGAATATAGTCGCCAAGCAGGTATTTCACCACGTTGGACGGTTTTTTTTTGCTTTGAGAACCCTGGTCTTCGATTATAAATTGAACAAAGGTGTCCAACAGCTTTTTTGCCGGCGTGGACTGTTTTTTCTTGTCGGTTAGCTTATACTTGCTAACCAGTTGTTTAATATAGGCATAGAGCAGGTCTTTGGCCTTGCTATTGATAGGCCGTTCTAAAATATCAAATAATTCCTGGGGAGTGGCGTTTGAGAAACAGGTATCGTAGAGCTGCTCCAGGCTTTGCCGCTGTAGGTGGTTGATGATTTCCGGGTAAGAATCGATACAGAGCGAGATGAGAATAAAGATTTCCGCTTCTTGGCTTATTTTTCTTTCATGCAATTCATTGATAAGATGGGTTAAATGCCCGGTATCATTGAGAGCGATGAGAGAGTTGATGAGGGTTTCTTGGATTGAAGCTGGGTTTTTCGGAAGCATGTTTCCACTCGACTTTTGTTCTTATATTAATAATATAGCAGATTTTTTCATGAACGACAGAACTAAAAATGAACGAGAGCAGCTTCGCTGGGCTTGCCGGCGGGGCATGTTGGAATTGGACCTTCTACTCGGGCGGTTTTTGGATGGCCACTATCTGGCCTTGACCCTAGCGGAACAGCAGCTATTCAAAGAACTGTTAGGCTGCATGGATCAGGATCTTTTTGCCTGGCTGCTGGAAAGCCGGCAGCCTTCCGACTGCAAATTCCTTCCCTTGCTCAAGAAGATACAAGCCTATGCTCGCACTGGAACTTCAGCTCAAACCGTCTAAGGCATTTTTTATAACCCTGTTATTTATTCTTTTCGGTGCTTTCGTTAGTATCTTTTGTTCCTTTTTCCCGTATTATATACAGCTCTTGTTGGGGGTGGTCACGCTGCTTTATGGCGGCCGCTTGATCTGGGGACAGGTTTTCTTGAGAGCGCCCGGCGCGCTGGTGCGCTTAACCTGCCGCGCTGATCATACCTGGTTGCTTCAAGACCGCTCTGGCGCAACGTATTCCGCTTTGTTAAGCGGGGAGAGTACCCGGCTGGGTCCGGTGAGTATCTTGCGTTTTAAGGGTGAAAAAAAGCGCAGCGCCGTGGTGTTCTATGACGCGGTTGATCCCGATTGCTATAGACGGTTGTTAATGAGATTAGGAACAATAAAGGTTCATTAAAGAAGATTCGCTATGCCAGTATCCGAGATGCAAAAAATTCGTAACTTTTCAATTATTGCCCATATTGATCATGGCAAATCCACTTTAGCGGATCGCTTGATCGAACTTTGCGGCGGACTATCGTCGCGCGAAATGGCGGAGCAGGTCCTGGACTCCATGGACCTGGAGCGTGAGCGCGGCATTACCATCAAAGCGCATAGCGTTACGCTTTATTACCAGGCCAATGACGGCCATACTTATCAACTCAACTTTATCGATACGCCCGGGCATGTGGATTTTGCTTATGAAGTCTCCCGCTCCCTGGCGGCTTGCGAAGGCGCGCTGTTGGTTGTCGACGCGGCCCAGGGCGTGGAAGCGCAAACACTGGCTGTTTGCTATACGGCTTTGGAGCAGGGGCTTGAAGTCATCCCGGTTTTAAACAAGATTGATTTACCGCAGGCCGATTCGGCGCGCGTGATCCATGAGATCGAAGATATTATTGGTTTACCGGCCCAAGATGCTTTGGGCATTAGCGCCAAGCAAGGACTGGGCATTAAAGAATTATTGGAAAGAATCATCAGCGGCATTCCCGCGCCAGAAGGCAAGCGGGAGGCCCCCCTGCAGGCCTTGATCATCGATTCTTGGTTCGACGCCTATCTTGGCGTGGTCTCGCTGGTGCGGGTCAAGAATGGCGTTTTAAAAATGGGTGATAAAATTCGAGTCATGTCGACCGGTCGCAGTCATGAGGTGACTGGTCTCGGTGTCTTCACGCCCAAGCGTGAGCCGCAGGAAAGTTTGCGTGCTGGCGAAGTTGGCTATATCGTCGCCGGCATCAAAGAAATTAACGGTGCTCCGGTCGGCGATACCTTGACGCATACACACGATCCGGCGGAGGGCTCTTTGCCTGGCTTCAAGAAAGTGAAGCCCCAGGTTTACGCCGGCTTGTTCCCCGTTGTCGGCGAAGATTTCCCGGCTCTGCGCGAAGCCTTATCTAAATTGCGTTTAAACGACGCTGCCTTGTTTTTTGAGCCGGAATCTTCCGAGGCCATGGGTTTTGGCTTTCGTTGCGGCTTTCTGGGCATGCTGCACATGGAAATTGTGCAGGAGCGTCTGGAGCGCGAATACAACCTAAATCTGTTGACCACGGCGCCGACGGTGGTCTATCAGGTGCTGGATACCAAGGGCGAGATCTTCTACGTGGACAATCCAGCCAAATTACCGCCGCCGAATGCCATCGCGGAAATCCGCGAACCCATCGGCAGAGCGCATATTTTGGTTCCGCAGCAATATTTGGGCGCGGTCATTACTTTATGCGTGGACAAGCGCGGCGTGCAAAATAATATGTTGTTTCACGGCAATCAAGTATCCCTGACCTATGATTTGCCCATGAGTGAAATTGTGCTCGACTTTTTTGACCGGCTGAAATCCGTCAGCCGCGGCTATGCGTCGCTGGATTATAACTTCGTGCATTACCAAGTTGCGGATTTGGTGAAGCTCGACTTAATGATCAACGGCGACAAGGTTGACGCCCTGGCTTCCATCGTGCATCGTGAGGAGGCCCATTCTCGCGGAAAGGCTGTGACCGACAAAATGCGCGAACTGATTCCAAGACAAATGTTTGATATTGCCATCCAGGCTGCGATCGGCTCCCAGATCGTTGCGCGGCAGACAGTGAAAGCGCTGCGTAAAAACGTCACGGCGAAATGCTATGGCGGCGATATTTCGCGTAAACGCAAATTGCTCGAGAAGCAAAAGGAAGGCAAGAAGAGAATGAAACAGTTAGGAAACGTGGAGATTCCGCAAGAAGCGTTTCTGGCGGTTTTGAAGATGGACAAGGATAAAAAGTGACCTTGCAAAATAATCAATTTAAGGAGTAAGTGAGATTTTTATGAATATTGATTTCGAACAGCTGCTCTTTTGGGCGACCCTCGTCACCGGACTCATTGTCCTGGCTGATTTTCTGTATTTTAAGCGCCGTCGCCAAAAGAAAGCGGCGTCTGCTTTTTCAGCGGTGACCCGCACAGAGCCCAAGCTCCCCCATGTGATCGAGTATTCGCGCGCCTTTTTCCCTATTCTGTTGACGGTCTTTCTCTTGCGTTCCTTTTTAATTGAACCCTTCCGTATTCCGTCTGGCTCGCTGGAGCCCACCTTGCTGATGGGTGATTTTATTTTGGCGAACAAATACGACTACGGCTTGCGTTTACCAGTCTTTCGTCATAAATTGCTGAACATCGGTTTGCCTCAGCGCGGCGATATTATTGTTTTTCGCTGGCCGCCCAATCCGCATTATTATTTTATCAAGCGAGTCATTGGTTTGCCGGGCGACCGCATCGATTACGTCAACAAGGTGCTTTCGGTGAACGGCCAGCAGGTGCTGCAAACCTCGCTGCCTACCCTGCCAGCTGAAAAATCCATTCCCCGCGAATCCGGGGAAATGATGCAGGTCATTGAAAAACAAGAGGATTTGCTTGGCGTTAAACATAATATTTATCAGGAACCCAGTAAAATAGGGTACAATTTTCAGAATATCAATGTCCCGGAAGGAATGTATATGGTCATGGGAGACAATCGTGACGACAGCGCAGACAGTCGTTACTGGGGTTTTGTGCCGGAGGAAAATATCGTTGGAAAAGCGGTGTTCATCTGGATGAGTTGGGACTCCTTTGCCCCCTACGGCCTTAAAAAGATTCGCTGGGATCGAATCGGGAGACGGATCCATTAATGATTGAGAATTTCGATGAGCTTTGCCTCAAGCTGCATTATCAGTTTAGCGATCCCGGCCTCATCAAGCTGGCGTTGACGCATCGCAGTAAAGGCAGTCAGCATAATGAGCGTCTGGAGTTTTTAGGCGACTCCATCATTAACTGCGTTGTTGCCGAGGCCTTATATCAACAGTTTCAGGAAGCGACGGAAGGGGAATTAAGCCGTTGGCGGGCCGTCTTGGTGAATCGCGAGTCGCTCGGTGATTTAGCGCGGCAATTCAATTTGGGTAGCTATCTTTATCTCGGGCCCGGCGAGCTCAAGAGCGGCGGCGGACAGCGTCAGTCCATTCTTTCTTGTGCGATGGAGGCCGTGGTCGGCGCCATGTATCTGGACGGCGGCTTCGATTTGACGCGTAAAACGATTCTGCAATGGTATGAACCTTTGCTGCAGTCGCTTTCCAGCGCCTCCAGTCATAAAGACCCCAAAACCTTACTGCAAGAATTTTTACAAGGCAAACATTTACCTTTGCCTCTTTATCACATTGAGAACATTGAGGGCGCGGCCCATAAGCAAATGTTTATTATCAGCTGCTCCGTCGAGGGGCTGCCGGAAAAAACCATCGGCAAAGGTACCAGCCGGCGGCGAGCCGAGCAGGCGGCGGCCGAGGCCATGTTAGGAGTTCTTGTGAAATGAGCACTGTTTCGCGTTGTGGCTATGTCGCCATTGTGGGCCGGCCAAATGTGGGAAAATCCACGCTGCTGAACTGCATCTTGGGCACCAAGGTCAGCATTGTTTCCCCCAAACCGCAAACGACCCGGTTTCAAATTCTCGGCATCAAAACGCAGGGTGACTCTCAGGCGGTCTACATTGATACGCCGGGCTTGCACCAAGATGAAAAAAGCGCAATGAATCGCTACATGAATCGCCTGGCCAGTGCCGTGATTCCCGACGCCGACGTGATTGTTTTTGTGATTGAGGCCATGAAATGGACCGACGAAGATCAGGGGGTGCTGTTGAAAGTACAAGAAGCCCAGTCGCCGGTTCTTTTAGTGGTGAATAAAATTGACACGGTCGGCGATAAAAAAAACTTGCTGCCCTTTTTAGACGAAATTAAGAATAAATTTGCCTTCACGCAAATCATCCCGCTTTCAGCCACGCGCTCTGAAAATTTGCGCGGACTCACGTGCGAGATCGAGAAACTTTTACCAGAAGGTCCCCCTCTTTTTCCCGATGAGCAGGTCACCGATAAAAACCTGAAATTTCAAGTCGCTGAAATTGTCCGTGAAAAACTCATTCAGGCGACGGAGCAGGAAGTGCCATATTGCACGACCGTGGAGGTGGAAGATTGGAAGGAGGTTGATAATCGCCCCGAGATCAGCGTGCTCATTTGGGTTGAACGGGAAGGGCAAAAGCTCATTGTCATTGGAAAAAAGGGCGAGCGTCTCAAATGGATCGGCATCGAGGCGCGCAAAGAAATTGAAGCGTTGTTAAAGCAAAAAGTGTTCCTGCGTTTATGGGTTAAAGTGAAGGAACACTGGACCGACGATGACCGGGCGCTGCGCCAATTGGGCTATAATTAATGATGGTCGCCCTGCAGCCGGCTTTTGTCCTGCATCGGCGGCCTTATCGTGAAACCAGCTTGCTTGTCGAGCTGTTTACGCAGGATTACGGTCGCGTCGCTGTGGTTGCTCGCGGCATTCGCAAGGCGCGATCACGCTCCGCCGCCTTGTTGCAGCCTTTTATGCCACTGCTTGTTTCCTGGTACGGTCGGGGCGAGCTGCATGGTTTAAGCCAGGTGGAGGCGAATGGTTATCTGCGCGCCTTGTTCGGCAAGAACCTGCGCTGCGGTTTTTATTTGAATGAGCTGCTGATGCGCCTCTTGCCCAAGCATGATCCGCATGCGCGGCTCTTTGCGACCTACCGGCAGACCTTGGAGGACCTGAAGGGCGAGGCCTGTGAGAAAACACTACGGTTGTTTGAAAAAAAACTGCTGATGGAGCTGGGCTACGGTCTGCCCCTGCAGGAGGAACAGCGCTTCAAGGATGAAGAAAATTATCGTTATAATGCCGAACAGGGGTTTTTGCCCTGTTCCAGCGTCACGCCAAAATCCGCTATACCAGGCCGTTCCGGCGTTTTTTCAGGCAAGGCCTTGAATGCGTTGTTGACGGAGAATTTTGAGGATAGCCTTTGCCTGCAAGAAGTCAAAAAACTGATGCGTTATATTCTGGCCACGCTGTTGGGGAGCCCTTTGGAGAGTAGAAGCTTATTTGAACGTTCTCTGGAAGTGGAAGAGTAGAGCGGTTCCCGTTAACCGGCGGCGACGCCGATAAATAATTTGGTGTATAATCCCCCCGTGAGCGAGAACAACTGGGAAGAAAGAAGATGATAACGGTTCGTACAAGATTTGCGCCCAGCCCCACAGGTTTATTGCACATTGGCAATGCTAGGGCGGCTTTTTACAGCGCGTTATACGCGAAACAAGCGAACGGCGTTTTTATTTTGCGTATCGAAGACACCGATCTGGCGCGTTCGGATACGCAATATGTTGACAGCCTGCAGGAAGACTTGCATTGGCTGGGCATCCATTGGCAGGAAGGCCTGGGAGTCGACGGCCAGCACGGACCTTACTGGCAGTCGCAGCGCCATGCCATTTATCTGCATTATTATGAGTTGCTGGTCCAAAAAAACCTCACCTATCCCTGTTTTTGCAGTGAGGAAGAACTGGCTTTAGAAAGAAAATTGCAGTTGTCCCGCGGCCACGCGCCGCGATATCGCGGCACCTGCCGTTCCCTCTCAGCGGCGGAAATCGAACAACGCCTGGCTAAAGGCTTGAAGCCGACGCTGCGTTTCCGCGTGCCGGCGCAGGAAGAAATCCAATTTATTGATTTGATCAAAGGTCCGCAAAAATTTAACAGCGCCGACATCGGTGATTTTATCATTCGCCGGGCCGACGGCACCGCCTCTTTTATGTTTTGCAACGCCATTGACGATGCCCTGATGTTGGTTAGCCAAGTTCTGCGCGGCGAGGATCATTTGGCGAATACCCCTAGGCAATTAATGATTATGCGAGCCTTGGGCTTGCAGCAGCCGCAGTACGGTCATTTAGCCATGATCACCGGCGACGACGGTACGCCGCTCTCCAAACGACACGGCAGCTACAGCCTTTCCGATTTGCGCACCAAAGGTTATTTGCCGCTGGCCATCACCAACTACCTGGGACGTCTCGGGCATGGCTATGAGTCGCTGCAGCTGCTTTCCTTTGAGGCGTTGGCGCGGGATTTTAACGTAAACAAGATTAGCCGGTCCGCGGCCCACTTTGATCTTAATCAATTGCTGCATTGGCAAAAGATGGCTGTAAGCGCGCTGGATGGCACGGCGTTATGGAAATGGCTGGGGCCGGTCATTCAAAAGCAGGTGCCGGAAAAAATGCAGGACAAATTCGTTGAGGCGGTGAAGCCGAATATTTGTTTCCCGGAAGATGCGGTGAAATGGGCGGCCATCCTCTTTCATCATCGTCTGCATTTCAGTGCGGAAGACATCCAGATTTTGCGCCAGGCCGGCGAGCAATTCTTTGTTGAAGCCGAACAGGCGGTTGAGTCCTACGGAACGGACTTTAAGAACATCCTCAATGAAATTAAAAAAGCGCTGAATTTATCTGGAAAAAACCTGTATATGCCGCTGCGCATCGCCTTGACCGGTCAGGTCGGCGGTCCGGAATTGGCGCAAGTCGCCGATCTTTTAGGTCCGGAACGGATGCGCGAGCGTTTTAGCCGTGCCTTTCATATCGCGAGTGGAAAAGAAGATGCTCAAACTTTATAACAGCCTCAGTCAGGAAAAAGAAGTTTTTCAGCCTTTGGAACCCGGCAAGGTCAAGATGTATGTCTGTGGCATGACGGTTTATGACTATTGTCATCTCGGCCATATGCGCATGCTCACGGCTTTTGATGTGATCGTGCGTTATTTGCGTTTTCTCAACTATGAAGTGACCTATGTGCGTAATATCACGGACGTGGACGACAAGATCATCAAACGCGCCAATGAAAATCAGGAAGATTATAGTCACTTGGCGGAACGCTTTATCCGAGCTATGCAGGAGGATATTCACGCCCTGGGCTTGGTGGCTCCCAATCAGGAGCCGCGCGCCACGGAATTTATACCGCAGATGATCGCCTTGATTGAAAAATTAGTCCAAAAGGGCTATGCCTATCAGGCGGAGAACGGCGATGTTTTCTTCAATGTGCGCCGCTTTCCCCATTATGGCTGCCTTTCTCACCGTGACATCGACGAACTCGAAAGCGGGGCGCGCGTTGAAATTAACGATGTTAAAAAAGATCCCTTGGATTTTGTGCTCTGGAAAATGGCCAAACCCGGCGAGCCTGCCTGGGTCTCGCCTTGGGGCAACGGTCGCCCGGGCTGGCACATTGAATGTTCGGCCATGGCGATGGCTTTATTGAACGAGCAGTTTGACATCCATGGCGGCGGTAAAGATTTGATTTTCCCGCATCATGAAAATGAAATCGCGCAGGCGGAGGCGGCTTCCGGAAAGAAATTCGTCAAGGTTTGGATGCATAACGGCTATGTGCAGATTAACAAGGAAAAAATGTCCAAGTCCTTGGGCAATTTTCTAACGATCCGCGATTTGCTGGCCCAGTATCCAGCGGAAGCCATACGCTATTTTCTCATTTCTAGCCACTATCGCAGCCAGCTGCAGTTCAGCGACGCGGCGATACCGCAGGCCCATCAAGCCCTGGAGCGCTTTTATATCGCCTTGCGTGATTTGCCCCCGGCGACCGCGGTCAAAGACAGCCCTTTCGAGTTCCGCTTCATTGAGGCCATGAACGATGATTTTAACACGCCCGTCGCCTTATCGGTGTTGTTTGAATTGGCGCATGCGATTCAGAAGTTGCGCGACAAGGATTTACCGCAAGCAGCCGCACACGGCGCGTTACTGCGCCATTTAGGCGGTGTTTTAGGTATCCTGCAAAGCAAATCCAAGGATTTCTTACAAACCACCGCGAAAGTCGATCGTGAGCTCGTTATGCAGCTGATCGCCGACCGCGAAGCGGCTCGCGCTCAAAAGAATTGGTCCGAAGCCGATCGCCTGAGAGCGAAACTAACGGAGCTGTCGATTGTTGTAGAAGACGGACCGGAAGGAACAACCTGGCGTTATGAAGTAAAATAGAGAAGCCACGGCATAGCCTTGGTAATCAAGGAAGAAATGCTGCCGAAGCTTTAAAACCGCACTAGCCTGCCACATAGCTATCTACACTAGTCTATTATATCGAAATTTGATTTGCTATCTGCAAAGTCTTTTCTACAATAAAGCTTCTGCCATGGTGGAGCAGCTAAAAGAAACGCCAGATAAAGAAATTGATATCGATGTTGCCACGCGAGCATTAGAACAAATTGCCGAGGTGATGGCACTGCTTAAAACCAACCCCCATATTGCAGCAGCCGACCTGCTTAAATTAGAACAGAAATTCAGTCGCTGTAAGGATAAAATTACTTCCTTGAGTCAAAAAAATCAGGAGAGTGCGGCTAGCGTCCCACGAAATGATCCCATTTTTCGTGAAGCGGAAGCAGTGGTGGCTAGAAAAGCAAAATAAAGACTTCTTAGCTTGAAAATATAAACCGTCGGAAGCTGGCGATGACGAATGATGCAACAACGCCAGCAAGGTTGAGGGGGATAGTCAAGCCACCACGCTCGCTAATTCCTGTACCTGTTTCGTTAGATTTTGCAGTGCAAAGAACAGTGCCTGAATATTCTGTAAGGGTTCATCCTTCAGATCCTGCCCGCGGGTTATTTGCTCTTTCAGGTTTGCCACCGAAGGCGGTTTAATCACCGCTGTCGTCAATTCCGGTTTCTCCACGCGCAGGGCGATTTGATCAAACGTATCCGCTATGGATCGGTTGAATTGCTTCCATTCTTCATTGTGCTCCAGCAGGGGATGAACCTGCAATTCGCCATACATCCGGTTCAGAAAATCAATGCTACGCAGAATTCGTTTCTCACAGTCCATGATTTGCTGGAAACGGTCCGGCTCAAATTTGCTGCCCAGCAATTCCCGTTGAGCTTCGTTTGCCAGTTTGCGCTGCGTGGCCAAGGACCGGACGATATTTTCGTCCAGTTTGGCTATTTTGCCTTTCTCTGTCGTCTGAGTGATCAGGCTAATGCGATAAAATTCAGCGAGCAACTTGAGCGCCTGGGCCTGACTGCGGCGTAGATGGGTGCGGGCGTGTATCGGCAGCACAAATTGAGAAATCAGGGTGGCGATGATAATGCCGAGGGTGATTTCAAAAAAACGCTCGGCCGTCAGCGTCAGCGTGGGGTTGGGATTTATGAGTATAATCGCGGTAGTGACCGCGCCCAAGGTGCCGGCATCGCTATAGCTTTGCTGGCCAGTGGCAACATAAGAGAAAACCAGCCCCGCGAAGGCGATCACAAGTGCGTAGCTGAGGGTATTATCACCAAAGCTGATTAACGTGAGGGCGGCCAGGAGGGTGCCGATGCAGGTGCCAATAAAGCGGACGGTCGATTTGAAAATAATGCTGCCCACGCTGATTTGCGCACACATGACGACCAGGATAGTCACAATAAGCCATTGATCAAAAAAGAGATAGCGATGCAAGGCTTTAGTGATAGCAAAGCCCACCAGGCAGGCTAGTGCGGTTTTAAAGCTATGGATGAGGCGTTCGATGTCAAACCACATGATGTGGTATTATATTGCTATTATAATGACGATCACAACTATTTTGAGTTAAACCATGACAGCGCTTTCCGTGCGGAATTTGCGAAAAGTTTACACCAACGGCACTGTTGCCTTAAAGGGCATTGATCTCGACGTCGCCCAGGGTGATTTTTTCGCGTTGCTCGGCCAAAACGGCGCTGGTAAATCGACCACCATCGGCATTATTTCTTCCTTGATCACCAAGACCTCCGGCAAGATCAGCGTCCTGGGCCATGATTTGGACCTTGAAACGGCCCAAGTGAAATCCCTCCTTGGCGTTGTGCCGCAAGAAATGAATTTTAGCTTGTTTGAGAAAATTTCCGATATTTTAATTTTCCAAGCGGGTTATTACGGCATTCGACGCGCGCTGGCCATTGAGCGCATGGAAATGTACTTGAATGAAATGGGTTTATGGCATCTGCGCGACCAACCGGCGATTCAATTGTCCGGCGGTATGAAGCGGCGTTTGATGGTCGCCCGGGCCCTCATGAACCAACCGAAGCTGCTGATTCTCGACGAGCCGACTGCCGGTGTCGATGTGGAGTTACGCCATTCCCTTTGGCGTTTTCTGACTCAGCTGAATGAGCAGGGCACCACCATTATTTTGACGACGCACTATCTCGAGGAGGCTGAGCGACTCTGTAAAAATGTCGCTATTATTGACGGTGGTGAAATCATTGAAAAAGCCAACATGAAGTTGCTGATCAACCGTACCAGCATGCAAACCCTGGTCTTTGATTTGGAACTCCCGCTGTTTCATGCCCCCAAGCTGGACGACTATCAGACGCAGTTGATCGATGAGCTGACCCTGGAAGTGCAAATCAAGCGAGGACAATCGATCAATGAGCTGATTCAGTTCTTGAATGAACAAAATATCCGGATTGCTAGCATGCGCAATAAAACCAATCGGCTAGAAGAATTATTTCTTCATCTGATCACGGAAAACAAACGAAACAAGGTAGATGAGCCATGAATCCTCGAACGGGATTTTATCCTAATTGGATCGCTTTTCAAACGATTCTGCACCGCGAGGTCACGCGTTTTATGCGCATTTGGCCGCAAACGCTGTTTCCGCCGGTCATTACGATGAGTCTCTACTTTCTGATCTTTGGCAAATTCATTGGTTCACAAATCCGGCCGATTGAAGGCTACGTTTATATTCAGTACCTGGTTCCCGGCTTGGTGCTCATGTCGATCATGAATAATTCCTACGCCAATACCTCTGCTTCTTTTTTTCTCGCCAAGTTCAATAAAAGCATCGAGGAAATGCTCATCGCGCCCCTGTCCAATTTGACGATTTTGCTGGGCTTTATGTTGGGCGGCGCAGTACGCGGTTTGTTGGTCGGCCTGATCGTGCTGGTGATCGGTTTGCTTTTCACGCATATACCTTTGATGCATCCCCTGATCATGCTTTTCATCGCCATCCTTTCCGCCATGGTTTTTTCCCTGGGCGGTTTTATTAACGGCATTTACGCCAAACGCTTCGACGACATTTCCTTTATTCCCACCTTCGTGCTGACGCCGCTGACCTACCTGGGCGGCGTTTTTTATTCCACCCAACAGCTGCCGCCACTGTGGCGCCAGCTTTCGTGGTTTAACCCGATTTTCAGCATGGTGGACAGCTTTCGCTTCGGGATTCTGGGAATTTCCGATTTGCCGAGTTTCTATGGCTTCGCGGTGGTTCTGCTTTTCTTTCTGGCTTTGTTTGCCTGGGCTTGGTATTTGCTCCGAAAAGGGGTGGGGATTAAGGTTTAACTGTGGATCCTGAACCGAAGGCTACGCTGTGCTAGCGCTTGCGCGGCCGGCAGTTAGCGTGAATGTTAATTGGGGCGCCGTTCCTGATCCCCTCTCCTCCACGCTTTTTGTGGAGGAGAGGGTTAGGGAGAGGAGGTCAATAAATCACTTTAATTTACACCGCCTTCCCCTAACCCTAATCACCGCCACAAAAAGCGTGGAGGAAGGGGGGTAAGGTGAAGATCGAAATTATACGCCGATCCGTGTTCTCAACACATACTGCAGAATCCCACCATGCCGGTAGTACTCCAGCTCATTCAGCGTATCAATGCGGCTCAAGAGTGAAATTTCCTTTTTACTGCCGCTGGGATAGTGAATCACGGCCTTGACCTCGGCGCGTGGCTGGATTTGGTCGTGCAGTTCGATTAAGTCTAGTGTTTCCTCGCCGGTGAGGTTTAAATCCTTGTGCGTCATGCCGTCTTTGAATTGCAAGGGTAGGATGCCCATACCGATCAGGTTGGAGCGATGGATGCGCTCGAAACTCTCGGCGATGGCCGCGGTGACACCCAGAAGTTTGGGACCCTTGGCCGCCCAGTCGCGTGAAGAACCTGTGCCATATTCTTTTCCAGCGATAACGACCAGTGGCACGCCCTCTTTTTGATAGCGCATTGCGGCGTCATAAATCGACAGGACTTCCTTGCTGGGGAAGTGCCGGGTCATGCCGCCTTCGACGCCGGGCAACATTTCATTTTTGATGCGAATGTTTGCGAAGGTGCCACGCATCATCACTTGGTGATTGCCGCGCCGCGCCCCGTAGGAATTGAAGTCCTTGACGGCGACGCCATTCTCCATCAGGTACTGCCCGGCGGGACTGTCTTTTTTGATGGAACCCGCCGGTGAGATATGGTCAGTGGTGATGCTGTCGCCAAACAGGGCAAGAATACGGGTACCATGAATCTCTTTAATGACGTTCGAAGATTTTTTCATCTCATTGAAATAGGGCGGATGTTGAATGTAGGTCGACTGGTCTTGCCAGTGATAGGTTTCGCTTTCTGGAATCTTCATGGTTTGCCATTCCGAGTTGCCGGTGAAAACGTCGGCGTATTGCTCCTGAAAAAGGTTGCGGTGAATTTTGACGACTTCGTTGGCGATTTCCACGTTGGTTGGCCAGATATCTTTCAGATAGACGGCTTTGCCTTGCCGATCCTGGCCCAGTGGCTCTTGGGTCAAGTCAATGCGGATGGTGCCGGTGAGAGCGTAGGCCACAACCAGGGGCGGCGAAGCCAGCCAGTTGGCCTTGACTTGAGGATGAATGCGGCCTTCAAAATTACGGTTGCCGGAAAGGACGGCGGAGACGGTCAAATTATTTTGAGTAATGACTTCCGCGATCGGGTCGGGGAGAGGGCCGGAGTTGCCAATGCAGGTGGTGCAGCCATAGGCCACTAAAGAAAAGCCCAGGGCATCCAGGTAGGCTTGTAAGCCAGACTGAGTGAGATAGCGAGTGACTACCTGTGAGCCGGGAGCCAATGAGGTCTTGACCCAGGGTTTCACGGTTAAACCTTTTTCCACGGCTTTTTTCGCGACCAAGCCGGCCGCAATCAGGACATTTGGATTAGAGGTGTTCGTGCAGCTGGTGATCGCCGCGATCACCACGTCACCGTGATGCAGCTCAAAGCCGCTGCTGGTTTTAAAGCCGTGCTCCGCTTTGTCGCCTGCTCCTGGGGTCTCCATCAGCAGCTGATCAAAGGCTGGCTTCAATTGACTCAGGGAGACGCGGTCTTGCGGTCGCTTGGGTCCGGCGAGAGAGGGTTCAATCGAGGAGAGATCCAGTTCAACCACTTCGGTAAAAACAGGATCGGGGGTGGTGTGGTCGCGCCACAGGCCTTGCGCCTGGGCATAGGCTCTTACCAGATCCGTGGTTTGTTTGTCACGGCCGGTTAAGTCCATGTAGTCGAGAGTGATTTGATCAATGGGGAAGAAGCCGCAGGTAGCGCCATATTCGGGAGCCATGTTGGCAAGCGTGGCGCGGTCGGCGACTGATAAATAGGCCAGGCCTTGTCCAAAGTACTCGACGAACTTACCAACGACGCCTTTTTTACGCAAGATTTGTGTCAACGTGATCACTAAATCGGTGGCAGTGATACCCTCACGTAATTGGCCGCTAAGCTTGACGCCTACGACTTCGGGAATAAGCATGGATACGGGCTGGCCGAGCATGGCGGCTTCGGCTTCGATGCCGCCCACGCCCCAGCCGAGAACGCCTAGGCCGTTAATCATGGTGGTATGGCTGTCGGTTCCCACCAGCGTGTCGGGGTAGGCAAAGCGCTTGCCGTCTTTTTCTTCGGACCAAACGGTTTTAGCGAGGTACTCCAGGTTGACCTGATGGCAAATGCCGGTATCCGGCGGCACAACCCGGAAATTGTTAAACGCTTTTTGACCCCAACGCAGGAATTCATAACGTTCAAAATTGCGCTGCATTTCCATGCGACCATTGATTTCCATGGCATCCGCACTGGCAAAGGCGTCCACTTGAATGGAATGGTCGATGACCAGGTCGACGGGGGAAAGGGGATTGATCTGCTCGGGGTCGCCGCCCATTTTCTGGATTGCATCGCGCATGGCGGCCAAATCGACAATGGCTGGCACACCGGTAAAGTCTTGCATTAGAACGCGGGCTGGACGGTAGGCAATTTCGTGGTTGGAACTCTTGTTTTTCAGCCAGTCAGCGATGGCTTGAACATCATGCAACGTTACCGTGGCGCCGTCCTCATAGCGCAAGAGGTTTTCCAGCAGAACCTTTAGTGAAAAGGGGAGCTTGGCTGTGCCCCGCAGCCCGGCTTCTTCCGCCGCCGGCAGGCTGAAATAGTGGTAGAGAGTACCGTTGACATGAAGCTCACGTAAGGCTTTAAAAGAGTTGACCATGTTGCTGCATTCCCCTTAATTATTTTATAAATTCCCCATCCCGTGCGATGAGCATTGTTAAAGAAATCAGATTGAATGCGAAAGTCCCCTTTCCGCCACGCTTTTTGTGGAGGAAAGCGCTAGGGATAGGAGGTAAAAACAATCCTAGAATGTTAAAATTCGGCTTATTATTTACCTCCCCCTAACCCTCCCCTCCACAAAAAACGTGGAGGGGAGGGGAGGGGATAACTGTACAAAATCGGATTCATTCACAGCGCCCTTAATAGTTAGCGGGAGAGCTGTTCCTAATCATATTCTTTCTCAAGGGGTTTGCAAGAGTGTCCATACATATTCGGTTCTCATTCAAATCCCCTTCCTCCACCAAAAGCGTGGAGGAAGGGGGATTATGGAAGGGTGAAACGAATATTTAGGAGTGTCCAAATGTTGTTCCTAATCATAATGCTTTCTCAAAGGGTTTCCCAAGAGTGCCTAAATAGGGTACCTTAGAGCAAGTACACAGTTTCAAAGGAAACAATATGTTACCTTCCGATAGTGTCGTGCTGCTTTCCCGCTGGCAATTTGGTCTGACTGCGCTGTATCACTTTTTGTTCGTCCCGCTAACCCTCGGTTTATCCAATCTCTTGGGGATCATGGAGACAGTGTATTTTATTACTCGTCGTCCTATTTGGCGAACCATGACGCAGTACTGGGGCCTCTTGTTTGGCATTAATGTGGCCATGGGGGTCGCAACCGGGATTACCCTGGAGTTTCAGTTTGGCACCAACTGGGCTTATTACTCGCAGTATGTCGGCGATATTTTTGGCGCTCCTTTAGCCATCGAAGGTCTCATGGCCTTTTTCCTCGAGTCCACTTTTATCGGGCTCTTTTTCTTTGGCTGGGACCGTTTATCGCGCGGTGCCCATCTTATCGTCACCTGGTTGCTTGCGTTGGGCTCCAGTTTTTCCGCTTTGTGGATTTTAATCGCCAATGGCTGGATGCAGCATCCAACGGGCGCCTTTTTTAATTTTCATACCATGCGCATGGAACTCAGTAATTTTTACGAGGTGATTTTCAACCCGGTGGCTCAAGCTAAGTTCGTGCATACCATCAGTGCCGGCTATGTGACCGGTTCCATGTTTGTTTTGTCGATTAGCGCTTATTTTCTGTTACGGAACCGCAACGTCGCATTCGCCAAGCGCTCCATGATGGTCGCTGCCGCTTTCGGTCTGGCATCGGCCTTGTCGGTGGTGGTTTTGGGCGATGAAAGTGGCTATCTCGCCGACTTGAACCAAAAAATGAAGATCGCAGCCATCGAAGGACAATGGGAAACCGAGCCGGCGCCGGCGCCCTTGACACTCATCGGCTGGCCGGATGAAAAACTGCATGCGACACGCTATGCCGTCAAGGTGCCCTATGTCCTGGGTTTAATCGCGACGCGCTCCTTGCATACCCCCGTCTATGGCATCTTCGATTTAGTGGATGATGCACGCAACCGCATCAAGGACGGCGTTGTGGCTTACACGGCTTTGTTGGCTTTGCAAAAAAATCCCAATGATAAAGCAGCTGAAATGGTTTTGAGCGTTCATCAGGAAAATTTGGGTTACGGGCTACTCTTGAAGCGCTACACGTCAGATGTCGCGCATGCTACGCCGGAGCTGATTGAAAAAGCAGCCTGGGACACCGTGCCGAAGGTGGGTGTTTTGTTCTGGGCCTTTCGCGTCATGGCTGGCTTGGGCTTTTTCTTCATCCTGCTCTTTGGAACGGCCTATTATTTCACGATCCGTCGCGGTGCCACCAAGCGGCGCTGGTTCTTGTGGGTAGCTTTTCTTTCCTTACCGCTGCCCTGGCTGGCTTGCGAAGTCGGCTGGGTTGTTGCGGAATTTGGCCGGCAACCCTGGGTGGTGGAAGGTGAATTGCCGACCTTTCTGGCTGCTTCCACCCTGGCGGTTCAGGACCTCTGGATTTCCATTGGCGGTTTCGTTTTCTTCTATAGCCTCTTGGCGGTGATTGAAATCTTTTTGATGGTGAAATACATCCGTCTGGGCCCTGAGGCCTTATTCAAGCCGAAGGATTTTGGTTTAAACAAAGTGGAACCTCCTCTCAAATCTTCCCTGAGTTATTATTAGCAAGCCCTCTATTTAGAGAGTTAGGGAGAGAGCAGGTAAAACAAAAGGAGCCTCTATGCTCGATCTAGAATGCCTCAGACTCATCTGGTGGGTCCTCTTCGGTGTCTTATTCATTGGTTTTGCCGTCACCGACGGCTTCGATTTGGGCATTGCGGCGCTATTGCCTTTTGTTGCTAAAAATGATCTGGAACGGCGGGTGGTACTGAACACCATTGGTCCCGTTTGGGAAGGCAATCAAGTCTGGATCATCCTCGCCGCTGGCGCAATTTTTGCCGCCTGGCCTTTGGTCTATGCCGTTGCTTTTTCCGGCCTCTATTTTGTGATTTTGCTTTTGCTCCTGACCATGGGCATCTCGCGGCCGGTCAGCTTCAAGTATCGTAGCAAGCTGAAAAATCCCGTATGGCGCTTCTGTTGGGATGCCGCAGTGTTTATTGGTGGTTTGGTTCCTGCGTTGATTTTTGGTCTTCTGGTGGGCAATGTGCTGCAGGGCCTTCCTTTTCGCTATGACGAGCAAATACGTCTCAGCTACGAGGGCGGTTTTTGGGCGCTCTTTAATCCCTTTGCTTGTTGGTGCGCCCTGACCAGCCTCTTTATGCTCATCATGCACGGCGGCATTTATCTCGCGCTTAAAACAGAAGCGCTGTTAGCCAATCGAGCCTTGCGGTTTTCGAAAGGAGCCGCGATTTTATTCATGCTGTTTTTTGCCGGCGGCGGTCTTTGGGCGGCTTATGCAATCGTCGGCTATGAAGTGACCTCCGTGCTTTCCCCCGAGGGTTATTCCAATCCCCTGCACAAGGAAGTCGTGAAACGGCTCGGCGCCTGGCTGTTGAATTACTCTCGTTATCCTTTTACCCTGGCTGCGCCAGTCCTGGGCTTTTTGGGCGCGGCGGCCGCCATGCTCAGCGTGCAGGGCAAAGCCTTAAAGACTGCGTTTTTATGTAGTGCACTCAGTCTCTTCGGCGTGATTTCAACGGTGGGCGTCAGCATGTTTCCCTTTATTATTCCTTCGTCGCTTGATCCAGCATCTAGCCTCTTGGTCTGGGATGCCTCGTCGACACAACTCACTTTATTCCTGATGTTAATCGCCGCTTTGATCTTTGTTCCCTTGATTGTGTTATACACGGCCTGGGTTTATTATGTGCTCCGGGACAAGGTCACCGCCAAGGAAATTAAAGAAAATATTTAGGAGAGGGTAAAGGGACGGGGTTTTTACCTCCTTCCCCGAACCCCTTCCTCCACCAAAAGCGTGGAGGAAGGGGGATAAGGAGGAGCGAATATTTTACAGAGGGGGTTTTTATGTGGTATTTTGCCTGGATTTTAGGTGCGGCCTTTGCCTGTTGCTTCGCCATTTTAAATGCCCTTTTACTGGAGCTGGAATATGCCGATGGCGAGGACGGATTTTAAGTTAGCGTGAGTACCCCAAAATGTCCACGATTGAAGCTATCCCTGCTGATGCTGCGTTAAAGCAAATTCAGAATTATCTACGCGACTTACAAAATCGTGTCTGCCAAATGATTGAAAAAGAAGATGGGCAGGCTCACTTTCAGGAAGACCCCTGGCAGCATGCCGGCGGCGGCGGTGGTTTGACGCGGGCCCTGAGTGGTGGCCGTCATATTGAAAAGGCCGGCGTTAATTTTTCCCATGTCCACGGCAGCCACTTGCCCTTGGCAGCCACGCAAAAGCGCTCCCGGCTGGACAAGACCCCCTTCCAGGCCTTGGGTGTTTCCCTGGTTATTCATCCACTGAACCCCTATGCGCCAACCACCCATGCCAATGTGCGTTTCATTCTGGTTGAACAGGCCGGGCAAGCGCCTCATTGGTGGTTTGGCGGCGGCTTTGATCTGACGCCTTATTACGGCTTTAGGGAGGATTGTGAGCATTGGCATCGCGAAGCCCGGGCGGCCTGTGAGCCCTTTGGCACAGAGATTTATCCGCGTTATAAACGCTGGTGCGACGACTATTTTTACCTGAAGCATCGTCAAGAGCCTCGCGGTATCGGCGGTCTGTTTTACGATGATTTAAATAATCTGCAGGACCCGCAATGGACTTTTGAGCGCTGTTTCGCTTTTATGCGCAGTGTCGGCGATCATTTCCTTCTCGCCTATCAACCCCTCCTCGCCAGACGCAAAGAACAGCCCTTTACTGAAGCAGAACGCCAATTCCAGGCCTATCGCCGCGGCCGCTATGTCGAATTCAATTTACTATACGATCGCGGAACCTTGTTTGGCTTGCAATCGGGCGGTCGTACGGAATCTATTTTAATGTCCCTGCCGCCGGTCGTGAATTGGCGCTATAACTGGCAGCCTGAGCGAGGCAGTAAAGAGGCGGAGTTGTATGATTTGTATTTGAAGCCAAGGGAATGGGTTTAAGAAAGGGAATTTTCAAGATGCAAGAGCGTGTCAAGCTCAGAAAAAGTCTCCTCTCCACCACGTTTTTGGTGGAGGAGAGGGAAGGGAGAGGAGGTATTATTAATCCTTAATGCTGAGTACCATTAAATTTACACCCCTTCTTCCACACAAAGCATGGAAGAAAAAAGATGGGGCCAAACAGTTGGCTTAACTGGCTGCTTCAGGTTCCGGCGTTAAGCCTGGCTGCGTGCTGCTGGCAAAAACGCGAATATCTTCTTCTTTAGCTTGTGAACGGCAATAGGTTTCTTTCAAGAACATGCAAAGAATAACGCCGCTGGCCACGCCCATTGGAATAACGCTCAGCGCGAAAGAATAATCTTGCGCGGTATAGAGAGGAAGGCCATTGGGGCCGAGAGCGCCATTCGCATGCCAATCGAGTAGTTTTCCGATCAAGGGTTGGAACAAGGCGCCGCCGGTCATGGTTAGCATGTTGGTTGCGGCCACGGCAGTTCCTGAAATTTGAATGGGATTGTTTTCTTTGCCGATGGCGAAGCAAATGGGGTGGGCGCCGCAAGAAAAGCCCAGCATAAAGAAAGCCAGCGAAAGCTCCGTAAAGCTCAGGCCAGGCATGTAGAAAACAATGCTTAACATCGTGGCGCCAGCCGTGCCCGCGAAAAGCAGCGGTGTACGGCGGCGTTTAATTTTATCGGAGAAGGCGCCCATCGTGGGGCCGGCGATAATCCAGCCGATAAAAGCGCAGCTGGAAATATAAGCCGCTTGTTCTGGTGAGAGCTGATAAACCGTTTTAAGATAGGGGATGCCCCAGAGGTCTAAAAACACAGAGGCCGGCAGATAGGTTAGACAGCTGATGCCGCCAATAATCCACATTTGTGGATTGGTAAAAATGAAACGCAGCGACTTCATTAATTGAGACATATCCATGGGGGTTGCTAGATGGCCCTGTGGATTCAATTGATTTTTGGGACGGTTGCGCACCAGGAAGTAGATGGCGACGCTTAATGCGATACCCAGCAAGAGCACGGAGCCAAGTGCTTGCTTGTAACCCACTAGCTGGAGGACTTTGGTTAAATAGGTTTGCGAAAAAATGGCGGAAGACATGCCGACGGCGGTAGTTAAGCCAGCGGCGGTCGCGAAACGATTAGAAGGCAGCCAGATGGAAGCCAGTTTCAGGGTGCCGATGTAAGAAAAGGCTGTTCCCAGGCCAATTAGGAAGCGCCCCAGCGCGGCAAAAGCGTAATTGTCAGCCGTGATAAAAACGCCGAGACCCACGACAGCGGTTAAGCAGGCAAAAAACAGAACCTGACGCGCGCCATATTTATCAAAGAGCATGCCGGCTGGAACTTGCATCGGGGTATAGGCATAGTAATAAAAGGCGGCGAGATTGCCAAATTGATAAGCGGTGATGTGGAAGTTTTGCATGAGTTCATTTTGCATGACGCTGGGGGAAACGCGGAGAAAATAGTTGTAGCAATAATAGAGCATTCCCATTCCACAGATTAACCAAGGCAGGAGCGCTTTTGTCGAGCTCGTGGCTAAGGGTTGACGATTGTTTATCATACGCATTTTCCTATTCTGATTACTGCCATTTACAACGCACTAATAAAGCGCGCGGCTACCTTTTACCTAGAAGAAATACAAAGGCCATCTAGCAATGGCTTTAGGAGAAATTAATAATAGTGGAAAAACGAAGGATATGGAGAGTCTGTTTTAGTTGAGCCATGTTATAAATTGTCATCTTAATATATTCTCTAATTAATTTTGAAACATTATCCTTAGATCGAGCCTCGCTGTCAATACACAGCTTTTCGATATAATTCGTTGATTATTATATGTTTTTATTTATGCGGGCTCGTCTTTTCTTGTTTCGGCTTTTCTCCTCATAGTATAATAAACCTTCATCTTAAATGGAGGTTTACCCCGATGACCAGGCAAGCGCTGATTTTTTTTCTGACCGGGCTTTGCATGATACTGGCAATACAGCCGATTTACGCAGCAGAGCAAATCAAGCCAGCTGCCCCAGCGGCAAGTGCGGCTGCATCCAATGTGCCCATGTCCACGGTTTTACAAAACTTGAAAATGAATGGCTATGAAATTATTAGCAAGGTGGATCTGGATAACGGCGTCTTTAATATTGAAGCCATGTCACCGCAGGGCAAAGAGTTATCTATCACAATGAACGCGCAAAGCGGCGAAATCACCAGTCCTCAACAAAACCCGCTGCCACGCATTAGCCTGCCCGAGGCTGTGAAAAGAGTAGAAGGTTCTGGTTATCATGACATCTATATGGTTGAATACGATGGTGGTAAGTACATCGTGAAAACCCTCGACCAAAAAGACAAGAAAGTGAAACTCAAAGTCGACGGGACCACGGGTGAGATTACGAAGGCTTGGTTTTAAGTTAAATAAAGTTTTTATACAAGGTGTTATGCGTAGTTGGCGTAGATATTCGGTCCTCATTTTAAAGTCCCCTCTCCTCCACGCCTTTGGTGGAGGAGAGGGTTAGGGAGAGGAGGTCTTATTAATTATAACCCGCTGATTAAGATTAATTTTATACCTCCTTCCCCTTACCCCTTTCTCCACCAAAAGCGTGGAGGAGAGGGGAATTTAAAATGAGAACCGAATAGTTACCGGTTGGCGGGTAGGATAAATTCATGCTCGGAGAGGCACTTTTCATTCAGATCATAGAGTTAGCGACTTTACCCAAGCTTGCGAACATCCTAAGTTGGTTTAAAAATAACCAAATCTATAATTGTTGCCTTTTTCTTGTAACACACTAAAATATCTAGCCTGGAGTGATTACTATAATTAGGTGGCACAATATGCAACGCTGGCTAGACGGTGTAGTACGTTTTAACATGGTAGATGGATTAATAAATTATGATCATTCCCTAGTTAATTCGGATGATCCCTTGTTTCCTGTCCAGAGCGTGCCTAGTGATCAACTAATAGGCGCCGGTTCGCTCCAGCCTACCTTGCGAGCTGCCTCGCCGTCAGCTGGTTTGGATGAGGAGCACAAGGTTGAGCCCTTGGCTCCTATCCAGGACGTGCCTGGTGGCCAACTAATAGGCGACGATTCGCTCCAGCCTATCTTGCGAGCTGCCACGTTAGCTAGTCCAGCTAGTTTGGATGAGCACAAGGTTGAGCTCTTGGTTTCTATCCGGAGCGTGCCTGATAGTCAACCAATAGGCGGCAAATCGTTGCAGTCTACTCCGCCAGGTGAGGATAAGGTAGTCGTAAGCGTGCCCTTGAATGCCCAAGCTGTTGCATCTGTGGTCGCTTCTACTTCCACTTCCTCAGCTGCTGTGAAAGCAAAACAAAAAAAGAAAAGGAAAACGCTGCGTGCAGCAGAGGTTCCCGGCCCTAAAGCACTTAAATCGAGCATGCCCTTGAATACCCAAGCTGTTGCATCTGCGGCTACTTCTGCTCTTATCCCCGCTTCCGATTCTGCTCTCGCTCCTGCTTCCGTTCCCGCTTCCGATTCTGCTTCCGTGCCTGCGGTTATTCTCGCACCTATTTCTGCAGCAGGTATAAATGTAATGAAAAAAGAGGAAAAGAACGAGCGCTTGAGTCCCAATGCAAGTGTTCTATCTACTTCTGGTCCCGTTCGCTCTTCCGCTCCTGGTTCTGGTCTCGGTTCCGGTCGCGGTCGCGCTCGCGCTTCCGTTCCTGGTTCTAGTCGCGGTCGTGCTCAAGGAAACCCAGAAGGGAAAGCGCAGCAGCAGCCGTCGTTGAGGGCCGTAGTAGATGTTCCCAACCCTAAAACATTAAAATCGAATGTGCTCGGGCATGCCCAAGTTTCCATAGCTACTCCCGCGGCTATTCCCGCAACTATTTCCGTAACTATTCCCACGGCTACTCCCGTAACTATTCCTACAGCTAGTATGAAAGTAGTGCAAAATGAGGAAAAGAGCAGGCAGCTGCGGCTACCGTTGTTAAACAAAAAAGCAGGCAATGGCACTAACCCGGCTTTAAAGAAAGGAATGAATGGGAGGGTGGCGCAGTCGTCGTTGAGGAAAAATGCAGTTGCCAAAAGCGCTACCACTAGCGCTACTACTAGCTCTGCCACTAGCGCTACCACTAGCACTGCCACTAGCACTGCCACTAGCGCTACTACTAGCTCTGCCACTAGCTCTGCCACTAGCGCTACCACTAGCACTGCCACTAGCGCTACCACTAGCGCTACTACTAGCTCTGCCACTAGCGCTACCACTAGCACTGCCACTAGCACTGCCACTAGCGCTACCACTAGCACTGCCACTAGCGCTACCACTAGCACTACCACTAGCGCTACCACTAGCACTACCACTAATGCTGCGACTAGCACTGCCGTCAATGCTATCGCTCCTGCTTTTATTCTTGATACCACCACTTCCATTCTCACTTCCAGGAATCTAGAACAAAAATCCCTTGCTGAGATCTATAGTCAGCAGGAAAAAGGTCGTAGCGGGAGCACCAATCTTGCACTTTTGGTTGCTTTCATTTTATCGCCGACCCTCATTGTTCCCCCGCTTGTCTACTATTTCTGGCTCATGGCTAAACGAGATGAGACGGTACAGAAAATTGAAATGACAGAGTCAGACTATAGTCGTCTGCTGACATATGAAAGGATGGTGGTTCCCTCGTCAGATAGTGGCACAGCAGAACCAGTAGTGCAGATGGTTTCTCCGACAGCGAAATCTGGAGGAAAAGCGACTTATTATATGGATAAAGCAAGGGCGAACTGGCTGCGTGATCTGGAGAATCGAAGACAGAGTGAGCAACCCTCACGATTCACGCAATTATTATTTTGGCGCACGCCTCCTGTTGCTGTTCAGCCAAAGTCTTTAACTGTTGAGGAGGCGAAAAAATTCAAGGAAAGTCAGACCGCGAGCGTGAGGCTTGCCAGTCAGTTTCGTCGTTCTTAACCGATGCCAGGGGTGAAACCATGGCTCTGATAATGGTTAGCTGTTTGCATAGCACTGATTTTGGGGTGTAGCTAAGGGGGGATGTTGTAAATCCTCCCCAGCCCTCCTTTTTCAAAGGAGGGAGCTTTTCTAAAGCGGCAGTGAATTTCATTGTTGCAGGGGAGCTGGGTAAACACAATCGTGTGATTCTTGCATTTATCTGGCAACCTTATAAAATAACTTCCCCGGGGTGATCACTAGGAACTTCATAGGTGATCATTAGGAACTTCATAGAGGGAGCATGTAACATGCCAATGGCTGTTGTTTTAGATTTAATTAAAAAAGATGCGCTATATTCGGATGCACAACTTTATGCCGTCCTCTGTCCTACCTCCCCCATTTTAGGTGTTTATTATCAAAGAGGTTTCGGCAGCCTTTTTGAAAAATTTGAGAATGGAATATTTGACGGCGATCCACAGATTGGTCAGGCTGTCGTTGTAGAAAAACCCACGTGGAGCGGGAACAAAATACTGGAAGTGAATAATATTGAGCATTTATATAGTTTAGCCTTACTCTTCAAAGAAGGCGACCCTAAACCGCCTCGTGAGATCCAGCAAAACCTCAATAAATACGCTATCTGCCTAGCTCTGATCGTCTACCACCAGGCGCAACAAAATCCGGAAAATTTTGATCCAAAATATCTGATCGAGTTGAGCGCTCATTTTGCCGGCGATGAAACGATGGCTCCGACTCTAGCCGCCCGCTTAGCGGAGGTTCAGACGGCTGCCAAGCCGAGCGCAGCTTTATTTGCCACAGGCACTGAAGGAAAACGAAAACCTAGCGGTCTTACTTTGGAGGTCGGTCGAGGCCGTGCTGTTGCAGGCCCGCATGACGCGAAAGTGGCAGCAGAAATGGGTCACTATATCCAGGAGCCTTCTAGTGCTTCGAAGTTTCAGCTGCGGCTCTTGAGGCCCTTAAAAATTCCTCTAGCAGATCGAGCGCCTGGTGAGGGATGGGGTTTTTCCCCTCCCTTGCCGCTGCATTTACCGCCGCCGCATTCACAGCCGCTGCCTTCACCGACGCTACATTCAATGCCGCCGTATTTACCGCTGCCGCATTTACTGCCGCCGCATTCACAGCTGTCGCATTCACTGCCGCTGTATTTACCGCTGCTGCATTCACAGCCGCCGCATTCACAGCCGCCGCATTCACAGCCGCCGCATTCACAGCCGCCGCATTCACAGCCGCCGCATTCACCGCCGTCGCATTCACAGCTGCCGCACTCACAGCCGCCGCATTCACCGCCGCCGCATTCACCGCCGCCGCATTCACCGCCGGCGCCTTCACAGCCGCCGCACTCACAGCCGCCGCACTCACAGCCGCCGCATTCACCGCCGCCGCATTCACCGCCGCCGCATTCACCGCCGCCGCATTCACAGCTGCCGCATTCACCCTCGCCGGATGGCGGCAGGGCTAAGCTCTGGAGTTCTTCTCAAACGCTGTTTTCACCCTCGTCACATGCTGTCCCGTGCCAAGGTTCGGCTTTTGATTCTGAACCCTTACCGACAGTCCCAGCGGGGGTGTCCGACGAAAGTAAACCAGCTGAGTTAAAACCTCCCTCGGTCGTTAGACTGCCCGGGGATAAAGGTCAACCGAAGGATGGTGATGGTCTGCCCCTCAGTTCAGCCGAGATCCAGTCTGTCCTGTCATTTGACGCTGTACGAAGTTTCAGGTGAAGACAAACTCACTATGCTAGTATTTAACTCGCAAGTTTATAAAATAACGTCATAGAAGAAATTACCAAAGCGCGCCGCAGCATGGCAACACCACGGGTGTTAGCTTTAATGAAACAACGGTAACACGCTAAAATTCTGCTGCTATTTTTTACTGGTTCGGCGGCGCGTCGTTGTCTTCTTCACGGTCGACGGGGTGGTTTTGCGCTTAGTGGGTTTTTTTACAGTCTTTAGCGGAGACAGGAGCTTGGTCCGGACATCTGCCAGGGTAATCGGTAAGTTAAAAGTCTGGGCCGGTGCGCGAAAGCTGCTGAGGAACTGTCTGAATCTTTTACTGGCGGGGGAGGTGCTGATGAGTCGTCTAAAGGTCATTTCATAGGTTTCACGGATTTTTTTGGGAGTGGACATTGTGTTTCTCCTCAAATTTCAGGTTATATCATCATTATAGCTCCTGAGTTTGCAAAATGCCATGGGATGTCTATAGTAAAACAATATATCTATCAATGAGTTGTATATCAATTCAGGGGTGTTAAATTAACTTTGGGTTCGGCCTGTCTCAGCAGAAAAGTGAGGATAGCCACGATGGTAGTCACCAGTAAAATGATAGCCAACGAGCTCAGTTTGCCGTTATAGCTGAGCTGGACCAAGGTTGTCGCTAGAAAGCCGAAGAAGCCGAGCGAGGTGGAGAGCAGGGCCATGCGCAAACCCATCGGGATGGTTGAAGCTTCAATAGCCAGCCGTTGCAAGGGAGCGGTACATAAGCCAAAGCCAAAAGCATAGAAGACCATTCCCAGGATCAGGCCGCTCAGATAGTCGGGCAACAAGAAGGCAGTCAACGTGGCCAAAACGCCACCCACCAAGGTGATACCGAGACCCCGGATAATTAAGCCCGGAATTCCCAAACGATCCATGAACCTTTTAACCAGGTGAGTGGAGAGAATAAAAAAGCTAAAAATAAGCATTTGAAGAAGGCCAAAAACAAAGGGTGGATAGTGAAATTGCTGAATGACAAAAAAAGGTCCGGCACAAAGCCAGGCAATAAAACCACAAAAGATAAAGCTGTTAGTGAGCAACAGCAGGAGGAAGCGGCTGTTGCAGAGCAGGGCGCGATATTGCTTCGCCAAGAGGCTTATTTTTAAGGGGTGCCGTCGATTAGGGGAAAGCGGCTCCGGCATCCATTTCACCAGGAGAATTAAAATGACCAGGCCTAAAATAAATAAGGGCCAAAAGGTCCACTGCCAGGAGGCACCGGATAAAATGAAGCCGCCGATCAAAGGACCTAAAGCCGGAGCCAGCACGACGACGCTGCTCATTCGGGCCAGAAGATGAATCGCGTTTTTTTGATCAAAGAGTTCATGGATACTGGCGTAGCCGGCGACGACGATAAAACAAACCGTGCTGCCTTGAACAAAGCGAGCCAAAATCAGATATTCAAATTGGGGGGCGAGGATACACAAGAGGGTGGAAAGCACAAAAAGAACCATGCCGCAGATTAAAACCGGGCGTCTGCCAATGCGGTCAGAAAGTGGCCCCACCACAAGTTGCATCGACATGGAACCCAGAAACCAGGCAGAGAGGCTGAGCTGGATTTGATCTGCACCGACGCCAAAATCCCGCATCAAGACAGGTAGGGCCGGTAGATACATATCATTCGACAAATACGCCAGCATCTCGGCGCAAATGAGCAGTAGGGGAAAAATCATGGGGTTCGGTTTACGCATTGGAATGCAGTTTGGATTGTTTTGTAAACGAGAATGCTAACAGATCGGTAAATTTCTTGCTATCTTGATTGATAATAAAAAAATCCTGCCTTTATCCATCATGGCTTCTCTAGCGCACGCTTTTTCTGAATCGAATTTACCTTATAAAGTTGATGTTATCGACTTAAATAATATAAGCAATCGCCTTCGAAAAAAAATTGCTTCAGGGCGGGTGTTGTTTTTAGAAAAAAGAGCTTGAAAATATTGTTAGCTATGCCGTTCCAGGTTGATCGTATTGCCGGAATCACGGCGGTAGATATTGCCGTCCGGCATGGTCGCGACGACCTGGCTGACGCGGACGCCAACAAACCAAACCTCCAGTCTTGAGTTGTTATTGTGGCTGCTGCGAATTCCGTCCCAGTGGCAGAGCCAGGTTTTATTGGGTTGAATAAATTCCGTCTCCAGGCAGTTTCTCAAGATGGCGCCATTATCGGCGCTGCAACTGCTTTCACCGGAATCACAATAGAGAGCGGATTTCCCGACGGTATTTACCACAGCTTCATAAGTCATGCCAAGTTCGATGCGATGAAAAAGCATAGGGGTTAGTGCGATGAGGGTGTTGTTATAGTTTGCTCTTTGCATGGCAGTTTGCATTGGCGGAGCGGCGTGGGCAGAGGATGCTGCGGTTAGCAAAATCAAACAGATTAGCAGTGCAGATAACACCGGGAAGAAGGACGCGCCAGGTTCGTCCGGATTAACCTCGCTAACAACTGCAATGGCTGCTGCAGAGAACATCATGTTGCTGGTTGGCCTGGCGCGTGTAACCTTTGAATTGGGAGCCTGAAAAGGCATGGTCTTTCTTTTGTCTCCAGTAGGCAGTCCGGACTCAGGTTTAATAATAACATATTAACACGAATGTCCCCTCTCATCCATGTTCTTTGGGCGTTGCTGAATAAGGCATATTTTGTACAAAGTCCCCTTTCCTCCACAAAAAGCGTGGAGGAAAGGGGACTTTAATGGGAAATCTGCTTTATTCAACAACGCCCAAAAAGCGCGGAGGGGATCTTGTATAAAATATTTTTTATTTAACAACGCCCAAAGAATGTGGAGGGGAGGGTTTGGTGTAATCAGATTTATTTAACAACGGCGTGCAGAGCCTTCAGTGCCGGTGAATTGGGGCGTAGATATGAAAGTGGCGCTAGACTGCCAGATTTCAACCGTATTCCTTAAGAGCATGGCAATGGTCATGGGACCGACGCCGCCGGGTACGGGGGTAAGCCAGGCGGCTTTCATTCTCGCGGACTCAAAGTCCACGTCGCCGCGCAGGGAGCCGTCCGGGAGACGTGAAATGCCGACGTCAATGACGGTCGCGCCTTCCTGAATCCAGTCGCCCTGGATTAAGCCGGGTTTGCCGACGGCGCAAATGAGCAGTTCCGCCTGTTTGACAAAATAAGCCAGGTTCTGGGTAAAACGGTGACAGACTGAGATGGTGCAGCCGGCTAGCAGCAGTTCCAATGCCATTGGGCGGCCCACAATATTGGAGGCGCCAACGATAACGGCGTGTTTTTTCCGGTATTCAGTCTGAATGCTGTCGAGCAAGGTCATGATGCCCCGGGGGGTACAAGGTCGTAGTAAGGGCCGGCGCTCGGCTAGTCTTCCCAGGTTATAGGGGTGAAAACCATCTACGTCTTTGCAGGGATCGATGCTTTCAAGCACACGGCTGGCGTCCAAAGGTTTCGGTAAAGGCAGCTGCAGCAAAATGCCGTCAACAGCAGGGTCTGCGTTTAATTGCTCAATCAGTGCGCCCAGCTCTTCCTGGCTACAGGATTCAGGCAAGCCATAATAAAAAGACTGAATTCCAACTTCTTCACAGGCAAGACTTTTATTGCGCACATAAATTTGGGAGGCCGGATCCTGGCCGACCAGAATAACGGCCAGGCCGGGACGTCGGACGCCTTTCCCGACCTGCGTTGCGATTTCTGCCGCGATTTGCTGGCGCAGTGTAGCGGAAAGGCTTTTTCCATTGATCAGTTGAGCTGGCATTGTTTCGGTTTATCCTGCTGGATGAGCAACTTCTAAAATAGCCTGGGCCTGTTTTTTACGATACTTGTCCAGTTGCGCGCGGTAGTGGTCGTATTTCAGGCTCAAGATGGCGGCGGCAAAGAGAGCCGCGTTGGTCGCGCCAGACTTGCCAATGCCCATGGTGCCAACGGGCACGCCGGCGGGCATTTGCACTATCGAGAGCAAGGAGTCGATGCCATTCAAGGCCTGGGAAGGCATGGGCACACCGATTACGGGAGCCAGGGTCTTGGACGCGATCACACCGGGCAGGTGAGCGGCACCGCCGGCCCCAGCGATAAAGATTTCAATGCCGCGGCTTTCGGCGGTTTCCAGATAACTGAACAAAGCATCCGGCGTGCGGTGGGCAGAAAGCACGCGCGCTTCGAAGGGGATTTCGAGGCTGCCCAGGGTCAGGCCAGCTTGTTCCATGATGGGCCAATCGGATTTGGAGCCCATGAGAATACTCACCATCGCTTTTGTCATAAGTTTTTCCTCTAATGTTTAAAACAGCGTTGACCAGTAAATACCATCGCAATTCCATGCTCATTACAAGCTTGTATCACCTCAGCGTCTTTGACAGAGCCACCTGGCTGAATAATAGCGCGAACGCCCTTGGCCACGGATTTAGAAAATTGCGCAATACGATCGATACTATCACGAAATGGGAAAAATGCATCCGAAGCCAGAATGCTGCCCGCTAGCTGCGGCTCTGCTTTCCGCAGGGCAAGATCCACGGCGTCAATACGTGAGACCTGGCCGGTGCCGACGCCCACGGTGCGTTGTTCCTTGGCCACTAAAATGGCATTGGATTTAAGATGTTTCAAGACCCGCCAGGCAAAGAGCATGGTTTCCAGTAATTCGGCTTCCGGCCGCAGCTTGGTGACGACCTGGAGTTGCTCGAGCGTGAGCGGCTGGTGGTTCTGTTCCTGGACCAAAAGGCCGCCTTGAATAAACTTGAACTCCCGTTTGACGGCACTTTCAGTGGAGGAGGATGGGTGAGGGATATCGTCGCACTGGGCATTTTGAAGTACGAGCGGTCTCGGTGTGGTGGGATTTAATTCCAATACGCGCAAATTGGGCTTTTGAGCAAGGAGACTTAAGGCCTGCGGTTCATAGCCAGGAGCCAGGAGGACCTCCATGAAAACCGAAGATAGCATCTGGGCGACTGCTGCGCTACAAGGCCGGTTCAAGGCGATAATGCCGCCAAAAGCGGAAACCGGGTCGGCGGCCAGGGCGCGCTGAAAGGCGGTTTCGATGTCAGCCGCGAGCGCGACGCCACAGGGGTTCGCGTGTTTCACAATGACGCAGGCTGGTTGCGTGAATTCATAGACACAGGCCAGGGCTGCGTCCGCGTCCGCGAGGTTATTGTAGGAGAGGAGCTTGCCCTGGTGTTGTTGAGCCGACAAAATGCCGGGGGTTTGCGGCAGGAAATGATAGGCGCAGGCCGCTTGGTGAGGATTTTCACCATAGCGCAGGTCGGCGTATTTCTGCAGCGGCAGGCTGAGCTGTTCAGGAAAGAGTGGCTCGGGCTGTAAATAATTTTGAATCAGGGCATCGTAATGGGCGGTATGCGCAAAGGCCTTGGTCGCGAGCCGGCGACGCGTGGCAAAGTCCAGGCCGTCCTCTTGTTGCAGCGTGGCGGCGAGCGCGGCGTAATCCGCAGGATCAACGACGACTGTCGCCCAGCCCATGTTTTTGGCCGCGGAGCGAATGAGCGTGGGTCCGCCGATGTCAATATTCTCGATGGCTTGGTCGAAGGTGCAGCCGGGTTTCTGGATGGTCGCGGCAAAGGGATATAGATTCACGATCACCAAGTCGATCCATTGAATGTGATGCTGTTGGGCGATGGCCTGATGTTTGTCGCGCAGACCGAGGATGCCGCCGTGAATTTTAGGATGCAGCGTTTTCACGCGACCATCCATGATTTCCGGAAATTCGGTTAGTTCGCTGATTTCGCGCGTCGGGATGCCAGCTTCTTTGAGCACCTTGCAGGTACCGCCGCTGGAAATAAGTTCAATTGCGTGTTGAGAAAGCTGGCGCGCGAAATCCACCAAGCCGGTTTTATCGGAAACGGAGAGGAGCGCGCGTCTGATTTTTACTTTGTCATGATTCATGGCTTGCCTGCTGATTTGTGGGGTTGAGGTTGTGAATCGCTTCAATGAGAGCCAGTCCTTCCAGGGCTTGTACGCGTGCTTTTAAGCTGTCAACGGTATCCTCTCCGCGGACGGCACATTTTTTTTGAACCAGAATGGGTCCTTGGTCGACTTGCTCCGTCACCCGATGCACCGTGCAGCCCGTTTCCTGGACACCGGCGTCTAGAACAGCCTGGTGAACATTTTTATCCATGCCGCCGGCGAAGGCCGGCAGCAAGGAGGGGTGTACATTAATGATCTGGTCTTTCCAGTGTTTGACGAAGGAAGAGGAAAGAATGCGCATAAAGCCGATTAGTACGATTAAATCAATGTTTGCGGCCATAAGCAAGCTGCTGAGCTCTCGATCAAATGCTTCCCGCGTTTTGCTCTGCGGGTCGATGAAAAGCGTGGTCAGGTTCTTTGCCCGAGCTCTTTGCAAAATCAGGGCCTGGGCTTGGTCGCTGATCACCAATTCAATCGAGGCATTCAGGCGTTTTTGCTGGATCGCCTCAATCAAAGCCAGCATATCCGTGCCCTGGGTCGAGCCCAGGATGGCCAAGCGGAGCGTCTTCATAGCGGTTCACCCGCGGCGGTGGTGGTCTTGATCTGCCGCAAGGCTTGCATTTGACGAATGCAGGCTTGAATTAAATCATTTTTACCAATGTCCTCACGATGAAACAGTCGGCCTTTGATGCGGTTGATTTCCTCTTCGGCCATTTTTTCGGCTTGGGGGATGCTCTTGGCCTTGCCCACGACCGCCGCAGCACGCGAGGCGGTGGTGAACAGCTTATTGTCCATCTTGTGCAAGCCGGCGATATAGAGTTGCTCCGGCCTTTTCACAGCACTGAGATCGATCACTTGATTTTTAGCCGGTTGATCCGGATAGCCTTCGGGAACGGCGTATTTGCAAACCGTAGCTAGAGGAGCGAATTTGACGAGTGCGGGCTTGAGTTTGCCGATGATGATGGACTGGCAGAGCTCCAAGAAATCCGATTCGAGAATGGCCAAAAGATTGAGTGCCTCAGGGTCGCCAAAACGGGCGTTGAACTCGATGAGTCGAATGCCGTCCTTGGTGGCCATGAAGCCCCCGTAGATGACGCCTTGATAGCGTTCGCCGACTTCTTCCATCAAGGCTTGTATGGTCAATTCATTGATTTGAAGCGCGGCGCGGATGTCGTCATTGGATAAAAAGGGCAAACGATGATTGGCGGCGGTATAGCTGCCCATGCCCCCGGTATTCGGCCCTTTGTTGCCGACAAAGGCGCGCTTATGGTCTTGCACCAGCGGCATCGGCAGGGTGCTGTAGCCGTCGGTGAAACATAACAGGGAAAATTCCTGCCCCAGCAATTTTTCTTCGATTAAAAAGGACTGTCCTTTTTTGTCGAGTTCGACGCAGTATTGATAGGCGTCGGTGAGTGAGTGCAAGTGATCGCCGGCCACCTTAACTCCTTTGCCGCCAGCTAGGCCGTTGGCTTTGATCACGAAATTATTGTTGCCCAGGTATTTTAAATAATCTTGCGCGCCGTCCAGACCGGTGAAAACGCGATATTCCGGACTGCCGGGAATTTTATATTTTTTTAGCAAATTGCGCGCGAAGGCTTTACTGGTTTCAATTTGTGCCAGTGCCTTGGTGGGCCCGATGGTTGGAATCTGGTGGTTCGCTAAATAATCGGCTACGCCACTTTCTAGCGGCGCTTCGGGGCCGATGAGGGCCATCGTCGTCCGCCATTTTTGCGCCATTTGCAAGACTTCCTGACGGGAGCAGGGGTCGCCGACGTGATAGCCGGCCGCGAGTTCCATCAACCCGGGGTTATAGGTGGTTGCGAAACAAAAGATCTCCGGTTGTTGCGCCGAACGGGCCAGCGCTTTCGCCAGCGCATGTTCGCGTGCGCCGGAACCAAGAAGCAGTATTTTCATCGCTCATTCCTTAAAAGTGTGAAACTGTAACCATAACACGCAGCGTTTGGCTGCTTCTAATTCAGATGGTGTGCACAGGTCATCTGGTTTGAGATTGCAGCCATAACGCGGAGCGTCAGGCTGCTTCTAATTAAGATGTGCACACTCCATCTGAAACTTATTTGCGCCGTAGGCGGCGTTATTGCTTGCTAAAGCTTATCCTTTTGCCGTTGCTGTTCTAGACTTTGAATTTTTTTTTCGTTCATTTGGCCGGAGACATAGCAGCCATTCATACAGGCCAAGCACGGCGTACTAATTTTTTGCTTGCTTTCGCGTGAAACGGCTTCGACCAAATGATCAATTTGCAAATATAATAACTGGGTTACGCCCAGATGGGCCTGAATTTCTTCCAGGCTTTGGTTGGCGGCGAGCAACTCTTTGGCGGAGGGCATGTCAATGCCGTAAAAGCAGGGATGCTTGATCGGCGGACAGGCGAGGACAAAATAGATTTCTTTGGCGCCGTATTCACGCACCATTTTCACGATTTCGACGCTAGTGGTTCCGCGCACCAGGCTGTCATCCAGGAGTAGAACTTTTTTGCCTTCAATTTCCGATTTTTGCGCCGTCAATTTATGCCGCACGCCGCGGCTGCGCTTTTTTCCGTCCGGCATGATAAAAGTGCGGCCAATAAAGGGGTTTTTATACAAGCCTTCGGAATAGCGCACGCCGATTTCATTGGCAAAGGCCAGGGCGGCGGTATTGGAGGTAAAGGGAACGGGGATTACGATGTCCGGTGTGAGCGTCGGGTGTTCCTGTTGCCACTGTCGTGCCAGATTTTGTCCCATGTTCATCCGCGAGCGATAGACACTGGCTTGATTGATGATGGAGTCGGGACGGGAAAAGTAGACGTATTCAAAAATGCAGGGTGAAAATGTAGTTTGGATCAGGCTGCGGCGGTGCAGGTTGCCGTGGAGGTCGACATAGAGCAGCTCACCGGGTTCAACATCGCCGCTTAGTTGGAAACCCAAGGAATAAAACATGGATGATTCGGAGGCAAAAATATAGTCTTTTTTACCGTTTGCGGCCTGGCGTTCAGCGAAGACCAGGGGACGAATGCCGTGGGGGTCGCGAAAGGCGAGTAGCCCGCCGCCTTCGATGAGGCAGAGGACGGAATAGGAGCCTTGGGCTGTTTGCATGATTTTTTTAACCGAGGCGCAAAGATGGTCAAAGAGCGCCGGTGAGGGGAATGCCGGTGAGAGGGGCGGCAGATCAGCGGCCAAGTGCAGCAAGAGCGCTTCGGAATCAATGGAGGAGGTGAGGCGCTGTGTGAGGCGTGCGGTCAACTCTGCGGTGTTGGTTAAATTTCCGTTGTGGGCCAGGGCGAGTTGACGGGGTGAGTTGCATTGCAGCGGCTGCACATCGCTGAGTTTGTAGCCTCCGGCTGTGGGGTAGCGTGTATGTCCGATTCCAAACTGACCTTTGAATTGAATAACTTCTTCTGGGGAGAAAATTTCCTGTACCAAGCCTAGCCCGCGCTTGACATAAAAATGAGGCGTTGCCTCGGTGTCATAGCTCACGATGCCGGCGGCATCCTGCCCCCGATGTTGAAGATGAATCAAACCGTCATAGAGCTGAGTTGCAACGGGCTCTTGACTGTATATCCCTATGATTCCGCACATAATGCGCACTGCTCCTATGGCCTTCAACGCTGTATTTTGATGGTTTTCGTCAAAATACAGCGTTGAAGCTCAATATAGTGTTTCTTAGCCTTATGCGAAACAGGCTGCGATATTATCGGCAATGCGGTCTTGCAGCGAAGACTTTAATTCAGGAAACGGAAAGGCTGCGCCGGTAATCATTTCATAAAGCTGAATATAGCGCGCGGATAAGGTCACAATGAGTTCCTCCGGCGCTTGCGGCAAAATAGCGTCCTGGTAAGGATCGCAATTTTTAGCGAACCAAAGCCGCAAAAATTCTTTGTCGATGTTTTCCGGTTCTTGCTGCTGCGCGAAACGTTCCACGTAGCTGTGGGCCAGCCAATAACGGCTGGAATCCGGCGTGTGGATTTCATCGACCAGAACAATGTTTCCTTCGTGATCTTTCCCTAACTCGTATTTTGTGTCGACCAGGATTAAGCCGTGTTTGGCGGCCACTTCCACGCCAAACTGATATAAACGCAGCGCGATCGCGGAAGCTTGCTCCCAGTCGTCTGCGCTCATCAAGCCTTCCGCGACGATTTCTCGCGGGCTAATGGGACGATCATGCACATCCTTGGTGGTTGGCGTCATCAAGGCTTGATCGAGTTTTTGATTTTTGCGCAAGCCTTCCGGCAGCGCGATGCCGCAATAGTTGCGGATACCTTTGTTGTATTGTGTCCACAGCGAGGTGCTGGTGGTGCCGGTGATGTAGCCGCGCACAACAAATTCAATGGGGAAAACCTTGCATTTTTTTGCCAGTGTGACATTCGGGTCGGGAATGGCCAACACATGGTTAGGGACGAGGTGTTTGGTTTTTTCGAACCACCAGGCGCTGGTCAGGTTCAAGACCTGTCCTTTATAGGGCACGGATACCAGGTTGCGGTCAAAGGCGCTGAGCCGGTCTGTCGTGACGAGGATAAGTTTATCGCCGAGGTCATAGGTGTCGCGTACCTTGCCTTGGTATTTTTGACCGTGGCTAAGGCGCGTTTCATCGAGACGAAAATTCAAGGCCCGGCGAATTTGCGGGCTGTAGTCTTTAGTAGTGATAGCAGTCATGGGCATAGGGGTTAAATAAAATGTGAGAGTGGATGATACGGTGAGTGATAAGGTCCAGGTTTTGACGCGCCTGGACCCGCCAGATGACACTGTGACGCAGGGCGTGAATCCCTTTGATTCCAAAATGGGTTTCAAGCCGTTGCTTTTTTTGACGGCCAATCCAATCTTCCTTGGCGCGCACCAGAAAAGCCGGTTCGCGGGGCAGTTTGGGAGCAACGGGGCAGTCAAGAGCAAATTCTTTACGCTTGTTGTAGAGCAGCTCGCTTGCGAGAATTTTTTCGTAAGTGACTCGGTTGTCACATTCAATTTCCCAATGCGTTTGCCGCTTTAATTCGACGTCCAGGTTGGCGCGCCGCAGTTCATTGTTAACCGACAGGGCTTGGTTGTCGGTGATGATCAGTTCCACGATTAATTCCCGGGCTAGTTCGCCGCCGGTTTGGTAATGGTGAATTTCAAGAGCCGGCGGTTGATAGCGCAACGGCGTCTCTCGTTTATAATTGCCTTCGCGAATATAATCGCGCATGGATTGAAAAATGGCATCGCCGTTTGCAGTGCGTTCCGGGTGTGGCATCATGGCCATCACATTGCCGGATGGATTGGTGATAGCGGCGATATTGTCAATGGAGCCGTTGGGATTGATGGGAAATTCATCCCGCACCTCGCCCGTTTCGGCGCAGTACTGAAACAGGTTTAAACCGCGAGCCTGCATTTCACCGAGCAGAGCGGGGGGAAGGAGAAAGCGGCCTTCGCCGTGGGCGACCGGTAGATGAAGCACTTGTTGGGGACTTAAGCAGCGTGTGAAGGCGCCGGCTTGATAGTGGTCTGTTAGGCGCAGGTGGACCCAGGCATTATAAAAGCCGGTACCCAGAACTTTCCCCTGACGAAGACGTTTATTGTCGGTTAAGGCTGCACCGAGTTGGTCATTTTCCAGGCCGGGGACCAAGCCTGATTCCACCAGGATTTGCGCGCCATTGCAAATACCGAGGAGGGGTTTGCCCTGACGGCTTTCTTCGCGCAATTTCAGCATCAGCGGGTCGAGGGCGGCGATGATTCCAGAACGTGCGCGGTCTTCATAGGAAAAACCGCCGACCAAAATATAACCCTCAAAGTGACTCAAGGTTTCGCTGGGTTGGTTCCATAAAAACTCGACGGGCTCCATGCCGGCGCGTTGCACCGCGAGCTGGGTTTCGCGTTCGCAGTTGGAGCCTGGGAATTGAATGATGGCTATGCGCATAGTTTTACCTTGCGATCACCCGAAATGACTTGACCAATTTCATAGAGTTTAAAGTGGGGCATTTTTTTCAGTGCTAAGTGGATTTTATCCGCCATTTCCGGCGCGATAATCATCACCAGGCCAACGCCCATATTGAAGGTGCGGTAGAGTTCCGCGTCATCGAGGCGGCTCAGGTCGCGTAATAGAGAAAAGAGCGGCTGTTGTGGCCAGGTGTTTTTGAGAATTTCAACGGAGCACCCTCGAGGCAGGATCCGGGGAAGGTTTTCCAGCAGTCCGCCGCCGGTAATGTGGGCCATGCCTTTGATCTCGATGGACTGTTGCAAAAGAGCTTGGACCGGCAGCGTGTAATTGATATGAGGCTCGAGTAGCGCTTCGCCCAAAGTGACAGGAAGTTCAGGCAGTTTGGATTCCACGGTAAAGCGGTTGTGCTCAAAAAATAATTTCCGCGCCAGTGAATAGCCGTTGGTGTGCAAACCGCTGGAGGCAAAAGCAAAGACCAAGTCACCGGGAACAATGTTTTTCCCGAGGATGGCTTTGTCTTTTTCCACGACGCCGGTGATGATACCCACTAAATCAATTTCGCCGGGTAAATAGGTACCTGGCATCTCCGCCGTTTCACCACCCACCAGCGAAATCTGATTTTCACAGCAAGCCTTGGCCATGCCATGAACCAATTGTTCAACCACCTCCGGTCGCAACTTGTCATTGGCGATATAATCCAGCAGGGTGAGCGGCTTGGCGCCCAGCACGATGATGTCATTGGTGGTCGCGCTGACTAAATCGATGCCCAGGGTGTCATATTTTTGCATCATGCGGGCAAGGATGGTTTTGGTGCCGACACCGTCGATGCTTTGCACCAGGACGGGTTGTTTGTATTCTTGAATGATTGTTTTTAAATCGTAGAGTGCGCCGAAGCTGCCGATGTCTGTTAGTACCGCGGGGGAGAAGGTCTTTTCAACGGCTTTTTTGATGCGTTTGACGGCTTCATTTCCCGCTTCGATGTCAACACCCGCCGCTTTATAATCTAGAATGGTCATAAGAGTTTTTCCCGTAGTCCGTTTTCAAAAGCCAGGCTCGCTTCCTCAAGGGAGAGATCCAAGGCCGTTTCAATTTGCAGGCGTGGTGGCGCTTGCGTTTGTCCCAGAAGGGCAAAGGGCTGTTGTCGCTGTGCTAAAAGCGCTTTGACCGAGGCGAGCTTGGAGGGTTCGACTTCCAAAATAAAGCCGCCGGTTTCGCTAAATAATTTTTTATCCATTGGCAAGGAGCCGGGCAGCGCCACGGTGAAGCCGATGCGGTTTTTAAAACTCATTTTGGCCAGGGCCACGGCCAGGCCGCCTTTAGCAACTACCTGCACCGCAAGAATTTGTTCTTGCTGAATTAAGGCATAAATGGTGCGCAATTCCTGGCTGATCTGCTCCAGGCGGGGCTTGGGGAGTTGGGCACCCAACTCGCCGTAAAGTTCGTAATAGGCGCCGCCGCCGCATTCATCCCGTCTTTCGCCAAGGAGGATTAAAGTAGACTGGGCTTGCCGGAAGTGTCTGGAAACGACCTTGCGGACATCCGGCAGCATGCCGAGACAGCTCATCATGGGGCTGGGTGGAATGGCGCCAGATTTGGATTCATTGTAGAAGGAGACGTTGCCGGAAATGATCGGCAATGAAGCGCCGGGAAAATCTTGGAGGCCGATTGCTTGACAGGCATCAATGATGCCGCGGACGGATTCCGTGAATTCCCACATTTGTTCTGGTTTTTCTGGATTGCCAAAGCAGAGACAGTCGGTGACGGCCTGCGGGCTTGCGCCTACGGCTGCAACTTTACGCGCGACTTCGACCACGGCGTTCACTGCACCCCAATAGGGGTCCATTTTGTTGTAGCGCGGATGCTGGTCCATTGCCAGGGCAATCCCAGTGAGACGAATTTCCTCGGGGTATTTATTTTCATTAAAGGGCTGCATGACGCCGGCGTCGGCTTCTCCGGTTTCCAGAATGGTGCGGCCCTGGACCTGTTTGTCATATTTTTCAAAGACTGGCGCACGGGAGGCGATATTTTCATGAGCCAGGAGTTTTAATAAGACGTCATTATAATTCGAGAGCGGCTGGAGTTGGGGCTCGCGCCGATTTTTTTGTGGCGCCGTGTAGGGTCGGTCGTAAAGCAGTCCCTTGGTGACATCGGCGGCTAAAGCATCGACCAGAATGCTTTGATGGTGATAAACCACATATTTTTTATCCAAACGAATTTTGCCGATTATTTTGGCTTGTGCGCCGGCGGAAATAGCGGGCAGGGCAAAAGTTTGATTATAGTGTTTGAGGATGAGATCGCTTAGCTCCGGGGGCACGACCCACATGAAACGTTCCTGCGTTTCGGAACAGAGAATGACAGAGGGATGCAAATGCGGCAGGCTGACTGGCACCTGGTCTAAGTGTATTTCCGCGCCATAGCCGCCGCTTTCAGCCATCTCAACGGAGGCGCAGGCGACGCCGCCTGCGCCTAAATCTTTGAAGGCAACCTGGTTGATTTTGTTCTTTTCTTGCAGTAGACGGAAGAGGGCATTATTGGCCTTGAGTAAGTGACGCTTTAAAAAAGCGTTGGGTTCCTGGACTGCGCCTTTGTTGCGTTCTTGCTGTTCTTCGTTTAAGTCCGCCGAAGCAAAGCTTGCGCCGCCGAAACCGCTGTTGTCCGTGGGCTTGCCCACTAAAATAAAGACATAGCCTTCCGCGTTTTGCGGTGCGTAGGAGTGAATGACGGCGTCGTCACGCACCACGCCAAGCGTGACCACGGTGACCAGGCAATTTTCGTTATAGCCGGAATCGAAATACACATCGCCGGCGAGGTTGGGAACGCCAATGGGGTTGCTATAACCGGCGATGCCCGCGATCACGCCTTCCTGGATCCAGCGAGTTTTGGGAAGCTGCAAGGAGCCAAAACGCAGCCCATCGCCGATGGCGATGACTTCGGCGCCCATGCAGCAGACATCGCGTACATTACCGCCAACGCCTGTGGCCGCCCCTTCATAGGGCACGATTTGTGAAGGATGGTTATGGGATTCATGGCTCATGACAATGCCATAGCGATGGCCTTGTTTATCCTGAGCCACAGCGACAATGCCGGCGTCTTCTTTAGCCCCTAAGATGACATTGGGGCCGTCGGTAATCATTTTTTTTAAATGCTTGCGGCTGGATTTGTAGGAGCAATGTTCGGAACCTTGAATAGACCAGAGAATGGCTTCTGTTAAACTGGGTGGCCGTTTTAAAATGCTATTTTGGATGGTGAGGGCTTCGTCAACAGTGAGTCCAAGCTGGTATTTTTGTAATGTTTGACTAATTTCTGAGCGAGATAAGGCGTTAAAATCAAGAATTTCAGCTTGCTGCGTCGCTAGCATTGTTAATTTCACATCCCTGAAAAAATTCCAAGTGGGGATTATAGTCTAGGAAAGGTTTCCGCGCTAGTACTAACGCCCAATTATTGTTCGATTAATTCGGTCGTTTTGAATGTTTCTACCCGGGCATCCTGACCAAAATAAGCCAAGTGCTGTACTCGTGTTTTGTCCGTGGTGATTATTGAAACTTATAGATTAAACCAAGTTTGAAAAAGTTGAAGCGGGAGTAGCCAAAATTTTGGATAATACCTTGGCCTGTATAAATATATTCTCCACGCATGGCCCAGGTATTCGAGAGGTCCATTTGCAAACCAAGACCCAGCTGGCCGCCGGTGAACATCTGTAAGGTTTTTGAGTAGCGAAAGGTTTCCACGCCTATACGCAGGTAAACTAAAACCGCTTCGCGGAAAACATAGCCGGGCAGCAGGCTGGCGCCAAAACCAAAATTGGTGCGGCGATAATAATTCTGGCTTAAGGGCAGGGAACCGGTATCGCCAAAAATTTCGCCAGCGAAGTAATAATTTTGATATTCACCGAAGCTGAGACTGTAGCCACCAAAGACGGTGGCGAGCAGACCATTATAGGACTCGGTGTTTTGTATGCCGAGCCCCGCACCGAGATAAGGGGCGGCGAGAGCGTTGAGGGTGCTTGCGGCGAAAAGAGCGCCGGCTATTAAAAGTTTTTTAACCATGGTAACTATCCCAGATTTTTTAAAGATCTTATATTTCGCTGAAGGCGGCCCTCTGACTTTTGCACTTTTTACATTGTGTTTCGCTTTCCTTGTGAAGTCAATCGGCTTTCTCGCGGCGTTCGCTTCTCCTCATTGAACCTAACGCTCATCTCTATTACCATACGCGCGTGCGAAGGATGAAGGAAGCATCCGGCAATACTGAGGGTCTGTTGAATTTTCCCAAAGCACTTTACCTGAGGGAATTGATAGTGATCTTGACAACGAGGATATAAAATGAAAAAAATCATGTTGACTTGTCTTTCTTTAATAGCTTTGCTGTGCTTCACCTCGCTTTCTTTTGCAAGCGTCGATCTGAAAGGGAAATATACCGGCGCTCAATTTAAGCGAACTGGAAATTCAATCGCTCTTACGAAAAACAGCATGTATGGCACTGAAATTTTAGTCATCAATAATACGCCGGATCCGATCGAGGTTGAAGTGCCGTATACGGGTATCTCTGACTGGCTCAATGGCAACGGTGTTTATCGCATCGTCAGCAACTTGGTTTTCCCGACGACGAATGTAACCATCTGGCATCCGAATTATGGTTATCTGGATAGCTATGTTTCGAACTATTCTATTATTTCGTTTTCGATTCAGTATGGGCGAGCAAATATTATTACGGTTGAGTATTATTAAAAATTTGTCCTGCAATCCTGAGCGCAGCGAAGGATCTCACTCCCTAAGCAGCGGGGAGATCCTTCGCTGCGCTCAGGATGACAATTGAGATAACGCTTAGCCTTGATTTAGCCCGGTGATTAGTTGCCGTTTGAGTTTTTCACTTTGAATGCCAATGCTCACCCGCACTTTTCCGCCGTGCTTCTTATCAATCACGGTCGCGCCTGACCAAGCTTCGGGTTCTTGTCTTACCGAAAGCGGCAAGACCTCAAAGCGTGTTAAGCTTTCATTCATCGCAATCAACGCTGCCAGGGGGTCCCACAGATACCAGGTCTTACTCTGCAACTGTTGTTTCTTGTGGTCTAACAGGGAAGAAACAAACTTCGCAGCCGGTGTTTGTTGTTGCTGTTGCAGCTGTTCATAAAATGCGTGATCGACCAAAGCTTGATTAGTCACATCCAGCGGCACGAGGGTGAGCGGCAAGCCGGAGTGGAAAAGCTGGTCTGCCGCATAAGGGTCAAGGTAGATATTCCATTCCGCGCTCTGATTAAGATTGCTGGCCACGGTTTCGTGAATATTTCCCGGAACCCGGATTGCTCCGCCCATGATGTAAACCATATGCACCTTGGCTTTTAATTGCGGCTGCTGTTCAAAAACTTCGGCCAAAGTGGTTAAAGGACCAATCGCGAGAATATTCATCGGCTTGGCGGCTTTGTTTAAAGTTTCAATCATTAAGTCTTTCGCGGTTTTTCGAGAGCGGGGCAGGGTCGATTGGGGTAGCGGTGTGTTTGCCATGCGGTCGCAGCTATCCAGCACGTTTTGAGGAAAGTGATGCGTGCCGCGGAGCGGCGTAGAGCGGCCACAAGCGAGTGGAATGTTACGCTGTCCTGCCAGTTGCAGAAGCCCGGCCACATTGGCAAAGGCTGGTTGACAATGCGCGTTGCCATCACTTTCAATGGTGATGGCTGTCACTTTGACCGAGGGCTGTTTTAATAAGTAGAGAAGCGCTATAGCATCGTCCGGGCCGACATCGGTGTCAATGAGCCATTCCTGCTGACGAGCAGCTGGCGGCTCAGCAAGGGAAGGGTTGCTTGAAAGACTGATTAGAGCGAAGAGGAGGATGAATAGTAAACGCATTTTTAAGGGTAAAACAATAATGATTGTCCAGTTTGCACATTAAAGCGAATTCGCATAAAAATGTAAAGTAAATCGTTTTTACCTCCTTCCCCTAACCCCTTCCTCCACGAACGGCGTGGAGGAAGGGGTTAGGGGAAGGGTGGAGCGAATATATACACGAAAGACCTCTATCTGCTTGATAAAAGAGATGCTTTTTTGTGCTCAAGAGGACTGGCAATCCGGTTGGTATCCTATAGATCCTGTGCAGTTCTAAATTGCGATTTCTATCGCATAAAGAGGCATATTTAGATATAATTTGCTCAGATTTCCTTAAGGCTTAGTCGGTATAATTTAAGCTAGATTTATATACATTAATACACAAACGAGGTTCAAGCTCATGTCTCCACGAATGTCACATACCGCTATTATGTCACTTGCTGGTGATTCGCCAGCGACAACTCTTTCTCAACATCAACTGACCATTCTCAAGGCTTTGGACGCTCAATTAAAAAGGAAGGAAGACTATTTCGCTCGTAAGGCTAAGGGTAGAAAAGCGGTGGGGGAAGCAAAACACTTGCGTGGGCCCTCCGTTCAGACCCAGATACCATTGACTGAGGCCGAAGCAGGGCTCCAGTATCAGGTACAAGACGCCCGTCGTCGGCTTGATCTGTTTAAGGAACAGCGGGAGCAGTTGGAAGGACAAGAGGCGAAACTCAGTGAGTTCGATATCAATGGCCGGATTCAAGAAATGAAGAGGGCGTTGGCGGAAGCTATAAAAGCGGAACTAAGACTGCTGTGCGAGCGTGCGAGAACACGTGGTGTTGGGATCCGTCAACGGCTTGAAGGTTATGTTAGGGTAAACGGAGAAGAGCTTGTTTTCAATGAAGATTTAAATTCTAACTTCTCCGAACTCGATACATTTGAAATGGTTCTGCCCATGGTCTGCCAATTTTTGGAGGACACGAGCGGCTCACTGGATGCCACACCCGGATTGCAGGCGCAGCTTGACAGAATAGTCGCGAAAGCGCTGTTCCAGCCACAGGAGCCCGATGCAGTTCCGATATCGGTTTTTGATGAGTCTACTGGTCAGGGTAAAAAACATTTTAATGTTAGAAGAGACGTCATCGTGCAAGCGAGAAAGCTTCAAAGCGAGAGGAGCGCTCAGGTGCATGCTCAGCCCCAAAAACGAGCTGAGTTGGCTGCCGGTATTCAGGAATTACAGACTGAGATCGCTCAGCTGGATGCGAATTTTTTACGATTTAGAATGCAACAACTGGTCCCTCAAGATGCGAAAGAAGTAGACCTGGCTGAAGCAAGCCTTATTTTGCGTGAGTTGGAGAGGTTGCAGGACGAGGACCGTCGCGAACCTCGCATTAAATATAGTGGAGTTCCCAAGGCGCAGTGGCAGGGCATCTTAGCTGGCATCACGCAATTGAAAAAGAAATTACAGGCTAACGCGCTGGATCTGACAGGTGCCATGCAAGTACCTTCAGAGATCGTGCGGGCTTCCTACGAGCTGCTTGAGTTCGCGCAAAGTCTTTCCCAGATTTATTCAACCCGAGCTTTCCCACGCGAGCTTGTAAAGCAAATGAACGAGGCGTTTGAGGCGCAGGCGCAGTTGATGCAGTCTTGTCTGGCGGGGGAAGAAAAGCAGGCTTCCAGGTCCGCACCCCCTCTGAAAAATTTGCATCCCAAGTTGCATGCCTTCAGGGAGCAGATTCGAGCGCTTAAAATGCTTCAGGAGCAGCTACAAGAGGAGCAGGACGTCCTTGGCGCTCTTGTTGATGAATTGGATAAGTTGCTGGCAGCAAATCCTCGCGCTAAATTTGCTCAAGTTCCTGATGATCAATACGTGCCCATTATAGCGAGCGTCGCTACTCTAAAAGCCCATTTGATGGAGAGGGAGTTGGATCTGAGTGGCGCGGGCACGCTGCAAATGCCTTTAGGTATTGCTCGTTCCTCCTGTCGGCTGCTCGAGGTTGCTCAAGATTTTCGATTATTCTACCCGAAAGAGTTGCCGCGCCCGCTTCAAGTAAAAATAAATAGGGCATTTGAGGCTCATCAACACTTGATGACGGCTTGCTGTCCACCACGTTCCCCTAGAAGTGAAGTAAAACATGAGCGCTCTGCGGTTGCGCATCCTCTGAAGTTGGCGCAGTCAAAGTTAATCGCTTTTGATGAACAGGTTCGCAGTCTTTATGACGAATTTCAAAGCCATCAAAAACAATTTCAAGCAAGTCAGCAGGCTATTCGAGACTTGCAGGGAAAGAGTTTCCCGCTCCTTAGTCTGGTGATGCTTAGCAAAATAGGTGAGGGTGTCGCTCAAGTGGGCCGTTTGGCTGCAGAGCAGAAGTTGAATGTGGAGCATGCATTTGAAGTGTCCGAAAGAATTGCCCGTTCCTCCATTGATTTGCTCGAAGTCACGCAAAACTTGATACAGATCTACCCAGGGCACAAGTTGCCGCCGGAACTTATAGAAAAAATAAGGAGTGCCTTTGATGTCCAGGCGAAATTGGTGGAATCTTGTCTTCTCCCGCCTGCAGGCAGGGAAGAAAAAGATCCGGGGGCTGTAGCTAGGCCTCAGCCTTTATCTCTGTTGGCTGAACTAAATCGACAGGTTCACGGTCTTAAAGATCTTCAACGCGGTCAAGTCAGGTTGCAAGCGGATCAGGCCGTTGTTCAAAACGTGAAGAGAAAATTTGCAGCAGGGGAACTCCTGCCTATTAGTAAGAAGACGCTTGACAAACTAGACGCGAGTGTCGCGCAGCTGAACCTTCTTCAGCTGGCAGAAGAGAAATCGGCGCTCGCTGACTCTGCGACCTTGTCTGGAGGTCTTGTTAGGTGCTCTTATGAACTGTTCGAAGTCATGCAAGAAATTTCACTGATTTATCGAAGATTGGGCTGTGCGGTGCCGAGCCCGCTCGCTACAAAAATCAATCAAGCATCTGAGATTCAAGAACAACTGATGCGTGACTGTGTTCATCAACCAATAGCCGGTGAAGCAAAGGGCGACGGTGTTTCTCATGTCGTGACACCTCTGGAGGAAATGCGATGGAAGTTAAGTAATTTAAGTAACCAGGTGAGGGCTCTCCAAGACCTTCAACGCACCCTTCGAGAGGGCCATCAAGTGCAAGCAGAACAGCAAGCTACCGAGCAATTGTGCCGATTGCTTGGTAGCGTCATTCAGAATCGCGACTATTGGCATAGTTTACTTCGCTTTTCTGCCTTTCGAGGTTCCGAAGTGTCGACAGGAATAGAGAGCATGGTGGCGATTGTGCAGGGGCGTGATTGGCGCCCCAATGCGGAATGGCTTAAAGATTCTGGCAAGTGCCTTGCATTTATTGCGCAGCTGAAAGGGGTGGCACAGGAACGTATTCAAGCGCATAGAGACCGCCGCGGCGGCTGGTTCTTTAATTCGAAAAGGCCTGCAGCGGTCTCGCAGTTCTATCAGTTTCTTGAGAATTTGAATGAGTTTGAATCAGCAAAGGTAGGTTTGCAGGCGGCTCAAACCGTGGGCGCGGTTGTAAGTCTGCCAAATGCAAAAGCTGCTGAGGTTGCTGAGGAAGCTCGTTCTCATAGCTTTATATGGCGTTAAAGATTTTCACACGCAAAAATGCTGGAGAGGTGATTTATGTTTAGAGTACTACGGCACATAAGGCCATATTCTTCCGACTTAAGTGATGAACTTATGACTTCGCGCGTTGTAGTGCCAGCATTTTCAGCTCCAGCAGCTTCAGCTGCGGCACTAGCAGCTCCAGCTTTAGTACCTGCAGGTACCAGGAGGAGCCTCTCTCAACCGTCAACTACAACCTTGACCCTCGATGCAGTGAGGCCGAGGCCGCGTGAAGGTAAATATCAGCGACCTGGCGCGGGTCAACTCATCGCGTGGGCAAAAATGGTTAAGGATGAAATTTCTCAGATTACAAAGACCCTTAGCGAAGTCAAAGACCCGGACCCTGTGCCTGAAAACTTAGAGTTAGCGGCTAGTGTCGCAGGCCTTCATGCATGTAAATTAGAGCTGATAGCGGGTAGAGAGCAGTTGAAAATCGCCTTACTACAAGCCTTAAAGCAAAGATTGGCTGAGAGATTACGTGCTGGGATAAGAAAAGCCGTTGAAAAGGCAAAGCTCGATCCAGGAGGGGCTGAATTAGAAAAAGTCGCGCGGCTCAACAGACAATTTCAAGGTTTTGCGCAGATTAATGCTAGCTATAAATCGGTGAGTTTTTTGGATGAGTTGGCTCGGGATTTTTCTGGGCTGTCCCTAACAAGAATCCAAGAAAGAATGCTCGACCTTTTGCGTCAAATGGATGACCACGACCACTCTGCGTCTGATAGCTTGAAAGAGGTAACTAAGGCCCTGCGTGAGTTGGCTGCCGAAGCAGGCTACCAGGAGCTGCTTCTTGGAACAACATCGCCTGATTCGCCTTCTCCCTTTCGAATTGATGGTGGTAGCCAGTTTATTGTGTGGAATGAAAAAGCTAATTTGATGGAAGCCGAACTTTTGCGTTCGTCGGAAGCGATCAGTGCTTATGTCAGGCAGCAAAGAGTAGGTCATGCCTATGCTGTGGCGGAAATTAGCTGGATGAAGATCCTGGTTGGCAAGCTTAAGACTTTGCAAGCAATCTATCGGAGTGGGTGTGATGACTATAATAATGGTCGAGAGATAAAACGTCAGGCCCATGATAGTCAGATAGGCACAATTATAGCTGAATTTAAAGAAGTAATATTCAATGGTCAGTCTTCCCTTGTTAATGGTGCTCTGATTGATCTTGAGCAAAGCGTACAGATTGAAGTTAAGCAGGAAGTTAAGCAGGAAGTTAACGATGCAGCTAGACATTCAGTTGGACAAACTAATTCCAAGTGCGGGGGTGTGCAAAGCCAAGAGACACTCCTGGCTAAGAGTATAGTCACTTTGCACGAGAGTTTTTGGAAGCGGAAAGCCGAAGCGGACAAGCTGGTTTATATGTTTCAGAGTCGGGATGAGATTATTCAGGATCTGCGCCGGCACGTTAATGCCACCCGTTCTTCTTACCGGTTGCTCAAAGTGATACAAGAAGCAAATGTCATCTATAATGGAAAGTTGCCTGTGGCGTTTTCAGGTCAACTGTGTGCAGCGTTTAAAATGCAAAGTGAGTTAGTCCAAAGAGTGATCGAACCCACTTCATCTAGACCTGAAGCAGCTGCCGATTTAGTAGACCATCAGTGCGGGCGAAGCGAGTCCACGTATGAGTCCAAGCACGAGTCTAAGCACGAGTCTAAGCACGAGTCTAAGCATGAGTCCAAGCATGAGGCTGGCAGACACCTCCATTTGAGCAAACCCGCAACAGAGACAGAAGCACTATTAGAAAAACTAGATGCAGCTGTGACTGCTTTTCAATCACCAGTTGAGCTGATTCGTGGCCAACTTTGTCGTACTCTGACCATGGCAATTATGGATCGTCATTATTGGCATGGACAGCTATACGGGTCTTCTCTTGGTCTGAGAAAGAAAAAAGATTTGCCGACGGGTATTTTGGCGATGCGAGTGTTGATTTCTACGCTGCGGGCTGAAAATGAAAACTGGGCGAATGACCCTGGTTTAGCTACAAGGTTCTTTGCGGGACTTCAGGCAATAGCAAGCAGCCGCATAGTTCATAAAAATTCTGTTTGCTGCGGTTTATTTAAATATAGCCCTCTTCGCAGCGCCCACCTTTCGCAGTTCTATCAGTTCTTAGATAAACTGAAGCTGGATACCCAGGGGCTATATATAAGCAGTAAGCTTGAGGCTGCCGAGCAATTGCATGTTGTTACCACGAGCAATGCTCGTGTGACTTCCAAGTCCAAGCCTTTTACTCTTTAAATGGAGAGTCATATCACTCAGTGGAAGCTAATAGGCGACATCAGATTGTAAGGATTGACCGCCTGCTGGGTCGGTTAAATGCTTTTTACACACACACACACGCACACACACACACAAAGAAAATGAGGTGATTTATGCTGAGAAGGGTGCGAGAGGATATCACTCACGATGGGGATAGTAAGCGTGAAACTCTGGATTCTAAGCGTATCGTGGAGTCGCGAGTTGCCCTAGCTGCCACGGCCTCGGGTTTGGATGAAGGCAAAGCGCCTGATCGGGTGGCAGGTCCGCTCGCGATGGTTTTGAATCCAGCTGATTTGATGGCGATTAGGGAGCAAATTGAGCTGCTTACAAAGGACCTTATGAAATTTGAGATTCCTGAAACTACTTCTATTGAGGCGGAGTCCCCCTCCTTACAGAATCTTCGCGCCATCCTTTCTGCTCACAAAAGAGAGCTGGAGGAGCATCGAGATAAGCTGCAAATCGCCTTATTGCAAGCCTCAAAACAATGGTTGGCAGAGGTGCTGCTGGCTGAAATAGAAAATATTGGTAGGGAAACCCTTGCTAGAGCAGCCCGCGAACTACGGACTCGGGAGCGCCAGGAAATAATCGATCGATTTAACAGGCAATTTAATGGTTTTGCAGAAATTGAGACAGGCCCCGGGGTTACCCCGGCGCTTACTTTAGCGTATTCGGTTGCAGATTTTACTACAGCATCCTTGAACACCATTCGAGAACGAATGCAGAGACTCTTGCGGTCGACAGATGATCATGGCCGTTTGTCTGATAATTATAAGAAGATATGCACCGTCTTATCTGATTTGGCAAAAGACAACGGGTATCTAGCGCTGCTTCTTGCCCCTCGTGCGGCATCACCTGTTATACCTTTTACCTTTGGTCTTTCGCAAATCAGCCCCGAGCAGATCGCAGCTGATAACCAGCAGCCAAAATCGGCTCAGATTATTGCGATACAAATTGCAAGTATGAAGCGCAAGCTTGACGCGCGAGAAGCGCTGCAATTGGTTCAGTTCACTAGGTTTTTTAGATGGAATCCCGGGGTGCCCGAAATCAGCCCCGAGCAGATCGCAGCTTATAACCGGCAACGAGACCCGGCTCAGACGGTTGCGACAGAAATTGCAAGCATGAAGTCCAAGCTTGGCGAACTGGACTGGATGCGATTGACCTATCAGCGCATGGTCACTCACTACTCTCGTGCGAAAAGGGAGCAAATACAGGATGTTTATTTAAGTGAAGCACTTTTGCTCTTTAGGGCTTTTCCTAGCTATAAAGAGGCAGCGGAAAGTACAATTCCTCAGCCTATGAATGGGTTTGATACATTACAACATGATCTGCTCAAAGGTCTAAGCCAGTTGAAAACCGAGGTGCAGAGGGTAGTCGCTATAAAACCAAATACGGATAAAGAGCGGCTTAAGCTTCTGAGTGATTGTCGTTTGTATATTCACGTCGCTCGCTCTTCTCATCAGTTGTACGAAGCGATACAACAAGCGAAGATCGCCTATCATGGAAGTCTGCCTAAGCCGGTTTTACAGAAGTTGATGGATGCGCTTCAAATACAAGCTGACTTAATCGAGAATCTCGTCAGGCCTGCGCCAGCTGAGCTTACGCGGGCTTCGTCTGTGCTGGGTGCTGGTTCAGTAAGGTCCTTCCACGCGGAGATCGAGGTCAAGCGCGAGGTTGATAGCAGCTCTGAGGGGGTTGGCCCAACTAACGTAGCGTCATTATTAAGAAGACTCGACGCCGCTGTGGCTGATCTTGAACTTGATAAGCAGATTGCTAGCCAACTCGGTTGTATGCTAACCACGGCTATTTCAGATCATCATTATTGGCATGAACAGTTGTGCGGCTCCTCTCTAAGAAAGAAAGCGGATTTGCCGACAGGTATTGCGGAGATGCAAAGGTTGGTTTTGAGGATGGAAACTGAAAATGAAAACTGGGCTAATGATCCTGCTACAGTTAAACATTTTCTTTCGGAGCTCAAGCGAATAGCGAGCGTTCGCTTAGCTTATAAAAATACCATTTTCTGCGGCTTATTTGTATATAGGCCTCTTCGAAATGACAACCTTTCGAAGTTTTATCAGTTTTTAACTAACCTGAATCCGGAGAAGATAAGCATAAGTCATTTCCAGGAAGCCGAGCAATTACATGCGGTTATTACTGCATTAGCTACGAAAACGAAGCAAGCAGCTGCTTTGTTCGCGTAACCTAAGCTGCTTGACAGGGGGGTTGCAGGCGGCTAAAACCGGGGGTGCGATTGCAAGTCTGCAAAATGCTGAAATTGCCGCTGTTGCTGCGAAAGCTTGTTCTTTTGGCTCTGTAGCGGGTAAATGATTTTCACACGCAAATGAAGAAAGAGGTGCTTTATGTTGTTGAGAAAACCAGGAATGACAGAGGCTTCGGTCCCTCTAGGCAGTGCTGTTATCAGCATAGGTGAGCCTGGAGCTAGAGCTTTGCCGCCCGACGAGTCCGTGCAGATAGAAGAAAAGCATTTAGCGCCAAGACTTTTCATTGATCAGGTTGTTTTAAATCATGCAAAAGCGTCTACCCAAGCGGTTTTGGATAGGGCTTTACAGGAAGTCCAGATTATCGGCGACCTCGAGCTATTAAAGGTCCCTGCTGGCGTTCCTGTGGAAGATAAAGCTTTAGTAGCTACCTATGACGGAACCCTTCATAGGCTCAAACAAGAGCTGGATGAAGTTAGTGCGCAGTTACTCACTACATTACAGGCGGAACAAAAGAAAGTCCAAGAGAAAGATCGTGCTGTTAGTGAGGCTATGCGGCCGGTGCTTAGAAAACAAATTAACCTGATACATTTAAAGCGAGAGTTGGCATGGAAGTTGCAACGTCAGATAAAAAAATTCTTAGTAAGTGAATTGAAAAAAGAAGAATTGAGGGAGGAGCGACAGGAGAGAATCGCGAACCTTAACGCCCAATTTAAAGGTTTTGCGCATATTCCGGATAATTACAGCGGCAAAACAGAGAGTATTTTAGTAAAGAGTTTGCTAAAAACTTTTTCTGAACTATCCCTGCGTGACATTGCATTAAGTGTGACAGGACTTTTGCGTCAGGCGGATAATGCTGGGAGTAGACTGACTGATAGCGCGAAGATGTTAAATACGGTTTTAAGGGAGTTGGCTTGCGACGTAGATTACCAAAAGCTGCTAGGCGACGCTTCGAAGCCCTTTACACTTACAGTTGATGTGTTGGGCAGGCCTCAGTTTGTTTGGGGGGAGAAACCAGCCACTTTGCTCGAAGATGCTGTCTCGGAGACCGCGATCAAGGCTTATGTCGAGCAGCAACAAGCCGCCGGAGGCCCTTATGCTGAGGTGCAAGGGATAAAGGAGCAGATTGAAAGGCTTGAAAAATTACGAATAGCCTACCAGCAAAAGCATCAAGAATATACCTATAATATACAGGTAGAAGGGCTCCTTGATGAATTTTCTCAATTAAATCTCAAGCACGAGGCTGGGGAGACACCTGCAGTGAATAGCCTGATTGACCGCATCGTCGTCCTGGGTAGGAATATGCAGATGAAGGCCGAGGCGAGATCGCTTTCGAATCAAGAGCGGGATAAGGTTTTGAGCGACTTGCGAATGCACCTTAACGCCGCCCGTACTTCTTGTAAGTTGCTTGAAGCATTAAAACTAGCGAATGTCGTCTATCAGGGAGTGGTGCCTGCGGAAGTTTTAGGACCACTGCTGGAGGCGGTTCGAGTCCAAGACGCATTAGTCGAAGCTATAGTCAGGCCTGCAACAACTGATCCCAGAACGACTGCGCCCGCACAGGCTAGTCATTTAGGTGAAGAGCAAAAAATGGATCGGCGAGAGGAGAAGCATGAAATTGTCGATGACCATAGCGCCCAATCTGTAACAACCGCAGAAGCACTATTAGAACAATTAAACCAAGCAGTGCTCGTTCTTCAATCACCCGCTGAGAGGATTCATCGCCAGCTCTGCGGTGTTCTGATGACAGCTATTTTGGATCACAATTATTGGCATGAGCAGCTGTACGGGTCTTCTCTTGGTCTGAGAAAAAAAGAGGATGTGCCGACGGGTATTTTGGAGATGCAAAACTTGATTCATAGTATGTGGTCTCGTTCTCAGGACCCAAAGTGGGCTGATAATCCTGTTGTAGCTAAAGATTTCCTTACGCAACTCAAGGCAATAGCGCGCCGCCGTATAGCTTATAAAAATACTATTTTCTGTGGCTTTTTTAAATATAGCCCAATTCGAAACACCCACCTTTCGCAGTTTTATCAGTTTTTAGATAAATTGAATCTGGATGCGCCGGAGCGAAGTAGAGGCAACCTTCAGGATGCCGAGCGCTTGCATGCTGTTACCACTACTACGTCGGCTGCGAATAAGAAGCGAGGCGCTCAGGCTGAGTTTCCCAAGCCTATTATCCTTCGTCTTTAAATGGAGAGCCCATCACTAAGTGGAAGCTAATATACGATCTCGGATTGTAAGGATCGACCGCACGCTGGGTCGCTTAAATGATTTTTACACACAAACACAGAAAATGAGGTGATTGGTGTTTAGAGTGATGCCGCAATTAATTAAAAATAAGCGGGAAATTATGGATTCTAAGATTGCCGTGGGGTCACGAGTTGGCGGAGGTGCTGCGGGTTGAAATAGACAAGATTGGTAGGGACGTCCTTGCTAGAGCAGCACGTGCATTGCTGGCTCAGGAGCGCCAGAAAATAATCGATCGATTTAACAGACAATTTACAGGTTTTGCAAGAATTGGGACAAAGCACGGGGCTGACCCGGAGGTTATTTTAACGGATTTGGTTACAGATTTTACTGCAACATCCTTGAGCGACATTGAAAAAAGAATGCTGCAACTCTTGCAGTCGACAGATGATCATAGGCGTATAATAGACCTCTTCGAAACGACCATCTTTCAAAGTTTTATCAGTTTTTAACTAAGCTGAATCCGGAGAAGATAAGCATAGGTCATTTCCAGGAAGCCGAACAATTACATGCGGTTACTACTGCGTTGGCTATGACAACGAAGAGAGCTGCTTTGTCCGTGTAACCGAAGTCGTTTGTTCCTTAAACAGAGCGCCCATCACTAACCGAAAGCTAATATGCGACATCGGATTGTAAGGATCGACCCCGCGCCGCGCGCTGGGTCGATAGCTCATGCAAAACTGCGGGTCGCATAAAAAGGAACCACCGCGAATCACCCGTTTGGGCGCGTCAAAAGGCGTGTCCGCGTGTGACGGATCGAAGCTTACTTCGGGGCCTTGTGGATTGCCGCTCACAGCATTTTTAGCTGCGAGCACAAAAGCATCTGCGCGATACCAGTCAGCCACCCATTGCCAGGCATTCCCAGCCATATCATAGAGGCCATAGCCATTTGGCGGATAACTTGCCACCGGAACGGTGGCAATTTTCGCTTTGTATTCCGGTTCGACCACGGGAAACTGCTTTCCGGCAAAGGTCTGGGCCATCGATTTTCCTTGAGGCTGGTATTCATTTCCCCAGACATAATCCGCTTGCTCCAGACCGCCACGCGCAGCAAATTCCCATTCAGCCTCTGTTGGCAAGCGTTTCCCAACCCATTGAGCATAGGCCTGTGCGTCCACATAGGAAACCTGCACTACGGGATAGTTTTCTTTGCCTTGGAGGTCGCTGCCCGGTCCCTGGGGATGACGCCAGTTAGCTCCGGGCACAAATTTCCACCAGCGGGCGGCATTATCCAGTGGCACGGGCTTGGCAGTGCCAACAAAGACCATGGCCCCGGCCAGCAGTTTTTTTTCCGGCGGTCTGGGCGTGCCGGGTGGGAGCTGGACTTTGAGTGTTTCCCAGTCTGGTTTTTGTTCCGCGGTGGTGACGTAGCCGGTGGCTTTCACGAAGGCTGCGAATTGTGCATTGGTGACATCGGTTTGGTCCATCCAAAATCCATCGACCTTGACGCGATGAGCCGGCTTTTCATTGTTTCTGGCCAGACGGCTCGAGCTGCCCATGAGAAACTCTCCGCCGGGGATCCAGGCCATGCCTTGGGGGCCGGTGACGCCGTCGCCGATCACGGGGTGGAAAGGCTGCGGATGTCTATGGAGCAGGAGAACGGTTAAGAGGAGGAGAGAGAGGAGGAAAATGAGCGTAACAATTTTTGCCTGCCAGCCTAATGCATTCATTTCCATAGCCAATACGGTCTCCGTTCTAGCGCTTTTCAAAAGGAAAAATGAACTTCCAGTCATTGCCTTAATTGATGTTATTCCCCTTCCCGAGATCGTATCGCTTTGATAATTTGCTCTTTGACACTATTCAGGTTAAAGGTGGCCGGTGTCTGCATCGGCGGATAGTCAATAAAGGATTTGCCTAGCTCCCACACTTCCTGCTGCACGAAGGTGAAGCGCCAAAACTCATGCGCGAAAAAGTCCATGCCATAGCCCATCGCTTGGGTGGTCGTGCGTTCAAAGGGGTCCAGACGGAGATTGACGATCAGCGGCCAGTCCAATTTGACGGTACCGCCAAGCCAGCCTTTGGGTTGCATGGTGAAGATATATTTGTAATCGTCGATGCGGATGGCGCCCAGGACGCTTTCCGTGAAATACAAAATTTCATGTCGCAGCGAGGGACCCTTGCCGGTGAGCAGCTTGCTTTGGTCATAGCCGTCCAGGTGGACTTTATAGGTGCTGCCACCGAGCTGTTTGCCTTTAAGCAAGTCCTGTTTGATCGTGGGATTGCCGGCGAAGGAGACCAGGGTTGGGAACCAGTCCAGGCCGGACATCAGGCCGTTTTCAATTTTCCCGGCGGGTACCTTGCCCGGCCATTTAATAATAACTGGAACGCGCATGCCGCCTTCCAGTGCCATGCCTTTTTCACCGGCGAAGGGTGTCATGCCGCCGTCTGGCCAGCTCATGATTTCAGCGCCATTGTCGGTAGTGAAGATGACAATGGTATTGTTTTCGATGCCCATCTCTTTAATTTTCTTCAAAACATCGCCGACCAGATCGTCTAACTGCGCCATGCCGGCTTCTTCCGTATACCAACCATTTTGCGCATTCATCAGCTTTTTATATTTATCAGACAAGTGGGTGAAGATATGCATGCGCGTTGGATTAAGCCAGATAAAGAAGGGCTTGCCGTCCGTCTGGGCCTTTTCCATGAATTTAAAGGTGTTGTCGAGAATTTCATTATCCACTGTTTCCATGCGCTCCGGTGGCAATGGGCCTTCATCTTTTAGCTTTTGCTTACCAATTTTGCCCCAGCGAGCTTCCAGGGTGGCGTCGTCGCTGTTGCTGGCCCAGCAGTGAATCATGTTGCGCGGGCCGACGCGGTCTTTCAGTTCCGGTGGGTAGGAGTGCCAGTAGGGGTCTTCCATGGCGTCGAGGTGATAGAGGTAGCCGTAGAATTCGTCGAAGCCATGGACACAGGGCAGGTATTTGTTGAGGTCGCCCAAATGGTTTTTGCCGAACTGTCCGGTTTCATAGCCCATGGCCTTGAGTGCTGTGGCGATGGTCGGTGCTTGCGCCGGCATACCGATATCGGCACCGGCCTGGCCTACGGTCGTTAAGCCTGTGCGAACCGGTAGCTCACCCGTGATGAAATTGGCGCGTCCGGCGGTGCAGCTGGGCTCGGCGTAATAATCGGTTAGGCGCATGCCCTCGGCGGCCAGTTGGTCGAGATGCGGTGTTTTGACAGCCATGATCCCCTGATTGTAGGCCCCGATATTGAACCAGCCGACGTCGTCGCCCATGATGACGATGATATTGGGCTGGGTTGAGGCGGCAGGCTTGGGGGCTGCTTTGACGGCGATTCCAGTGGAGATGAGGGTTGCTAAGCTAATAACGCTAATCAAGGTAAGCTTGGAACGCTGCGACATAATGATTCCATCCTTGTTAATCATTGTGGCTGAGCTTCGATTATAACTGAAAAGGGGTCAACTGTGGAGGATTTGGGAGGCGTAAAATAAAGTTGCCTTTTCAGCAGCAATGCAAGACTAAAGCGCGACTTGTCCCGGCGGGCTAAAACGGACATAGAGTGGATTCAGGGATTGCAGAGTCACTAGCGTGGTTCCGGGAGCAATGTACTGCCCCAGGCTAACCCGGCAGATGCCGGCCTTGCTGTCAAAGGGAGCGGTGATGGTTTTCCGCTTGATATAAGCTTGAACTTCCTCAATACCGGCCTGGACTTGCTGGAGCTGAGCCAGGCTGGTCTCGTATTGCGAGTGTGAAGCCACGTTTTTCTCGCGCAATTTATTGTCGCGTTCATAAGTAAGCTGCGCCAACTTTAATTGAGCCTGCAGATCCTTTAATTGTGCTTCTTCAACAGTTGTGTCCAGCAGAATCAGGATATCTCCCTGCTTGACCTGCTGCCCGGAAGTGAAACGGATTTCCTTAACGATGCCTGCGGCCTCAGAGCTGAGATCAATACCGTTGACCGCACTGCGTTTGTCGATCGTGGTAAGAGGGGGGCTCCAGGTCTTGGCCTGAGTGGTGGAAAGAGTGATAACCGGTGGCTGGTAATAGACCAGGTAAAGAGGGAAAAAAAGCGTGCCGGAAACAATTATAACAACAATGAGCCTGCGGCGCAGAGTGTTATTCATGGTGGCTTTCTCCTGTTACTCTCTACAGATCATGATTAATCACCAAAAAGATTGCTCCTGCTCCGCGTAGGACATTAAGGAGAAGCGTATGCTCTGCTTTCGCAGCAACCGCCTTGAGTTGATCAATCGTCGCTACTTTCTCTTGGTTGGCGGAGATAATGACATCGCCGGGGCGCAGGTCGGCTTGCCAGGCATTGCTTTCCGGATCAATGCCCAGTACCAGAATGCCTTGCACATTTCCATGCAGCGGGCTCACTTCTTTGTAATTTTTAAGTTCAATGCCATAGAGAAAGGGATCCCGCAGCTGGATAGACTCAGCGCGTTTCTTGGGATCCAGGAGGCTCGCCGTTACCGTCAGCGGTTTATTATCGCGAATGATATTTAAGGTTACTTTGGAATTAACACGCAGGAACCCGACGGTGTTGATGACGTCGCTGGCGTTTTTAATATCGCTGCCGTTTACGCCGGTAATAATATCATTGATATGCAAACCCGCTTGCTCAGCAGGTGAATCTGGCTGGAGCATGGTGATCGCAGCGCCTTGTGTGGCGGTGGTATGGAAGGCGTCCGCTAAATCCGGTGTTAAATCTTGGGTGACGATACCGAGCACGCCGCGTTGCACATCGCCGTATTGAATCAGTTGGTCCATGATGCTTTTGGCCATGTTCGAGGGAATGGCAAAGCCAATGCCGATGCTGCCGCGGTTGGGAGCCAAGATGGCGGTGTTGAGGCCGACTAATTCACCCTGCATATTGACCAGGGCGCCGCCGGAGTTGCCGGGATTAATCGGGGCATCCGTTTGAATAAAGTTTTCATAATTCTCGATGCCGAGCGTGGTTCGGCCCAGGGCGCTCACAATGCCTGCCGTCACGGTTTGGCTTAACCCAAAGGGATTGCCAATGGCGGCAACCACGTCGCCGACTTTAAGTTTATTCGAGTCGGCAATGGGAATGGCAGTCAGGTTCTTGGCCTTGATCTGGATTAGGGCGATGTCGGAAGGTTTGTCGATGCCAATGGCTTTTGCCGCGTAATGGCGTCCATCACCCAGGGTGACGGTAATGGTTTGTGCGTCATTGATTACATGGGCGTTCGTCAAGATGTAGCCTTTGTCTGCATTGACAAGCACGCCGGAAGCCACGGACATTACTTTATCGGTGGGGGGCGAGTTTTCTCCGCTTTTCTCTCGTTGCTTTTCCATTTCCCGTAGCACGGCGTAGTCCGTGACTTTAATCTGTGCTTTGATATTGACGATGGCTGGCAAGACTTTTTGCAGCATGGGGGCAATGCTGGTATCCATGGGGATGCTGGCCAGAGCGGAACTCATGAGGACGAGAGTGGCAAGCCATATAGAAATCAGGTGAATGAATTTTTTCATCTAGCCGTTCCTTCTTATGGTTAATTTTCGAGGTGATATCTTAAATTATGGAGAAATAAGGTAAATATGACAAGCTATTCTTTATACGCTCTACTAGGTCCGATTATGTAAAATACTATCGTCACGTAGCGCGGCCAAGAGTTCCTGAAAATCGTCAGGCAGTTCGACTTTCCAGGCCATTTCCGTTTGGGTCACAGGATGAAGCAAGCCTAATTCATCAGCATGTAAAGCCTGATGTTTAAATTGTCGTAAGCTCTGCGTCAGGTTCGGTGTGGCGCCCTTGGGTAGGCGCAGACGTTCACCATAGGTGGCGTCACCGATGATAGGATGTTGAATATAAGCCATGTGTACGCGGATTTGATGCGTTCGTCCGGTTTCCAGACGCACCTTGAGACGGGTGTGCGCGCGAAATTTTTCCAGGACGCGATAATGCGTGATGGCAGGACGGCCCGTTTCGATGACGGCCATGCGTTTGCGCTGAAGCGGGTGGCGCGCCATGGGTGCATCGACCGTGCCGCCGCTAATCAGCGTGCCGCTGACGATGGTTTGGTATTCACGGCGGATGCTGCGGGCCTTTAATTGCTTGTTCAGATGGTTGTAGGCAACCTGCGTTTTAGCGATGATCAGCAAACCGGAGGTGTCTTTGTCGAGGCGATGAATCAGGCCGGCGCGTGGCAAGGCTTCTAATTCCGGGTTGTGATGGAGCAGGGCATTGACCAGGGTGTGATCGGGATTGCCGCTGCCGGGGTGCACAATCAGGCCAATGGGTTTATTAACGACCAGCAGGGCTTCATCTTCAAAAACAATATTTAAGGGCAGAGGCTGCGCCGCCCATTCGGTTTTGGGTTCCAGTTGGGCTTCGATTAGGACCGTTTCTCCACCGGAGACCAGGGTCTTGGGTTTGACTATTTTATGGTTAAGCAGGGCTTCCCCGGATTTAATCCATTTTTGAATTAAAACGCGCGAGTACTCCGGCAGCAGCTTGACCAATACTTGATCAAATCGCTGGCCGCTCGCCTCTTCGGGAATCTGCAGGCGCTGTTGAATTTTTTTAATCATCGTTTTCATTGCGTGAATGATGACAGATTTTTGTTTACAATGCACGGCGGCTTTCATAATTCATCATCGCAAGCTGACGGTTTTGTTCAAAAACGATATAGATAGAAGGTAGCTCATATGTTAAACACCATGCTAACACTTTTTTTGCTGGGAATGACCCTGATTTTGTCCGCCTGCGCCACCAAGACGGGCCCGGCCGAGGCCTATAAAGGGGAGACGCCCAAGCAGATTTTCCAGGCCGGCGAGCTGGATATGCAAAAAGGCGATTATTCAGAGGCGATCAAGCGTTTTGAAGCGCTGGATGTGCAATACCCTTTAGAGCGTGAAACAGAGCTTGCCGAGGTACAGCTGGTTTATGCTTATTACCGCAAAGAGGAATACCCCATGGCGGTTGCAGCGGCGGACCGCTTTACCCGCTTGCATCCCATGAGTCAGTATACGGATTACGTCTATTTTATTCAGGGTCTTTCAGAGTTCTACCAAAATCAGGGCGTCCTGGACCGAGCGTTTTCAGTGGATTTAGCCAAGCGCGATTTGGTTCCTATGAAAAAGGCTTTTTTTGATTTCTCCGCCATTGTCGATCGCTTTCCCAACGGCCGTTATGCGCCAGTCGCCTATCAGTACATGATTTACTTGCGCAATATCATGGCCAAGCATCAGGTGCAATTAGCGCAGTTCTACTATGACCGCAAAGCTTTTGTCGCTGCCGTTAACCGCGCCAACGGCGTGCTGCAGCACTACGAAGGTTCGCCCTCAGTGCCGCCGGCCTTAGTGGTGATGGTGAAGTCTTACCGTGAGCTGGGTTTGAAGCGAGAAGAAACTGATACGATGGCCTTGCTGCAATACAATTATCCCAATTCATCCTATGTGAGAGAAGCGAGATAACTTGTTAAAAAGCCTTCTCTAATGCCCAAAGGCGTTTCAGAGGTAATTGGGAAGCGTTTACCCTTTAAATCCAGAGGTGATCGGGAAGCGTCGATCCTTGCCGAAGGACTTGTAATTCAGTCGTACCCCGATGGGCGCTTGTCTTCTCTTATATTCACTGCGCGCAATCAGTCGGATGATTTTTTCCACTGTCTCTTTTTCGAAGCCAAGCGCGATGATTTCCTCGAGACCTTTTTCCTGGTTCAAATAAAGATCTAGAATTTTATCCAAAATAGAGTAGGGCGGTAGGCTATCTTCGTCCTTCTGGTTGGGCGCCAATTCAGCTGTGGGCGCGCGCGTGAGCGTGCTCTCGGGGATGGCCGGGGAAAGTTGATTGCGGTAGCGAGCCAGTTGATAGACCCGCGTTTTAGGCAGGTCCTTGAGAACGTCGAAGCCGCCGGCCATATCGCCATAAATCGTGGCATAGCCGACGGCCAGTTCGCTGCGGTTGCCCGTCGTTAATACGATGCGACCGCTTTTATTGGACAAGGCCATCAACAGGACGCCGCGACAGCGGGACTGCAGATTTTCCTCGGTCACGTCCGCGTTTTTGCCGGTAAAGGCCGGAGCCAGAGAGCTGAGGAAACTTTTATAGACGGTCTCAATGTCGATGGTTTGCATTTCGACGCCTAGATTTTGCGTTACGCGCTGTGCGTCTTCTTTACTGAGATCAGCCGTATAGCGCGAGGGCATACAGACTGCGCCAACACGTTTTGGCCCTAAGGCGTCAACGGCCAGGGCCAGGGCTAGGGCGGAATCGATGCCGCCGGAAACGCCGAGAAGGACACCGGGAAAACGGTTTTTTTCCACGTAATCACGCAGGCCTAAAACCAGGGTCTTATATAATTTCTCATCTTCATTGGGCAGTTGAAAGGGAAGATAGTCGACCTTGGTTTCCGTGCTGCTAATGTCAAAATCCACGGGATGCAAAACTTCGCTGTAGAAGCCGGCTATTTGACGCAGGCGGCCGCTTTCATCCACTACCATGGAGCCGCCGTCAAAAACCAGCTCATCCTGGCCACCGACTTGGTTGGCGTAGACGATCGGTAAACGATTGAGCTTGGCCCGCTTCGCGAGAACGGCAACCCGCCGCTCATGCTTGTCGCTTTCAAAGGGAGAGGCATTGGGCGATATAATGAGTCGTGCGCCCTGGGTGGCGGCTTGCTGCGCCGGGCCGGGCTGCCACAGGTCTTCACAGATGACGAAGCCAACGGGAATGCCGCGCACAGGTAAAACGCAGCTGGCATTGCCGGGGATAAAATAACGGTATTCGTCAAAGACGTCGTAGTTCGGCAAATGTTGCTTGGCGTAGCGGCCCAGGATAGTACCGTTGTAAATCAGTGAACAGGCGTTGAGCAAGCCGGCTTCAGTCGCGTGCGGATGGCCGACGACGCAATAAATATCCGGGACGGCATCTTTGAGTTGCTGCAGGCTGTGGTGAGCGGCGTCGATAAAGCTTTTTCGCAGCAACCAATCTTCGGGTGGATAGCCGGTGAGACTCAGTTCCGGGAAGACGATCAGGTCGGCTTGATATTGATCGCGGGCTGTTTTCGCTGCTTGAATGTGTTTTTGTAAATTGCCCGCGAGATCACCGACGAGGAGATTCAGTTGTGCGATAACAACGCGTAATTTTTTGGCCATTTTAATTTAACCATTCCCAGGTTTCGATTTGCTCCGGATCCAGTTGCAAGGCCTTGGTCCGGTTGCTCTCCTGCGTGAGGACGAGGAGTTGATATAAATTATAACCCACCTGGCGGTAATCGACGATAAAGCCTGCTGGGCTTCTGCCCGCCGGTGAGACAAGCAAGAGCTCGGCGCCGGGACGGGGTAGGGCTGGTGTCTGCAGGGTGGCGCGATAAAGATGGTTTTTTAATTTTCCCTTATAGTGCATGCGGGCAATGATTTCCTGGCCGGTATAGCAGCCTTTGTCCCAGCTCAGTCCTTGAAGTTCATGGAGCTTCAGTTCGTGGGGCAGAAACAGAGCGCTGGTTTCGGGATAAACCTGCGGAATGCCTTGGGAAAGATCGAAATAGCGCCATTCCGCGGCGGCTTGTTCCATCAGTGCAGTCGGTGAATTTTCGCTGGCATTGCTGAGTTCCAGTTTGAAGAAGGGCGCATATTTCTTTAATGAGAGCAGCGCGGAGGAGACTATTTCTCGTGGTAAAACAAGATAATAGGCCGACTGAAAAAGGAAAATACGAAAGAGAAACAGCACACGCCCTTGCGGATTGCAGTGAGCGCCCAGGCGGCTTTGAGTTTCACTGACCTCTTCCAGGTTGCAGGTCAGCTGTCCTTGCAGGAATTTCTTAGCTTCGGGCCCACTAATTTTTACCAGACCAAAGCCGCCCGCATGAGGAAGTTCAGCGGCAGATCCGGGCTCCAGCGTTGGTCGCTCTTGGTTGGGCATGTTATAAACATTGCTTTTAAAGGCTTTAAAGATAACATAGGCGGTTTGGCGGCGCTATTATTATCTTGAGGACTTGCCCTGATGAAAGCCTGTAAAAAAGCCCTGCTTCTGGTTGATTTACAAAATGATTTTTGCCCCGGAGGCAGCTTGGCTGTGCCGGAGGGGGATGCCGTTGTGCCGGTGGCGAACCAGCTGCAAGAGGTCTTCGCTTTGGTGGTGGCGAGCAAAGATTGGCATCCGCGGGGTCACATTAGTTTTGCATCCTCTCATCCCGGCCATTCCATCGGCGAGGTCACGGAGGTGCATCACTTAGCTCAGGAGCTCTGGCCCGACCATTGCATCCAGGAAAGCCGCGGGGCTGAATTTCATCCCCAGCTCCGGACGGAGAAAATTCAAAAGGTAGTGTATAAGGGCAGTGATCCCGCCATTGATAGCTATAGCGCTTTTTTCGACAATGAACACCAGCGTTCCACGGGCCTGGGCGAGTATCTGCTGGTTCAGGGCGTGGAGGATGTCTATATTATGGGCCTGGCGACGGACTACTGCGTTAAATATTCTTGCCAGGATGCGGTCAAATTGGGGTTTAAGGTTTATGTCATCGAAGACGGCTGCCGCGGCGTTAATCTCAAGCCCGGCGATGCGGTCCGTACCTTGGCTGAAATGCGCGCCGAAGGCGTTCAGGTGCTAAAGAGTGCCGATCTTGTTAAATCGAGTGGGTAACTTGCTGTTGCGTTGCCCTTGTCATCCGTCACTTACGATTTAACCGCATACATCAGATAGTTCACTGAAACATCCTGTGTCAGCGAAAATTTTCGCGTCGCTAATTCATAGTGCATGCCGCTTAAGTCTTTGACCGTCAACCCAGTCTGTTTAGCCTGTGCGGCCAGTTCTGAAGGTTTGATAAACTGGGCGTAATCATGGGTGTTTTTCGGCAGCAGCCTTAAAATATATTCTGCCCCGATAATGGCGAAGAGATAGGCTTTGAAAGTGCGGTTCAAGGTGGAAAAGAAAATCTGCCCTCCGGGTTTGAGCAAGCTGGCGCAGGCCTGAATGACGCTGGCTGGATCCGGCACATGTTCCAGTAACTCCATGCACGTCACCAGATCATAACTGGCCGGGTGTTCCTCGGCCATTTTTTCCACGGTAATCCGTTGGTAGTGCAGCTGGATTTCCGGAGACTGCTCCAGTGTTTCTAGACGATGCAGTTTGGCTGCTTTTAAGGCGCCTTCACTCATATCGATACCGGTCACCTGAGCTCCTTGCAGGGCCAGACTTTCAGCTAAAATCCCGCCGCCACAGCCCACATCGAGAATTTTTTTACCGGCCAGCTCTGCGCGTGCCTGAATATAGCCCAGGCGAAGTGGGTTGAGCTCATGCAGTGTTTTTAACTCCCCTTGTGGGTCCCACCAATGCAGGGCCAGCTCAGAGAATTTCGCGATTTCTTGTGGGTCAATATTTTGAATCATGGGAAGGTATCATACTCTTTCATATACAGCGTGACAATTGCCCTCAATGACTGCAAAATAGGCTATTTCCGTGAAAAAGGATGGCACATGAAAGACACGAAACTGCAGACTCGGGAAACGGAAGCAGCACCGGTAAAAACCGTTTATTTGAAGGACTATCAAGTTCCTGATTTCTTATTTGATCAAGTGGAGCTCAACTTTGACCTGGGTGAAAAAGAAACAGTCGTTCGCTCGCATATTCAGGTCCGTCGTAACCCTGAAGCCAAGGGAAGAGCAACATCCCTGGTGTTAAATGGCGAAGAGCTGGCCTTGGATTCTGTCTCGATCAACAAAATGCCTCTGGACAGCTCGGCTTATAAAGTTTCCGAAACCAGCCTGACCCTCTTTCAGGTGCCCGACCTGTTTGCGCTGGAAATCCAGGTTCGCATCAAACCGCAGGAAAATAAAGCCCTCAGCGGACTTTACCGTTCCGGCCCGCATTTCAGTACCCAATGCGAATCACAGGGCTTTCGGCGCATCACTTACTTTTTAGACCGACCCGACGTGATGTCACGCTTTAGCACCACGATTAACGCCGATGCGGCTCGCTATCCCATACTGCTTTCCAATGGCAATCCCGTGGGTTCCGGAAAAACCAACGACGGTCGCCATTGGGTCCGTTGGGAGGATCCCTTTAAAAAACCGGGTTATCTTTTTGCCTTAGTGGCCGGTGATTTTGATTTACTGGAAGACCAGTTTAAAACCCTTTCAGGGCGGACCGTCGCTTTGCGTATTTATGTCGAAAAGGGCTACGGCGGGCAGAGCCATCATGCCATGCAAGCGGTCAAAAAGGCCATGAAGTGGGACGAAGAAAATTACGGCAGAGAGTATGATCTCGATATTTACATGCTGGTCGGCATGTCCGATTTCAACATGGGTGCCATGGAAAACAAAGGCTTGAATATTTTCAACACTAAAGCGTTGCTGGTCTCGCCGGAGACTGCAACCGACGACGATCATATTTACGTGGAATCCGTCATTGCCCATGAATATTTTCATAACTGGACCGGGAATCGCATCACCTGCCGGGACTGGTTTCAGCTGAGCATCAAAGAAGGTCTGACGATTTTCCGCGACCAATCCTTCACCGAAGACACAACGGCCAAAACCGTGGCGCGTATTCGGGATGTGATCGCTTTGCGCACGCGGCAATTCCCCGAAGACGCCGGACCGCTTGCTCACCCCGTGCGGCCAGAATCCTATGAGCGCATCGATAATTTTTACACCTCCACTGTCTACAACAAGGGCGCCGAAGTGGCACGCATGCTGCGTATCATTCTAGGCCCAGAACCGTTTCGACGCGCGATGGATTTATACTTCATGCGTTATGACGGCCAGGCGGTCACTATCGAAGAATTTGTCAAAGTGATGGAAGCGCTTTCTGGACTGGACTTAACGCAATTCCGGCTGTGGTATAGCCAGGCCGGAACACCGGTCCTCGAAGTGTCCGATGAATACGACGGCAAACAAAAAACCTATACGCTGAATTTCAAGCAAAGCTGTCCGCCGACGCCGGGACAGTCGCATAAAAAACCGATGTTTATTCCCGTCAAAATAGGTTTATTGGACCAGGCTGGCAAGGCGCTGCCCCTGGTGTTAAATGGCGCCTCGGGTTCCGAGCCCCTCCAGGAAACTGTTTTGCATATCACGAAGCCCACCGAAACAGTGGTTTTCAAAAATATAGCTGTTTCTTCTCCCATTCCTTCCCTGCTGCGCGGTTTTTCAGCGCCAGTGAAAATGAATTTTGACTACAGCGACGAAGCCTTAGCAATCTTGTTCAAGCATGACACGGACCAATTTAACCGCTGGGAAGCGGGACAAAAATATGCCGAGCGCAGCTTGCTGCGTTTGATCCAGGACTATCAGCATAAAAAGCCGCTGCGGTTGAGCGACGAGTTTATCGCGCTGTGGGAATCGGTCTTGAAAAAGTTACCGGAGGACAAATTCCTCCTCTCGCAAATGCTAACACTGCCTTCGGAGCGCTACCTGGCCGAATTACTGTCGGTGATTGACGTTGAAGCCATTCACGCCGCGCGTGAATTCATGGCCCTGGAAGCGGCTAAAAAATTAAAAGATCTCTGGCTGCGGATTTATCAGGATTTACATGATCCCCAAACCCCTTATGTTTATGACGTTCAGGAAGTCGGCAAGCGCCAGCTTAAAAATCTTTGCCTGTATTATTTAATGCTGTTACCCGAGCAAAGCACGCTGGGCATGGCGCAGTTTAAGGACGCTTTGACTAAAAATATGACGGACACCTTTGGTGCCTTACGATGTTTGAGTAATCTGCCTAGTCCCTTGCGCGCCATGGCCCTGGATCAGTTTTATTCTGCCTGGCGTCAACAGCCCCTCATCGTTGATAAATGGCTGGCTGTGCAAGCGGGGTCCAAATTGGAAACCACCCTGACCGAGATTAAGAAGCTGATCGCTCATGAAGCCTTTGATTTCAAGAACCCCAATAAGGTCTATTCCTTAATCGGCACCTTTGCCCAGCAAAATATGTACCGCTTTCATGAGCCGCGCGGCGAGGGCTATGCCTTTTTAACGGACTGCGTCTTGCAATTAAATGAATTTAACCCTATCGTGGCGGCTCGCATGGTAAAGCCCTTGGTCGAATGGCGGCGCTTTGACCCTGAACGGCAACGGTTAATGCGGGAATACTTAGAGACCATTTTACGACAGAAGAAGCTTTCCGGAGATGTTCAAGAATTAGTGACTAAAAGTTTGCAAGAGGAGTAAAGCGAATGACCATGACCACTCAAACCCGTCTGGAATCAGACAGCATGGGTAAAATTGAGGTTCCAGCCTCAGCTTATTGGGGCGCGCAAACCCAGCGCTCCATCTTGCATTTTGCCATCGGCAACGACACCATGCCGGCGGAGCTGATTCGCGCTTTTGCTATTCTGAAAAAGGCCGCGGCCACGGTGAATAGCCATCTCGGTTTGCTGCCTGCGGATAAAATGAAGCTGATTGCGCAGGCGGCCGACGAAATCATTGAAGGCAAGCTTGCCAATCAGTTTCCCTTGAAAGTTTGGCAGACCGGCAGCGGCACGCAAACCAATATGAATGTGAATGAGGTCATCGCCAATCGCGCCGGTGAATTAGCCGGCGGACAACTGGGCGCCAAAAGCATTATTCACCCCAATGACCATGTGAATTGCTCGCAATCATCCAATGACACCTTCCCAACCGCCATGCATATTGCCGCCGTCGAAAGCGTGGTTCATCGCCTGATTCCCGCGCTGACAGAATTGCGCGACGGTTTAGCTGAAAAGGCCCAAAAGTTTGCTCACCTTGTTAAAACCGGACGCACACATTTGCAAGATGCTGTGCCTTTAACCCTGGGACAGGAATTTTCAGGTTATGTTGCGCAGCTGGACTTAGTCCTTCAATATCTACAAACCAATTTGCCGGCTTTGTATCCGCTGGCCTTGGGCGGGACGGCGGTGGGAACCGGCTTGAACGCTCATCCTCAATTTGCAACGGAAGTCGCGGCGGAAATCGCCAACTTAACCCAGTTGCCCTTTGTTTCGGCGCCCAATAAATTCGCGGCCTTGGCTTCCCATGAGCCGTTGGTGCAAGTGAGCGGCACCTTAAAAACGCTGGCCTGTGCTTTAATGAAAATCGCCAATGACCTGCGCTGGCTAGGCTCGGGCCCGCGTTGTGGCCTGGGAGAATTGATTCTGCCGGCTAATGAACCCGGCTCTTCCATCATGCCTGGCAAGGTCAATCCCACGCAATGCGAAGCCATGACCATGGTCTGCGTGCAAGTGATGGGCAATGACGCCGTCATCGGCTTTGCTGATTCGCAGGGCAATTTTGAGTTAAACGTCTTCAAGCCAGTTATTATTTTCAATTTCCTAAATTCCGTCACGCTGCTGACGGACTCCATGCGCATGTTCAACAAATACCTGGTGAAGGACCTGGAGGCAGACGAAAAGCAAATTCGCCAATCGGTCGAAAAGTCCTTGATGCTGGTCACCTGTCTTGCACCCAAAATCGGCTATGACAAGGCCGCTGAAATTGCCCACAAAGCCTGGCATGACGGCACCACGTTGCTGGAAGCCTGTTTGGCGCTTGGCTATCTTTCAGAGAAAGAATTTAGGGAACTCGTACGACCGGAAAAAATGGTGGGCTGACCGCTCCACGTCGAGGGTGTTTTTGTTGAAATAGACTCAATAGGTCGTGGTAACGAGGTACCTCTATGCTTTTTAAGAAAGTTTTATTATGGCCCTTTTACTTATACTTTTACTTATGGCTGTACCTGGGCAAAAGACTTGAAAAAATCATTAAAAATAGCTGGAAGGTTTTTGTATTTAATAGAAGTGCTTCAGAGCGTTTTGTAGAGGTTTTTACGGGCTTATTGCAAGGTTGCTTTATTTTTATGGGCATTGAGGCGGGTATTTTTGGTGGTTTTTCTTATGGAGGCATGATAGGAACTCTTATTTTCCCGGGTATAGGAACAATGGTTGGAGCAGGCTTAGGTCTGCTATTGGGAATGATTGTGGGAGGAGGAATAGCCGCTTATATTGGTAAACAAATTTCAAGATTTGCAAAATTCTGTGCAGTCAAGTCGGGTGTCATCTATGCGTCCGAAGATGCGCTTGTCAGTAAAACGAACCCTGAAAAATACGGCTATAGCGCTTCCTGTATTGCTAATAATGATCTCAGAAGTAAGTTCATCGCAATGTGTAAAGAAATGAGAGCTGAAAAAAGTAAAATTTCTTCTATTTGGAGCAAGAAACAAAAAGATTATTTTAGCCAAATGGTAGATGAAGTTCTTAGTAAGCCGAATGAGTATACTCACCATTGTTATCGAGACATTGGAAACCTGCGATTTACATTTTACCCACCACCGCCGCCTTTAAGCGTCGCTCCCAATAATTCAATTCGCTATTTTCAATTCACTATACGCAATTGATGGAACTTCATACTGCCAAGGGTAATGGGGTTGCAGCTCTCTGAGATGTTAAATCAGCAGAATGAGGCTGTGGTGATTTAAAAAAAGCCGCCGGGTTTTTCGCTAATCGGTATAGTTGTTTTATTGAAGTGTTTGCGCAATCAAGAAGCGCTGACTGTTGTGGTGTTCGTGGCGGCTTCTGTGGAAAAGCCATCCTCAAGAGTTGAATGCCCGAACTGATCAGCGTTCCGCTGATGCCTCCTAAAATAACAGAAGCAACAGTGCTTATTCCTGTTATAGAGAGAGGGGAGATGAGAAGGAGAGACAAAGTGGATGCAATGATTGCGATGCCCAAAAAAACAAGCAACGCGCCTGTCAAGCCATATAGAAGTCGGTTGACGATAGGAGAGTATTCTTCATCAATCGTTTTTCGAAGTATTTTTAAAGATCTATCTAGTTTTTTCCCATTTTTAACGTTAGGTTTATTAATCAGCATAGTAGCAGCTTCCAAAGTTTTATTGAAAGCTAATAATTGGGCGTGTGCTGGCGTTACTTGGTAAGTTTTAATGTCTTCTTCTTTAGCTTTGTTAAAAAGATGCTGAGCTAAATAAAGCGACTGCTTAAAAATAGCCTGATTTTCAGGGGTATTGGGATACTGAGAACAGGCCGTCTTTAACTTAATTAAGTTATTTAAGATAGAAATCCCAGCCTCAAGGATAGCATTTGTAAGATCCTCTTGCAGAATATTTATAAAATAAGACAGATTATTTTCTTCCTGCTTTTCCTCTGCAAGCAGAGAGACTGACATGAGTTGCTTCAGCGAGTTTAAACATTCTCTATATTTTTCAATAAGGATTGCTTTAGGTTGAGGATGGTAATGAAGCATACAGTCTCCCTTCAAGTATTCTATTTGAATTCCTTTACTGCTTTACAATCAACGGACTTAGGATTAATAACACTACCTTACGCTATAGTTAAAATCAGACTTTCGTCTTTTATGCGAAGTATTCAAATCAAACCTGTTGACACTGTACTAGCCGCATTTCGTCGACTAAATATTTTAGCACAAAACGCGCTTTCGTTTTTTACTCGACTCATTCAAACCAGCCCTATCCTCAGTCGGGTTGCCTGCCGCACTGGTAAATAAGCGATGTTTATTGGAACTTAGGGGTGCTTCTGAATCTGTTAAATGAGCTAAAATGGTCGCACACTTTAACAATTGATCATCGAAAGAGCTGGATTCTGATTCTGTTGGGCTGCTGCTACTTGATTCAACGAGGGTCATTTTACTCGGGGAGTCAGGTGCTCCGGGTACGGGTAATGGTGCCCTCGCTAAATCACGAGCGCTGCTTGCATATAAACGATTCAAATTTGGCTTACTCTTTTGGGCGGGAGCTTGCCCTGCGGGATTGAGTGCAGAAGGCTCCACAGGGCTAGTAATCGAGCTACTGCTCGAAAGAGTGCGAGCTGCTTCTGCTGGCGGTGGAATAGGACTTAGGTATGTTGCTATCAGGCGCGGGCTCATCTCGTGTTTTGAAGGAAGTGGCAAGCTACGCCCAGCCTCTAAAAGATCTTTAAATTCTTGTCTTTTTTGCCTCACCTGCCAATCATAAAGCCTTTGGTTCGTTATACCTGCAACCTTATTTCCATCCTGGTCAACATAGGTTGCTAACACAGCTTTAGTTCGGGGAACAAAGCGCTTTACATAAGAATCAAGTGGAATGTGTTGTCGGGGTATAAATGCGTCTGCAGGTGCTAGCTGACCCGTAGTGGTATCATACAAGGTGCCTCTTCCATGTGATTTTTTTGCTACCCCCGCCAGGCTCTTCTTGCTACAGTCTGGGGGGAGCGGTAAGTTATTGCCTGCTGTTAAAATAGCTCTAAATTCTTTTCTTTTTTGCGCCATCTCCCAGGCGCAGCGTGTTTGGTAGCGACTTGCTAGGGGTGACTCATGCGTTATATCTGGAAGCTCATTCCCTTCCGTATCAACATAGGTCCTTGTCGATACATTGTTATGCTTAATAAACCGACTGACATACGCGTCAAAAGTAAGGTATTGTCCGGGTTTATCCTGTCCTTTTGGTGCTATTTTACCGGTAGCAATATCATATAATGGGGCTTGCTTGCGCTGCTTTCCTCGATCACGAGCTTTTTTAGCAGGTATGATATCTGCTGGCTTCTTTGCGGCGGCGGCCGACGGATCGCTTCCTGCGCCAGACACGAATTCGAGAGGAGATAAGCTGAAGGGCATTTTTGGCTGTGTTTTAGCGAAGAGCTTGCTTGTCTCGGATATACAGGACTCTAGGCTTTGATCCGGAACGAGGGTACTCATGCCGATAGCAGCGAGAATGACATCGAGAGGCTGCGAGTCGAAAGTAAGCGCATTGCTCGATGGCTGTAGATCTGCAGGTATTTCCAGGTCTGTAGAGGGTCTTTGGCTAAGCTGAGGGGCATTGAGTGGATCTGTTATTCTTCGATCTTGCATTGGATACCTCGTTTAACACGCGCTTTGTTAAAAATGGCATGATTATAGCGAGACGAGCTTAAGGTTGTAAATATACATCACACAAGTCTTAATTGTTTATATTATAAACTTACAAGCCTTCGTTTTTTATGGGAACCATTCGAATCAATCTTTGCCGCTGGCTTAGTGATACCACTCCTGTTTTTTTCAAAAAAAAGATGGGGATTCGGTTTTTTCTGTCGGACTGGGCCTTGCCCTGATGGCGCGGGTGCAGCAGGCGGAAGGGGATCAGAAATACGACTCATACTCGTAGAAGTGCGGGTTGTTTCTCTTTCAGAAGGAATGCAGCTTGGGCTATTTTTAAGTCTAGTCCATTTCTTCTTGAGGATAGGAGGTAAGCTTCTGCCTTTATCTAAAATATTTCTAAATGCTTTTCTTTTTTGCATCAACTGAGAACGATAGAGTGTAGTTCTTTGAGCGTCAACATAGGTCGTGAGCGATACGATACTTTTTTTGACAAACCGACTTACATAATCTTCAAAGGTAATGTCCTGTTCGGATTTAGGGGTTCCTTTAGGTGCTTCTAGACCCGTATTGATATTATATACTTTGCGTTTTGCTCTCATCGGCTTTTCAGTGCCGGAAGACAGCACACTGTCAGAAATACGGCTACTGCTCGTGGGAATCCGGGCTACACCTGCTTTAGACGCAAGGGGACTTGGGCTGGTTACGACCTTACTCTGGTTTTTCCGAGTGTGCACTGGGGGAAGCGGTAAGCGTCCGCCTTTTGCTAAAATATCGCTAAATTCTTGTTTTTTTTTCTTCTTCCGCCAATTATAGAGCGTTTGGTTCGTTATGGTATCAACCCTATTTCCTGCATCGTCAACATAGGTTGTTATTGATTCCTTATCATGCACAATAAACCGTCTTACATAAGCCTCAAGGGGAACGTATTGTCTGGCTTTAAATTTTTCTTTTGGTAATGCTGTACCGGTTGGTACTGCTATACCGGTAGCGAGATCATATAATTTACCTCTAGGATGAGCTTTTTGAGGAGATATTTTATCGACGGCCTTCGTTGCCGCGGCGTGCGCTGGCTCGCTTCCTGCCTTTGGCTGAGGCAGTTGGCTTTGTGCAGGTGACAGAGTGGGCACGTCAGCACTTACTGCTTTCCCGGGTTCTGGGGGGTGATGAGGAGTGAAGGGACTCGTGTCGACAGCTGTGAGAGGGTGGCCGGGAGGAGGAGAGTGGAGCGCAAACTCTTTGCTTCTTGGATGTTGAGCTGTAAGTGTTTCGAAGTCTGTTGATGGTCTTTGACTAAGGTCAGGTGCATTGAGTAGAGTCGTGGGGTAGAGTGGGTTCTCGTTCACGCTTAGGAATGCCGCATCATCAGCTATGTCCAATGATACCTCATCGAAAGGCGATTGAGTCGAAGAGGGAATTGGGCTTACTGGAAGCGATAGATGTAAATTCAGATCGAGCTTTAATCGATGTTGCATTAGCTACCTCTTGTCGTATTCTTTTTCATTAAAGTAGCGCCATTATAATGAGATTCACATCGGCTTGTAAATATTCGGCGCTTGCGCGCTAATCTTCAGATCAATTTATACAAATTATTCAAGTCAACTCGATCTGGAGTATGATCAGTCACACGAGCGTCTGTTTTACTGGTAAATAAACGATGACAATTTAAGCTTAAGGGTGCTTTGAGCGGCGTTGCAGGCTTCTGGCTTGTTCCAGGCAAGAAAGCGGGTGAGCTCGCGCTGCTTGCTGTTGCGGAAACGCGATCGGATTCGATCTCGGGACTTCTGGAATCCGGTATGCGTAATCGTGCTTCTTTTGCTCTTCTATGCGCGGGCTCAGTGATACCACTAGCGCTGCTTTCAAAAAAATGATTCACATGCAACTTTCTCTTTTGAGCGGAATCAGTTCTGGATGGGGCGGGTGCTGAAGCAAGTGCAGAGCCTGAAATATAGCTAGCGCTTGATGAAGTGTGAGCGGCCTCTTTTTGAGGCAGAGTGGGGTTGGGAGTTGTTTTACTCCGAGCCCATTTTTTCCTGAGGATAGGCGGCAAGTTTTTACCTGCTCTTGAAAGAGCTAAAAATTCATTTCGTATTTTTTGTCGCTGTGAAGCAAAGAGTGTACGATGTATTCCTGGTTGGTGGGTGTCTTTCGTTATACCTGGAACCTCATTTCCATCATTGTCGACATAAGTATTTAGCACGTGCTTATCTTGCGAAACAAACCGACTGACATAGGCATCCAAAGAAATGTATTGTTCGGATTTAGTTTTTCCTTGGGGTGCTTTATTACCTGTATGGATATCATATAAACCGAACTCAGGTGAGCTATAGCGTGGTTTGATTTCGCTCTTATGCAGGTACTTTTTATCTTGCGCTCGACTTGGCGGAAGAGGGAGGTTACCGCCTGTGGCTAAAATAGCTCTAAACTCTGCTCTTTTTTGCTTGAGCTGCCAAGCATAGAGCGTTTGCTCCGTTATACCATCAACGGGATTCCCTTGATCGTCAACATAGGTTTTTATCGTTTTACGACGGTTCAGAAATCGTTTTACATAAGCTTGAAACTGAAGGTAATGATCGCGTTTAGGTAGTCCTTTTGGTACTACTTTGCCGGTAGTGATATCATATAACTTATGCCTATCCGGGTTCTGTTTTCCAGTATGCGCTTTACTAGCATTTTTTTTACGTGCCGTCTTCTTTGCTGCAGAGCCTGATGGATTACTTCCTGTGTTTGGCGCGCGTTTCGGTGGTGCTGAACTTTGATGTGTTTCTGGACTTGCTTTAGGCAATGGACTACTGGCAGGAGTGGTTTCAATAGAGCTTCTAGTCAATGGAGGGTGCTCTGGTTCTGTCACAGGCCACTCTTCTTTAATTTCTAAGGCGCTTGTGTCGGCGGCGCTAACGCTAACGGGAGGAGCAGAGGAGAGAGCGAACTCACTGCTCCAAGGCTGTAGAGCTGTCTCTATTTCGAGATTTTTTGATGGTTTCTGGCGAAGAGGATCTAGGTTGCGTGGCGTCATGGGAAGGAGTGGTGTCTCGTGCCAGCTTAGGAGGGTCATTTCATCCGCTATCCCGTTATTCTCCCCTGATATTTCATCGACAGATGCTTCTGAGCTTGTCGATTGCATAGCGAAGAGGTCTTGGCTCTCGGGCAAGGATAGCCTTGAATCCGGAACTTGCTTTAATCGACTTTCCATCGGACACCTTTTTAGGACTTGTGTTTTTTATGCAACGCATTCAAATCAACCCGATCGTCAGCAAGATCAATAATAGCAGCGCCGGCTTTACTGGGAAATAAACGATGCAAATTTGAGCTTGAGGGCGCTTTGGGATCTGTTGCAGGCGTTGGTGATCGAGATTTTTTATGTAAATGACATAAGCTCATTGCGCAATCTAATAAGTCGGCATTTAAAGAACGGGATCCTGAGCTTGTGCTGCTGGTGCTAGAGCTTGGTTCAACGAAGGTGGCTTTACTCCTGGAATCTGGCGTGCTCGCTGACTCAACGCGGTTACTCTCTTTTTTTTCAAAAAAACCAAAGGGATTCAGCTTTCTCTTTTGGCTGAGAGCATTTCCTGAGGGATCGAGCGCAGAAGACGGCGCTTGGTCAGAAATACGGCTACTGCTTGTGGGAGTGTGAGCAGTCGCTGTTATGGGTGCAGGACTTGGGCTTGCTGATATCGCGCTCTTGCTCTTGCAGCGGCGTTTGGGAAGAGGAGGCAAGCGACCACCTGCTTTTAAAATAGATCTAAATTCTTTTCGCTTTTGCTTCATCAGAAAAGAAAAGAGTGTTTTTTTCGTGGTACCCGCAACCTTATTCCCTTGATTGTCGACATAGGTTGAGCTATTTTCTTTGGTCTGTGAAACAAACCGTCTTACATAAGAGTCAAAGTCAAGATATTGCCCGAGATTTGATATTCCTTTAGGTGCTCTTTGACGTGTTGAGAGATCAATTAATCGGCGTTTTCTCGGGCTTTTTGCTTGCTGGCGCGGCTGGTCCTTTCTTATATCAATATCATCAAAGGAATTTATCGAACACGGTTTTTTTACGCGAGCTTCTCTAGGGTGTTTTTTACGCAGCGCCTGTATTGCACTTTCATCAAGTGTCCATGATTCTGAGATAGCAGAGGGCTCATGGTCAAGTGGAAGGGATGGATTTGAATCCTGTTTGAGTTTTGCTTGACTTCGCATTGGGTGCCTCGTTAACGCTTGTTTTAGCCTTTTCTGTGCGGCCTTGAATCTAGTACAGTGTCAGCTTGCTTTTGTCCCGTTTCGCTTGCTGTCATCCTGAGCGCAGCGAAGGATCTCACTCCCTCTGCAGCAAGGAGATCCTTCGCTGCGCTCAGGATGACAGAGGCTTTGCACAGGACGACAAAATCAAGTTGATGCTCTACTAGAGCTTGCTGCGTAAAGGTGGTTGTGTTCTCCTTGATGGGGCAGAAGGTACGGCGGTTATTGCTTTTTTACCCGCAGGCTCTGCTCTATCGCTATTGTTGCTCGCAAAAAAACCGCTCGGACTCGGCTGTCTCTTAATGTTGAGGTGAACAGAAGGAACTTCTTGCCGAGCCACAGGAGCTGATTCAGGAAGCGGGGGAGAGTCAAGGATCTCTTGTTTACCTTCAGGAGCATCTTTAGACTCAAGTGGGCTTGTAGTTGGTTCTGTTCTAAACATTATCGCAATCCTCGTTTTTTATAATTTCGTGTTCAGATAATATCAAAAAGCTATTTACAAAGTAAAGCCGCTCGAATACGGTAAATTTTAAACCACTCGCTCAGAGGAGGCGCGATAGCGCCGTCTCGAAAGGCATCCTTCAGTAAATCCTTTCTGTTTTTGTACATAAATTGACAGTTCATCCTAAAAATATTAATCTCTGCTATTATTCAGAGCCCGAAATCATAAAAAACGAGTCGTGCTAGACGAGGCATACGATGAAAAGTAGAAAACGGCAGCAAAAAGAAAAACCGCCATGGACTAATAAAACATTATTTGATATCACTACCGGTGAGCGAGCACCCCAAGGAGCACGTCATAGTGAAAAATACATTTCCTTTATTTCGTATGTAGCGACGTTTGTCACACAAGGTAAACGAGCTCAAAAAACCTATGTCGACGATAAAGGGAATAGAGCCGCTGGTGTCACGAAAGCTACATGCATAGCAGGGTTCCACCGGACGCTCTTTAATTGGAACCTCCAGCAAAAAAGAAACGAATTTATTAATATTTTAAAAGCGGGTGGTCACTTGCCTCCTACCGTAAGGAAGAGAAAACGGCAGCTAGAAAAAAACGCAAATATACCCGAAACAGAAGCGTCTAATAAAGGACAGCAAAAGAAGAGAAGACGCGAATTATTTGATACCTCTACCGGAAGGGCAGTACCCAGAGGAACGCCTAAATGTGACCATCACCTGACCTTTGATGGTTATTTAATGAAGTTTGTTCGATGGAAGGCAAAAGATCGTAAAACCTATGTTGACGATGAAGGTAAGGTGGTTGATGGTGTTACGAAGGAAACGCTCCATTCTTGGCGGGTAAAGCAAAAAAGAAAAGAATTTAGAGCTATTTTAAAAGCCGGCGGTCAGTTGCCTCTTCCTCCAGAGAGAGCTAGTATAAAACAGAGTCTGCTAGCAACAAGGCCAAGCGGCGTTCTGCCCGAAGCAGAATCGATTCGTCCTTTAACGACTGAATTGAAGCTTGATCAAGATTCAAATCAACCCAGCTCAACGAGTACCTTCACTCCACAGCAGCCCCACAAGTCGCCATGGCTACTCGCTAAGCGGGCGGCGATAGAACCGGAGCCGCATTCAGTGGCAAGAAGCTCTGCAGAAAATGAGCGGCTTCCCGGTTTTTTCGACGAGAATGCTCTGTCCCTCTTCCCTGGGATGGGTTCCTCTGTAGCAATGAATGAACAGGCTCCTAGTACTTTAGACGAGGATGGCCTGTCTCTCTCCTCTGAGATCATTCCCCCTGCAGAAAGGGCAGCTCTTTCACCGGCAAGCAGCCCCTTGTCTGATGTTGATGATATACCGGTCGAAGAGAGCCTGAGTACGATCCAGGTTTCTGGCAGTGCACTGTTTTCCGCGCTTGAACCATCAGAGCAAGCCCCGATGCAAATGAAAAAGATGAATTTGCACCGTTTTTTTTCACAGCAAGCGAGTGAGATAACGGAGCCAGCAAGTTTGAATGATTCAAATAAAAAACAAAAAATTATAAGTTTATAACCCTTTCAGCGCCTACGCATGAGAAATTAAAATACGATTAAATGTAGGGGCGACCGTCGGTCGCCCTCTTCACATGGCGCACATCCTCGAATTGATTCTTGCAACAACGCCCGCGCCGCAGGAAGGAAGATGAACGGCTATCAACTTACAATCTTTCGTTTTTTATTCGAATCATTCAAGCCAGCCCTATCCTCAGTCGGATGAATAGCAGCAGCGACTGTTGTACTTGCAAATAAGCGGTGCTTATTTGCGCTGAAGGGCGTTTTGAGAGGCACTGTAGGCAAGGGAGCGTGCCCTGATGGCTTGAGCACAGGAAAGACTGCACTGTCAAAAATACAGCTATTGCTAATGGGCGTGCAAGCGGCTTCTCCTGCAGATGGAACACAACTTGAGCTTCTTGCTTCCCTAGGCCATCTATCCTTTGGGATAAGCGGCAAGTTATGCCCCTCTTTTAAAAGCGCTCTAAATTCTTTTCTTTTTTGCCGCATCTGATAACTATAAAGCGTTAACGCCGTTCTGTGATCAACCCTCTTTCCATTCTCGTCAACATAGGTTTGCTTAGATTCTTTCGTTTCCCGAACAAACCGCCTTACATAAGCCTCAAAAGGAAGGCATGATTCGGGGTTAGGGATTCCTTTTGGTATTTCTGCGCCGGTATGGAGATCATAGAATACCATGCGAGTATACCATTGTCTTCCCGAGTCGGCCGCCTGTTTTGCTGCATCTCGCGACTGATCGCTCCCTAGAGGAGGCTCCGACTCAGTCATTTCAAGCGTATCTCCTCCCGATTCTTTTGGGTCTTGACGCGAAGCGAGGGTGCTCATGTCGATTGCTGCAAGAATGACATTGGGAGGAGTAGCTGAGAGAGGGATCTCATCGTCGGGCCATTCATCTGCGGTTGTTTCAAGGTCTCTCTTCAATTCAGTGGGTGAAGGGCGAGCGGCTTTTGCTTCAGGCAGAACGAGGTGCGGGCTTGTTGCGATCGCACTCTGGTTCAAAGTGCCTTGTACTGGAAACGGGGGCAAGGTACCGCCCTGCTTTAAAATAGCCCTAAATTCTTTTCTTTTTTGCTGCAAGTTCCAGCCATAAAGTGTACGGCATCCTGCTTGGTTTGCTTTTTCCGTTATACCATCAATGCTAACCCCATTATGGTCAACATAGATCATGGTCGATTCGTTAGTTTGTTTAATAAACCGCTTTAGATAGGCCTCAAAGGAAAGGCAGCGTTTGGGTATAGGCGCTCCTTTGGCGACTCTTTTACGAGTAGAGAGATCAATGAATGTTTGGGGTTTACTTACGGTTTTTGCGGGCTGCTTTTTTGATTGCCATTCGATAATTGGTAAGTTGCCGCCAGCTGTTAAAATAGCTATAAATTCTTTTCTTTTTTGCTGCAAATTCCAAGCAAATAGCGTACGGTGGACCCCCGGTATGCGTGAGTCTTTCGTTATGCCATCAACCTGATTCCCGTTATTGTCAACATAGGTCGTAATCGCTTTTTTAGTATGCTTAACAAACTGCCTTATATAAGTAGTTAAGAGAATGTATGGCTTACTTCCAGATTCTCCTTCAGGTGCTGGCTTGCCGGTAGAGGGATCAAATAAGGTATTATCATGCCACGGCAGTTTTTCTTTTATATTATAGGATATTCCACTTTGCATCGGATGCTTCTTTTAACCCTCGTTTTTATGTTTTTATTAAATCTGTGTAATTATAATAACATTATCTGTAGTTTGTAAATAGATAGTACGCACATCTTAATTGCTCACATTAGCCCCGCATTCTTAATAAATCATTCGTCAGTGCCTGAGCCAGAATAAAGATCAGGAAAAGAAACCCAAGGCGATAACAGAAGAGCTGCACTCGGTGAGAGATGGGGCGTCGGATCAGCGCTTCGATGAATTGAAACAGCAAGTGGCCGCCATCCAGCCCAGGAATGGGGAAGAAATTGATGATTCCTAGGGCGACATTCAAAAAGGCAAGAAAACCCATATAAGCCAGGACGCCGTAGAGAAAGGCTGAGCCGGCGGTTTGGAAAATGGTGATGGGCCCGCCTAAGCTGTAAAGCGAGAGTTTGTGGGTGAGCAATTTACCGAATAATAAGAGGTTTATATAGCTAAGTTGAACGGTTTCTTGAAAAGCATGAACGGCGGCGCTGAAGGGGTTATATTGAATCGTTTGTAATAGATAACCCGGCAGAACGAAATCAGGGCTCACTCCAAGAAAGCCATGCTTGCGGAAGAGGAAATCGCGTTGATAACCCAGGGTGACGGGCAGACTGAGCTTTTCATGCTGCCGGCTCACGAGGATGATTACTTCCTTGTTTGGGTTTTTATCAACGGCCTCCATGAGTTGGTCCCAAGTCTTGATGGGGCGGCTTTCAATCGCCAAAATTTTATCCCCGGGTTTTAAGGGAGAAATCGCAGCCGGCGAGTCTTTTTGGATGGTGCCGATGACCAGGGGAACATCGGGCATATAAGGCTCTAGGCCCAGGCTGCTTAAGGGGTCCGGTTTTAAATCATTCATTTGCCAGGTATTCAGGTCCAAAACATAGGATTTGACGGTGCCCTTGCGCTCAGGATTGAAGCTTTTAGTGTCGATGGTCACTTGATCGTGATCACCGGTGTGTACAATCAGCCGCATGACGACACTGGCCCAGCTGCGTGTCGGATGGCCGTCCACACTGACCACTTCTTGCTGAGGCTGCATCTGCGCCGCGCTGGCAATGGAATGCGGGTCCACTTGACCAATAATGGGAATGGCCGTCTTGAAGCCGATCATGAAGATGATCCAGTAAAGGAGAACCGCGCTGAGTAGATTGGAAAAGGGTCCGGCGGCAACCACGGCGACGCGCTTATAGAGCGGTTGCTGGTTAAAGGCCAGATGCTTTTCCGCTTCCTCGACGGGCCCTTCGGTTTCGTCCAGCAGCTTGACATAGCCGCCGAGCGGGATAGGGGCGATCACGTATTCTGTGCCTGTTTTGTCGCGCCAGGTATAAAGCGCTTTTCCGAAGCCGATCGAACAACGCAGCACTTTAATGCCCAACAGGCGGGCTACTAAAAAATGGGCTCCCTCGTGCACGCCAACGACAATCAAAATGGTCAAAAGCACACCGAAAACAGAAAGCAGAAAATTAAAAATCATAGGCCACCTTTTTTGAGGCAAGTCCGATTGATTTTAAACGACTGCGGATGTGATCCGCGGTGCGTTTGTCCTTGATGGGGCCGATTTGCACTTGATAGATCACCCGTGGCCCCTGGGCGAGGGATTTGACGTGAATGTGATTGTTGAACATTTTGGCGAGACGCTGCTGCAGCCGCGCGGCGCTAATCTTTTCCCGGTATTGAGCCACCTCCAGATAAAGCGGAGAAGAGCAACCGGGCAGGAGATGCTTTTTGTGTGCGGCGAAGCGAGCGGAAGGTGGTACGCGCGCTCCCGGATCCAGGGCTTTGATTTCAACCAGGGCCGTTCCGCGACCCGACATCCCCAGTTTTTTGGCGGCGGCGTAGGATAGGTCGATTAAACGATTCGGTTCAAAGGGGCCGCGATCATTGACTTTCACGATCACGTGTTGCCCATTTTCAAGGTTGGTAACTTGCAGGTAGGTCGGCAGAGGTAGGGTTCGATGCGCTGCCGTCATGGCGAGCATATCATACCGTTCCCCGTTCGAGGTTCGGCGTTTATCAAATTGCGTTCCATACCAGGAGGCGATGCCGACGGCGAGGTAATTTTTACGGGACGGCAGAACATGATAGGTTTTGCCGAAGACTTTATAGGTCGGCTTATTACCCAGCCTACTGAGTGGTTCCGCCTTGGGAACGGCATCCGGAATTCTGGAAACATCGACCGGATAGGGCGGCGGACCATCCTTTTTATGCGAGGACCAACAGCCGCTGAGCAGCAGACTCAGTAAACAGAACACCAAGGTGATGTATTGTTTCATGCTCATCTATCGTTCCTTTTTTCCTTTTTATAAGTCAAGATGTTCCGGCTCAGTTGATAAACGGCCATGGCGTAGAGATTACTGGAATTATACCTTTTTATGACGTCAAAATCATGAAACACCAGCCAATATTCCTTGCCCTTCAAGCCATCGAGCGTAATTAACTTTAAGGGATATCCTGGGCGAATTTTATGCTGCGGGGTGATGCCATAGCGCGCCAGGTCGCGGGCATAAAAGACGCTGGACGGGCTGTCGCTATTGAGAAGCGTGAGGTAGGCCTTGCCTTCAACCTTAGCTGGAACAGCAATAAACTGAGGACTCTTCCAGCCATGTTCCTTATAGTAATTGGCGATGCTGGCGATGGCGTCTTGGGTGTTGTGGATTAAATCAATGTGGGTTTTTTTAGAAAAGCTGGCTGCATAGTAGCGATAGCTGCTGGGCATAAATTGAGGAGCGCCAATGGCGCCAGCATAAGAACCCTGGATTTTAAAGGGGTCCAGACGTTGTTCGCGGGTCAAGAGGAGGAAGTGTTCCAGTTCCCCGCGGAAATAGTTGGCGCGCGGTTGGTCGCTGAAGGAGAGATTGGACAAGGAGTCGATGACGCGATAATTGCCGGAACGCTTGCCATAGAGGGTTTCAACGCCTAGGGTGGCGATAATGATGCTGCCGGGAACGCCATATTTTGTTTCTGCCTGGACCAGGGAGCGATGATATTTCTTGCGGAAGGCCGCACCCTGGGCGATGTGATCTTCTTCAATAAAAACACGCTGGTACAACTTCCAGGTTTCTTTTTCCAGGGGGTGCCTCATGTTTTCAATGACCTGAGGTTGCGGCTTGACCGACTTCAGCAGGGCCAGCAATTTTTTTTTGCTGTAGTGATGTTTGTCCTGCATGCGCTGAATGAACGTCTTAACATCCGGTTTTTGAATTAAGATTTCATCGGCGAAAGCAACAGGCGAAAAAAGTACGCAGAAAATGCAGGTTATTTTAAGAAAAAAATTCATCGATCATTCCTTATTGCTATTATATATATTCGGTTTCATTATTCTATACTAGGTCGTAATCAATTTGCGATGAGTCTTGATCGACATGAGCATCCCTAAACTGACCATGGCCGTCACGAGCGAGGATCCCCCATAGCTGACCAGGGGCAGGGGCAGTCCGACCACCGGCAGAATGCCGGTCACCATGCCCATATTAATGAAAAAGGACAAAAAGAAGGTGATGGTGATGCTGCCGCCAAGCAGGCGGGTAAAGGTATCCTGGGCGTTACTGGCGATATAGAGCCCGCGCATGACAATGAACATATATAAGAGAATCAAAATCACGTTGCCAGTAAAGCCAAATTCCTCGCTGCAGACGGCAAAAATAAAGTCCGTGGTGTGTTCCGGCAGGAAGTGTAAATGGGATTGGGTTCCGGTCAGCCAGCCTTTGCCAAAGAAGCCACCGGAGCCAATCGCGATTTTAGATTGAATGATGTGATAGCCCGCTCCCAGGGGATCCCGCTCCGGGTTAAGGAAGGTCAGCACCCGCTGGCGTTGGTACTCATGCATAAAGTACCAGAGCAAAGGCAGGCCGGTGAGTAAGAGCAGGCTGAGGCTAAAAATAAAACGCAGGCTGAGGCCAGCAAAAAAGAGGACCGAGGCACCCGTTGCCAGGAGTAAAATCGCCGTACCTAAGTCCGGCTGTTTGGCAGTCAGCAAGACGGGAATAAAAATAATCAACGCCGAGACCAGGAGGGTCTTAAAGGAGAGCGGCAGGTGGACTTTATTGTAGTACCAGGCGAGTAGCAGCGGGATGGCGAATTTCATGAATTCCGCCGGTTGAAAGCGAAAACCGCTGATGCTGAGCCAGCGTTGCGCGCCCTTGCCGATATGACCGATGAGCAAGACAGCGACGAGAAAAAACAGGCTGAAACCGTAGATCCAAGGAGCCCACCGTTGCCAGGTGACCGGCGGCACCTGGGCGACGAGGAACAGGAGTCCGGCGGCGAGCAGAATATGCATCAGCTGTTTTTCAATCAGCACTAGGTTTTGGTTGCCGGCGCTGTATAAAATGAAGAGACCCAGTAACAACAGCAGGAGCATGGCCCATAAGAGCGGCAGGTCCAGGTGGAGGTAATCGCTTAAGCGGAAGGTGGGTCCACTTTTGTTTCTTTGGAGGCGGTCGTGGGTCGTCATGTGCCTGTTCCTATTCCCGTTAAATAATAATCTAAAAGTTCTTTGACAATGGGTACGGCGGCTAAGCGGTCATTTTCAATAATAATGGCAAGCGCGATTTTAGGCTGATCCACTGGCGCAAAAGCGATGAACAAGCCGTGATCGCGAAATTGTTCCGGTAGTTTTTTCTGGTTTTCCACCCCATCTTCATCCTGTCTTTTGGCGTGGACCTGGGCTGTGCCGGTTTTAGCCGCGATGGTATAGCTGGGATGCGGTCCAAAACGATGAGCCGTCCCCTCCGGTGAGTCAACGACTTTTTGCATGGCCTGAATGATGAGGTCCCAATTTTCCTCGTCGTGCAGGCTAAGGGTGTCCAGGAGGATGGGAGTCTGGTATTCAATAGGTTTCTCCGGTTCCTGCTGCTTGTAGACCAGCGTGGGAACCATGCGCTTACCGCGGTTGGCCAGGGTGGCCACGGCGGCAGCCAATTGCATCGGCGTGGCCTGCATATTGCCTTGCCCGATGGCGGAAATAATGGTGTCGCCTTCATACCAAGGCGTCTTTTTAAACCGCCGTTTCCATTCTGGGGAGGAGACGACGCCAGGCACTTCTTCCTCCAGCTCCACGCCACTCACTTCACCAAAGCCGAAACGATGCAAAACATCGTCGATGCGGCGGATGCCCAGTCTCGTCGCAAGTTCATAAAAATAAACGTCGCAGGAAGTGGTGATAGCGCGCGACAGATTGACCGTGCCATGGGCGTGCATATCGCGAAAAACATGTTCGCTGTTGTTTAACATAAACCAACCAGGGTCGAAGATGGTGTCCTCGGGAGCAATCAGTTCATTGTCGATGGCCTCCAGAGCTAGATAGGGTTTGATAGTGGATGCGAGCGGATAGAGTCCGCGCACCGCCCGGTTGTAGAGTGGGTGATCCGGCATTTGCTGTAGCTGCTTAAAGTCAGCGGAGGTAATGCCAAGGACAAAGAGATTAGCGTCATAGCTCGGCATGCTGACCAGCGCTAAAATCTGGCCGGTGGCGGGTTCGATGGCGACCAGGGCACCGCGGTGTCCTGTCATGGCTTTCTCTGCCTGGAGCTGCAGGTTGCTGTCGATTGAGAGATAGAGATTTTTACCGGGGGTGGGCTTGGTTTGTTTCAGAACGCGAATTGCCTCGCCGTTGGCGTCGGTTTCCACTTCCTGATAGCCGGCTTTGCCGTGCAAGTCTTCTTCATAATATTTTTCAATGCCCAGTTTACCGATAGCGTGGCTGGCGCTGTAGTTGGCGGGGTCAATTTTACTGAATTCATCACTATTGATTTGGCCTAAATAACCGAGCACATGACTAAAACTGTTGCCCAGCGGATAGTGGCGAATCAGGCGGCCTTTGATTAAAAAACCGGGAAAGCGATGTTGATTTTCGGCGAAGCGCGAAACCTCCACTTCCGTCAGGCGCAGCTTTAAGGGAATTTCCTCGAAACGGCGGTGCTGTTTTAGCTGTTTCTGAAAGAGCGTCAAGTCCAACTCGGATAAGTGAACGAGCTTACCGACTTCTGGCAGCATTTTAGCCAGGTTATGCGCCTTGTCTGGAATGAGGTCGAGACTGAAGACAGGGATATTGTCGGCGAGCAAGACACCATTGCGGTCATAAATTAAGCCGCGGGTGGGCTCGAGGGGAACCAGGTCCATGGCGTTATGAGTGGACATCGTGGTGTAGAGGAGATTTTTATAAAGTTGCAGATAGGCCAGCCGACCCACGAGCAAGAGGGCCAGGATCAGCATGATCAGCAGTGCTAGCCAGGAGCGGCGCGTCGTTAATTGAACCTCATGGCTGATATTTTTAAAGGGGATGCGCGATTTTTGCATCGGTTTCTCCTTCCCCTATGAGCATAAGATATCATTCATTTCAAGCAAATCCTTTTGTTGAAAGATGCGTGGTGGATGATCCGCTGCAGGAAAGGGATACAAAGAAAGATGATCGTTTCTAAAGGCGACCATCTGATGGGATTCGCCGTTTCGCAAGGCCTGAATTGCCAGATAGCCCATGGCGGAAGCCAGGCTGCGATCTTGGGCGCTCGGTGAGCCGCCACGTTGAATGTGCCCCAGAACACAAACCCGGAACGGCTGCTGGGTTAAATGATGGAGTTTTTCAGCCATTTGGATGCTTCTGCCGGGTTGATTGGCCTCCGCGACTACGATAATGGCGCTGAGTTTCGATTGGCGGCGCTGACTTAATTTTTGGGCTATTTTTTCTAAAGAAGGCTCAAACTCGGGTATCAGAATAATTTCTGCTCCGCCGGCGATGCCCACGTCCACCGCCAAAAAGCCGGCGTTTCTTCCCATGACCTCGACTAAAAAATGCCGGTAGTGGCTGGAGGCGGTGTCTCTTATTTTGTCGATAGCCTGCAGGGCATTGTTGCGCGCGGTGTCAAAGCCGATGGTATATTCCGTTCCTGGAATATCATTGTCGATGGTGCAGGGGATGCCAATGACCGCCAGTTTCCCGCCGCTTTCCTGGGACAGCAACGAGGCGCCGCAAAAACTGCCGTTGCCGCCGAGGACCACCATGCCGTCGATCCGGTTTTTTTCTAGAAAAGCACGGCAGCGATCTCGGGTTTCCTTTTCATAAAAGGCTTGGCAGCGATCTGCTTTTAAAAGCGTTCCGCCCGTTTGAATGCAATTGGCAACATTTTCCGGAAAGAGAGGGATTAATTTTTGGTCAATAATGCCTTGAAAGCCCTGCTGACAGCCAAAAACTTCCAAACCGAAATGAACGCCGGAGCGAACCAACGCCCTTAGGGCGGCATTCATGCCAGGCGCGTCGCCGCCAGAGGTCAGGACTATAATTTTATTCATTTTTTATCACTACTTCAGTTATAATCTTTTAAGCTGCTATATTGAATAATGTATCACTTTATAACCTTAGGAGAAATTGTTATGAAATTTAAATTACTAGCCGTGCTGGCCATCGCCGGACTTTGCGCTGGCTCGCTGGCCATGGCGGGGAATGGCAACAAAATGTTAGCGGATGACAGTTCCAGTCAATCCTCGTCGGGTGGTTCCGATAATTCATCGGGCACGGGTAATTCGTCCGGCGGTGCCACGGATAATAATGCCGGCAGCTCTCAAGACAGCAGCATGCCGCCCGCGAGTGATGACAACTCTGGCAGCACCGACACAGGCACTGGAGATGATGATTATTAAAAAGCAATAACGTTGCCTCCGGCGCAAATAAGTTTCAGCTGGAGTGTGCACTCCAGCTGAATTAGAAGTAGCCTGACGCTCCGCGTTATGGCTGCAGTCGCAAACTTTTAAGGAACGATAGATGACGGCTTACTGTCATTCTTGCAGAGTGGGTTAGGCAAGTTCTAACCCACCTTTGTTCTTTTGGCCGTAGCCGGCATTTGGGTCACAGCCAAGCTGACTCTAGTCGAGGCTTAATTGCGCCCACCCACACTTAATCTCCCCTTTGAAAAAGGGGGTTGGGGGGATTTATATAAACCCTTCCTCACTTATCATCAGCGTTTCATTACACGCATATCCGTATCTCGCTCAAAATGCTTACCAATGATCTCAGCAATACAGGCGGTCAGTTTTTTTCCGGCGGGGATATGCAAAAATTCATTCGGACCATGGGCGTTTGAGCTGGGTCCCAATAAGCCGGTAATTAAAAACTGCGCCTCAGGGAATTTCTTGCCCAGCATGCCCATGAAAGGAATGGAGCCGCCTTCGCCCATATAAACCACGCCTTTGCCAAAATAGGTTTTGGAAGCGTGGTCTGCCGCCGCACTGAGCCAAGGGCTTTCCGCCGGCGCGTTCCAGCCCGAGCCGCTGTCGGTGGTTTCATAGCGAATTTTGGCATGGTAGGGCGCATTTGCTTCCAGCGTGGTTTTTAAAATTTTAGCGGCTTTTTCTGCATCGCAGGTCGGTGGCAAACGCATGGATAATTTGAAGGCGAGCTTGGGCAGCGTGACGTTTCCGGCATTATTGATTTCGGGGAGACCCTCCGCGCCAATGATGGAGAGCGCCGGCTTCCAGCTGTGATTTAACAGTAAATCCAGCGGCTGGCTCGAGATGGGTTTGGCGCCGCACACGAAGGGCAGCATGCGGTAGGTTTCCTCTCCCAAAACCGCCGCGGCTTCTTTTGCTTGCTGGATGCGTTGTGCTGGGATCGTGACTTGCAGGTCATGCAGCAAAATTTCGCCGTTGCTGTCTTTTTCAATGCGGTTTAATAACTGGCGCAGGATTTGAAAACAGGAGGGAACGATGCCGCTGGCCAAGCCGGAGTGAACGCCCTGGGTGAGGATCTCGATATGCAAGTTGCCGCTGGTCAGACCGCGTAAAGAAGTGGTTACCCACAGTTGCTCGTAGTTGCCGCAGCCGGAATCGAGGCAGATGATGAGGTTGGGATTGCCAATGCGGTCCTGCAGGGCTTCAATGTAATAAGGGAGATCGTAACTGCCACTTTCTTCGCAGGCCTCAATCAGGATCACGCAGCGCGCATGCGGTTTTTTTTGCGCGCGCAGGGACAGGAGGGCTGCCAGGGAGGCAAAGGCCGAATAGCCGTCGTCGGCGCCGCCGCGGCCATAGAGTTTGTCGTGCTGGAGTACGGGTTTCCAGGGATGCAGTTCGGGGTCCCAGCCGGTCATCTCCGGCTGTTTGTCCAAATGACCATAGAGCAGCACGGTTTCCTCGGAGTTGCCGGGCAGTTCCATGAAAAGAATCGGCGTGCGGTTATTTAATTGCATGACCTCAAGGTCCAGGTCTTCCGGCCCGTGTTTTTTGCACCACTCGGCGATGAGATGCACCGCTTGCATCATATAGCCGTTTTTCTGCCACTCAGGGTCAAAGTGCGGCGATTTATTCGGGATGCGGATATAATCCATGAGGGTTGGGATAATGGCGTCATCCCAGATTTGATCGACAAAGTTTTTATTTTCTTGACTGTTCATGGTCTCGCTCCCTTTCCTTTGAGTCTTAACTTGGCATTGTTGAATCAACCGGATTTCCCGCTAAAGTCCCCTTTCCTCCACGCTTTTGGTGGAGGAAAGGGCTAGGGATAGGAGGTAAAAACGATTCATCAATTTAAAATCATTGCTTACCTCCTCTCCCCAACCCTCGCCTCCACCAAGAGCGTGGAGGCGAGCGGGCTGTATGAAATCGGATTTATTCAACAATACCATCTTAAATATAATCTATCATCTTAGCCTATTCGCTTCCTATTCGCTTCCTATTCGCTTGCGCTAATTTTTCCAGCAAGGGTTCGGTTTCTTGCCAGGAAAGACAGGCGTCCGTAATGCTCTGTCCGTAGGTGAGCGTTTGGGGGTGCCCCAGTTTTTGTTTGCCGCCAACCAGATGACTTTCCAGCATGACGCCGCAAAGCGGGAAAGGCTGCAGACCTTTCAAACCCTGTTCCAGATAGCGGCTGAGGCTTTCCACCACCTGCGCTTGTTGCTCATGTTGTCTTCCGCAATTATCGTGACTGCAATCGATCATCAGGCGTGGCTCGAGACCGGCTGCGGTCAGCTCGTGGACGGCAGTTTGAATATGCGTTTCGGAATAATTGGGTGACTGCAGAGAGCCGCGCAAAATGATATGACAGGCTTCGTTACCACTGGTTTGAATGGCGGCCGTTTCTCCCTGGGCGTTGAGACCGAGATAATGGTGCGGCGCTGAGGCGACTTTGCTAGCTTGAATGGCGATCTGGATATTGCCGTCGACGGAGTTTTTAAAACCGACCGGCATCGGCAAGCCGGAGGCCAGTTCACGATGAATTTGACTGGCGGCGGTGCGGGCACCGATGGCGCACCAGGAAATGAGGTCCTGTAGATAGCAGGGAGAAAAGGGATCGAGAAATTCACAGGCGGCCGGCAAGTGGTGGTTGATTTCGAGCAGTATTTTGCGACTTAAAAAGAGACCCTGTTCTATATTGTGGCTGTTATCAAGGTGAGGGTCATAAATTAAACCTTTCCAGCCTTCAGCAGTGCGGGGTTTGGAGACATAGGTACGCATGACCACAAAGAGTTCATCGGCATAGCGATCCGCCGCTGTTTTTAAACGCTCCGCATACTCGAGGGCGGCTGCTTCTTCATGCAGGGAACAAGGGCCGACCAGAACAGCCAGGCGGGAGTCTTGGCCCCGAATAATGCGGGTCAACGTGCGGCGGGCTTCAGATATCGCTTTAACCAGCTTTGCCTCAAGAGGTAAACTAGTAATAAGGCTGCTCGGTTTCGGGAGCCGCTTTTCACTGCGGACACGGGTTAGATTTTCATTATTATTCATAGTGTTATTTTTGCAGGCCGAACTTCTGGATTCTGATTATAATTAATAGGGAGTGAAATGAAAACAGTCATTCACATGTTGGGCTATGCTTCAGCCGTCGGTGGCGTCAGTCCTGCATGCGGGCAAGGCCCGCTCGTGCTGCAACAATCCAAAGAATTAGAGCAGTTATTAGGCCATCTGTCCAAGGCGGGGATTGATTTTAAATGGGAGGGCTTGATTCTACCGCAGCCCTTTTCTCCGGAGACACTGGCCGCTGAAGTCCGGCGTCTCTGCCAGATTCTGGCGGTTACGACTGCGGAGTTCACACGCAAAAAGGAATTTTTCATCGTGACCGGGGGCGACCATACTTCTGCGATGGGTACTTGGAGCGGCGTTCGTGCAGCTTTGTCTGGTTCTTTGGGGTTGATCTGGGTCGATGCCCACATGGACAGCCATACGCCGGAAACCTCGGAGAGTGGGCGTTTTCATGGGATGCCCTTGGCGGCATTGCTCGGCTATGGTGACTCCCGGTTTACGCAAATCTTAGCGCCCGAGCCCAAAATAAATCCGTCGCAAGTTTGTCTGATCGGCGTCAGAAGTTACGAAGCGGGAGAGGCCCAGCTCTTGAAAAAACTGGGCGTGCGCATCTACTTTATGGACGAGGTGAAGCAACGGGGTTTGGCGGTGATATTTAATGAAGCCCTGGAGCGGGTTAACCGGGGAACGGCAGGCTATGGGCTGAGTCTGGATTTAGACGGACTCGACCCGCGGGAAGCACCTGGCGTTGACGTGCCGGAGCCGGATGGTTTAGGTCTCAAGGAGCTTTGTGAAGCTTTAAAATCGCTTTCCGGCGATCCTCGCCTTCAAGGGATGGAAGTGGTTGAGTTTAATCCCAATAAAGATATCCAGCAGCGGACTGAAAGGGCGATTGTGGAGCTGATTCAGGCGATAGGTAGTCATTATTATGCTTAAAGATAAGATCTTTTTAGCGCATTTGCCGAACCGTCCCGGCATTTATCAGATGCTCGGGCCAGGACGGGAAGTTTTATATGTGGGAAAGGCGCGGGATTTGAAAAAACGCGTTTCTTCTTACTTTAGCGCCAAGGCTCAGGACCTGAAAACCTTGAATTTGATCGAGCAGGCCCAAAAAATTGAAATCACCTTAACGCACACCGAGCATGAAGCCCTGCTGCTCGAATGCTTTCTGATTAAAAAACACCAGCCACGTTATAATGTGCTCCTGCGGGACGACAAAAGTTATCCTTATATTTTAATCACCGACGATCAACCCTATCCGCGTATCCTCTTGTATCGCGGTCCTAAAAAAGGAAAGGGACACTATTTTGGCCCTTACCCGAACTCGACGGCGGTTCGGGAAACCATCCATGTCATTCAAAAACTGTTTCATCTGCGTAGCTGTAACGATAGCTTCTTTGCCAATCGCAAGCGGCCCTGCCTGCATTATCAAATCGGGCTTTGCTCCGGTTCCTGCACCGGCTTGATCTCGCCCACGGACTATCAAAAAAATGTCGCGCATGCGGTGTTATTTTTAAAAGGAAAAAGCCAGGAAGTGATACATGCGCTGCAGCGGCAAATGGAGGAAGCTGCCAAGGCCTTGCATTTTGAGCACGCCGCGAAGTTGCGCGATCAGTTGGCTTATTTGGCGGAAATCCAGGAGCGGCAATACGTGAGCAGTCGCCTGCAGGGCAGCGCCGATGTTCTGGGCCTGGCGATGCACGCTGGCCTGGCCTGTATTTTTTTATTGTCCATTCGCGAGGGGCGTCTCTTGGGCAGTCGTGCCTATTTTCCCTCGTTGCCAAGCGCCGCCGAAGCCAGCGAGATTCTTTCTGCTTTTATCAGTCAGCATTATTGGGCGGCGGAGCCAGGGGAAGAATTGCCGCGGGAAATTGTGATCGCCGAAACCGTTGAAGATCGTTCCTTCCTGGAAAGTGCTTTAAGTGAACAGGCCAAGGCCAAAATAAAAATCGTCAAACCACTGCGGGGTGAGCGTCGCAAATGGCTGGAGATGGCCGAGTCGAACGCCAAGCAGGCGCTGGCCGGGCAGCTGATCCAAAAAACGAATATTCAGGGCCGCATCGCTGCTTTGCAAAAGGCTCTGCATTTGGAGCGTTTGCCGTCGCGCATCGAGTGTTTTGACATCAGTCATAGCGGGGGGGAGGAAACGGTGGGCTCCTGCGTCGTTTTCAATCGTGAAGGGCCGTTCAAAAGCGATTATCGCCGTTTTAATATCAGCGGGATTACACCCGGTGACGACCTTGCGGCAATGCGCCAGGTGTTATCGAGGCGTTTCCGGCGTTTACAAGCAGAGGGGAAGTCTTTGCCCGACTTGATTCTCATCGATGGGGGTGCCGCACAATTGGCTTCGGCAGAAAGGGCCCTGGCGGATTTGGGAGTCGAAGGGCTTTTATTGGTCGGTGTTGCTAAGGGCGAAGAACGCAAGCCGGGCTTGGAAACGCTGCATTTTTCCCGGCGGCCGCCTTTGCATCTGGCGCCGGACTCCATGGCCCTGCACTTTATCCAACAAATTCGCGATGAGGCGCATCGCTTTGCTATTACCGGTCACCGTCAGCGCCGAGACAAGAAGCGGCGCACTTCCGTTTTAGAGTCGATCCCGGGCATCGGCGCTAAGCGCCGCCGGGCTTTGCTGAAATATTTTGGCGGCCTGCAGGCGATTGAGACGGCCAATATTGATCAACTATTGGAGGTCTCGGGAATGACAGCAAAACTAGCCGAGGAGATTTATCGCCATTTTCATGCTGGATAAATTCTATAGAAGCAGCGCTTGATTCTTTTATTAAATTGCGTTTAACTGTTTTAGTTCCTAAAAAACTAGCCAGGTGGTTTTATGCATCCGGTCATGAACTGGCCTAACATTTTAACCTTTACTCGGATCTCACTCATTCCGCTGTTGGCTATTTTCTACTATATACCCGTTTATGGGCATGTGATCGCGGCTGTTCTCTTCGCTTTTGCCGGTTTGACCGACTGGTTGGATGGCTATTTGGCGCGGCGCTGGAAGCAGACGACCAAATTGGGTGCTTTTTTGGACCCGGTGGCGGATAAATTAATTGTTTGTATCGTGCTCGTGCTGATCGTTGGCGAGCCGCAGTTTCAATTTGTCAGCGTTGATTCCACCGTGACCAATATTCCAGCTTTTTTCATCACCTTTCCAGCAGCTATTATTGTTAGCCGTGAACTGATTGTCTCTGCTTTACGCGAATGGATGGCTGATTTAGGCAAGCGGGCCAAGGTGGCGGTTTCCTATCTAGGGAAGGTTAAAACAGCCGTTCAAATGTTCGCGATCATGGTTTTACTCTATTGTGATAATGGAACCAGCTCCATTATTGTTTTAATTGGGTATTTGTCCTTATATGTGGCTGCTGTGTTAACAATTTGGTCGATGCTGATTTACCTCAACATGGTCTGGATTGAAAGTCAGGATGGATCCTGATCAGAGCTGCACCTCAAAATTTTTTATTCTGCTCTTGACTCTAGCGAGATGCACATTAGAATACGTCCCAGGTTATTGAAAGAAGTGGCTTAGCGGGAATAGCTCAGTTGGTAGAGCACAACCTTGCCAAGGTTGGGGTCGCGAGTTCGAGTCTCGTTTCCCGCTCCAAATTGGTATTAATCAACAGGGTGGCTAGGTCCACCCTGTGTCATTTATATGGCTGGGTGGCAGAGTGGTTATGCAGCGGCCTGCAAAGCCGTTGACGCCGGTTCAATTCCGACCCCAGCCTGTTTCATCAGGTGCTATATAATAAAAATGCCTGGGTGGCGGAATTGGTAGACGCAAGGGACTTAAAATCCCTCGGAAAATTTTTCCGTGCCGGTTCGATTCCGGCCCTAGGCACCAAATTGAGTATAAGCAAGGCAAAAGAGGAAAGGGTAGAAAATACGATGACTTTTGTTGTAACTGAACAGTGCATCAAATGTAAATACACGGATTGCGTTGAAGTCTGTCCGGTTGACTGCTTCTATGAAGGTCCTAATTTCCTCGCGATCAATCCGAGTGAGTGCATTGATTGCGCTCTTTGTGAACCGGAGTGTCCAGTTAATGCCATCTACTCCCAAGACGATCTGCCTGAAAAATATCAGAATTTTATCGAAATAAACAAGGAATTAGCGGAAAAATGGCCTAATATCACGCGCATCAAGGAGGCTCCTCCTGACGCTGATCAATGGGCCAATGTCGATGGAAAATTGCAATATCTCGAAAAAGAGTGGAAATAAATCGACTCCATGAAAATCCTTGCCCTTGATACCTCCACCTCCGCTTGTTCTGTTGCTTTGCTCACTGAGAATGAGGCCAGAATACGTCACGAGGTCGTTCCTTTGCAGCATGCCAAATGTATTCTAGCGTATGTCGAAGAAATCCTGGGTCCCGATCGGGACTCCCTGGATGCTCTTGCCTGGGGCTGCGGTCCGGGCAGCTTTACGGGTTTGCGCATTGCCGCAAGTGTCGTCCAAGCTTTGGGCTTTGCCTATCAGCTGCCGGTGATCAACATTTCCTCCCTGGCGGCGCTGGCGCAAACGGCTTATCAGGAGCAGGGTTGGAAGCGCCTTTTGGTCGCGGTGGATGCCCGTATGAATGAGGTTTATTGGGGTGCTTATCAAATAAATGAAGACGGCTATGCAGAGTTGCTCGGCCAGGAAGGTCTTTATTCTCCTCAGCAATGCTCCGCCCTTATGGGAAAAAATCTTGATAATTCAGAAAGTTGGTATGCTGTCGGCAATGCGTGGTCTGTCTATCAGGCCGAGATGGCGAGTTGTTCAGAATTTAATCTAAAATTAAGCAAGCCCGACTGTTTGCCAAAAGCATTAGCAGTTGCTCAGTTAGGAAGGCTAAAATACAAAAAAGATCAGGGTGGCCTGCACTCTTTTGATGCTCTTCCGACGTATTTGCGAGATAATGTGTGTCAAAAGAAGGCGAGTTAGAAGGAGGTTTTTAATTATGGCGCTAAGAGCCGATCATGAACGCCAGACCATCATTGATCTGATACGAACCTATTTTCAAAAACGATTACCGAAAGATCAGGCTTTAATGGTTGAAGCTTTTGCGCAACGTTATCTATCCGCTTGCGCCGTGGAAGACCTTAGAGAGCGTTCCATCGATGATCTCTGTGGCGCCTTACTGTCACAATGGAATTTTATCTATGAACGTAAGCCGGGTGAGGCCAAGGTAAGAGTTTTTAATCCCTATTTAGATGTTGACCATTGGCAATCACAACATACCATCGTTGAAATTTCCCATGACGACATTCCCTTTCTAGTGGATTCGAGTCGTATGGAGCTGGACCGCCTGGGATATCAGGTGCATTTTGTGATTCACATGGGCGGCCTTAAACTCAAACGTAATTCCCATGATCGCATTACGGATGTTTTGCCAGTCGATGCTGTGGTGGAAGGCGCCTCCTCGGAAGCGCCGATTTATATCGAAATTGATCGCATTATCGATACCGCTGAGATGGAAGAGCTGCGCGCGAATATCGAACATGTGTTAGGCGACGTCCGGCTAGCCGTGGTCGATTGGCGCAACATGATTGCTAAAATGGAAGAGTCCATCAACGAGTTGGAAAACAATCCACCACCGCTGGACGCCGATGACGTAGCCGAGTCTAAAGATTTTTTAAGATGGCTCATCGCCAATAATTTCAGCTTTCTGGGTTGTCGCGACTATAAGTTGATTGGTGATGGCATGAATCGCGCCCTGCAAATGGTTCCCGGCTCCGGCTTGGGAGTGTTGCGCGACAAGGTGGGGGGGCGAGTCTCGCGTAGCTATGCTGAGCTGCCACCGCAGGCCAGAAAAATGGCCTTGTCAAAAAATATTCTCATTATTGCGAAAACACACACCAAGTCCACGGTGCATCATCCTGGTTATACCGACTATGTGGGGGTGAAGCGTTTTAATGAAAAAGGCGAGTTAATCGGCGAGCGTCGCTTCATCGGTCTTTATACCTCAAGCGCCTACCATTCCAATACCAAGCTCATTCCCTTTGTACGCCACAAAGTGTCAAAAATTCTCGAAGACCTGCGTTTTCCGCTGGACAGCCATGATGGAAAAGAAGTGGCACATATTCTGGAAACCGTGCCTCGCGATGATCTTTTCCAGGGCAGCCATGAGGAATTGGTGGCGCTGACCTTGGGTATTTTACAGTTGCAGGAACGGAAGCGCATCCGGTTATTTGTGCGTCAGGATGCTTACGGCCGTTATTTTTCCTGCCTGGTTTATGTGCCGCGCGAGATTTTCACGACCGATCTGAGCAATGTCATGCAAGAGGTGCTGATGCGGGCTTTTGGCGGCATCGAGTCTATTTATAACACTTATTTTTCCGATTCTGTGCTGGCGCGCATTCATTATAACGTTCGCGTCGATCCGCAAAGCCATCCGCATTTTGATTTGGCGGAACTGGAGCAACAATTGGTGGCGGCCGCGCGTTCCTGGGCTGACGAATTGAAGGCCAGGCTCATTCAGTCCTTTGGCGAGGCCGATGGCTTGAAGTATTTCGCAAAATATCATAAAGCGTTTCCAGCCAGTTATACCGAGTCCTGTTCGCCGGTCATCGCAGTCGAAGATATTCGAAAAATTGAAACGCTTTCGCCGGAGCAGCCACTGGGCATGTCTTTTATCAAGGACAGCGAGCGTGGGGCAGAGATACTGCGATTTAAATTGTTCCATATCGAACAAATCATTGTTTTGTCCGACGTCCTGCCGACGCTGGAACACATGGGGCTTCGCGTTCTGGGTGAGCGTCCGCATGAAATTAAATTAAAGGGCGGCAGAACGGTTTGGATCAATGATTTTGACATGATCTATGTCAGTTCCAAGGACTTGGACGTCGAGAAAGTGGCGGATATTTTCCAAGAGACCTTTGCCCGCGTTTGGAGCCGCAGCTTCGAGGATGATGGTTTTAATCGCCTGGTTTTTGAGGCCCAACTGCTTTGGAACGAAATTGTCGTTCTGCGCGCCTACACCAAGTATCTCCGTCAAATCGGTTTTATGTTTAGCCAAAGCTATATTGAGCAGGCGCTGATTAATAATGCCGGAATTGCAAGTGATTTGATCGAGCTCTTTAAGCTACGTTTTTCGCCGCTGAATTCCCAGGAGCAACGTCAACAATCGGATTTATTAATCGCCAAGATTGAAGAAGCCCTGGATCAGGTGCTGAGCTTGGACGAAGACCGCATCTTGCGGCGCTTGTTGGAAGTTATGCTGGCCACGCTCCGCACTAACTTTTTCCAAAAGCAGACCGACGCCTTGGGTCGGACCACGGAAAAATCCTATCTTTCCTTTAAACTCAACCCGGCAGCCATTTCAGACCTTCCTTTGCCGCGGCCGATGTATGAAATTTTTGTCTATTCTCCCCGCGTGGAAGGCGTCCATTTACGTGGCGGCAAGGCGGCCCGCGGCGGCATTCGCTGGTCGGATCGCCGTGAAGATTTTCGCACGGAAGTCTTAGGCTTAATGAAGGCCCAACAGGTTAAAAACGCCTTGATCGTGCCCGTGGGCGCGAAAGGCGGTTTTTTCCCTAAACTGTTGCCGACGGATGGCGATCGCGATGAGATCCTGAAGGAGGCGATCTATTGCTATTCTACGTTTATTCGTGGTCTGCTGGATTTGACCGACAACATTAAGGGCGACAAAGTCATTCCCGCCAATGATGTGGTTCGCTATGATGACGACGACACCTACTTGGTGGTGGCTGCGGACAAGGGTACGGCTACTTTTTCCGACATTGCTAATAGCATCGCCAAAGAATATGAATTTTGGATGGGTGACGCTTTTGCCTCCGGTGGTTCGGCGGGCTATGACCATAAAAAAATGGGCATTACTGCCCGCGGTGTTTGGGTTTCGGTGAAGCGACATTTCCGTGAGTTGGGCTTGAATCCGGAGACTGACCCGTTTACCACCATTGGCATCGGCGACATGGCCGGTGACGTCTTCGGCAACGGCGTCCTGCTTTCCAGAGGCATGAGGCTGATCGGCGCCTTTAATAACCTGCATATCTTCCTGGATCCCAATCCAGATTCGGAGGTCAGCTACGCAGAGCGTCAGCGCTTGTTTAGCCTGCCGCGCTCGAGCTGGATGGATTATAACGCCGAGCTTATTTCCAAGGGAGGCGGCGTTTATAACCGCTCAGCCAAGGCAATCGCAATTTCGCCGGAGGTTCAGGCTGCACTGGGCATCCAGGCCGAGTATCTGGTTCCCTCGGAACTGATCCGCGCCATGCTCAAGGCCCCGGTGGATTTGATTTGGAACGGCGGCATTGGCACCTTTGTGAAGTCCAGCCGTGAAACGCATTTGGATGTAGGTGACAAGCTGAACGACGTGATTCGCGTTGATGGCTGCGAGCTGAGCGCGCGCGCTGTGGCCGAAGGCGGCAACCTGGGCTTCACCCAGCTCGGCCGTATTGAATACGCCTTGCATGGCGGCATCATAAATACGGACTTTATTGATAATTCCGCCGGCGTTGATTGCTCCGACCACGAAGTCAATATCAAGATCCTCTTAAATAGTCTCCTGGCCGCCAATAAAATGTCACTCGAAGAGCGCAATGAACTCTTGGGCAAAATGACGGACGAAGTGGCGGAGCTCGTCCTGCGAGACAATTATGAGCAAACGCAAATTTTGGCGCTGGAATCCTCCGTGTCACAGCAGACCATGGATATTTTCCGGCGTTATATGCTGGAATTGGAAAAGCGTGGCCGCTTGGACCGTAAACTAGAATTCCTGCCGGATGACAAGACTATTTTAGACCGTAAGGCTAACAGTAAGCTATTCACGCGGCCTGAAATCGCCGTCCTGCTCTCCTATTGCAAGCTCTTTTTGAAACAGGATATTTTGACCACGGACCTGCCTGAGGAGCCGTACTTAATCAAACATTTGTCGACCGCTTTTCCCAAGCTGCTTTGTGAGAAATATTTTCCTCAGATGAAGCAGCACCGGCTGCGCCGTGAAATTATCGCCACTCAGATTAGCAAGAGCATCACCGATCACATGGGCATTAACTTTGTCGAGCGCCTGCAAAGTGAAACGGGAGGAGCACTAGCCGCGGTTGTCCGCGCCTATACGGTTTGCGAAAGCATTTATGATTTAAATATTTTATGGCCGCAAATCGAAGCGCTGGATGACAGGGTGGATATCGCAACACAGCAATACTTGATGTTGCAGCTTTATTATTTACTGCGCCGCGGTACGCGCTGGTTCTTGCGCAACCGCAAGCCGGACATGGACATTGAAAAAACCATCGCGACCTTCGCGCCGCTGATCGCAGAGCTGATCAACAAGCTGCCCAAGCTGCTGCCTGAAAGCAATCTGGAAGCTTTAAATGTGGAAGTCAGCTCTCTGATTGAGAAAGGCGTTCCTGAAGCCCTCGCGATTCGTCTCGCGAGCTGCAATACGCTGTTTACCTCGCTGGATGTTGTCGAAGCGTCCCGGGTGAGCCATTTTAGCCCGGACGAGGTTGCGCAAACCTATTATACCTTGGGCAATTTCCTCGATTTAAGATGGCTGCGCGAGGCGATCGGCGGCTATCCCTTGGAAACGCAGTGGGGTGAGTTGGGACGTTCAAGTTTCCGCGACGATTTGGACCGCGTGCAGCGCAATTTAAGCATTAACGTCTTGACGTTCGCCAAAAAGAAAATGAAAAAAGCGCCGATCAGTGAACGCATTCAAACCTGGGCGAATGAGCAGCAGATCTTTATTCATCGCTGGAAGAGCTTGTTGGCGGACATTAAATCTTCCGCCAATGTGGAGTTTGTGACTTACTCCGTCTTGTTGCGCGAATTATTTGATTTTGCTGAAGTGTCTCTGACTTTAGAGTAAAAATGGTACGAAAAAAGGAGAAAGGCAATGCAGGAGAAAACAGTCTTGGCGGGAATGTCGGCTGAATTTAATTTTCCCTCTCAGTATGCGGAGGTTTTAGATTCAAAGATTCATTATGTAGAGCAGGGCACAGGCGATCCCATTCTTCTTTTACATGGCATGCCTAGCTCCTGCTATGTATGGCGGAATCTGATCCCCTTTTTGGCGCCGCTGGGACGTTGTATCGCTCCCGACCTCATCGGCATGGGCAAATCGGGCCGGCCTGAGATCGCTTATACGCTGGAAGATCATATTCACTATATTGAGCGTTTTATTGAAGTTAAAAAACTAAAAAATGTTACGCTGGTGATGCATGGCTGGGGTTCGTTGATTGGCTTTGACTACGCCATGCGCCACGAAGCGAACTGTAAAGGCCTGGCCTTTTATGAGGCTTATTTACGGCCCTTACAGGGAAGTGATTTGTCTCTGCCGTTTCAGGAGCAATTGCGCGAACTCGAGATCTTGACCAATAAACAGGATTGGATGGCGAACGCGGCCTTTTTCCTTGATAAACTGTTGCCACAAAGCATGGTGCATCCGTTAAGCGTCGAGGAAATGAATCATTATCGTGAGCCTTTGGCCAAAAGAGAAGAGGCTGAAAAGGGCATCGGCAAGGTTTTGATGCAATACCGCGAAGAGTTGCCGCGTGGCGATGGTAAAAGCAAGGTGGACCGCTTAATTGCGCAATACTCCCAAAAATTGGAAAAGTCTGCGCTACCGAAGTTGCTGCTCTATTCGGTTCCTGGCTTTATCACCACGATTGCGACGGTGATGTGGGCCAAGGAACATTTGCCGAATTTGGAAATAGGGGATTTAGGCGAAGAGTTGCATTTTGCGCAGGAAACCCGGCCGCAGTTAATGGGTGAACTGATTAGTGCCTGGTTGCAGGCCGTTGAACAAAAAGGCGTTTAAAAATGATCATTTTGATTGGGCTGGGAGTCTCACTTGTTGTGTTTCTGGTGCTCTTCTGGTTTTTCTCGAGTGTCGGCGGGCATTCCATGAAAGCCGTGGAGGATGCTCGGGAGGCTTCTAAAACCTTTACCATCAGTAGCAAAGATATTGAAACCATCTCCGGTGATAATCTGCTGTCCACGCAGTTGGACCTGGCGCGGGCGTATATTGAAACGGAAAGAAAAAATCTTGCAAAAAGTATCCTCAACAACGTGATGCAGCATGGCAGCGAAGAACAAAGACAGGAAGCGAAACGCTTGTTAGGCGGCTTGCAAACGGTAACCTGATCCGCATGCGTATTGCTCTCGGTATAGAATATGACGGCAGCTCTTATCACGGCTGGCAGGCGCAAAGCAACGCGCACAAGCAGTTGCCGACGGTGCAAGCCGCTTTGCAGCAAGCTTTGTCCCGCATCGCAGATCATCCCGTTGAACTCTACTGCGCTGGACGCACCGATGCCGGGGTGCATGCCACGGGTCAGGTAGTCCACTTTGACACCGAAGCCAAAAGACATCCCGACGCCTGGATTTGGGGCGCAAACGCCTATTTACCGCCAGATATCGCCGTCCGCTGGGCCAAGTCCGTGGATTATGGCTTTCACGCCCGCTTTTCCGCTTTGGCTCGACGCTATCGCTATCTCATTTACAATCATCCCATTCGCCCCGCCGTTTTGTCCGGCAGCGTGACCTGGAATTACTATCCGCTGGAGGCAGAGGCCATGCAGGCGGCGACTTCCTACTTCCTGGGCGAGCAGGATTTTAGCTCCTTTCGTTCCTCAGAATGTTCTTCTAAAACCGCAATGCGCAAGGTGACCTCCTTGCAGGTGACGCGTGAAAATGATTTTGTCGTTATTGAGGTGGAAGCCAATGCTTTTTTGCATCATATGGTGCGCAATATCGCCGGCGTTTTAATGCGGATCGGCGCCGGGTGGGAAAAACCGGCATGGGCCTTGGAGGTCCTCCAGGCCCGCGATCGCCGCAAGGCCGCTGAGACGGCTCCGGCTCAGGGGCTGTACCTGGTTCAGGTGCGCTATCCGGAGCTCTATTCATTTCCGTATTCAGACGCGGTGTCAAAAAAAATAACGCGGTTAATCTGATTAGATCTTGCATATAACGGCTATCAAAAAGTTGAATAAAGATGTGTCGTGTTAACCACTCTCATAATATTGGAACCTCTCCTCCACCAAAAGCGGGCGTTACTGAATAAAAAGTACCACTATATTGATTATTGAATGAAACTTATATAAATTTAGCCTATTGGAACGCAAAAAACTGATAACACTCCTGGACTGAGGTATTCAATGCAAAATCGAATGAAAGAGAAGGCGCAAGTAGACAACGAAGCCCACAGAAAAAGGGGAGCCATGCTATTTGATAGCGACACTGGTCAACAAGCTCCATTTAAGAGAAATAAGCAGCAGAAGGCAAAAAATAGCGATAAGCGAAAAGCAGACTTGTTGCCACCTCCTTCAGCTAAGAGAAATAAGCAAGAGAAGGCACAAATAATCGACAAACAAAAAGCTGACTGGCTGCCTCCCCCTATGGCAGAAGCATCGGGCGCTTCCGCCGACCCTCATTCTCCACTGATGACTTTGGCGACCGCTGCTGTAATGACGGATCTTTCTATTTCAAATTCGGTGACTCCATCACTCTCTCTCAATAAAACACTCTCAGCAGCAAGTAACGATAGCGCGCCTATTCTACTGTCTGTAAGTCATTCATTGCCTCGGAAGCGATACGCATTATTTGATATTTACACGGGTAAACCAGCTCCCAAAGGAGCAGCTCAATCGGAGCAATATATTTCTTTCTATACTTATGTGAGACGTCATGTTGAATGTACTAGTATAGCTACTAAGACCTATGTTAATACCGAAACAGGAGAGTTTGCTCCTGGTGTAACAAAAGCAACACATCGACGCGGACAGCACACCACACTCTATACTTGGCAGGTGAGACAAAAATATACGGAATTTTCAAACATCTTGGAAGCAGGCGGTGATTTTCCTCTTCCCCTGCCACTTAAGAGAAACAAGAAAACGAAGCCAAAAGTGACCGATAAGCGTAAAGCAGACTTGCTGCCTCCGCCGCCGCTACTCGGTATGTCCTTAATCTCAAACCCAGCCGGTACATCGGATGCTTCCACTTCCCGTATTGCGGATTCATCAGAACAGACTCCAACTCAAAAGGAAAACCCGAAGAGGGAAGCAGGCAGGGAGGCCTACAGAAAAGCCTATAGAAAAGCGAAAGCGGAAGGGAGGTGGAAACACTTCAAATTATTTGATCTCTACACGGGTAAACAAGCTCCCCAAGGAGCATCTCAATCGGAACGATATATTCCTTTCTATAATTATGTGAGACGTCATGTTGAACATACTAAAATAGCTAATACAACCTATGTTAACGCTAAAACCGGAGAGCCTGCTCCTGGTATAACGACAGAAACATATCAACGTAGGCAACATACTACACTCTATGGCTGGCAGGTGAGTCAAAAATATGCGGAATTTTCAAAAATATTAAAAAAAGGCGGCGACCTACCTCTTCCTCCTTCTCAGGAAAGCCTTTTGTCATTTCAAGGCTTAGGAACATCCGTTAATGGTACGCCCTTAACGGAGAGTTTTTCCGCAGCAGAAATCGGCGCGCCTGTGATGGCTTTGCCCATGGAGTCAGATATAACTACACATTCCGTAACAGCGATGGAGGCACCTACAACACCTTTAAAAAAGAGAAAGCCGAATGTTCACTCTTTTTTTAAATCCAAGCAGGACGATCGTGTTGGACCTGCGAGTAAAAAAGAGAAAACAATGCCCTCTGCTGGTTCGGCAGAACACCCATTACCTGTGGCAGGCACGCCGAACTTGACAAGTGAAGCATCCTTTATTCCAAGTCCATCGACAAAATAAGAAGAATCCACTATAAATTTAGCCTGTGGGTAAATATTCGTTTCACCCTTCCATATCCCCCTTCCTCCACGTTGTTGGTGGAGGAAGGGGGTAGGGGAAGGAGGTATAAAATTAATCATAATCAGCGGGTTATAATTAATAAAACCTCCTCTCCCTAACCCTCTCCTCCACCAACAGCGTGGAGGAGAGGGGAATTTAAAATGAGAACCGAATATTTATGCCTGTGGGAATGCAAGAAACTGATAACACTTCTAAACTGAGGTATCCAATGCAAAATCGAATCAAAGAGAAGACGCAAGTAGACAACGAAGCCCATGGAAAAGAGGGAGCGGAAGAGGGGTGGAATGAGAGCACAGTATTTGATATTGACACGGGTAAACAAGCGCCACTTAAGAGAAATAAGCAGCAGAAGGCAAAAATTAGCGACAAGCGAAAAGTAGATCTGCCGCCTCCTCTTCTAGCTAAGAGAAATAAGCAAGAGAAGACACAAATAATCGATATGGTAGAAGCATCGGGCGCTTCCGCTGAGCCTCATTCTCTACTGATGGCTTTGGCGGCCGCTGCTGTAATGACGGATCTTTCTATTTTAAATCCGGTGACTCCATCACTCGCTCTCGATAAAACGCTTTCAGCGGCAAGTAACGATAGCGCGCCCATTCTACCGTCTGTAAGTCATTCATTGCCGACGGCGCTGATCGATAAGTCCTTAATCTCAGGTCCAGCTAGTACATCAGATGCTTTCGCCTCCGGTATTGTGGATCTATCAGAAAAGGTTCCAACCCAAAAGAAAAACCCGAAGCGGGAAGCAGTAAGGGAGGTCTACAGAAAAGCGAAAGCGGAAAGGAGGTGGAAACACTTCAAATTATTTGATATCAATACGGGTAAACAAGCTCCCAAAGGAGCATCTCAATCGGAACAATATCTTCCTTTCTATACTTATGTGAGACGTCATGTTAAATATACTCAAATAGCTAATACAACCTATGTTAAAGTCAAAACAGGAGAGCCTGCTCCTGGTATAACGAGCGAAACATATCAACGTGGGCAACACACTACACTCTATAATTGGCAGCTGAGTCAAAAAACTGCTGAATTTTCAAAAATATTAAATAAAGGCGGCAACCTGCCTCTTCTAAAAAAGGCAAAGCCGAATGTTCACTCTTTTTTTAAATCCAAACAGGCCGATCGTGTTGGACCTGCGAGTAAAAAAGAAAAAACAATGCCCTCTGCTGGTTCGGCAGAACATCCATTACCTGTAGTAGGCGCGCCGCATTTGACAAGTGAGGCATCCTTTATTCCAAGTCTATCGAAAAAATAAGAAGAATCTACTAGAAATTTAGTCTGTTGGAACGCAAGAAACTGATATCACTTTTGAGCTGAGGTATCCAATGCAAGGTCGAATTAAGAGAAATAAGCAACAGCAGGCAAAAATTATCGACAAGCGAAAAGCAGACCTACTGCCTCCTCCGATGACAGAAGCTGCGGATGCTTCAGCCGATCATCATTCTCCTCTTACGACTTCAGAACCTGCTATAGACCGGCTAAACACAGGGAAACCACCGCTCTTGCCTGAAGGTCTTAAAGAAGAAGATTTGTTTCTCGATCTTTCTTTTCTAGATCCGGTGGCTCCATCGCCCTCCCTCGATAAAACAACCTCAGCGGCAAGTAGGGTTAGCGTGCCCATTTTACCGCCTGTAAGCCCTTCGTTATCAGTGCCACCGCTCGGGATGACTTTAAGTGGAAATCCGGCGGGTGCATCTAATACTTCTGCTTCCCGTATTGCGGATCCATTAGAACAGGCTCCTGCCAAAGAGAAAAACCAACGGAACAAATCACGAAGAGATTTCTACCTTGAAGCGAAAGCGGAAAGAAGGGTTAAAGAATACAGATTATTTGATATCTACACGGGTAAACCAGCTCCCGAAGGAGCAGTTCAATCGGAGCAAAATATTTCTTTCCAGAATTATGTGAGACGTCATGTTAAATGTACTAAAAAAACTAAAGCGACCTATGTTAACGCCAAAACAGGCAAGCCTGCTCCTGGTATAACAAAAGCAACACATCGACGTGGACAACACACCACACTCTATGTTTGGCAGGTGAGTCAAAAACATGCGGAATTTTCAAATATCTTAGAACAAGGGGGCAACTTGCCTCTTCCCCCTTCAGTAGAGAGAGATAAGTTACAGAAGACAGAAGTGAGCGACAAGCAAAAAGCAGGCCAACTGCCTCCTCCTATGGCAGAAGTATCGGGTGCTTCCGCTGGTCCTCTTTCTCCTCTTACCGCTTCGTGGCACGCTTATGCAAAAACAATAGTACCTGGAAAGCCACTACCCTGGCCCAACGGGCTTACAGAAGCAGATTTTGCCCGCAAGTATTCTTTTGTAAATCCGGCGATTCCATCAATCTCTCCAGATAAAACATACTCAGCGACAAGTAGCGTTACCGCACCTATTCTACCGTCTACAAGCCATCCATTACCGACAAAGCTTCTCGATACTTCCTTAAGCTCAAATCCAGCTGGTGCATTTGATGCTTACTCCGCTAAGGCATCCGTCGCCGTTACTTCTCATCATCTGGATCCTGCCCTCTCTGCGGTACAAGACTCATCCGAGCAAGATCCAATCTACAAGAGCAAGCCGAATTTACACGCTTTTTTTACATCCAAAGAGAAGGATTGCGCTGGGTATGCGAGTAAAAAAGCAAAAACAATGCGCTCAGATGGTTCGGCGGAGCACCTATTATCTGAAGCAGACACGCCTGACTTGGCAAGAGAAGTATTCTTTATGCCAAGTTCATCGGTAAAAAAGCCTACTTTTTAAGCCATCCTGCACCAAAAAATGGCGGCATAGTTGAATTAAACCTGAAAAAATGATTGCGGTGGGCATGCGAGTAAACAAGCAAAAACAACGTCCTTTGATGGTTCAGCGGAATACCCATTAACTGCAGCAGATATGCCTGAGTCGACAAGTGGAGTATCCTTGATGCTAAGTAAGCGTACTGTTCCCTTTTAATTCTCAGTCTTTCCAGGTTGGCATCAAGAAATGCCATTCGATTGCTTATCAGTTTAAATTTTTATACAATTTTGCCATATATATCCATAACACTTCTAGATGTGAAGTGTTCCCCCTTTGAAAAAGGGGGATTCAGGGGGATTTGTATATAATGATTTTATACAAATCCCTCCCAACCTCCCTTTTTCAAAGGGAGGAGCTATAGAGCGCAAAAAAAATGGATAATACTCCAAAACCGAGGTGTTCAATGCAAGATCGAAGGAAAGACGAGAGGCAAGCACTCAGCGAGTCTTGGCTGGGAAGTCAACAAGATGCGGGATTTTTAAAAATCTTAGAAACAGGCGGCAGTTTGCCGCCGGTCCCTCCAGGCGTGATCAATATGCAACAGTATGCGCAAGCTGTCGACGAGCGAAATGCAGACCCGCTGCTAGCTCTCTCAACCGTTGCTCCGCCCATAGCAGCATTGAGCACTTCTGCGGATCAAGCCAGCCTCTCGTCATCGCCAGATTTAGAAACGCCTGTTGATGCTCTGTGCCTTCCAAGAAAGAGCAATAAGCGGCAGAAACGTCAAGCACGCAACGAAGCTTCAAGAGGAGTAGAAGCGGAATGCCTGCGGAACAGCAGCAAATTATATGATATCTACACGGGTAAACCAGCTCCTGTAGGAGCATCTCAATCGAAACAATATATTACTTTCAATGCTTATGTGAAGCGGCAGGTTGAATGTAATAAAATAACTACAACGACCTATGTTCACACCAAAACAGGGGAGCCTGCTCCTGGTATAACGAAAGAAACGCATCACCTCAGACAACATATCACACTCTATACTTGGCTGGTGCGTCAAAAAAATAAGGAATTTGTAAAAATCTTAAGCAAAGCAGGTGATTTGCCTCCTCTGGGAAATAAGCAGCAGGAGAGGCAAGCAGCCAGCGATGCCCAAAGACGAGCGAGCGCTAAAACTAGAGGGCGGTGGCAAAGCAAAAAATTATATGATAGCTACACGGGTAAACCAGCTCCAGAAGGAGCATCTAAATCGGAACAGTATATTACTTTCTGTGCTTATGTGAGGCGGCATGTTGAAGAGACTAACAAAGCTACAACGACTTATGTGAACATCAAAACAGGGAAGCCTGCTCCTGGTATAACGAAAAAAACACATCAACGTGGAAAACACACCATACTCCATACTTGGCTGCTGAGTCAAAAAAATGCAGAATTTTTAAAAATCATAAAAGAAGGGCGCGACTTACCTCCTGCTTTTCCAAGAAAGAGAAAAATGCGAGAGAAGGCGCAAGCAGCTGCCAAGCAAAAAGCAGGCCTGCTTCCAGCTCACTCAAACTTCGTTCCGCCTAGAGCAGAAGCATCGGCAGAAGCATCGAACGTTTCTGCCGATCCTCATTCTCCTCTTGCGACTTCGGGGCACGCTGCTATAAAAAGCATAGGCCTTACAGAAGTAGATTTGGCCTATGATCATTCTTTTTTAGACCCGGCGACTCCATCAACTTTCCCAGATGAAATATCCTCAGATGACGCATTCGACGCTTCTGTGCACGGTGATTCATCTCCGACGGCTTTTTTCACTGATCAAGCCACTGTCTTGTTGTCTCCAGGCTTAGAGAAATCCGTTGATGATATGCTCGCACCGGAAAGCTTTTTCGCGACAGAAACTGACACAGGTGAGTTGGCTTCGCCCACGGAGGCAGGCCTCCCTGTGCACACCGTAACCGCGGTGGGGGAACAGGTACTGTTCTTGTCAGCAGAGCCTGCAGAAAAACCAGTAGAGACGGATTTCAACTGCTACTTTTCAGAGCCAGTGGCTTCGCCTGCATTCAGTCTATTACCTACAACACCTTTCGATGCCTACGCAGCTGAGGTATCTGGCGCCGCCACTCCCTCTCATTTGGATCCCGCGATCTCTGCTGAGCAAGACGCATTCGAGCAAGATCGTACCCGGAAGAGAAGGCCTAATCCACACACCTTTTTTAAATCCCACGAGAATGATTGCGGTGGGCATGCGAGTAAACAAGCAAAAACAACGTCCTTTGATGGTTCAGCGGAATACCCATTAACTGCAGCAGATATGCCTGAGTCGACAAGTGGAGTATCCTTGATGCTAAGTAAGCGTACTGTTCCCTTTTAATTCTCAGTCTTTCCAGGTTGGCATCAAGAAATGCCATTCGATTGCTTATCAGTTTAAATTTTTATACAATTTTGCCATATATATCCATAACACTTCTAGATGTGAAGTGTTCCCCCTTTGAAAAAGGGGGATTCAGGGGGATTTGTATATAATGATTTTATACAAATCCCTCCCAACCTCCCTTTTTCAAAGGGAGGAGCTA
>JABDGC010000001.1:163717-193247 GCA_013286215.1 Gammaproteobacteria bacterium
TGTTCCCCCTTTGAAAAAGGGGGATTCAGGGGGATTTGTATATAATGATTTTATACAAATCCCTCCCAACCTCCCTTTTTCAAAGGGAGGAGCTAGAGAACGCAAAAAAATGGATAATACTCCAAAGCTGAGGTGTTCAATGCAAGAGCGAATCAATGCGAAGAGGCAAGCACGTAGGCATGCTTACAAACAAGCGAGAGCGGAAAGGAGGTGGAAAACAGCCAAGTTATATAATATCTCCACTGGGAAACCAGCGCCAGAAGGAGCGTCTCAATCAAAACAGAATATTACCTTCAGTGCTTATGTGAAACGTTGTGTTGAAAGCGCTAAAAACCTTAAATCGACCTATGTTAACGCTAAAACAGGGAAGGCTGCTCCTGGTATCACAAAAGAAACACATCAGCGCGGGCAGCACACTACACTCTATACTTGGCTAGTGAGTCAAAAACATGCTGAATTTTCACGAATCTTAGAAGATGGCGACGATTTGCCTCCTGTTCCTCTAAAAAAAAGAACGAAGTCACAGAATGCACAAGCTGACGATAAGCAAAACGCAGACTCGCTTCTAACTCTCTCAGCCGTTGTTCCGCCTATCGATGCTTCTGTTTCCCGCATTGCGGATTCAGCAGAACAGACGCCAGCCCAAAAAAAGAACCAGAGCAGGCTGGCACGCAACGAGGCTCAAAAACGAGCGAGAATGGAAGGGCGTGGGAAAGCAAACAAATTATTTAATATCACCACGGGGAAACCAGCTCCAGAAGGGGCGACTAAATCTGAAACCATTATAGCCTTTCGCTCTTATGTGGGCCGTCACATTGAAGAGACTAAAAGAACTAAAACGACCTATGTTAACGTCAAAACAGGGGAGCCTGTTCCTGGTATAACAAACGAAACGCACAAACGTGGGGAACACACCACTCTCTTTGCTTGGCTAAGCAGTAAAAAAAATGATGAATTTTCAAAGATTTTAGCAGCCGGCGGTGATTTGCCTCCTATCCTTCCGCGCAAGAGAAGGAAGCTAAAAAATATCACAGTACAAGGGACTGTCACGCGAAGAGCAGACTTACCTTCAGCTCTCTCAATTGATATTCCACCTATAGCAGAAGCATCGAGCGTTTCTGCCGCTCCGGATTCTCCTCTTACGACTTTGTGGCGTGCTGGTGTAAACAGGATAGAAGTTGGAGAACCACGACCTTTGCACAAAGGCTTTACAGAAGCAGATTTGGCCCTCGCTCCTTCTTTTATGGATCCGGTGACTCCAGCACCCTCAGCGACCAGTAGCATTAGCGCGCTCAGTCTACCACCTGCGGGCTATCCATTGCCGACGTCGTCCCTCGAAACGTTCTTGAGCTCTTATCCAGTCGATGCACTCGGTGGTGCTGCTCCACACAATTCAGTAGAGGCATCCGATGCCGCCACTCGCTATCACTCGGATCCTGTGATCTCTGCTGCACAAGACGCAGTGGAGCAAGGTCCAATTCGAAAGAGAAAGCCGAATTTATACTCCTTTTTTACATCCCAAGCAAATGAGGGCGTTGGGCCTGCGAGTAAAAAAGCAAAATCAATGCCCTCTGGAGCTTCGGCGGGATATCCATTACCTGCAACAGCGCCGCCTGATTCGACAAGTGAAGTATCCTTAAGTCTAGCTCCACCTGCAAAGATGCCTACTCTTTAAGTTCAACTGGAACGACTAACCTCTACTCAGCGTGTGGAGGTTAGGGGTTCAGCGTAATTGAATTAAAAAATCATTAGGTTGATTATTAAATTAAGCTTGTAGTAAATTTAACGTACTGGAACGTAAACAACGGGTAATACTCCCAAACCGAGGTATCCAATGCAGAATCGAGTGAACGCGAAGAGGAAAGCACGTAGCGAGGCCGACAATAAAGCGAGAACGAAAGCTAAAGGACAGCGGAAAATAACCAAACTATATGATGTCTATACGGGTAAACTAGCTCCAGAAGGAGCACTTCAATCGGAACAATATATCAGGTTCATTACTTATGTGCGCCGTCATGTTAAAGCTGATAAAAAAGCTAGAATAATTTATGTTAACGCCATAACAGGGGAGCCTGCTCCTGGTATAACGAAAGAAACATATCAACATAGACAACATACCACACGCTATGGTTGGCAGGTAAGTCAAAAATACGCTGAATTTTCAAAAATCCTAAACGAAGGTGGTGATTTACCTCCTGTCCTTCTGAGGCGACCAAAGGCAGCAACTGCCGATGAACAAGACGTAAGTCTGCTGCTAGCGCTCTCAACCATGGTTCCGCCTAGAGCAGGAGCAGCAAGCGTTCCCGTCGAGTATCACTTTCCTCCCCAAGGAAAAGTGAGCGTTGAAGGACAGCGGGAAACAAGCAAACTATACGATGTCTACACGGGTAAACCAGCTCCAGAAGGAGCACCTCAATCGAAACAATATATTAGGTTTGCTGCTTATGTGCGCCGTCATGTTAAAACTGATAAAATGGCTACAAAAACCTATGTTAATGCCAAAACAGGGGAGCTTGCTCCTGGTATAACGAAAGAAACACATAAACGTGGACAGCATACCACACGCTATACTTGGCTGGTGAGTCAAAAATATGCGGAATTTTCAGCAATCTTAAAAAAAGGTGGCGACTTGCCTCCTATCTTTTCAAGGAGCAGTCATCAGCAACAGAATGCACAAACGGGCGATGAGCAAGGCGTAGACCTGTTTCTAGCTCTCTCAACCGCTGCTCCACCTATAATAAAATCAGGGAGTTTATGCACACTATTTGATAGCTATACTGGTAAACGAGCTCCCGAAGGAGTAGCAAAATCAAAACAATATATTACTTTCAATGCGTATGTGCAGCGTCACGTTGAAGGGACTACAATAGCTAGAACGACCTATGTTGACACTATAGCAGGGGAGCCTGCTCCTACTATAACGAAAGAAACATATCATCAAGGGCAACACACCACACTCTATAAATGGCGGCTCAGTCAAAAACGTGCGGAATTTTCAGCAATCTTAAAAAAAGGTGGCGATTTGCCTCCTGCCCCCCTCAGGAAGACAAATAGAGAGAAGGTAGCAGCGACAGCTATGCGAAAAGTAGATTTACCTCCAGCTCCCTCAAACCCCGTTCCGCCTACAGCAGAAGCATTGAGTATTGCTGTGGATCCTCTTATGACTTTGGAGCACGCTGTTGTAAAAGATAAAACACCCTCAGCGTCAAATAGCGTTAGCGTGCCCATTTTACTGCCCACAAGCCAGCCAGTGCCGAAAGCGCCGCTCGATAAAAGACAGCCGAATTTACACGCTTTTTTTAAAGCCAAAGAGAGCGATTGCGTTGGGCCTGCGAGTAAAAAATCAAAATCAATGTCCTCTGGAGACTCGGCGGTATATCCATTACCTGCAACAGCTACGCCTGATTCGACAAGTGAAGCATCCTTAAGTCTAACTCCACCTGCAAAGATGCCTACTCTTTAAATTTAACTGGAACTTCTAACCGCCACTCAGCGTGTGGGGGTTAGGAGTTCTGCGTAATTGAATTAAAAAATCATTAGGTTGATTATTGAATTAAGCTTGTAGTAAATTTAACGCACTGGAACGTAAACAACGGGTAATACTCCCGAACCGAGGTATCCCATGCAGGATCGAGTGAACAAGAAGCGGGAAGCACGCAGCCAGGCCGACAAGCCAGCGAGAACGAAAGCTAAAGGATAGCGGAAAAATGCCCAAATTATATGATGTCTACACGGGTAAACCAGCCCCTGAAGGAGCACCTCAATCGAAACAATATATCAGGCTCATTGCTTATGTGCGCCGTCACGTTAAAGGTCTGAGGATAACTAAAATGACCTATGTTAATGCCGAAACAGGTAAGCCAGCTCCTGGTATAACAAAAGAAACACGGCAGCGTGGACAACACATCACAGTCTACTCTTGGCGGGTGAGACAAAAATATGCGGAATTTTCAAAAATCTTAAAAGCAGGCGGCGACTTGCCTTCTGTCCCTTCACGGAACAGTCAGCAGCAACAGAATGCACAAGCTGCCGTCATGCGAAAAGCAGGCCTGCCTCCAGCTTGCTCAAAGCGCGTTCCGCCTAAAAAAAACACTGGGATATCAAGGGCACTATTTGATAGCAATACTGGTAAACGAGCTCCCGAAGGCGCATTTAAATCAGAACAATATATTACTTTCGATGCTTATGTGCGCCGCCATGTTGAACAGACTAAAACATCTATAACGACCTATGTTAACGTCAAAACAGGGGGGACGGCTCTTGGCGTAACAAAAGAATCACATAAACGCGGGCGACACACCACACTCTATAGTTGGCGGGTGAGTCAAAAATATGCCGAATTTTCAAAAATCTTAAAAAAAGGTGGCGATTTACCTCCTGCCCCTGCAAAAAGTAGAACTACACGAAGGAAGGCACAAGTTGCCGTCAAGCGAAAAGCAGGCCTGCTGTCTCCAACTCGCTCAAACTTCGTTCCGCCTATAGCACAAGCATCGAGCGTTTCTGCCGATCCTCACTCTCCTCTTACCGCTTCACGGCACGCTTATGTAAAAACCATAAAAGCGGGAATACCGCTATCCTTGCCTACAGGTCTTATAGGAGCAGATTTGGCCTCCGACCATTCTTTTTTAAATCAGAGGACTTCATCAACTGCTCTTGATAAAACACCCTCAGCGGCCAGTAGTGTTGGCGCGCCCATTCTACCGCTTACAAGTCATCCATTACCGACATCGCTGCTCGATACGTCCTTAAGCTCAAATCCAGCTAGTGCATTCGGCGCTTCTGCTCTTCGTATATCATATCCGGCGACTTCTTCCACGGATCAAGCAAGTAGCTTGCTCGCTTCAGGCTTAGAGAAATTCCTTGATGATATTCTCTCGGATCAGAGTCCTTCCACAGCAGAAATCGGTGCGGGGGTGATAGCTTCGCCCACGGAATCAGGACTAACTGCACAGGCCGGAGCAGCGACAGTGGAGCGGCGACCGTTATTGTTAGAAAACCCTCCAGAAAAACAAGCAGAGACGAATTTTGACCTCTATTTTTCAGATAGGGTACCTTCACCTGCATTCAGCCTATTACCTCAAACACCTTTCGAGGCTTACTCAACTGAGGCACGGGGCACCGTCACTAGCCCTTGTCTTGATCCTGCGATCTCTGCTGAACAAGATTTCTTTGAGCAGGAGCCAAGCCAAAAGAGAAAGCCGAATTTACACGCTTTTTTTAAACCCAAAGAGAATAATCGCGTTGGGTCTGTGAGTAAAAAAGCAAAAACACTGCCCTCTGATGGTTCGACAGGACACCCATTAGCTGCAACAGGCAGCTCAGATTTGACAAGTGAAGTATCCTTTATTCCAAGTCCACCTGTAAAAATGCCTGCTTTTTAAATACGACAGATACTTTCTTTCCTCCACTAAGAGTGTGAAGAAACAGGTCATGGTATTGATTATTGAGTTAAGCATGTAGTAAATTTAATTTACTGGAACGCCAGAAACGGGTAATACTCACAAATCGAGGTATCCAATGCAAGTTCGAATGAAAGAGGTGAAATCAAGCAAATTATTTGATATCCACACGGGTAAAAAAGCTCCCGTAGGAGCAACCAAATCGAAACGATATATCAACCTCTCTGCTTATGTGCGCCGTCATGTTCAAGGTAATAAAATAGCTAGAACGACCTATGTTAATGCCATAACAGGGAAGCCTGATCCGGGTATAACGGAAGAAACGCATCAACGTGGAAAACATATCACACTCTATGTTTGGCAGGTGAGACAAAAATATACGGAATTTTCACAAATCCTAAAAGAAGATGGCGACTTGCCTCCTGTCCCTTCAAGTAAGATAAATATGCGAAAGAAGGCAGCAACTGCTGACGAGCAAAAAGCAGACCTGCTTCCAGCTGATTCATTCTCGGTTCCGCCTATAAAAAAAGCAGAGAAATTAAGCATACTATTGGATATCCACACGGGTAAAAAAGCTCCCGAAGGAGCATCTGCATCAGAACAATATATTAGCTTCCCTACTTATGTGCGCCGTCATGTTGAAAGTACTAAACTAACTAAAACGACCTATGTTGTTGCCAAAACAGGGGAGCCTGCTCCGGGTATAACAAAAGAAACACATCAGCGTGGACAACACACCACACTCTATCTTTGGCGGGTGAGCAAAAAATACGCTGAATTTTCAAAAATCTTAGAGGAAGGTGGCGACTTGCCTCCAGCCCCTCTGAAAAAAAGAACTAAGCAACAGAATGCACAAGCTGTCCTCGAGCGAAGCGCACACATGCTTCTAACACTCTCAACCTTTATTCCACCTACAGCAGAAGCAGCGAGCGCTTCCGCCCATCCTCATTCTCTTTGTAGGACTTTGTTGGGACAGACCGCTGTAACATCGGGTGCCGTCACTCACCCTCGTATGACTTCTGCGGTCTCTGCTGAACAAGACACACTTGAGCTAAATCCAATCCAAAAGAGAAAGCCGAATTGCCAGGCTTTTTTTAAACCCAAGGAGAATGATCGCGTTGGGCTTGCGAGTAAAAAAGCAAAAACCATGTTCTCTGATGGTTCGGCCGGACACTCATTACCACTAACAGACGCATCTGATTCGATCAGTGAGGGATCCTTTATTCCAAGCCCATCTGTAAAAATTCCTACTCTTTAAGTTCCGTGTGGTTGAATCAAGAAACCGCATTATATTGATTGTTGAATTAAGCTTGTATACAATTTAGCCATGCTGAAACGTAAAAAACGAGTAATACTCCTGAGCCGAGGTATCCAATGCAAGAGCGAATGAACGAGAAGAGGCAAGCATGCGATAAGGCTCACAAAAAAGGGAGAGCGGAAGAGCGGTGGAAAACAAGAAAATTATATGATATCTACACGGGTAAAAAAGCGCCCGAAGGAGCATCTAAATCAGAACAATATATTAATTTCGGTGCTTATGTGCGACGTCATGTTGAATGTGCTAGAATTACTAAAAGGACGTATGTTAACGCCATAACAGGGGAGCTTGCTCCTGATATAACAAAAGAAACACATCAGCGTAGACAGCACACCACACTCTATGTTTGGCGGGTGAAGCAAAAATATGCGGAATTTTCAAAAATCTTGGAAGCAGGCGGCGACTTGCCTGCTGTCCCTCTAAAGGGCAGTCATAAGCAACAGAATGCCCAAGCTGCCGACGGGCAAAAAGCAGGGTTGCCACCAACTCTCGCACCCTTAGTTCTGCCTATAAAAAAAGCAGAGAAATTAAGCACACTATTTGATGTTGACACGGGTAAAAAAGCGCCCGAAGGAGCATCTAAATCGGAACAATATATCACCCTCAATGCTTATGTGAAACGTCATGTTGAAAGTACTCAAATAGCTAGAAAGACCTATGTTAATGCCAAAACAGGGGAGCCTGCTCCTGGTATAACAAAAGAAACACATCAAAGTGGAGAACACACCACACTCTATAATTGGTGGGTGAGTCAAAAATATAGTGAATTTTCAAAAACCATAAAAGAAGGTGGCAATTTGCCTCCTGCCCCTCTAAGAAGCAGAAAAAAAAGAGAGCAGGTACCAGCTGCCGACGAGCAAAAAGCAGACCTGCCTCCAGCTTACTCAAGTCAAGTAAGCTTCTCATTATCCCCAGGCTTAGAGAGCCATGTTGATGATATGCCATCAGCTGATAGCTTTTTTGCAGCTGAAATCAGCAGGCGTTTGCTGGCTTCACCCACGGAATCAGACCTCACTGCACACACAGTAACAGTGGCGGGGGAACAGTTGCCGTTAGTGTCAAAAAATGCCACTGAAAAACAAGTAGAGACTGGTTTCGACTTCTATTTTTCAGAGCCAATGACTCCACTTGCATTCAGCCCATTATCTACAACACCTTTATATGCTTCCTTAGCGGAGTCATTCGGCACCGTTACTCGCCCTCACTTGGATCCTGCGAGCTATGCAGCACAAGACGCATTCGAGCAAAGTTCAATCCGAAAAAGAAAGCCGAATTTCCACTCTTTTTTTAAACCTGGCGAGCATGATTGCGCTGGGCATGCGAGTAAACAAGCAAAAACAAAGCCCTTTGATGGTTCGGTGGAACACCCATTAACTGCAGCAGATATGCCTGAGTCGACAAGTGGAGTATCCTTTATGCTAAGCAAGCGTACTGTTCCCTTTTAATTCTCTCTCTTTCCAGGGGGGCATCAAAAAATGCCATGTGATTGCTTATCAGTTTAAATTTTTATACAATTTTGCCATATATACCCGTAACACCTCCAGATGCGAAGTGTTCCCCCTTTGAAAAAAGGGGATTCAGGGGGATTTGTATATAATTATTTTATATAAATCCCTCCCAACCTCCCTTTTTCAAAGGGAGGAGCTAGAGAACGCAAAAAAACGGATAATACTCCAAAGCCGAGGTGTTCAATGCGAGATCGAATGAAAAGGAAGAAGCAAGCACTCAATAAGACCCACAAAAACGGGAGAGTGAAAGGTCTGTGGAAAATAAAAAAATTATTTGATATCTACACGGGTAAAAAGGCTCCTGATGGAGCATCCAAATCAGAGCAATATATTACGTTTCATGCCTATGTGCAGCGTCATGTTCGAGGCGGTAGCATAACTAAATTGACCTATGTTAACGTCAAAACAGGGGAGCCTGCTCCTGGTATAACAAAAGAAACACATCAGCGTGGAAAACACACCACACTCTATGGTTGGCAGACGAGCCAAAAATATGCAGAATTTTCTGAAATCTTAGCAGCGGGCGGCGACTTGCCTCCTGTCCCTTTTCCACCTATAAAAAAAGGAGAGAAATTACAGACATTATTTGATATCGACACGGGTAAAAAAGCTCCCGCAGGAACATCTAAATCAGAAAAATATATTACCCTCAATGCTTATGTGAAACGTCATGTTGACTCCTCTCAAAGTGCTAGAATCACCTATGTTGACGCTGAAACAGGGAAGCCTGCTCCGGGTATAACGATACAAACACATCAAAGTGGAGAACACACCACACTCTATAGTTGGCATGTGAGCCAAAAATATGCTGAATTTTCAAAAATCATAAAAGAAGGTGGCAATTTGCCTCCGGCTCCTCTAAGAAACCGAGCTAAAAGAGTGCAGGTACCAGCTGCCGACGCGCCAAAAACAGACTTGTTTCTAACTCACGCAAGCTTCGCTCTGCCTTTAGTAGCAGCATCAAGCCTTTCTGCCGATCCTCTTATAGCTTCGGGGCACACTGCTGTAAAAAGCATAGAAATTGGAAAACCGCAGTCCTTAACCGAAGGCCTTACCGAGGCAGATACTGATCAAGCAAGCGTCTTGTCATCTCCAGACATAGAGAAATTTGTTGATAATATGCTCTCAGCGGATAGCTTTTCCGCAGCAGAAAGCGATATGCCTGTGTTGGCTCCGCCCACGGAATCAGACCTAACAGAGCATACAGTAACCGCGGCGGGGGAGCCGTCACCGTCCTTGTCAGAAACCGCCACAGAAAATCAAGTAGATATTGATTTCGATCTCTATTTTTCTCCACCGGCATTCAGCCTATTACCTACAATACCTTTACATGCCTCGTTAGCTGAGGCATCTGACGCCGCCATTCGCCCTCGTTCGGACCCAGCGATCTCTGCTGCACAAGGCTCCTTCGAGCAAAGTCCAATCCAAAAGAGAAAGCCGAACTTACACTCCTTTTTTAAATCCGAAGCGAACGATCGCATTAGACCTGCGAGTAAAATAGCAAAAAAAATGGCCTCGGATGGTTCGGCGAAGCACTCATTACCTGTACCAGACGCACCGGATTTGGTAAGTGAAGTAGCTTTTATTCGAAGCCAAGCTGCAAAAATGCCTACTCTTTAAGTTCCACGCGGTCGAATCAAAAAGCCGTATTATATTGATTATTGAGTTAAGTTTGTAGTAAGTTTGGCATTAGAAGAATGCAATAATCGGGTAATACTCCTGAGCCGAGGTATCTAATGCAAAACCGCAGAAAAGAGAAGATGCAAGCCTACCACAAGAGTGCCAGAAAAACGAAACCGAAAGGGCAGTTGAAATCAAGCAAGTTATTTGATATATACACGGGTAAACAAGCTCCTAAAGGAGCCTCTAAATCGAAAAAAAATATTAGCTTCGAGGCTTTTGTACGCCGTCATGTTGATTGCGCTATCATCACTAAAAGGACCTATGTTCACGCCATAACAGGGGAGCCTGCTCCTGGTATAACAAAAGAAACACAACAGCGTGGGCATCATATCACACTTTATTCTTGGCGGGTGAGGCAAAAATATGCAGAATTTTCTGAAATCTTAAAAGCAGGCGGCGACTTGCCTCCTGCCCCTTTATGGAGCAGTTATAGGCAACAGAAGACGCAAGCTGCGGCCAAGCAAAAAGCAGAGTTGGCTCCAACTTACTCAAACTTCGCTCTGCCTATTGTAGAAGCATCGAGCGTTGCGGCCGGTCCTCATTATTCTTCGCTTACAAATTCGGAGCAGGTTGAGGATATGTTCGCAACGGATGGCTTTTTGGCAGCAGATATCGACGCGCGTGTGTTGGCTTCGCCCGCAGAGTCAGATCTCATTGCACAGACGGTAACCGCAGCGGGGGAACTGCTACCGTTCTTATCAGAAAACGCTACAGAAAAACAAGGAGAGCCAGATTTTAACTTCTACTTTTCAGAGCCAGGGACTCTACCTGCATTTAGCCTATTATCTACAGCACCTTTATATGCATACTCAGCTGAGTCAGCTGACGTCGCCACTAGCTCTCGCTCGGGTCCGATGAGCGCTGCTGAGCAAGACTCCTTCGCGCAAGATCAAAGCCGAAAGATAAAGCCGAGTTTACACTCCTTTTTTAAACACCAAGCGAGCGATTGCGTTGGGCATGCGAGTAAAAAAGCAAAAACAAGGCCTGATGTTGATTCGGCAGAGTACGGCTTACCGGTAGCAGACATATCCACGCGGATCGGACGTTGTTGAATAAGTCAGATTTTGTAACGAAAACCCTCTCCTCCACGCTTTGGCGTTGTTGAATAAATTGGCTTGAACGCTAAAGTCCCCTTTCCTCCACGTTCTTTGTGGAGGAAAGGGTTAGGGATAGGAGGTGAAAACGATTCATAGATTAAAATTTGGCATCTATTTCTTACCTCTTTAGTCCCGCTTGAGTGTGCGTCGCTTCTTATGGAGGTTTCCCTTCGGGTTGCGCATAACAGGAGTTTGTAAGCCCGACTTTCTATGTCTCACCGAGGGCGACGGCACCGAAGTCTTACTGTTAAACAAACCAACATGAGGCAACCCAGCTGGCCCTTTTTGCTCAAGCTTCATCTCGTGCTCATGCATGATACGAACAAGTGCAGGATGATGATGTGCTTCAGCAACCTCTGAAAGAGACAATCCGGCAGGATTTTTTGCATTGATATCGATTTTAGCAAGTAATAACTCTAAAATCTTTTCATAGCCTTTTTCTGCGGCAATAAAGGCGATGAGCAAATAGTAATTATTGCCGAAAGATGCTTCGTCGTACCGCACTAAAAAAGTTTCATAATTCGTTTTAAACGCTTTCTCAAGTAATTGCTTAAGATGAGTAAATTCTAAATCGACCCCAGCCGGTAAGAGCTGGCCAGGTTGTGCCTGCTGGAGCTCATCTATCCAGGCATCAATAGCAATGAAAATCGCTTTTTTACTTATGGCCGCCTTTGCGAAAGAGGTACCGATTGATAGGGCGGAGTTACCGTGCTTGTCCTCTTTTTGAAAATCCGCGCCATGCTTTCGCAATAGATTCACGATTTCCACCTGATGCCCTAAGACTGCCAATTGTACCGGTGTTGTAGCATCATGAACTTTTGCGAAATTCACGTCGGCACCCTTGGTAAGCAAGGCATCAACCAGCTCAATGTCATTATTCATAATGGCAATGTGTAAGGCAGTATCACCGTTGTTATTTGTTTCATTTAAATCTTTTTCCTCTAATGCTTCAATCAACATTTTGGCCGCCTGTGACTGGTGATTTAATATTGCAGATATCAACGGCGTGATACCCTCTGTGGATTTCTTCTTGATATCAACCGGCGGCGATTTTCCAATAAGAACGCGTAAACATTCAACGTGTCCATACCCTGCGGCTAAAGCAACGGGCGTCACACCTGTGCTGCCTATCTCCTGATTTAAATCAGCCTTATCCACTAGCTTTTCAAATATTTTATAATGATTTTTCTCGATGGAAAGATGGAGCGGTGACCACCCTAAATTTGACGTCAGATTGACATCTACTTTTGCTTCAATGAGAAACTGTGCCGTTTGAACATGACCATTCATGACCGCGATGAAAAGCGGTGTTTCACCACCGAGCTTGGCTTTGTTTAAAAAACTGACCGGAACTTTCGAGGCAATTTTTGCTAGCATGTCTGTCAAGCCGAGTTCCGCCGCCAGATAAGCCACAGTGGCACCAAGCGACTTTATTTCATGAGACAGATCCGCTCCTTCACTTATTAAAGCATCAATAATTGCCTGTGAATCCTTGACCACAGCCACATGCATTGGCAACCAACCGCCAGGACTTTTTGCTTCAAAATCTATTTTTTCTTCAGCGCGTAAGAGGCGTAAAGCTGCAGAATTGTCACTCTCCGCAGCGACAAAGGTCAGCCCTGCTTCAGTGGACAGTGCTGAGTAAAATTCTGAAAAATCTGCTTTTTGATACCGGTTCAAAACATCTTTATGTAGCTGCTCGAGAGCGGCTTGATAATCATCCCGAGCCGCAAATCGCTTTTGTAGGCTCTCTATTTTTTCCAGCATTGAGTTGACTGTGGGCAAGGCTTTCAACATACTGTCTGCTATTAAACCTAGACTTAAGGGCGTCATTCCTGCGTTGTTTTGTTTTACTGTGGAAGCGCCGTGTTTTATCAATAAATCAAATATTTCCTTTTTGTTCTGGCTCGTGGCAAGATGTAAGGGCGTGTTTCCTGCCTTATCCTCCACATCGACAGCAGCCCCGCCGCGGATTAATGCTTTTACCATCTCCAGATTGTTTTTTTCAACCGCGATATGTAAGGCACTCAATCCAGCACTACTTTTTTTGTTGAAATCTATTTTTTTTTCAGCCAACCATTCTACTAATTTAGTATGCCCTCTAGCTACAGCGAGTGTTAAAGGTGTTCTTCCGCCAGAACCTGCGGTTTCTAAATTCATTTTAGGAGTGATGTCAATCAATGCTTTCAATGACTCAACACATCCATATGCAGCAGCCAGTGAAACAGCCGACCAACCTCTTGCAGTTTCCGCAAATGGATCGGCGCCTTTTTTTACTAAAAATCTTATTACCTCAGGCTTATTATATGCTGCCGCCATGTGCAATGGCAACCAGTCCTCGGCGTTCACTGCAGTGGATATCAAGCTTTTTTCTTCATCCAATAAGACGGTCATTGCTTCCACGCTCGTTAGCCGAATTGACACGGCAAGAGGACTATTCCCTCTTATGTCTTTAGTATTCAAGGACACCCCTTCATCCATAAGCATTTTTACTATCTCAGAAAGATTTAATTCAGCTGCCAAATGAAGCGGCGTGTACCCCGAAAAACCCGCTATATTCAAGGCACCAGGGTTTGCCACGGCGATTGCTTTTAGAACATCCTTATGACCAAACTTCGCGGCTATATTGGCTAAAGAAACATGTAATACGTCTGATTTTTCGGTTGCCTTTTTTAAAGTGATCTTATGCGCCTGGCTAAATTCAGCTGATTTTTTTACCGCTGTCATTATTTTTTTTACAGGACCTTCATTTTTTCCAGTTGCGTAAACGGTTGTATTAAAGACGACTTTTGTGGCCGCGCTTCCTTCGCCTGTTTGTTTTGCAAGTGCCACAATTACCGCGTCTGCTAGTGCCGCCGGATTGGAGATTTCTTTGGATGGTAATAGATTCGCATCATTCATAATCCATACGCCACGCTTGCTATCAAATAAAATACTGATGCGATGGTTAATACAATCGAGTCCCATGGCGATATCGCACGGGGGGCAATAATGAAGAATGACTTGAGTCAATCGGTTAAAATAGCCTTGCAATTCAACTAAGGAATAAATGCCTGGAAAGGAATCTGCCACCCGCATGCCCCCTTGCTCAACAAGAGTTGTAGACTCTATAAATGGAATAATGTGTTGAACCTGTGGCTGAGGAACTGGTTTTGCAAACAATTCGCGATGTCGCCAGGAATGAAGATAGGCCTCGACGCCGTCAAAAAAAGCCTCCGTCTCGGTGAGTAACCGTTCTTCTTCGCTTAGCTCCACAATAACAATTTCGTTTTCGGCTAATTTAGCGTCAAGGCGTTTTTTCCTGCTTCGCTCGGCAATCGCTTCCCGTGCTTTGCGGATGTGGCTACTTAACTCCTCTGGCGAGCTTGTAGCAATCAATTCCAACCGCTGATTAAACCTCGAAAATGCCTCACTGCCCGCAAGAAAGGCTTGTATGGACATCTGAGCTAAGCCAGCACAGATACCGTTTCCAGGCACGGTATAGCCTAGTGCTTTAAAGTGATTTCTGAGATGAACATGCGTGTAACTGGGCATTTCCACTCTCTCTTATTAACTAGGTCTCTATCCTCTTTTAATTATAGTAGTCATTAGTTATTTTATATTTCGAATAAAATCAGGTGGTTATCATTGGCCGAAGTCCCCGCTTATATCCTTCATTTTACTCAACTATTTACGCAACAAAGCAGTGGTCCGTAAATGTTCGGGCACGTTGCTAGTGAAGGGATTAGAACTTTAATCGCTTAGGATTCAGGCTTCAGGTGACTGGCTGCTAGGGTGGCGTCCAGCTCAGCGATTTTCTCTAAAATATTTCGAATTGGACTGATCGCTGCTTCCACATTCATATCCGCACGCTTGTGTATTGCATAGTAAAGAGGAGCGTTTATCTTCACATTGCGCTTTTAGATATTGGTATTTATCGTGATTAGACAAGTGGGGAGGGGGGCTTGTCGGAGGCTTCGCGCTCTGTCCAAAAGTTTAACCGGCGAGTGATAGATAAAATTGATGGAGTTCGTCCACTTTTGCCTGGAGCTCTTCCAGCTTACCGTTATTTTCGATCAGGTCCTGTGCCGCCGCCAGGCGTTGAGCCCGGCTGCTTTGACTGGCGAGGATCTTTTGCAGTTCCTCGGCTTTGGCTTGATCGCGGATCTGTAGTCGTTTGATCTGAGTTGTTTCGTGCGCATCTACCACTAGTATGCGATCAATAAAAGGATAAGGGCCTGTTTCAATCAGTAAGGGAATAGCCACAAGACAATAGGGAGCCCGCAGCGTTTGCAGTTTCCTGGTTATTTTCTCGATGATTAAGGGGTGAAGCAGTTGCTCTAGCCAAAGGCGTTTACCGGGATCGTTAAAAATAAGTTCACGCAGTTTTTGGCGATTGAGGGAGTGATCTGCCTTTAAAACTGCCGGCCCAAAATAGGCACTGATTTTTTCCCAGGCGGGTTGCTGTGTTTCCGTCAGCTCTCATGCGATAAGGTCGGCGTCAAGAACCGGTGCGCCATGCTTTGCAAAAAGCTGGGCAACGGTTGTTTTGCCGCTGCCGATTCCACCTGTTAAGCCAACGATCAGCATGTGGTTACCTGATGATCCATTGCCAATAAGTCGCCAGTATTTCATTGCCCCAGAGCAGGCTTAGCCAGCCGGAGGCAGCCAGGTAAGGTCCAAAAGGCAGGGGAACACTTTTATATTGATGTTTGATCAGCATAGAGGAAAGCCCAAAAATCACACCGACAAAGGAAGCCGTCAGAATAATGATAGGGAGTTGCCGCCAACCCAAAAAAGCGCCGAGGGCAGCCAGCAATTTAAAGTCGCCTTGTCCCATGCCGATTTTGCCGGTGATCATTTTAAAGGCCCATTCGATGAAGGCAAAAATTAAATAGCCAGCCAGGGCGCCAATAATGGCTGTCTGACTATCGACAAAGAGTGGAAAGAGACTGCAAAACAGGCCGAGCCAAAGGAGAAGCAGGGTAAGCTGGTCGGGCAGAAGATAAAAATCGAAGTCGATGAAGGTGAGCGCGATCAGGATCCAGGTAAAGGCTAAAGCAGCAAGCGCTTGGCCGCTGACACCAAAATGCCAGGCGACATAGACAGACAAAAGCAGGGTCAGAAATTCAACCAGTGGATAGCGGATAGAAATGCTGCCTTGGCAATAGGCGCATTTGCCTTTCAAATAAAGATAACTGAAGAGTGGAATATTGTGCCAGGGTTTGAGGGTTTTCTTGCAGTGGGGGCAGTGCGAAAAGGGCAGGGCTAGCGACAGAGGTTCTAATTTAGGTGTGTCCGACTTGAGTCCCAAGTAGAGCCGGCACTCCTCATTCCAAGCGTTTTGCATCATGCGTGGCAAGCGGTAGATGACGACATTGAGAAAGCTACCAATAAATAAGGATAGAAGAGCGATGCTGAATAAATAGAGGCCAAAATGGTCGAGATAGAACTGTGGAAGACTCATGTTCATGAAATGGCTGTCCCTAGGCGAAAAATCGGTAAATACAGAGCGATCACTATCCCACCGATTAAAACACCAAGTATCGCTATAATCAAGGGCTCCAGCAGTAAGGTGAGGGTGTGGAGTCTTTGCTCCAGCTCGGTTTCAGCGAGTTCAGCAAATTTTTCCAGCATGAGATCCAGAGCACCCGCTTCTTCGCCAATGCGTGTCATCTGGGTGAGTAAGGGAGGGAAAAAGGAAATCAACATCAGGTTGGCGGACAGACGCTTGCCCGCATTGACGCCGGCATGGATTTTGAGGATGGCCTTGCTAACCTCGTCGAAAGGAGACAGCTGAGCTACCATCAAAAGAGCTTCCGTCAAAGGCAGGCCGGCAGAAAGAACCACGGACAGGCTGCGTGAAAAACGGGCGACAGTGACCTGGAGGACCAGTTTTCGCAGCAGGGGCACTCGGAAAATAAGTTGCTGGCCGCGTGCGTGAAGCAGCGCGGCACTGCGGAAGTGGCGTAGTGCTAAGAGAGTGAGCGCGAGCAAGAGGCCGAGCCAAGGGAGTTGTTGACGTAAGTCGGCCGCGATTCGGATTAAAGCTTGGGTAAGAAGCGGCACTTTATTGGGAAAATGCTCAAAGAGCGAGGCAAACTGGGGGACAACAAAGAGCAATAAAATGAAAGTGGTGAGTAAGGCAGCGATGAGAATAACCGTCGGATAAAAGAGCGCTTGTTTTAGTTGCTTCTTCAGTTGTTGGTTTTTTTCCTTATGAAGCGTCACTCGTTGAAGCGTCCGCTCCAGGGTTCCGGTCTGTTCGCCGATGCGAATCAGCTGACAGGTCACGAGGTCGAACAAAAGTGGATAGCGCCGTAGACAACGGTTAAACTCTTTGCCGCTTTCCAGATCCATGCGCAGCGCTTGAATTAAAGCGCGCACATTCGCTTTATCTGCGGTTTGGGCGAGAAGTTGCAAGCTTTTCATGAGACTGAGTCCGGCTGTAATCAGGGTGCTCAGCTGCCTAAAAAAATGAAGGATCTCGTGAGAGGTGATTTTTTTCATAGGAGTAATACTCGATTGAGCTCAGCGAAGCTGGTTTCGCCTTGACGAACTTTTTCCAGGCCAATTTCCCGGAGCGTAATAAAGCCCTCTGTTTGTGCGGCATGGACCAAGCTGACTGTGCTCGCATTTTTCTTGATCCGTTGCAGCAGATTTTCGCTCAGCGTGAGACATTCAAAGATAGCCGTTCGACCCTGATAGCCTTGTCGGCAATGTCTGCAGCCATAGGCGCGAAATTGCTGGGCCTCTGGTCCAAGATCGCAGGTAAAGGCGGGTGAGGTTTCCACTTGTTTGCATGAAGGGCATAATTTTCGCAGGAGGCGTTGAGCGACAATGAGGGTCAAGGCCTGTGTCAGCGGGTAAGGAGCGATCCCCATGGAGATCAAGCGAGTTAAGGTTTCGGCGGCGCTGTTCGTGTGCAGCGTGGATAAAACCAGATGGCCGGTTTGGGCCGCTTGAACGGCGATTTCAGCTGTTTCCCGGTCGCGAATTTCACCGACCATGATGACATCGGGATCTTGGCGAAGGAAGGCGCGTAAAGCGGCGGCGAAATCCAGGCCGGCTTTGGGGTTAATATGAACTTGATTGATGCCCGCCATTTGAAGCTCGACGGGATCTTCTACAGTTAAAATATTTTTCTCCTGCGTGTTCAGGTAATCGAGAGCGGAATAGAGGGTGATGGTTTTCCCGCTGCCCGTGGGGCCGGTGACCAAAATGAGTCCCTGCGGCTGTGAAATCTTTTTTATAAAAAGCGCTTTTTGCGTGGACGTCAAACCCAACGCGTCGAGAGAGCGGGTCAGTTTGGAGTTGTCCAGAAGCCGTAAAACAATTTTTTCGCCGTGGAGCGTGGGACAAGAGCTGAGGCGCACGTCGATTATTTTATGATGACGGCTGTTTATTTTGAAGTGGCCATCCTGAGGCAGGCGGCGCTCGGCGATATCGAGGTCAGCCAGCACTTTTAGCCGTGTGATCACGCGAGAAGCTAAATGATGCTCGATTTGAGCGATTTCATAAAGCAGACCGTCCTGGCGATAACGGATGCGCGCCGCGTGTTCATAAGGTTCAATATGGAGGTCCGAGGCGCCTTGTTGCTGTGCGTGATGAATCATGTGGTCCACAAATTGAATAATGGGTTCTTCATAACTGGCGTTCGTTTCCATCGCCTTGATCTTTGTTTCATCCGGAGTGATTTGCTGCAGGACTTTCAATTGCAGGCTCTCATTCTTGATTTTATTGTAATGCCGGTCGATGTAATGGGTTAAACTTTCTTCATTGACCAGCAGGGGATCGAGCATTAAACCGGTGTGAAAGGTCAAGGCGTCAAGGGCGGAACGGTCGCTCGGGTCCGAAAGGCCAACTTGCATGAGCTGCTCCTGTTTACCTAAGGGGATAATGTGATAGCGCCTCACCAACTCCTCATCCACGAGTCTCAAGGCACTTTCTGGAGGTTGAAATTTATCTAAACAAAAGACAGGCAAACCAAAATGTCGCGCACAACAGTCGAGAAGGCTGAGGCCAGTCACCATTTGATTTTTAACGAGCCAGGCCGCAAAGCTCAGGTTCTGTAATTGAGCTTGTTGCGAGGCGTGTTTTGCCTCGTTTTCTGAGAGGAGGCCGTCATCCACCAGATGGCCAGCGAGACCGGTTAAGCTTCGCATAATTCATTTTTCAGGCAGGAGCCACTGACATCCCACTGACTGCCATCTGAGTTTGGCTTGAGGATGTAGGTGGCTTTATTCACGCGTTCCGAGCCGACGGCGGTAATAACGCCATTTTCCACTTTCAAGCTCGCCAGATTTGGAGTGGCTGGCGGCTCGCTGGGAATGCCGTGTGCCTCGTTTTGGAGTTCCTTGGGACTGAAGCCTTGCTGCAGGGCCAGGGCAACGGCGGTTTTAAAGGGCGCGGTGGCGGCGAGAACTTCCGCATAGCGTGCCCGTCGGGTATAGACCTGGTAGGAAGGGATGGCCATGGCGGTAAGAATGCCAATGATCGTGACGACGATCATGAGTTCAATTAATGAAAAACCAAAAGATGGCTTGCGTGTGGTCATGGAGCTGCTCCTGTTTGTTTCGATTGAGATGGAAGAAAAAGGTGAAAATGAATGAAAAAGATCAAAAATAAATCAATATAAAAAGAGAGGGGGTAAAGAAAAAAGCGAGTGATAATCACTAGGTTACCAGCTTAAGGTAAATATGCAAGTGTGAATTTTTCCATCTGGCCCTCTCAGCGGCGTTATAATGATATTAAGACCGTAAAGGAGACCTTTTATGGCAAAACATCGGCTACAGGAGCTTGCGCTTGCGAATCGTGTGGCGGGTGGCCTTTTAGGGGCTATAACAGGGGCCATTTGGGCTTTTTTAAGAACCTGGATTGCGAGTGCTAATTCGTTTAATCAGCTTGGAAGAGGTTTGGTTATTGTGGGCATTTTACTGGGCTGGATTCCCGGCTTCCTGGCCGCTTTAGCCGGCCTGGTCTATGGCACCTACAAAGGCGAGAAAGGGGGTGTGGTGGATGGAATTATGTCTGTTCTGGTGGGCATCGAGATTTTTATTCGCAGCTTCGAAGAAAACCCCTATCAGACCGGCTCGCAACGCCGTTCCTTTGATTGGCAAAGACTCGAGCTTTTGCCGGTTGAGCAGCATAAGTCTAAGCGGCGCTATGGTCGTTATTCCCGCTAACGGCGTTTGGTTTTAGGCGTAGCTCAGTTGCTGTTGGTGGCGTAGCCGCCAGGAAAGCCAAACCACGAAAATTCCAAGAAATTTCCCCAAGATCAGGGCAAGCAAGCCTTCGGGATTGAGCATGTTTGTGAGATAGAGGAAAATGACAGAATCAATCGGAGCGCTGATTCCTGCGGACCACAATAAACGTTGAGAGAGTGGTTTTTTAGTAAAGGTATAAATACCCCAATCAATAAATTCCCCGACGAAAAAGGCGCTGAGGCTCGCGATGGCAATTTGCTGTTCGGCCAGAATATAGCTGCAAAAGCAGCCCAACAACATCGCTAGAATTACATAATGTTTAATTTCGCGTTGCACAAAGTCCCGCAAAATGTAGACCGCGCCGACCACCAGGTCGCCGGAAGAAATGAGGGAGCCGCGAATGACGATATAGGGCGCATAGACAAAGATGCTATTGATGAGCACGATCAAGATAATGTAGCTGATGGTGCAGGCAAAGCGCCGGTACCACTGCGAAGGGTTGGAAAGGATCGTCATGCTAGCCTTCTGTCAAATGAAAGGTCATGGTATTGTACTCGTTCAGAGCTATTTTGGAAGGGATCGATCATGCGTATTGAGGTCAGCATTGGCAGCCAGCGTATGCAGGTTTTTGAGGGGCAAAAGTGCCTTAGAGACTATCCGGTTTCCACGGCTAAAAACGGCGCTGGAGAGCTTCAGGGCAGTGAAAAAACGCCGCGGGGAAGGCATCTCATTCGAGCGAAAGTGGGGCAGGGTTCTATCCCGAATACTGTTTTTATTGGCAGAAGGCCGACAGGTGAGATTTATACGCCGGAATTAAGAAAGCGTTATCCGCAAAGAGACTGGATTTTGACGCGCATCTTCTGGTTAAGTGGACTGGAAGTGGGCAAAAATCGTCTAGGCCCAGTGGATACCATGAGACGTTATATCTACATTCATGGCTCGCCGGACGATGTCCGCATGGGGACTCCGGGCTCGCGTGGCTGCATTCGTCTGCATAACGATGATGTGATTGATTTATATGAACTTATTCCCGTTGGAACGCCGATTATTATTTCAGAATGACCTGACTTTCTCCTTTCATTTCATGCTATGCTAACTATATGGATACCACAAAAATCTGTTTTAAATTGATACAGAAAACAGGAGAGAAGTTGTCATGCCGGACCGTATTCATGAGTTATTAAAATTTTGGTTTGGAGACGCCGGTTATGCAGATTTACCAGCCAGTAATCGGACGAACTTGTGGTTTGGTGAAAGTGAAAAAGTAAAATCGCAACTTGTTCAACTTTTTGGCAAAGATTTTGAAGACGCCAAGGCTGGCTTTTTAGATCATTGGGCGGATACTCCGCGAGGCCGGCTGGCCTTAATTATTCTACTCGATCAATTCCCTCGCTATATCCATCGCAATACCCAGCAAGCTTTTATTTATGATGAAAAAGCCCAAGCCATCTGCCTGCAAGGCTTGGAGCATAAAATGGACCATTCTTTAACCTTGATTGAGCGTATTTTTTTCTACATGCCGCTGGTGCACGCGGAAAAAGTGAATCTTCAGGAAAATTCAATTCGTCTTTACCAAAATTTAACCTCTCTCTCGCTGGCTGAAACGACCCAAGTTTATCAATTGTTTTTGGCCTATGCCTATGCCCATTTCCGGGTCATTCAGGAATTTGGGCGCTTCCCTCAGCGTAACCTGGCCCTGGGCCGATCCTCAACACAAGCAGAACTAGCTTTTCTTAAAAATGCGTAATATCATCGCTAATTGTTATGAACTGGGGTCGTAGCTCAGCTGGGAGAGCGCCGCGTTCGCAATGCGGAGGTCGGGAGTTCGATCCTCCTCGACTCCACCAGGTAAATTCTAACCTTGCCAGGTGCTAAGCCGAGGCGGGAAGTACCACATCTTTTGTCAAGTTCAAGGCGGCGATGGATAGGCCCATGTCTCTTAAAAGGCGATATTCAGCAAGTAGCACTTCATAGCGTCCCTGCACATAAGCGCGTTTTGCGGAAAACAATTCATTTTGGCTGTCCAAGAGATCCAGCAGGGTGCGCTGGCCAATCTGGTATTCTTGGGCATAGGCTTTGACGGTTTGCTCGGCTTCCTGTTGATGTGCTTTAAGCCAGGCCAGCTGTTGACGGGCCGTGATTAAAGAGTCCCAGGTGAGTTTGACCGCTTCGACCAGCTGGCGGATCGCCCTTTGGCGGATATCCTTGGCTTGCTGTTCTTGAAAAGCGGTTTCCTGTTGTTTGCTGATGTCAGCGCCGCCGTTGTAGAGATTATAAGACATGCGTATCTTGGCGTATTCTTCAAAGCTGGCTCCGCGGACACCGCCTATATTTCTATCGCGATTGGCGCTCAGTTCCAAATCGAAGCGGGGATAGTTCGTGGCGTAGGCGAAATTATGCTGGGCGACGGCTGCGTTAATATCAGCGTCCGCTGTTTTGATCACCGGATTATTTTTAAGAGCGATGCTAATGGCTTCCATCACGGAGGAGGGCAGATATTTAGAATTCGGGTGCGGTGGATTATTCAAGTTCTCGGGAGCCAGTCCAATGGTTCGATAAAAATTGGCCTGGGTGTCTTTCAGGTTGCTGATTTCCGCGAGCACATTGGAGCGGGCCAGCGACAGGCGGCCCTGTGCTTGGAATAAGTCGGCCCTGCGTGAAACGCCGCTTTGGGTGCGCAATTCAATCATTTTGTAAATCGCATTATGAAAGGCCAGATTTTGTTTGGCCAAATCCATTAAATCTTTCTCTCGAAGAACGCCGATGTAGACTTCTACGTTTTTTTGTACGGTGTCCTCGATGGTCGCCAGCACCTTATAGGCGGCGGAGCTGACGCGGGCGGTGTTACGCGCGACATCCCATTGGGTGGCGAAGCCGTCGAAGAGCATTTGGTCCAGGGTGACTGTGGTTTCGCGCGGTGCCATGGTGGGGCTTGGGTCAGGTAAAACTTGGGTGTTCACGTTGCGATCGTTTTCGATGCCGTAGCCGAGATTGACCTTGAGTTTTGGCAAATAGGCGGCTTGTGCTTCTTTCAAGGCTTCTTGTATGGAGCGATGATCTTTTTGTGAGACGAGAATGTCAGGATTGTTTTGGATGGTTTCGTGAATGGTTTGTTCTAGGGTAAGGGCATGAGCGATCGGGATTCCAATAAGAGATAAAACGATGAAACGCCACATCCTTTTTAGCACGGTTTTCTTTCCTTCTGAAAACTTGCTACGCCAGGGAGCTGAGATCTATCTACTTATCTCATTAATAACATTTATTTGTCAAAATGTAAACACTGCTGTTTATTATTTAATCATGAGTATTCATTAAGTGGGGATTAGCTGTGTCCAACGATATGTTGGATATCCGTATTAATTAAGACTAAGGCTTCTCCGCCGGAGGTACCGGCATGGGTAAAAGCGGCGTAATGACTGCCATTGGAATCTTGGACTGTGCCGGCTGGTGTCCAATTGCCTTCTGCCAGGGTGACGGTGTTGTTGCTGTTACCATTAATCATAAGCACTTTATCCGTTGAGCTGACACCGGGTTGATTCGCTATTTGATTGAAGGCGGGATCAACCGCGATTAAGTTGCCGAAGGTGTTATTTGACATGTTTAATACGTCATTTGCATGCAAGGTCACTGAATTGCTTCCTTCACTGACGGTGCCATCGGCGTTAATAATAGGTGTGCCATTGCTATTGACGTTGTATCCAGAAATATTCAGGATTTCCAGCCCAGTCAGTGTTGTGCCGCCAGAGATGCCGCCTGTCTCAGTGGCTGTTGTGGTGGTGTTGGTGGTGTTCAGGGTAATGCTGTCGTTGCCAAACAAGGCCAAGGTATTCCAGGTGGGGGCGCTGCCGGATTGGGCAGTACCGCCGGAAATGGAGGCGTCTTGGTTGTTATAAACGATCACATTATTGCCGGTGCCGCCAAAAATAGCATAATGGTGGCTGGTGGTTGAATTGGCATCGAGGAAATCACCTGCGTTATTGCCGGTAACGGTGAAGCTATTATTGCCGCTGCCGGTTCCCCATACAAAGTCAGCGGTACTCGAGGTGTCATGAGGGGTATTGCCATTAACGGCGTTTGCGACCGCCTGTACGTCACTGCCCTGGCTGGTGGCAGAGGCTCCCGGCGTAATAACAGCGGTAAAGCCTTCCAGGGTTCCACTGGTGAGCTGCATATTTCCATGGCCACCGGTCCAATTGGAAGTGCTGCCGTAGCGGGAGTCGGTTTCGCCAGATAAGGAGGCTGGATTGATCACATCCGTGAATAAAGGTAGGAAGCCGTTAATGCTAATATTCTGTCCGCTGGAGCCATGCGCCAGTTCCAAGGCCACGGTGTATTGTGTTCCAGCTTGAATACTAAAATCAGTGGGTATCGATACATAGGTCTGTCCGCCACCAGCGGGTAGAGCGACAGGAGCGAAGGCGGAATCCCAAGGCGAAGTATGATTGATGAGAGCAGCTTCCATCACGACCGCGCTACCGGAGTTGTTTGTGTCTGAAATCATGGCGGTAAAATGCTGTTCTGCGGCGGTAATCGTCGCAGCAGCCGTATTGTTGGCGGCGTTGAGGTTATATTGATCTTCATAATTGAGGGTCGCGGTATTGGTGAACGAGCCGAGTGTGTTGACCTCGCCGGTCAAGGACAGGGTTGCGCTGGCGCCGCTAGCCAGCGAGGCGACGCTCCACAGGCCGGAGGTGCTATTGTAGCTGCCGCTGCTGGCGGTGTCAGTCGTGAAGGAAATGCCGGTGGGCAGCAGGTCTGCGATGCTGATGTTGGTCGCGGTCGAGCCGCTGGTGTTGGTCACGGTGATTGTAAAGGTTTCATTGCTGCTGGATGTGGCGGGTTCCAGGGTGGCTGCGCTGGCGGATTCAGAAAGCGTGAGCGAGTTCTGCTGCGCATAAGTGGTCGGAGCCAGGGTCAAGGATTCGAAGCCTGAACCTTCTGCGAGGACACTATAGGTTGAAGCCAGGGTTGCATCATAATGACCCTTTGAATCCGGAGTCAAGGCAATATTAAAAATATCACCGTTCTGGCTTAAGGCCCATAAGTTTCCGCTTGCATCAAAGCTGAGGCCGGTAATTGTTCCACTGGAGATGCCGGTTGGCATGGTAATGGGCAAGGTTGCCAGTATGGCGCCCGTGCTGGTGTTTAATTGATAGAGAGTGGGCGCGGCGCCGTTGCTCAAGCCGTATAAATTGCCCGAGGAATTTTCCGCCAAGGCATCAATGGTATGGCCTATCGCGCTGCCCAAGGCGGATGCTGTGCCCGAGGCTAGATTGATGGTGTAAAGCGGGCTGCTATTGGTTTCGCTGACCGCATACAAGGTTTCTCCGCTGCCCACACCAACAGGACTAAAAGTAAGGGCCGAGTCCAGACCAATGTTAGCGATGGTCGAGCTGGTGCTCATGTAGGTTGTGGTTGCCTGTGGATCAGCTGGGTTAATCTGCAAGAGACCGGTGTTGTTGATGGCGTAGATGTATCCGTTCATGGGATCAGCTGCGATGGCCCAGATATGATTATTATTCTCCACATTACCTACGCCAACGTCCGAATTGAAGGAGTTGGCTACAATTCCAGTATAAGAGCCGGTTGATAAATTAATTTGATAGATGGCATCGTCGCCGTTGCTATAGGGAGTGGTGCCCGGCTCTTGAACGATGGTGTAAGCATTCAAATTCAAGATAGGATTACTGTCAGTCGCCGTGACGCTGGTTGCGTCACTTGAGCTGGCGCTTGCTTGATTCACATAGGTTGATCCGGTGAGTGTCGAGGCGACGGTTCCGCTGAGATAAAGGGTTTCACTTGCTCCAGCGGCCAAAGTGCCAACACTCCAGGTCTCGGTGCTTGAATTGAAGGTGACGCCGGAAGGTAAATTGGGTGAACTCAGACTGCTCAAGCCCTGGCTTGGCAAGGTGTCGACGATGCTGACATTATAGGCGTTGCTCGGGCCATTGTTGGTGATGGTCAGCGTGTAGGTTTCCGTTGAGCCGGCGATAATGGCGCTTTCACTGGAGGTCATGGTAAGGCCTAAGGCTGCCTGTGGGGCTAGCGTGAGATTGCTTTCCGCGCTGTTGTTTGTGAGAACAGGATCAGCAATGCCCGCGGTGGTATCTGCCACGGTGACCGTATTCACGATATTTCCCGTTGCAGCCGCATTCAGTGTGCCGCTGACAGTCATGGTGATCGATTGGCCGCTGGCAAGCGAGAGTCCCGTCCAGGCGCCTGTGCTGCTGTTATAGCTGCCGGTCGCTGGGGTTAAGACGGGGTTGTTGAGTTCTGTGATAAATTGATTGAGTGAATTCGTGCCTCCCAGGGTTGCATCCGTTAAGGTCAAGCTGTTCACGGTGCTGGGGCCATTATTAGTGACGGTAATTGTGTAGGTATCATTGGCTCCGGGAACAGGAGTCTGCGTGCTGTTTGCGATGGAAACACCCAAGTCGGCAGTTTGACCGTTGATGGTGAGGGTGGTTGAGCCTTGGTCGTTGTTGCTGTCAGCAACCGTATAACCAAACACGTCTTGTAAGTTGGGAGTTGTTGGCGCAGTCGTGTATTGTAGAGAGCGGACGAAATAGTCGCTGCTATCGGTTGTGGGATTACTAGCCGGATTGGCATTCGGATAGGGGAGCGCTGAAAATACCAGATATTCGAAAGGTATCGCTTGCCCATTTGCTCCTAAAACTTGAATGGTTGCTGTTCCAACGTTATCGCTACTGCCGTAATTAAGGGTCGCCGCGCTTAGCACGCCTTGGCCAATTTCGACGCCAGAAGAAGTGTAAGCCTGCCATAGGCCTTGCTCGCCGGTTGCTTCATCATTAAATAGGTTGGACACGGTCACCGTGGCCTGAGTGGCATTGGTATGGAGATCGACGGCGAGGGCGGATGTTTGATTCGTCAAGGGATCATATAAGATTTGAGTTTGTGGCTGACTGTCCGGCACATTCGATTGCACGCCTACGCCACTTGGGTCATACGTGACGGTGCCGTTGGCTTGCGCAAGCGCGATCTCTCCGGAGTTGTTTGTATAAGCTGTGCCAACATTATAGGCATACAAGCCGGCGTTGGCCCAGTCTGCCTGTGTTGCGGCATCTGACGCGGTGGTTGTGAGTGAGCCGTCCGTCAAATTGCTGACGCCGGTGCTTGCTGGCACGGAGGTGACGGTGTAGGTGTAGTTGCCGTTTTGATACATGTTTAAAGTGCCGTATTCACCGGCCAGTGTAATGTAACTGCCTTGGCTGTTTGTATGCACGTCGCTTGGGATGCTGAAGCTCTGGGAGTTGCTGCCATAGCTGATGGATACAATATGCGCGTTGCCATAGGCGTCAATTTGATCCGCGCCTAAATTAGATCCGGGATGCGGATTGGCATCATAGGCGGTAATGACATTCGCCGACGTGGTATCGCCAATAACGGCTGGAACGGTGTCAATGTCGGGTTCTGCTGTGACAATGCCGGTGGGCAGAATGGATGACTGTGCGGATACAGACGATGCATCGCTGGCGCTTGCGCTCACTTGATCGATATAGCTGGTGCCGGTTGCTCCTGTGGGGATCGTACCGACGAATTGGAAGGTTTCAGTGGCCCCTGTGGCCAGTGTTCCGATCGTCCACGTGTCGGTAGCGGCATTGAAAGTGACGCCGCTTGGCAGATTGGTCGAGCTGATATTCAAAAATCCTTGAGCGGCCAAGGTATCGACCATGCTGACGTTGGTTGCGTCGCTGGGCCCGGTATTTTTTAGTGTGATTGTATAAGTTTCAGCATCGCCGGGTATAAATTGATTAACGCTGGGCGTGATACTGATGTTTAAGTTAGCTTGCGGTGTTAAGGTGGCCGTGGTGGAGGCGGTGTTGTTGCTTAAATTGGTGTCAATGAGCGTGCTGGGTGCAGTTACGACTGCGCTATCGACCAGGCTGCCGGTTGCACTGGAGCTAAGCGTGCCCGCGATGGATAGGGTCAGCGACTGTCCGCTGGCCAGACTGACTCCAGTCCAGGCCCCGGTGCTGGAATTAAAGCTACCTGAGCTTGCTGTATAAGCTGCATTCAAGAAAGCGGCCGGCAAGGTATTGGCCAGTGTGAAGCTATTAACAGTGTCAGGTCCATTGTTGGTGACGGTTAAAGTATAAGTATCATTGGTTCCGGGCACAAGGCTGCTGTTTGCGATGTTAACCGCCAGGTCGCAACTTCCCTCGGCATTGCCTGTGACGGTGGAGGATGGATTCGAATTCAAATCATAGGTTGTAGTTGTCGCAGTTGCAGTATTTGAGAAAGCGCCGGTATGAGCGATGGTTGCGGTGACTGTGATCGTGTCAGTTGCGCCGCTGGCCAGGGATGAAATATCCCAATTTCCGCCGCTGATGGTGCCGGTTGTTGGTGTTCCAAAGGTTACATTGGTGAGGTCGGAGAAGGTGGTGTCACTGACAACGATACTTTGCGCAGCATCGGGGCCGGTGTTTTGTACTTGAATCTGGAAGGTGACATGCTCGCCGTCGTAGATGGTACCGGAGGTTGTTAGTGTCTTATTTAAGACTAAATCTGCAGCGGCTACAGCGGTGCCGCTGGCGGTTGAGGTTGTCGATGTGTTGGTGTCATAGGTTGTAGTCGCTACTGCTGCGGTATTTGAGAAAGCGCCGGCGTTGGTGATGGTGCCGCTGACTGAAATGGTGTCTGTGGCATTCGAGGCCAGTGAACCAATGGTCCAGGTACTGCCACTGACGGTTGTTCCTGAAGGCGCTGTGCCGAATGTAATGCCGCTTAAATCGGTGAAGCTTGAATCGGTGACGGCAACTGCTTGGGCAGCATCGGGGCCGGTGTTTTGTACTTGAATCTGGAAGGTGACATGCTCGCCGTCGTAAATGGTGCCGGTGGTTTGCAGCGTCTTGTTTATGATTAAATCAGAAGCGGCGACGGCGGTGCTGTTTACGGTCGAGGTGATGGCGGCGCCGGTGGGATCAGTCGCTTGATAGGTGGTGGTCGTGGCGCTTGCGGTATTTGTGAAAGCACCGGCATTGGCGATGGTGCCGCTCACGGTAATAGTATCGGTTGCACCTGAGGCAAGCGAAGCAATATCCCAATTGCCGCCGCTCAAAGTTGTGCCTGTTGGCGCAGCGCCAAAGGTCACGCCGCTTAAATCAGAGAAGCTGGCATCGGATACCACGATGCCAGCTGCGGCATCGGGGCCGGTATTGCCGACTTGAATCTGGAAGGTAACATGTTCGCCGTCATAGATCGTGCCGGTGGTTTGCAGCGTCTTCGAAAGTGTTAAATCCGCATCAGCCACAGCGCTGCCGCTTGCAGTCGAGGTGATAGCGGAGCCGGTGGGATCAGTCGCTTGATAAGTGGTGGTCGT
>JABDGC010000002.1:0-22215 GCA_013286215.1 Gammaproteobacteria bacterium
CTCGCTCCCGAGCGCGGCGACACCCACAATAATTACGGGACCTTTTTATGCCGCTCGCGGAAATATCAAGACGCGATCAAGCATTTCATGGCGGCAACGCGGGACGTGGAGTACCTGGATACGGCTTCTGCTTATGAGAATGCGGGTCTCTGCGCTGAGCTGATACCGGATCGTCAATTGGCAATCCAGTACTTTGAAGCAGCTTTACGGCAGGATCCCTCCCGTCCGACATCCGTCCTGGGGTTGGCCGAAGTCAATTATGACCTGCGACATTATCAGGCATCGAGTGGCTATCTCAATCAATTTTTGATTATTTCTCCTGCCACCCCGGAGGCGAAGGCACTTCGTGCTAAACTAAAGACAAAGGGAATTGAAACGTAGTCGCTGAAACACGAGAGGAGCGCCCGCAATGGAGCTAAACCAGCTTCTTGAGCTTAGCGTGAAGCAAAAAGCATCTGATTTGCACCTGTCGCCGGGTTTGCCGCCCATGCTGCGCGTCGATGGTGATTTGTCGCCTGCGAAAGATTTACCCGCTTTAAGCGCGGAAGAAGTTCATCAACTGATTTATAGTGCTCTGGATAAAAAGCAGCAGGAAGAATTCGAAAAGGATTTAGAGCTGGATTTTGCCCTGACGGTGCCCAAGCTTTCCATTTTCAGGGTGAATGCTTTCCATCAGAAAAATGGGATTGCGGCAGTGTTTCGTGTCATCGCCGAGAACCCGCCGACGCTGGAAGAGCTGGGCTTGCCGCCGGTATTCAAGCAGCTTCTCGAGCTTCCGAACGGGTTAATTTTGGTGACGGGACCCACTGGTTCCGGTAAGAGCACGACGCTTGCGGCTATGATTAATTACATTAATGTGAATTACCCCTATCATATTATCACCGTGGAAGATCCCATCGAGTATGTTCATCACAGTCAAAAAAGCCTCATTAGTCAGCGCCAGGTGCATCGTGACACGCAAGACTTTGCCGCGGCTTTACGAGCGGCCTTGCGTGAAGACCCGGACGTGATTCTCGTCGGCGAAATGAGGGATCTTGAAACCATCCGTTTGGCGCTGACCGCGGCAGAAACGGGGCACTTGGTCCTCGCGACCTTGCATACCAGCTCTGCGCCCCGGTCGATCAATCGTATCGTGGATGTTTTCCCAGCGGGTGAAAAAAATATTATCCGCAATATGTTGTCGGAATCTTTGGGCGGCGTTATTTGCCAGACCTTATTAAAAAAGATCGGCGGTGGCAGGGCTGTGGCGCTGGAAATCATGGTTGGAACCAGCGCTATTCGGAATCTCATTCGCGAAGATAAGGTGGCGCAGATGTATACCGTAATTCAGACCGGCAGAGAACTGGGAATGGCCACCCTGGATCAAAGCTTACAAGACTTGGTTGCCAAAAAAATGATCACCCGTGAAATAGCCGGCGAGGTAGCCCTCAATAAAGAACTCTTCAAATAAACTTCCTATTTTCATCACGTTACTTCTAGGTTGTTTATTTTTTGACCCAGTTAATTTGTAAATCCTAAGTTCTTCTGGATGAAAAAAAGTATATAATAGGCTTATATAGTTATGGGTTAGTTATGACGGGACCTGGCTGTTTTGGTGTAAGGGATTATTTGGAATTTCATTAAGGAGATCTCACAATGAAACGCATATTGAGCAAGCTTCAAGGTTTCACCCTGCTTGAACTGATGATCACTGTTGCTATCGTAGGTATTCTGGCGGCTATTGCAATTCCTTCCTATGTCAACTACACGCGTAGAGCTTATTTCACAGAAATAGTAAATGACACGGCGCCCTATAAAGTTGCTGTGGCAGAATGCTATCAAAAGACTTCGACGCTGACAGGTTGCAACGGAGGGGCTCTCAATATCCCAGCGAATATCACGACAACAACGGGTAACCTCGCTTCTTTGTCCGTGGCGAACGGCGTGATTACAGCTACGCCAGTTGCCATCAACGGGATCCTGGCGACGGATACCTACGTTTTGACGCCGACTGTGGTCAATAACGTAGTCACTTGGGCTACCTCGGGCGGTGCCATCACTGATGGTTATGCTCAGTAAGTCACTCAAGTTGGATCAGCAGTTAGCATGAAAGATGAAACATATGATTCTTGCGAGACCGCAAGAGTCATATGTGTTTTTGTTAACCCCGGAGCAAGTTGGAATTTGTAGGCTATAATTAAGCTAAAGAAAGCATGGGATTTTTGCGGCATTTTCAATAATCATCATGTTTTATCAATAGCTTAATGCGTGGCACGGGGGGTGTATGAAAAGGCGATTCCAGAGTGTGGGTTTCACCTTGTTGGAGTTGATGATCACCGTTGCGATTGTCGGTATCTTGGCTGCGGTTGCTATTCCTTCTTATGTGAACTATAACCGCAGGGCGCATTTTGCAGAGGTTGTGAATGATACGGCGCCATTTAAAGAGGGAGTCTCTGAATGTTATCAAAACTTAGGGACTTTAACGGGATGTAACGGTGGAACCCACAACATTCCCCCGAATATTACGACAACGACAGGGAGCTTGGCTTCAATGTCAGTAACAAATGGCGTGATTACCGCGACGCCAGTCGCCCAGAATGGTATCTTGGCGACGGATACTTATATTCTGACTCCGACCGTGGTTAATAATGTGCTGACCTGGGTGACCTCGGGTGGCGCGATAACCGATGGTTACGCACAGTAGGCTTGTTTTTAATTACAAGTAACAGTGAGGGGTTATGAACAGTCGACTCCAAAATGTGGGTTTCACTCTATTAGAATTAATGATCACCGTTGCAATTGTAGGCATCCTGGCTGCGATTGCCGTTCCTTCTTATATCAACTATACCCGCAGGGCTTATTTCTCAGAAATTGTGAATGACACCGCGCCTTTCAAAGAAGGGATCGCTGAATGTTATCAAACCTTAGGCACGTTAGCGGGCTGCAATGGCGGAACCAACTATATTCCCGCGAATATCACCACAGCCGCGGGGAACTTGGCCTCCATGTCTGTGACCAACGGTGTCATTACCGCGACGCCGGTTGCTAACCACGGCATTTTGGCGACGGACACCTATATTTTAACGCCAACGGTGGTGAACAATGTGCTCACCTGGGCGACTTCCGGTGGCGCGATCACGGACGGCTACGCGCAGTAGAATTTGAATAGCAGGCTTGGGTTCATCGAATGCAAGGGTGCGTGGTGAACTATGGAAGAAGCATCTTATGCAAAGAGTGTGCTAAGCGGATTCGCGTATCATCTCGCGGAAAGTAAGCTATTAGATAAACAAATCGCTTTAAATGCCCTTCAGCAAGCCGCCTTAAACAAAGAATCCTACATCGAGTACCTGGTTAAGAAAAAACTGATTGATGAAACGCAAATGGCCAAGGCCACCGCGGAATACTTTGGCTTGCCGCTCTGTGATATTAATGCTTTTAACATGGATCTGGTTTCCTCCGAGTATCTCAACATTCACCTGGTGAGAAAGCGTCTGGCGCTGCCGGTGCTTCAGAAGGGCGGTCTCTTGTATCTGGCGATTACGGATCCGACCATCGAAAATTTATACGAGGCCCGTTTCTTGACGGGTTTTGACGTCCGTCTTTTTATCGTTGAGGCGAGCAAACTGACGCAGGTGATTGATCAGTTGCTCAGCAGCTTGATTCTCTCCGAAATCAGCGTGGGCAGCGAGGACACGCTCGATCAGATTACGATTAACGCCTACAAGGAAGAGAGCGCTGACGTTGCGGCCTATGACATTGAAAGTGCCCCTGTCGTCAATTATGTCAATCGCGTGCTCCTGGACGCGATAGAAAAAGGAGCCTCCGACATCCATTTTGAACGCTATGAAGATGCTTATCGCATTCGCTTCCGGCAATTCGGCGTTCTGTATCCGATCACCGCGCCGCCGCTCAAATTAGCCAATTATTTGTTGGCTCGTATTAAGGTGATGTCCAATCTCGACATCACGGAGCATCGCATTCCCCAGGACGGCCGCTTTAAATTGAGCGTTTCCCGAAAGCGCGCGGTGGATTTCCGCGTGAGTGTCTGCCCCACGCTTTTCGGCGAGAAGATTGTGCTGAGAATTTTGGATCCCACCCATACCTTCGCTGGGGTGGAGCAGTTAGGCATGGAGCCCGCTCAGCAGCGGCATTTACTCGATGCCTTGACTCGTTCCCAAGGGTTGATCCTGGTCACCGGGCCCACGGGTAGCGGCAAGACCGTGACCCTGTATTCGTCCCTGAATTTTTTGAATTCGCCTGAGAAAAACATTTCAACCGTCGAGGATCCTGTGGAAATTCCCCTCGAAGGCGTGAATCAGGTGAATATCAATATAAAAACCGGCTTGACCTTTGCTACGGCACTGCGCGCCTTTTTACGCCAGGATCCGGACGTGATCATGGTCGGTGAAATTCGCGATTTGGAAACGGCGGAAATTGGCATCAAGGCTTCGCAAACGGGGCATTTGGTGTTGTCCACGCTGCATACCAATAGCGCGCCTGAAACTGTAGCCCGTTTGATCAGCATGGGCATCGAATCCTATAACCTGGCCTCTTCCTTGACGATTGTCGTGGCGCAACGTCTCTTGCGCGTGCTTTGCAGTGTCTGCAAGCGCAAGCAAGAGCTACCGGAGGATACTTTGTTGAAAGAAGGCTTTAACAAAGAAGAACTGGCCAGCCTGGAAATTTATGAGGCAGGGGCTTGTGAACATTGTTTGCAGGGATTCAAGGGGCGCACGGGTATCTTTGAGGTTATGCCGATTTCAGTGGAGATGGCCACTTTAATTATGGAAGGAGCCAATGCCTTGCAGCTGATGGAGCAAGCCAAAAAAGAAGGCATCACGGATTTGCGTGAATCCGGTTTGAAGAAGGTTAAGGAGGGCGTGACCAGTCTCGCTGAGTTGAATCGCGTATTTAAATAAGCCTCGCATCAGGATATAGTAGAAAGAGCGGCGCGGGCTAACAGGAAGAGACCGGATTATGGCAGATGACAAGCAAGCATTTCAATGGACCGGCTTGAATCGACAAGGGAAAAGAGTGAGTGGAGTGCTGCAAGCGGCCTCGCTAAAAGAAGCGCAGGCTGAGTTGAGAAAGATGAATATCGAAGTAGTGAAGTTGGAGAAAAAAACCCAGCTTCTTTTTGGGAAGCGACGCCACAAAATCAAGCCCCGTGAAATTCTCTTATTTACCCGCTATCTGTCGACCATGATCACCGCCGGCCTGCCCATCTTGCAAGCATTGGATGTCATTGGCCGGGAACAAGAAAACCCGGCGATGCAGAACCTCGTGACCACCATGCGCACCAATATTGCCAGTGGAAAAACCCTGGGGGAATGCTTTAGTCAGTTTCCGCAGCATTTCGACGAGCTCTACTGCAGTTTGATCAAGGCCGGCGAAAAATCGGGTACCCTGGATAAAATTTTGAAAAGACTGGCGGATTATCTGGAAAAAACCGCGACCTTGAAGCGAAAAATTAAAAAAGCGCTCACCTATCCAACAATTATTTTAGTTGTGGCCATGGGCGTGAGCCTGGTGCTGCTGCTCTTTGTGGTGCCGCAATTCCAAGCTATTTTTAGTTCGTTTGGTGCTGAATTACCTCTTTTTACCCGGATGGTGGTTAATTTCTCCCATTTTCTCCGGTCGTATTTTCTGCTGGTTCTGGCGGTGATCGGCGCTCTGATAACCAGTTTCAGGCGGTCGCTGAAGCGATCGAAGGCGCTTCGTGAAAAGGTCGACGAGCTGACCTTGAGAATTTTTGTCATCGGGCCTTTATTAAAAAAAGGCATTATCGCACGCTATACCCGGACTTTGGCCATTACCCTAGACGCCGGTGTTCCAATTATCGAAGCGATGCAGTTGATGGAAAATGTTATGGGGAACTTGGTTTACAGCAAGGCGGTGATGCAGATTTGCAAGGATGTGGCCAGCGGTAATCAACTCTATGTGTCGATGAATAATACTAAGCTTTTCCCCAATATGGTGGTGCAGATGATCTCGATTGGTGAAACTTCCGGTGCTTTGGCTGAAATGTTGAACAAGGTGGCTGATTATTACGAGGAAGAAGTTAACGGAATAGTCGATAATTTAAGCAGCCTCTTGGAACCCCTGATTATGGTGCTTCTCGGTGGCATCATTGGGACCTTCGTCGTTGCCATGTATCTGCCAATCTTCAAGCTCGGATCCATTGTCAAATAAGCCTGGATTAGCGTTTCCGGATAACCGTATATGTTATAATTTACAATAATAGGGGCAAACTTATGCGCAAAAATGGCTTTTCGATCCTGGAACTGATGGTCGTCGTCGTTATTCTCGGGATCTTAACAATATTAGCGATAGCGATGTTTACGGGTAATGTGCGCCAGGGGCGAAGGTCTGACGGCGTCAATACCCTCTTGTCGATGTCTTTGGCGGAGGAAAGGTATCGAACCATTAATACAACTTATGGAACCCTGGCCCAGGTCTGGGGTGGGGTGACCACTTCAACTCAGGGCTATTATACAGTGTCTATTTCAGGCACCAGCGCGACCGGCTATACCTTAACGGCTGCCGCGACAGGGGATCAGGCCAATGATGTGTCGGGAAGCACCAGTTGCGCCACTTTAACGCTGACGTCTGCGAGTGGCACGGTAACCGAGACACCGGCGGCTTGTTGGCCGCAGTAAGGCGCTTTAACAAAGGACAGCCCATGGCAGAAAAGCCCACATTGAATTATGTCATCAAGGACCCTGTCGAACTGAATCTTTCTTATATGCCTTATATTACGGATGGCGGACTTTTTGTCCCCACGGAACAATTTTTTCCCTTGGGAACCAAACTGATGGTCGATTTGTTATTACCCGGACATAAGGAAGCCTTGAAAATTGAAGGCAAGGTGGTTTGGGTCACGCCGCCGAACGCCTTGTATCAAGTGCTGTGTGGCCTGGGCATTCAGTTTATTGGCGCTCAAGCAGCGACCATTCGCGCGCAAATTGAGGCTGGCCTGGATAAATCGATGGAAATTGGTGGTTATACACTGGGAACGCCGACAGAGGGCAAGAAATAATTAGAGACGCATATTGGTCTTCACTTCTTTCTGTAAGAGCCTGAGTATTTTTTCCACTTCCTGATAGGCCCGTTCAGCTGCCGCCCACTCGGCGTTCAACACGTTAGCCTCCGCTTCTTTGCAGCATTCAAAAATCGGGGTCACGCCGCTGTTGCCGGCAGAACCTTTTAAGCGATGAAACAATTCTTTCGCCGCTGCGGTATTTTTGTCGGCCAGGGCTTTTTTAAGGTCTTTTAACACTTCCTGGGTTGAGGCGATGAACTGATTCAGGAAGGTGTGAATGGCGCTGAAATCGTCGCCAAAAATCGTGTGGAGGCGCTCCAGATCCAGCAGGACGCTCGGCTTGTTCTTTTCACCCGCCTCCTTCTCTGGAGTTGGGGCTTCCTGGTTGACCTCTTTCACGGCGGGAGGTTCCGCATTTTTTAACCAGGAATCCAGCGTGAGCGCAAGCATGTTAATATCGATCGGCTTCGCGATGTAATCGTCCATTCCGGCGGCCAGGCATTTTTCCCGGTCGCCTTTTAAGGCGTGGGCCGTCATGGCGATGATTAGCGTGTGGCCGCCTTTTTTCTGCTCGATTTGGCGAATCTGCTCCGAGGTGATGTAGCCATCCATTTCCGGCATTTGGCAATCCATCAGAATAAGGTCATAAGGCAGTTTTTTAAAAGCTTGCAGGACTTCCAGACCGTTCGCGGCGATATCGGCGCGGTAGCCGATTTTGGCCAAGATCCGGAGGGCGACTTGCTGGTTAATCGGATTGTCCTCGGCCAATAAAATACGCGCCTTTCGCCGCGGTTGTGTGGCTTGGGTAATGGGCGGTGCTGGCAGCACGAAGGCGACGCCTTTTTGCCGAATGTTCTTGAGCACGCTGATGATGTTTTCGCAGAGCTTGGTCTGTCGGATGGGCTTCGGCAGGCTCATCGCGATATTCAGTTGTTTTAACTCATCCAGGCTAAAGGTCGCGCCCAGGGAAGACAAGAGGATGACCGGCGTCGAAGCAATCTCGGGTAATTGGCGCATAATCTGGATGAGTTCCAGTCCGTTCATGCCTGGCATAATATAATCGACCAGGGCCAGTGCGTAGGGATCGTTTTCGGCGACCGCTTTTTTTAGCATGGATAAAGCTTCTGCTGCGTTGACAGCGAGGTCGCAGCGTAAGCTCCAGGACTCAATCTGCTTTTTCATGACATCGCGGTTAATGGCATTGTCATCGATGACCAGGGTGCGATTCCCTTTCAGCTCCTGGGGAATGATAGTTGTTTCAACTTCGGCGGAGGGAATTTCACATTCTAGTAAGGGAACGGTAAACCAAAAACGGCTGCCCCGTCCGGCGGAGCTTTCGACGTCAATTTCCCCGCCCAGAATTTCCACAAGCCGCTTAGAGATGGCTAACCCGAGACCTGTGCCACCGTATTTTCGGGAAGTGGAGGTATCGCCTTGTGAGAAGGGTTGGAATAATTGCGCCCGCACTTCGGGCGGAATGCCGATGCCGGTGTCCGTCACTTCGAAGCTCAGGGTGATGTTTTTCCCTTCGCGTTTCCCCAGTTTGATTTTGACGCCGATCTCGCCCTTTTCTGTGAACTTCGCCGAGTTGCTCAGCAGGTTATTGAGGACTTGCCGGATGCGCGAGGAATCGCCTGTGAGCCAGGCTGGAACCTCGGGCTCAATGTAGGCCGCGATGGCGACGCCTTTCTTCTGAATTTGAGCGGCGACGATTTCAACGGTGTCGTCGACCAGGGCATAGAGGTCAAAATTGATTTCCTCCAATTCCATGCGCCCAGATTCAATCTTGGAGAAATCGAGAATATCATTGATGACTGAGAGCAGCGCTTCGCCGGAAACGCGAATGGTTTCGATGTATTCGCGTTGTTCCGTCGACAAGGCGGTGTCGCCCAAAAGACCGGTCATGCCGATGACGCCGTTCAAGGGCGTGCGGATTTCATGGCTCATGGCGGCCAGGAAGGCGGATTTCGCATAGCTGGCCTCTTTTGCTTTTTCTGCCAGATCCTCCGCGATTTCTTTTTGATGGCGCAATTCCTCGGCGGCATGTTTTTGGTCGGTGATGTCCCAGCAAACGCCGGTCATGCGGGTAGGCTGGTTAATGTCGTCATGATAGACCTTGCCTCGAAAGCCTAAATACCGAATGGTGTGATTGGGACGGATAATGCGAAATTCGGAATTGAATTCTGTCCCCTCGTTCAGTGTTTGCTCCACGGTCTCGGCTACTTTTTGACGGTCGTCGGGATGGATCAGGCTCAGCGTGGCCTCGTAATAGCCGGGGAAGGTCTTGGGTTTGAGGCCAAAGAGGTGGTGAGTATAGTCATCCCAGGTGAATTTATCTTTAAGAATGTCCCAGCTCCAGGTTCCGGCTTCGGCTGATTTTAAGGCGAGATTGAGCCGTTCTTCATTTTCGCGGAGCGTGTCGGAGATGTTCTTGATTTCCGTGATATCCGTGGAGATCGAGCCGACGGCGTAGAGATTACCATGCTCGTCGAAGAGCGGAAATTTATTCGATATATAGATATGATCACCGTCCTGATCTGGAATGATTTCTTCCACGGCGATGGGCGTGCGTGTTTGGATCACGCGAAAGGCGTTTTCGATGAAGGTGTCGGCCAGATGGGGCGAGAAAATATCGTGACTCTTTTTACCGACAACCTCGTCCGCTTTTTGATAGAAGAGTTTTTCAAATTGCTTGTTGACCAGCAAAAACCGGCCTTCCAGGTCGTGAATGTAAATCATGGCGCTGGTGTGGTCCAAAATGGCCTGCAGCTGGGCCTCGTTCCGCTTCAAAGCCTGCTCGATTTGCAAGCGCTTGATGTCGACACGGTTCACCAGGAAGGCGTCGACGATAATTAACACCAGGAAGCTGATGATACTGGCCTCGACTAGCATCGCGATGCCCAATTCAATTTCATAGAAGCCAGTCCACTTCCCCATTAAGCCCAAATAGCCCACGATAATCGGTATGATAATGGCCGGCGGCGTGAGTCGCCGCGCGAGACTGCCACCCAGATTCTTGCTGACAAAGATGGAAGTGAGGCCTTTTTCAGGACGCGCCATCAGTACACCGACGCTGAGTAAGGTAAAGGTGAGGATGATCGGTATGCGAATCTCGGAGTAAAGGGCAGTGACGTCAAAAATGCTGGCGATAGTGGACCCGTAGAGTTGAAACAGCAATTGCAGCGAAGAAAGAAAAGTGACGATTAGCATCAGGAGCTGGTGTATTTGATAGCCGACGGACTTATTGTCCAGGAAAAGTAGGCTGAAGCCTAAGAGGACGAAATTGGTGGCCGCAAAAGGCGACATCCGGCCCGGGGGCAGGGGAATGAGTTCGTGAATATTGAGGAGCGGTTGCTTAAATATTCCCTGGTCGATGCCGAGGGTGATGTGAAAAAAATATTCAAACAAAGTCAGGAAAGCGATCAGAAAAACCGCGCCGGCGCTGATCTGCGATAGAAAATGGATTGGGGTGCGTTGTCCGTTGGTTTCGGCCTGCAGCCATAACGACACGCCGCATAAAATAAAGCAAATCGCCGTGTTTGGCTTGATGGCGCCCAGGATGTTTTGGTCGCCTTGCGGGATCCAGACGAAAAATAACCAGGCCAGCAGCGCGGCTGAGCCAATGGCAATGGCGATGCTGCTCGCTATTCGGGCGAGGGTGATGGGCCACTGCGGTTTGAGTATTACGTTCGCATTGTTCATCTTAGCCTGTTCTCTCGGCGCTCTTGATTTGCAAGGGTAAATTAATGTTCAGGCGAATGCCGTTCTCGGGTAAATTCTCGATAGACAAGGATCCCCCGTATTTTTGAATGATTTCTTTGCTCATGGCCGCGCTTAAGCGCGAGCGGATTTGCTCCAGGTCCTGCGCGATTAGGCGGGGTTGCTGCATGATTTTTAATTCCGTGTCTTCGATCTGCGGTCCGGAGTCTTCCAGGGTGATTTGCAGGGCGTTTTTAGGCGTGAGCCGAGTTTCGATTCGCAGTCGGGGCTGGTCCTGGCCTTTCATGGCTTCCGCCGAGCTTAAAATAAGCCCAAGAAAAACTTCCTGCAGTTGTTCGGCATCGGCGGAGAGAGGGGGGAGCTGACTGGCAAACTCCGTTGCGATTTGGATGCGGCGCGTGGCGCTTTGCGCAAGACTCAAGGCGGTTTGAATCAATTCATTGACCGGGCAGACGCCAGTTTTTGGGGTATAGACCGAGTTCACCTGCAGGCGTTTTATCACGGCGATCACAGAGGAGAATTGCTGACGCAAGTCCGCGATTTTCTTGAGTTCGGCGCTGGATTTCTCGGGAGCCGCTTCGATCATCGAGAACGTGTCAAAGAGCTCCTGTGAAATTTTCTCGATGAGCGAGCCCAGCATGCTTAAGAGATCGGAATGGTACACCAGTTGCTTCGCGTGGCTTTGGGAGAGGGTTTCCATTTGCGAGGCATAGTTTTGTACTTTGCTGTTTTGCTCGGCCAGCGCATTCTCAAAGCGCACGATTCTGGCTCCTACCGAGAGCCGGCTACGCAGTTCAGCCATATTAAAGGGCTTGGATAAAAATTCGTCCGCACCGGCTTCCAGGCCTTTGATGATGTTGGTCGTGCCGGTCACCTGGGTCAAGAGAATGGTATAGGGATGAGTGACGGCTTGTTCGTGTTTAATGCGTTCGCATAAGCTAATGCCGTCCAGTTTTGGCATGAGCCAGTCCAGAATCAAGAGTCGCGGCGGGTTGGGTTCTTGCAAGATTTGCCAGGCTTCTTCCCCGTTGCTGGCTTCAATGACTTCGTAGCCCCACTGACTAATCGCTGCCCTTAAAAGTATCCGCGTGGGTGGGTCATCGTCAGCGATTAAGACCTTAATGACGTCAGTTCCCTTGAGGTTTTCCGTGGCCTTTTCACTTGCTTTCATAATAGTAAGCCCTTGATTTATTTAAAAATCGATGCTGTACCATGAGGACGAAAAGCAGGTTACATTACCCATTATAATCCAGATTGGCGCTTTACTGGAGAAAAAAAGAGGCAGGTGTGTGTATATTTTGTCCTTTAAAAGGGTTAACCGACCTTACCCATGGAGGTGAGGGCTAATTTTTTTGCGACTGGCTTATTCTGCAGTTTTACATAGTGAGGCAGGCCGTTCACATAAGGGGGATAGTCTTCACCTTGAATCAAGGGAGACAGGTATTGTCGGCAGGCCGGGGTAATCCCAAAACCATCTTCGGTGATGTAGTCACGTGGCAAGGCGACTTCGACATTAGCGACTTTTTCCAAGGGCGCTTCGCCGACTGTCCAGCGATAGTGTAGACCTTTTTCTCGAACGATAATGGGAAGTACGGCGTTTTTTCCGGCGAGTGCAAATTCCACCGCGGCCTTGCCCATGGCATAAGCTTGTTCAACGTCGGTTTTGGAGGCCAGATGACGGGCCGAACGCTGTAAATAATCGGCGACGGCCCAATGATATTTGTGGCCAAGATTATTTTTAATTAGTTTGGCGACGACTGGAGCCGCGCCGCCCAGCTGTTTGTGCCCAAAAGCGTCAACCAGGCCAGATTCTGCGATAAAGCTACCGTCCGGATTGCGCACGCCCTCGGATACGACGATGGAGCAATAGCCATATTGTGTTACGCAGTGCTGCACGCGGGCCAAAAAGGGTTCTGATTGAAAGGGAATTTCCGGGAAGAGAATAATATGCGGCGGCTCGCCGGTTTGCTGCGCAGCCAGGCCGCCCGCGGCGGCTATCCAGCCGCTGTGGCGTCCCATGACTTCCAGCAGGAAGATTTTGGTTGAAGAAGAGGCCATGGCGGCGACGTCCAGGCTGGCTTCTAGAATAGAAACAGCCACATATTTTGCGACGGAACCAAAGCCCGGCGAATTGTCTGTGAAGGGCAGGTCGTTGTCGATGGTTTTAGGAACACCGATGCAGGTGATCGGGTAATTCAGTTCGCGGCTCAGCTGTGAAACCTTGTAGGCGGTGTCTTGCGAATCGCCGCCGCCGTTATAAAAGAAATAGCGAATGTGATGGGCAGAAAAAACGTCGAGGAGTCTTTCGTATTGTTCGCGGTTTTTTTCAATGGAGCCTAATTTATAGCGGCAGGAACCGAAGGCGCTGGAAGGCGTGTGGCGCAGGGCGGCAATGTCCTGGTCGCTTTCACCGCCGGTGTCGATCAGGTCTTCGTTGAGCACGCCGAGAATTCCGTTCCGGGCGGCAAACAGAGTTCCAATTTTGTCCTTATTGTTTCTGGCCGTTTGAATCACGCCGCAGGCGGTGGCGTTGATGACGGCGGTGACTCCGCCGGATTGGGCATAGAGGGCATTGTATTTTTCCATTTGCTGGGATCCTAAGTAGTGAAGACCAAGTATGCAAAAATATACAAAAAACGACGACGGGTGTCTATTGTTGTCATTTAAATTAAGCTAAAGTGAGGAAATAGAGGGAGGGAAAGGGATGACAGCCTTGGTCCTCTGGTCCCTGCCTTTGTTCGAGACCTTTTGATGACTCAGGAGCCCCAGAAATGAAGAGCAAAATAACGGTTTTTGTTTTGAGTTCTCTTTTTGTTTGCACCGCCTGGGCGGATATGTTTTGTCCCAATAATTTTAATTCCGTTAATATTGGGGACTCACTGGATGCTGTGATTACCGCTTGCGGGAAGCCGGACAATAAAACCTCCAATAATAAAAAAGCCGAACAGCCCCAGGAATGGGGTTATTATATCGCGCAAGACCCGACCAAGCCCGGAACGATGAAGCTGACTATTGCTTTTGACGCGACTGGAAACGCTATTAACATCAGTGTCAATGGCTCTGGCATGCCGCAAACCCAGCTCTGTCCGAATGGGCAGATTCAACTCGGGGATAGTCAGGATGCCGTTCAAGCTGCCTGCGGAAAGCCAACCTTTGTGAATCAAACTCTGGAGGCCCAAAAAGCAGAGGTACCCGAGACGGAGATTGTGGAGATCACCTATAATGGCGCGCCGCCGATAACCTTCGTGTTTGAGAATGGAAAATTGACGCAGCGGAAGTAAACGCGGCCTAGGGGCTCGGCTTTAATTTCGCTGTTTCTTGTCATCCTGAACGCAGTGAAGGATCTCAAGGCTAGCATCTCGCAAGGTCGATGTGCTCTACTTCTTCTCGATCGTCGAAACCCCAAACGCTACGCCGGTTGACTGGCTGCTCTTCTCCCAGGGCCGGGCATAAACAAAGCGTAGCGTCGTTTGCAGCGGCACGGCAAAGGCCGCCGGTTTCAGCTTAAAAGTCCACACCTCATACCCTGGCGCACCCACCCGCTGGCGGTTTTCCGCCGCCTGGAATTCGTGCTTTACGGGTTCCAGGTAGTGCGTATTGTACTCTTTTAAAAACCAGGAATAGCCGGTCGTGGGATTGGATTTGAGTTTGATGATAAATTTCGGCTGATTGGCGGTCGCCAGCACGCTGGTTTTTTGTTCGGTATAGACTGGGATTTCCGATTTTGCAGCGGCAAAGCCGGTGCAAGGCAAGGCCAGACGGAGGATCAGAGTAAATTGAATGATTTTTTTCATGGTTCTCTCCAGTTGCCTAAAAGGTTATTCTCTCTTCAGTTTATCCGCTAAGGCTTGCTTGAATTCTGGGCTGAGCTCCATTTCCACGCGAAGAAACCACTGTCTCGCTTTCGCAGCCTCGGCAAAAGGCAGCGCTTTGCATTTAATCGCGTCTTTCTCGGTCATCAAGATAGGCAGTGTATCAGAAAAGTCGAGGTCGCTGCTTTGATAGGGGTGATGATCGGGAAAGCGGTGCGGCATGAGGTCGACGCCGAGGCGGGTCAGCAGCTCAAAAAAACGCGACGGATTGCCGATGCCAGCAACGGCATGCGCTCTTTGTCCGTGGAAGCTGTCCCGTGCTCGGGACTCTGACGTCTGATGCACGGCTCGAAAGGTCTCGGTTTTAAGCCGCATGGCGAAAGGCTGCCGGTTTTCTCCGGCAAAAGGCAGGGTAGCCAATCCCGCAAAGCGTGCCGTTTTTTCGGGCTCGTTCACGACGATGAAATCCACTTCCCGTAAACGGGTCAGCGGTTCGCGCAGGGGACCGGCAGGCAAGAGCCGGCCGTTGCCAAAATAACGGCTGCCATCTATCACGGCGATTTCCACTTGGCGCGCCAGCCGATAATGTTGGAGACCGTCGTCGCAAAGCACTACATCGCAGCCGGCTTGCTGGAGCGCTTCGACTGCTGCGGGGCGGTCCACGCAGGCGGCAACGGGGCAGGAGGTGTTTGTCGCGATCAAGACTGCTTCGTCACCGACCTCAAAGGGATTGGAGTCTGCCCTCACCCAAGTTGGGCGAGTCAACTTTTTGCCGCCGACGCCGCGCAGGGCGACACCGGGGTTCCTGCCTTGTTCTTTCAGGGCCTTCGCGAGCGCAAGGACCAGCGGCGTTTTTCCCGTTCCGCCGACGGAAATATTGCCGACCACGATAACGGGGAGAGTAAAGCACCGTGTTTTGGTGAGGCCGCGACGATAGCTCCAGCGGCGCAGGCGCGTGAGCAGCCCAAAGGCCGCGGACAAAGGCAGCAGCGGCAACAGTAGGGGGTGGAGTCGATCGCGATACCAATACGCTTGTAGGTTCATATTAGGCCGTCACCGCCGTCGAGTCCTGGAATTGCATCTGACGCAGTTTAGCATAATAGCCTTTCTGTTCTACAAGGGTGGCGTGATTGCCCAGCTCCAGGATGCGGCCCTGATCAAAGACAATGATTTTGTCGGCGTGTTCAATGGTCGATAAACGATGCGCAATGACCAGCGTGGTGCGATTGCGCATAAGGCTGTCGAGAGCAGTCTGGATGTGGCGCTCCGATTCCGTGTCCAGCGCCGAGGTGGCTTCGTCTAAAATTAAAATGGGTGCGTTTTTAAGAATGGCGCGGGCGATGGCGATGCGCTGACGCTGGCCGCCGGAAAGCAGGACGCCGTTTTCGCCGATCAGGGTGTGCAAGCCTTGCGGCAATTGATCAATAAAATCGAGGGCGTTGGCCGCTTTCGCCGCCGCGCGAATTTCATCTTCCGATACCTGTCCCAAGCGCCCGTAGGCGATGTTGTTGGCGATGGTATCGTGGAATAAAACGACGTTCTGCGAGACCAGGGAAAATTGACGTCGCAGATCGGCCAGATGGTAGTCGCGGGTGGGCAAGTCATCCAAAAAGATTTCGCCGCGATAGTCGCTGTAGAAGCGCGGCAATAAATTCGCGAAGGTTGACTTCCCGCTGCCAGAGCGTCCCACGAGGGCGATGATTTCTCCGGGCTGAATGGTGAGGTCGATGTTGTGCAGGACGTTAACGCCGTTTTTATAGGCAAAATTGACTTGAGAAAAGACGATCTTGCCTTTTGCCCTGGGTAGGGAAAGCGTCCCCTGGTCCACTTCCGGCGGCTGGTCCAGCAGTTCAAAGGCGCTCTGGGCACCGGCCAATCCGCGGTAGAGTTTATTTTGCATTTGCGTCAAATCTTTCATCGGCTTGATTAAGGCCAGCATGGCGGCGATCATGGAGATAAAACCGCCGGTCGAGAGCAGGGAATCGGCGATATCCATAGTGGCGACATAGAGTGTGAAGGACAGGGCGATGGCAGCGACCAGCTGTACGCTGGACACGCTGATGGAACGCGCGGCGACCACTTTCATTTCACGACTGCGATTGGCCTGCAGTGCCTTGTCGAATTTCGCGATTTCCTGGCTTTGGCCGTCAAAGGAGCGGATGACCTTATAGCCTTCGATATTTTCCTCGGCGCGGTGATTCAGCTCGGCTATGCTGTCTTGGATACTGAGGCTCAAGCGCCGCACCCGGACGGAGGTGGCGCGCATGATGAAGGCGATCGAGGGCATGATGATGAAGTACAGTAGAGTGAGCTTCCAGCTGATGGAAAGCATGACAAAGAGCAGGCCCGCGATGAAAAAGGTCGATTGAACGGCGGTGGTCAGCACGTCGGCGCTCGCGTTGGCGACTTGCTCGACGCTGTATAAAATCACGGATAAAACATGGCCGGTCGTGGTGTGGTCATAGAAGCTGGCTGGTAGGCGCTGCAGGTGGGAAAAAATATCCCGCCGTAGTAGCGTGATCACATTGCGCGAGGTGGAGGCTAGATTGTAGCTGGAAAAGAAGCTGGCCAGGCCACGCATCATGAAGACGAGCAGCACGAGCAGCGGTGCCCATTTTAAGAAGTCGTGATTTTTTTGAATCAAGCCCTTGTTGAGCAGCGGCTCTAAAAAATACACAAACCAGGAGTCGATGCCGGCATAGACCATGCTCGCCACCAGGGCGATCAGCAGGGAAGGCCAGTAGCGGCGGACGTAGGTAAACAAGCGCACATAAATATGCCAGGCGTTGGAAACTTTGATATTAGCTATTTTAGGTGAGGCCATGTAGAATTTTGCCTTAGTTAAAAAGTGAGACATTTTAACAAATTTACTGTGCTATCGCGACATACAGGTGATAACATGATCAATAACCAAACGCTGATCGAACAAGCTTTCGAGAACCGAGCCCAGATTGCACCTGGCAAGGTCGACCCTGCCCTTCAAATTGCAATTGAAGATACCATTACCCTGCTCGATGCTGGCACGTTACGGGTCGCCGAGAAAATCCAGGGAACATGGCAGACCCATGAATGGATTAAAAAAGCCGTGCTCTTGTATTTCCGTATTCATGAGAGCCAGCCCTTCGAAGCTGGCTGTCTGCGCTTCTATGACAAGGTTCCCCTTAAATTCCAGGGCTTGAGCACCGCAGAAATGGCTGCTTTAGGCTGCCGCGTGGTTCCCCCGGCGGTGGTGCGCCGGGGTGCCTACCTTGCGCCAAATTCGGTTTTAATGCCATCCTATGTCAATCTCGGCGCCTATATTGATAGTGGGGTCATGGTCGATACCTGGGCTACGGTGGGTTCCTGCGCCCAAATCGGCAAAAACGTCCATCTGTCCGGTGGGGTGGGGATCGGCGGCGTCCTGGAGCCGATTCAAGCCAACCCCACCATCATTGAGGACAACTGCTTTATCGGCGCTCGCTCCGAGGTCGTGGAAGGGGTGATCGTCGAAGAGGGTTCCGTGATTTCCATGGGCGTCTATTTAGGTCAGAGCACCCGTATTTACAACCGTGAGACCGGTGAAACGCTCTACGGCCGCGTTCCAGCCGGTTCCGTCGTGGTTCCCGGCAACTTGCCCAGCGCGGACGGCAAATACAGTTTGTACTGTGCCGTCATCGTCAAACAAGTCGACGCGAAGACGCGGGGCAAAGTGTCTATAAATGAACTACTAAGGGAATACTCTTATGCCAGTAATTGAGCTTACCAAAGAGCTCCTGGCCTGTCCGTCCATCACCCCGCGGGAGGCCGGTTGCCATGCGATTCTGTCCCGGCGGCTGGAAAGTCGGGGCTTCAAGCTCGAATCACTGCCTTTTGGTGAAGTCGATAATTTATGGGCCCGTTTGGGCGATCAGGCGCCTCTGGTGGTTTTTGCCGGCCACACCGATGTAGTGCCAACCGGTCCTGAAGCGGCCTGGTCTTCACTACCTTTTGAGCCGACCGAGCGCGACGGCTTTTTATACGGACGCGGGGTGGTGGACATGAAGGGCGGTCTGGCGGCCATGGTGATTGCGGCGGAGCGCTTTCTGGAAACACATCCGACTTTCAAAGGCTCGCTCGCTTTTCTCATTACCTCGGACGAAGAGGGCGCAAGCGTCGATGGCACCAAACGAGTGATGGAAGTGTTAAACCAGCGCGGCGAAAAAATAGATTATTGCATCATTGGTGAACCCAGCAGCGAAGAGCTGGTTGGTGATCAAATTCGCGTCGGCCGCCGTGGATCCTTGCATGGCACACTCGTCATTCACGGCAAGCAGAGCCATATTGCCTATCCCCTTCCCGGGCAAAATCCCATTCATAACGGCCTGCCTGCCCTGGAAAAACTAACCCAGACGGTCTGGGACAAGGGCAATGAATTTTTCCCACCCACCAGCTTTCAAATTTCAAATATTCACGCCGGCACCGGCGCCTTAAACGTCGTTCCAGGAATCCTTGAGGTTCATTTTAATTTTCGTTTCTCTAATGCGGTCACGGTGGCGCAATTGCAAGAGCGGGTCGAAGCTATTTTAGAAGAACAGCAGCTGCAATTTGACCTGCATTGGGATCTCTCTGGCGAGCCCTTCCTGACGAAGAAAGGACGACTCATCGAGGCGGCCAAAGAGGCCCTCTATGATGAAACCGGAGCCTACCCTGAACTCTCCACCGGCGGTGGCACCTCCGACGGCCGTTTCATTGCTCCGACCGGCGCTGAAGTGATTGAACTCGGCCTCTCGCACGCCACGGCCCACCAGGTCGATGAGTGCGCCAGCCTGGCGGAACTGCAAAAGCTGCCGCACGTTTATGAGAAAATTCTGCTTAACTTATTAAAATAAGCGGGGTTTTCCTATTTAATAGTAATGAGCCTTTCCTAAGATTGCCTTAAGCTGAACTTGTTATTATTTATTGTGTTAATTGAATAGTAGATTTAAAACGAAACGGGAGGATCTTAATTATGACTGGAGCACGACTTCAAGAAGCAAAGCAAGGCCATCCAAGAGTAAATGTGATTATTGCTGGCCCTGCGAGAAGCGGAAAATCAAATATACAAGCAAGGCTGATTGGCGATGGGAGCCGGTTTTCAGAGGACTACATCCCAACAGCTGCCGCTCAACCTCAACCATTGACTTGGTCTGAGCCGCGGGATCGTCTGCCCAATCAGCCCCAATTGGCTGAATATTTAACCTGGGATCTTTTAGTCACCGATCTTCCCGGTGGCGAACGTTATCATGACGTTGTAACAGGTCACTATCAACGCTTAGATCAAGGTATTCTTGTTGCCGTGGTCGATGGCTCTGTTCCTCTATTAGAGGCAGATCGAATCCGGTTGCTAGAAGGCGCTCGTCAACTACCTGCTAATACTCCCCGTATTTTAGTGATCAATAAAATGATTGGAGGCGCCGAAACGAAAGAAGCACATCCTGATTCATCAAAAAGACGCGAGTTTACTCCAATCGATGTGGCGGAGCTTAGTCTTGATTTGGGAGTGGAAGACGAGGACGTTGTTTATACCTCGGCTAAAACCGAGAGTGGCATAGATCGATTAAATGGCTTAATCTTTCAAAAGACAAAGCAGATTGCCTATCCTACCCTGGCTGCTAGCTCTAAAGCTTCGCCGTGTGCGAACTTGCCGCTTCGGCAGGGAAAGGTAGTAGCAGGGCGCTTTGTTGAAGCTATAGCCGCACTTACCGACAACTGTCCTGCCTTAAAATCTAGGCTCACCCATGACGACGCTAATAACCTTAAAGAGTATTTAAATGCGGCAAGCATTAGCATTCAGGATGATCTGGAGCAAGGGAGAATTACCTATTCTGAGGCTCTGCGCTGCGCAAAAGCCGCAAAAGTTTTGGCAATGCAGGTGGCTAGTCAGGAGGTGACAAAAGAGGACATAGTCAAATTCCGCAAAGCAGCCCAGCCTGTGATAGAAAAGTCGACTCGCACCGGCCGGATTATGGGTGCTATTATCGGCGCCGCGCTGGGTGTTTTTCTCGGCGTCATGATTGGTGCCTTTGCCCCTCCCGCGGGAGCCTTCGCGGCCCTCGCCCTTGGCAAAATCGGCGTTGTAGCCGGCGCGGCGGTCGGTGGCGCGGTCTTTACCTATGTAGGCAGCAAGATCTCGCTGTGGCGTGATCCTTTAGTCAGTGTGGAGAGCGCGGCGAAGCAGGTGGAGAAAAAAAAGAGGAAACTTTCCGTATGAGTTTACGACGAGACAGCGTCCCAGGGCTGCAAGTATTTAGGATGGATGTTTCATCGCTCCGACCGGCGTCGCAGTGATTGAGCTCGGTCTCTTGCAGGCCACAGCCCATCAGGTCGATGCGTGTGCTAGCCTGGCGGAGCTGCAAAAGCTGCTAACACTTCGTCGTTATGCGACTTGAATAACAGACGAATTTCCTAAGATTGCCTTAAGCTGAGTTTGCTATAATTTTTGTATTATTTGAAAAGTATTTTTAAACTAAAACGAGAATCTTATTATGACTCCAGGGCGAGGTGAGTTGGTTGAGCAGAAAGCACAGCAAGAACGTGTATTAACAGTGGTATATACGGGTCCTGCGGGGAGCGGAAAATCAAGCATCTTAGCCAAACAGACTGGTGCTGTGGGGCCGATTTTAGCGAGCTCCACTCCAGCGGTACGCATTGGTTTTGGTATATTTAAGGAGCAGGATCCTTCCCATCCGACTCAATTTAACGTCTGGGATCTTCCCGGTCAGGCAATGTTTCAATCAGCCACAAAGACCTATTCGGCGCAAGCTAATATTGTTGTTTTCGTGGTTGATGGCTGTGATATTTTAACAGAGACAGATCGAGCGCGCATGGTGGAAAACGCGCGCGCGCTGCCTCATAATGTACCTCGTATTTTAGTGATCAACAAAAGGATACGAAGGCATGAGGCTGGTGGAGGGATATCTGCATATCCTGATGATGCGGCTCAAGCAGCTGAAAATTTGAGAAAGCCTAAAAAAGCAGGGGATATCAATCTTACTGCAGATGAAATCCTAAGGCTTCACAGTGATTTGGGAGTGGGTTCAGAGGGCGTGATTTTTACCTCGGCGCAAACGCGGGAGGGTGTGCAGCCATTAACCAGGACAATTTATCAAAAAGCAAAGCTAATTCCCTACCCTAAACGGGCTGTTGCCCACTCTGGAGCGGTTCCGGTTGTGAGGCGGACCCGCGCAGCTCCTATGACTCCAATTGGTCCAATTGGTCGTGGTCTAAGTGGCCTAGGTGGTCCTGGTCCAGGCGGTCCAGGCGGTCTAGGTGGTTCAGAGAGTTCAGAGAGTTCAGATGATCCTATTGAGACTGTGTGCCTTAATATCGATCTAGCTGATGAGCCTAGGGGTATGTCTCGTAGTTCTACTGGTTTGAACGCAGGGCGGCCGCTTATTATTGTTGAGCCTGCTGCTCACCCTGTTGTTTATTTGCAAGATAGTGGCCCATATAATGTTGAATTTGAACAGACTGCTGATCGGCGTGGCGATGAACCCTCTCCTGATGGCTCTCCTGATGGCGCTGATGATGAGTCTGATGAAGCGTTTCATCCCGAGTCCCCTGTTCATGGGCCGGGTGATGGGCGTCCTGTTATTCGTCATGATGTGTTTCGTGATAGGCCTGCTGATTTGCTCAGTAGAGTTGTCTTTGTTGGAGCAGAAGGAG
>JABDGC010000002.1:22315-116729 GCA_013286215.1 Gammaproteobacteria bacterium
GCCGGGTGATGGGCGTCCTGTTATTCGTCATGATGTGTTTCGTGATAGGCCTGCTGATTTGCTCAGTAGAGTTGTCTTTGTTGGAGCAGAAGGAGTCGGAAAAACCAGTCTGAGCAAAAGAATTGTAGAGGGGACGTTTTCTACTCAGTATGTACCCTCGCTCGGAGTCGAATCTGACGCTCTCAGAGCGCCGATTCCCAGCCGGAATGGTAACCCAGCACAGTCGATGGAGCTGGAACTCTATGATTTGGCTGGCGGTCCACGCGCTGCACCTTATACCAAGGCGTATTTCGGTACCGCAAATCTGGTTGCTTTTGTTGTGGATGCCACTCGTCCTTATGATGAGGATCTGCAGGCGGAGATTAATCGCTTTTGTGAGGCCCTTAAGGCGCACGCAGGTTCCGACACTGTTCCAATTTTAGTAGTCAACAAAGCAGGCGAAGCAGACGAATCGAAAGCGGATAGACTCACAGGCGATCAGATCATTCGAATTAAAGCCCAGCTGCAGAGGGCAGAGGACGAGAGGCACCACCGTGCCCCAAACCTTAACCGGGATGACATCCGCTCTATTTGTGTATCGGCTAGAGACAATAAAGCTATTGATGCTTTAGTACAGTTAATAGTTGCAACACGCTGCGTTTCTCTTCGTCAGAAAATCGCAGATCTCTTTAGTGAGGCGATCGCCCTGTTTCCAGAGGATGCTGCTGCCGCGTTCTCTCCGCTCACCACTAAGAGTGCTCAGGCTTTTAGAAGGCATTTAGTGGCGGCAAAAGCCCGAATGGTGGCGGACATTGAGAGCGGGATAATAGGATATTCGGAGGCTCTGAATTGTGCAAAAGCCGCAAAAACCTTAGCAGTACAGGTGGCAGGCAATACGGTGAAGCCAGACCACGTAAAAGACTTCATCAGTGCAGCCCGGCCCGCAATGAATCAATCGTCTCGCCTTGGCCGGATTATGGGCGGCCTTATCGGAGCCGCACTGGGTGTCTTTATCGGCGTCATGATCGGTGTTTTTGCCCCTCCCCTGGGCGCCTTCGCGGCCATTACGCTTGGCAATGCCATCGGTGCAGTCGGCGCGACACTCGGCGGAGCGGCCTTTGGCTACTTGGGCATCCAGTTCACGCTATGGCGCCATCCTTTATCGGGTATGGTGAGGGCGGCGAGGAAAGAAGCGGAGCAAAATGAAGCTAACGAGACGCATGCTTACTCTGCACCCGCTTCCCCGAAGAAGGGTTGCAGCGTAGGAGTTTAGTCGCTTGCGGCTCTTGTCTTGTGATCAAGCCAAGCCCCTGCTTCGTTGAGGTAAGGGGCTTTGATTTCGTAAATATTCGTAACTTCTCAAAAAGCCGTCTACAAATATTCTACTTAACCTATTAAAATAAGCGGGGTTTTCCTATATATTTAGCTCTCCTTAAGATTGCCTTAAACTGAATTTGCTATAATTTTATGTATTATGTGAAAAGGGCTTTTAAACTAAAACGAGAATCTTATTATGACTTCAGTACGAGACGGATTAAGTGAGCAGAAAGCACAACAAGAACGTGTATTAACAGTGGTATATACGGGCCCGGAAGGGAGCGGAAAAACAAGCATCTTAGCCAGACAGACGGGTGCTGCGGTGCCGCTTTCAAAGCGCTACACTCCAACGGTGGGAGTTGATTTTGGTATATTTAAGGAGCAGGATCCTTCCCATCCGACTCAATTTAACGTCTGGGATCTTTCCGGTCAGGAAATGTTTCGTTCAATTGCAAAGACCCATTTCGCGAAAGCTAATATTGTTGTTTTCGTGGTTGATGGCGATGATATTTTAACAAAGGCAGATCGAGCACGCATGGTGGAAGATGCCCGCGCACTGCCTTCTGAGATACATCGTATTTTAGTGATCAACAAAAGGATACGAAGGCATGAGGCTGATGGAAGGATATCTGCATATCCTGATGATGCGGCTCAAGCAGCTGAAAATTTGAGAAAACCTAAAAAAGCAGGGGATATCAATCTTACTGCAGATGAAATCCTAAGGCTTCACAGTGATTTGGGAGTGAGTTCAGAGGGCGTGATTTTTACCTCGGCGCAAACGCGGGAGGGTGTGCAGCCATTAACCAGGACAATTTATCAAAAAGCAAAGCTAATTCCCGCCCCTAAACGGGCTGTTGCTCACCCTGGCGTGGGTCCAGGTGGTCCAGAGAGTTCAGATGATCCTATTGAGACTGTGTTATTAGATACCGATCTAGCTGATGAGTCTAAAGATATGCCTCGTTGTAGTCCTACTGGTTTGAAAGCGGGGCAGCGTATTGTTGGCTTTGATAAGCCTGCTGCTGACCCTGCTAGTATTGAGTTTGAAATGTGTGCTGATAATCGACCTGGTGATGGATCCTCTTCTGATGAGGAGTCTGATGAGGAGTCTGATGAAGAGTCTTATTCCGAGCGTGCTGTTCCGGCGCCGGGTGATGGGCGTCCTGTTATTCGTCATGATGTGTTTCGTGATAGGCCTGCTGATTTGCTCAGTAGAGTTGTCTTTGTTGGAGCAGAAGGAGTCGGAAAAACCAGTCTGAGCAAAAGAATTGTAGAGGGGACGTTTTCTACTCAGTATGTACCCTCGCTCGGAGTCGAATCTGACGCTCTCAGAGCGCCGATTCCCAGCCGGAATGGTAACCCAGCACAGTCGATGGAGCTGGAACTCTATGATTTGGCTGGCGGTCCACGCGCTGCACCTTATACCAAGGCGTATTTCGGTACCGCAAATCTGGTTGCTTTTGTTGTGGATGCCACTCGTCCTTATGATGAGGATCTGCAGGCGGAGATTAATCGCTTTTGTGAGGCCCTTAAGGCGCACGCAGGTTCCGACACTGTTCCAATTTTAGTAGTCAACAAAGCAGGCGAAGCAGACGAATCGAAAGCGGATAGACTCACAGGCGATCAGATCATTCGAATTAAAGCCCAGCTGCAGAGGGCAGAGGACGAGAGGCACCACCGTGCCCCAAACCTTAACCGGGATGACATCCGCTCTATTTGTGTATCGGCTAGAGACAATAAAGCTATTGATGCTTTAGTACAGTTAATAGTTGCAACACGCTGCGTTTCTCTTCGTCAGAAAATCGCAGATCTCTTTAGTGAGGCGATCGCCCTGTTTCCAGAGGATGCTGCTGCCGCGTTCTCTCCGCTCACCACTAAGAGTGCTCAGGCTTTTAGAAGGCATTTAGTGGCGGCAAAAGCCCGAATGGTGGCGGACATTGAGAGCGGGATAATAGGATATTCGGAGGCTCTGAATTGTGCAAAAGCCGCAAAAACCTTAGCAGTACAGGTGGCAGGCAATACGGTGAAGCCAGACCACGTAAAAGACTTCATCAGTGCAGCCCGGCCCGCAATGAATCAATCGTCTCGCCTTGGCCGGATTATGGGCGGCCTTATCGGAGCCGCACTGGGTGTCTTTATCGGCGTCATGATCGGTGTTTTTGCCCCTCCCCTGGGCGCCTTCGCGGCCATTACGCTTGGCAATGCCATCGGTGCAGTCGGCGCGACGCTCGGTGGAGCGGCCTTTGGCTACTTGGGCATCCAGTTCACGCTGTGGAGTCACCCTTTGTCGGGCCTGGAGAGGGCGGCGAAGCAGGCGGAAAAAAATGCTGTTATCGCGAATCAAGAAGCCAGTAAGCCTATTCAACTAGAGGATAGAGCATCATCACGTAAGCGGACTGATGATCCAGCCTATGGGTATGTTATAACGGAGCATGACGACGACGAGCCGCAGCATCACTTGGCTAAGGGCGAGGGCGTGGGCGTGGGCGTGGGCGATGATTATGACGATACTTCTGATTTAGGATTCAGCTACAAGCCAACAAGCCCCCATTAAACTTCTATTTGCACTCCATCCCAATCTGGTTTAACCTACGGCAGCATCGATCGCCAAGGAGAGATGTCCGAGCGGTCGAAGGAGCACGCCTGGAAAGCGTGTGTACGGTGAAAGCCGTACCGAGGGTTCGAATCCCTCTCTCTCCGCCAAATTTTGCTCTCCCTGCTTGTTGGGGAGGGCAGAACAGTTTAGGTTAATACAATGGGTAAATAGCAGCGAGTTGGGTCCCTTCGCGACGATATGCCGTAAACCCCGCCAGGTCCGGAAGGAAGCAACGGTAGCGGCAGATTCGGGCGCCGAAGTGTGGCTCGACTGGCTGCTTTATTTCTTTCAAGGAATATGCTTGTATGAGCTATCAAGTCCTTGCGCGAAAATGGCGACCGCGGGCCTTTCAGGACCTCGTTGGCCAGGAGCACGTGCTGCGCGTTCTTACCAATGCCCTTGATCGAAACCGTCTACACCATGCCTACCTCTTCGCAGGTACACGCGGCGTTGGTAAAACCACCTTGGCCCGTATTTTTGCCAAATGCCTCAATTGCGAAGTCGCCCTGAGTTCCAAGCCTTGTGGCACCTGCGATATCTGTCGCGCCATTGACGCTGGCCAATTTTTAGACCTTTATGAAATCGACGCTGCATCGCGCACCAAAGTCGAGGACACCCGTGAGCTGCTTGAAAATGTCGCCTATCCGCCAGTCCAGGGGCGTTATAAAGTTTATCTCATCGACGAAGTTCACATGCTGTCGGGGCACAGCTTCAATGCCCTGTTAAAAACACTGGAAGAACCGCCGCCGCAGGTCATGTTTATCTTCGCAACCACTGAACCCAAGCGCCTGCCGATCACTATTCTCTCGCGTTGTCTGCAATTTCATTTGAAGCATATTGAGCCGCAGCAAATTGTGGCCCAATTGCAGCGCATTTGCGACAGCGAGCAGGTGGTTTGTGAATCCCAGGCACTGGCCCAGTTGGCCCGCGCGGCCGATGGCAGCATGCGCGACGCCTTAAGCCTGCTGGACCAAGCCCTGGTCTATTGTCAGGGCAAGCTCAGCTACGACGAGCTCAACCAAATGCTTGGCTATATCACCCAAGATGAAGTGGCCCATCTCTTGCAAGCCCTGGCTGCCCGAGATGGTCAGCGGCTCTTTCGCGTTCTGACCGATTTGCAGAAACGCGCGCCGGATTATCAGCAAGTGCTGGCAGAAATGATTTTAAGCCTACACCAGGCTGCAGTTTATCAGGTGGTACCGGCGCAGCAGCCGAGTGAACGCATTCAAGAGTTAGCGCGTCTCTTTTCTGCGGAGGAATTGCAGCTTTATTACCAGATCGCGCTGCTAGGTCAAAAAGACCTGCCTTTCGCACCTTCGCCGGCCCAAGGCTTCGAAATGTTGATGCTGCGTATGTTGGCTTTTAAACCGGTGAGAGAAACACAAACGCAAACGGTAATGGCGGCGATGCCGGTGCCTGTAGTGAAGGCAGTCCAAGCACACAGTGTTGAAGTGAGGGCGGAAGCACCCCAGGTCACCGATCCTGCGTCGCTGGAGTGGCGTGATCTTTTGCCCAAGCTGGGCTTAACTGGAGTGGCCTATGCGTTGGCGCTGAATTGCAAATTGAAGTCAATCCTAGATAAGCAGGTGAATTTGGTTTTGGCTGCCAGTTATAAACCGATGATGAGTCCCAAACTGGTTGAGCGGATGGAGCAGGCGCTGAGCAAGCATTTTGACAAGTCGCTGAAGGTCAATATTGCTGTCACCGAAGAGGAAGTGCATACGCCAGCCAAGCAATTTGAAAAAGAAGAACAAGAGCGTCGTGCCGCTGCTTTGGAAGCGATGCGGCAGGCCCCCGGGGTGCAAAAGATCAAAAGTTTGTTTAATGCAACCCTGGACGCGCAGTCGTTGGAGGTGGGGGAATAGGCGCCACCTTTTAAAGATCCTTTGGGTTGCCGCGCTTTGCTTGTAATGACGAGCTTAACTTAATAGCAGTGGGGGGTAGAGGAGCATTTTACTCGCTCATGGTTTTTTTAGCCCGTAGCATCTGTTTTCCCCCGTGTTTCTTTGCTAAAATCCCAGCATCTTACTAGGAGTTACCGATCATGAACAAAGGTGTAGACGATAAACAGCCAGGTTTTTCTGACCTGATTAAAAAAGCGCAAGAAATGCAAAAAAAATTGCAGGACATGCAAAAGCAAATGATGGAAACCGAAATCACCGGCCAATCAGGCGGCGGTTTGGTGAAAATCACCATGACCGGCCACCATTACGCGCGCCGCGTGGTGCTGGATAGTTCCGTCTTAAAAGAAGAAAAATCCGTTATCGAAGATTTGATCGCAGCCGCCATCAATGACGCCGCCGATAAAATCGAAAAACATATGCGCGATAAAGTATCAGGTCTCGCGGGCATTAAATTGCCGGACAATTTGACGGATACTGACGCGAAGTAAAGGCGGTACACGATAGAAGGCGGATATGCGTTTTAGTCCACTGCTGGAAGAGCTCATCGAGAGTCTGCGTAGTTTGCCGGGCGTCGGCCCCAAAACAGCGCAGCGCATGGCTTTTCAATTGTTGATGCGTGGCCGGCAAAGTGGCAAGCAACTGGCGCGAATCCTCACGCTCGCGATGGACGGCATTGGCCATTGCCGCCTTTGCCGCACCTTCTGTGAGCTCGATCTTTGCGAGGTTTGTGCCGCGCCGCGGCGTGACAGCGCCCTGCTCTGCGTCGTTGAAAACCCCATCGACATGCTGGTGTTGGAACAAGTGGGGCTTTATAAAGGCTTTTATTTCGTCCTGATGGGGCATTTGTCGCCGCTGGATGGCATTGGCCCGGACAAGCTCGGCATTCCAGAGCTGGCGCAGCGCCTGAATCAAAAAAGCATTAGCGAAGTCATTCTCGCGACGAATCCAACGGTTGAAGGCGAGGCAACGGCGCATTATATTTCCGATTTAGCAAAGCAATTTCCCACTGTTAGAGTGACTCGCATCGCTCACGGTGTGCCGCTGGGCGGCGAGCTGGAGTTTATCGACGGCGGAACGCTCGCTCATGCCTTTGCCGGTCGGTCACTTGTCGAGTGAGATTTACAATCCAAGGTTCTTTATGCTGAATGTGCTTGTCCGAAAAACTCTTTGGCTCTTGATGCTGAGTGCGCGTGCACGAAAAATTCTTTCTGCCGCTGTGATGGCGCTGTTTTCTCTTTTCACGCTGCCGACGCTTGCCGCCGCGCTTTTGATCGTCGAGCCAGAGCAGGGAAGGCAGCCAATTTTGGACGCTTTGAAGCAAGCGCATACTTCGGTGGATCTCGCGATGTATGGCTTCACCGATCCTGAGTTGATGCAGGCCTTTATTCAAGCGAAAGAACAGGGCAAAGCGGTGCGCATCCTTTTGCAGCACTATCCCTACCGTAACATCGATGAAAATGCACCGGCGATACACCGTTTTTCCGCCTCACATCTTAATTTGACCTTCGCGCCATCGACCTTTTACTTGCTGCACCAAAAAACACTCTTGCTCGATCAGCACAAGGCTTTGGTTCTCTCTTTTAACTTTACGCGCTCAGCCTTTAAAAATGAGCGTAATTTTGGCTTGGTTATCGATGACCCCGAGCAGGTGCAGGAAATTCAACGTGTGTTCAACGCCGATTGGGAGAATAAGAAAGCTGCCCCGCACTCGCCCCAATTGATTTGGAGCCCGGATAATAGCCGGGAAAAAATCCTGAGCCTCATCAACAACGCAAAGAGCGAGCTCAAAGTATACGCCCAAGGCCTTACGGATTATCAAGTGGTCGGCGCTCTGGCTGCTGCGGCGCGTCGGGGCGTGCAGGTCCGCCTGTTAACCTCGGGTTCGCAACCCGGAAAAAAGTGGGATTATCTGCAGCGCGCCGGTGTCCAGTTGACCCTGGACAAGCGGCTGGTGATTCACGCCAAGGTTCTGCTAGCCGACAAAAAAGCAGCCATGCTGGGCTCGATTAATTTTACCCAACCCTCTTTAGATAAAAACCGGGAATTATCTGTTTTGGCGAACGATCCAGCCATCATTAATCAACTCGTGGATATTTTTGATGCGGATTGGACGTCTTCACAAAGCTAATGCAGCGTTCGGTTAATTTTGTCCTCCTGCGTAGCTCTAGTCCTCCTGAATGCTTCTGTCATCCTTCACTGCGTTCAGGATGACAAGAGCTACAACGTAAAACTCAGCTCATTAACGCCCGTAGTAACTTCCCATGAATCCCGTCAAAACCCGAATTACTCATCATGACCACATGGTCACCGGCGCGCAATTGCGGCGTCAATTCCTTCACCAGTGTATCCACGTCGGTATAGAGTTTGTTCGGCTGCGAACAGGTCTTCAGCACCTCCGCCAAGCCCCAGTCTTCAGATTGCGGTTGTTTGCAGATGATCATATCTGCATCCACCAGCGACGCTTGAATATGGTCTTTATGCACGCCGCTGCGCATGGTGTAAGAGCCAAATTCCAGCACTGAAATGATACGGGCATCCGCGCCGACCTTAGCGCGCAGACCAGCGAGGGTGGTTTTAATCGCGGTGGGGTGGTGGGCAAAGTCGTCATAGAGCGTCACGCCCTTGAGCTCGCCCTTGATTTCCAGGCGGCGTTTCACGTTTTTAAAATGAGCCAGGGCTTCGATGGCGGTCTCGAGTTTGACACCGGCGTGCGCGGTGGCGCTGAGCGCGGCCAGGGCATTGTCGACGTTATGCTTGCCTAATAAAGCCCAGTTCACCGTGCCGACCGCCTTCCCTTGCTGCAGCACTTCAAAGGCACTGCCGTCTTTACTTAAGAGACGGGCCTGCCAGGCGCTGTTTTCGCTGCCAAAGGTGGTGCAAGGCGTCCAGCAGCCTTTTTCCAGGACTTTCGTCAGGTTGGCGTCCTGGTCGGGATGAATGATTAAGCCATTATTGGGAATGGTGCGCAGCAAATAATGGAATTGCAATTGAATGGCTTCCAGGTTGGGGTAAATGTCGGCATGATCAAATTCCAGGTTGTTTAGGATCAGCGTGCGCGGATGATAGTGCACAAACTTGGCGCGCTTATCAAAAAAGGCGGTGTCATATTCATCGGCTTCAATCACGAAAAAGGGTGAAGAACCGAGCCGCGCGGAGACGCCAAAGTTTTCCGGAATTCCGCCGATCAGAAAGCCAGGATTGAAGCCGGCGTATTCAAGAATCCAGGTGACAAGGCTGGTTGTCGTCGTTTTGCCGTGGGTGCCGGAGACTGCAATGACCCAGCGGTCGCGGAGAATATTTTCAGCCAGCCATTGCGGGCCGGAGAGATAGGGGCGATGGTCGGCCAGGACCTGTTCCATGATCGGATTGCCGCGTGTAACCACGTTGCCGACGATGATTTGCTGGGTGTCGGCGTCAAGGTCTTCGGGTTTATAACCTTCACAAAAGGGAATCGCTTTTTGAGCCAGTTGCGTGCTCATCGGCGGGTAAAGGTTTTTATCCGAGCCTTTAAGGTTGTACCCCTTTTCCTGTGCCAGCAAAGCAATTCCGCTCATAAATGTGCCGCCAATGCCAAGTATGTGTATTTTATTATCTTTTGCTGCTGCCATATGGACGATCCCTTAGGTTTGTAAAGCAATTTCGTGTAATATAAACCAAAAGCAATTCATAGGAAATGAATGGCGTTAGCGGTGAGTCAATAAAACGGGAGACCATGGATGGACTATGCTCAATCGCTTTTTGAAGCGATTTCTGAGAGTGCAGTAATACTCGACAAAGCTGGACGCATACTGGATTGGAACCAAAGTGCCTCGACCCTGTTTGGTTACAGCAAAAGAGAAGTCCTGGGACGCTCCATTAATCTGGTCTATGACCGTAACTACCCCTTCCCTAAAATTATCAAGGAAACCCTGCCTTTCCATAAAAAGTGGCTGGCGGAGACGGTTTTTTTCCGCAAAAACGGCACCAAGGGAACCTGCCGTACCAGCGCTACCTTGCTCACAAACCCGGCGCAGGGTAAAACGGCGGCTTTGCTGATTCATCAGAATATTTCCGCCTTCAAGGTCGTTGAAAATGACTTAAAGGCGACGGCGGAAAGCCTCGGGGCCAATTATCGCCAAAGCGTGGCGGGGCTTCTAGCCCTCTATCCGCTTTATACGAAAAACAGCACCTTCCGCGAACAATTGGAAAGAGACTTACGGGAAAGCGAGCTGCGTTTTCGTCTGTTGGCGGAAAACGCGACCGACATCATCGCGCGGGTTGCGGCCGATGGCACCTATCTCTATGTTTCGCCTTCTTGCAGGACGCTTCTCGGCTATAAACCCGAGGAACTCATCGGAAAAAGCGCGTTCAAATATACCCACCACGATGACGTCACCAAGCTAAAAAAAGCGCTTTTCAATTCCCGGCATCGCGAAACGAAAAGCAATACCACGGTGATTTATCGGGCGCGCCGCAAGGAAGGTGAATACCGCTGGTTTGAAACGCTGGTTCGCCTGATTTGCGACGAGGATACCCGGGAAATCCGCGAAATCCAGACGGCTTCGCGGGACGTGACTGACCACGTCTTGGACAAAAAAGTCGGCATGCGCAAGCAGCAGCTTGCGCACGTCTTTCGTTTGAGTACCATGGAGGAAATGGCCTCGGGAATGGCGCATGAAATCAGCCAGCCGCTTTCCGCTATCATTAATTACACGCGCGGCTGTGTGCGGCATTTGCAAAGCGGACAGCATGACGCGCCGCTATTGACCGAGGTCATGGAAAAAGCCGTGACCCAGGCCGAACGCGCCGGCGAAGTAATTCAGCGCCTCAAGAATTTTTTCTGCAAGGGGCAGTTGGTTAAAACGCCCTGCAAAATCAACAGCATTTTACGCGAGACGGTGAGCTTGATTCGTCATGATTTCACTTCGACCAAAACCAAGGTGGATCTGGCTTTTGAAAAAGACCTGCCTTTCATTTCAGCCGATCGCATCCAATTGCAGCAAGTGATGTTGAATTTGCTGCAAAACGCAATTGACGCCATGCGTGACATCAATCCGGGCGCGAGACGGATTAAAATTGAAACGGCGACACTCAATAAAGATACCGTGGCGATTACCGTGAACGACAGCGGACCGGGCTTCTCCAAGGAAGTGGTGCACAAGGTTTTTAAACCCTTCTTTTCGACCAAAGCCCACGGCCGCGGTATGGGGCTGGCGATTTGCCGTTCCATTATTGAAGCGCACGGCGGCGTTTTCACTATTAATCCGAACACGAGTAATAATAGTTGGATTCGATTTACCTTACCGATTGAATAGGAGGCTGACATGGCGGATGAATCAATTGTGTATGTCATAGATGATGATCAGGCAATGGTGGAATCCCTGTCCTGGGTTATTGAGTCCGTGGGCTTTAAAGTAAAGACCTATACGCGTGCCCAGGATTTTCTCGCTGAATATGACGCGCAGACGTCCAGCTGTTTATTGCTGGACGTGCGCATGCCGGGCATGAGCGGGCCAGAGCTGCAAATCAAGCTCAATGAGCTCAGTGAGCAAGGTGTATCAGTGCCGCCAATTATTTTCATCAGCGGCCATGGCGACGTGCCCCTGGCGGTGCGCGTGATGAAGGCCGGCGCGGTGGATTTTCTGACCAAGCCCTTCAATGATCAAATTCTTCTGGAGAGCATTAATAAGGCGATTCGCACCGATAAGTCCAACCGTGACAAGCTGCAGGAATCGGCGGAGGCGCACGCGAAATTCGCTTTGCTGTCGACGCGCGAAGCGCAGGTTTTGCAGGGCATTGTGGCCGGCAAAGCCAACAAAGTTATCTCCGCCGAACTGAAAATTTCCCTCAAAACCGTCGAAGCGCACCGCGCCTCATTGATGAAGAAAATGAGCGTGAAGTCCGTGCCGGAACTCGTCAAATTGGTGCTCGCGAATAATGTGGAGGAAACCGCAACCGAGGAGTGATTCGTTTATATCCAATAATCCCGTGTTCTGTTCAATATAATCACTTTCCCCCTCAATTCCATTGGTAAAAACCCTAGCTTTCCTGAGGCTTGTCGACCTTCTTCTGCGGGAAAATCCCAATTTTTATTGGTGATTAATCGTGTCATGATGAGAATCCCTAGAAGAAAATCAAGATTTCTTCTAGAGAGGCTAATCTAAGGAGAGAGCAGCCATGGAACAGAGAAAACACGTATTATTAGTGACAAACGCCGTAACCGATGAGGAAATCGTGCAGGTGCAAGAGGCAGTCAGGACGCCGCAAATTGTGCCCGTATCCTTTAAAGTCAGTTTGGTGCATGTGATCCCCACCTTGCCCACCTGTTATTTTAATATTCCCTCAATGATCATGCTTGCTGACAGCTATTATCAGGAAGCACGTGAGAATTTAACGCGCATTGGCGATCGCTTAAATATCTCGAAAAAAGACCAGTGGTTAATTATGGGCAAAGTGCGCACGGAAGTTCTGCGTTTGGCAAGTAAGCTGAATGTTCAGTTTATTCTGGCGAACACGGCACATTTGTTGGACTTGCGTAAATCGCCTTCGATTAAAAAAGAAGATCAACGTCTAATCATTAATAATGCGAGCGAATTATGTGCGGGCTTATAATTTTTTCATTGATGAGCGCAATACTCTATTTTGTGCTGCAGGCGGATTACTAGAAAGAGCGCGACTGCCTTAGCTCTGCTTATCTTCCGGAGGCTGGTTATCCTGCGGCTCATCGGGAGTCTCAGGCGGTTCTTTCGGCGGCTCGAATGTCGCGGGTTTCTTTTTAATCTTCTTCATTTTGCCATGCACGTTCATGTATTTCCCAAAATAATCTTGGTAAATCACATTTTCTTTGGTCCAAGGCAAGCGTCGATAATAGGGTAGCGGTTCTTCTGGGCTAAAGAGCGGGTATTTAATAATTTCAAAATAGGGTGAGTAATCAAAGTCCTTGGGCGTGAAAAGATAAGGATTGCGTTGAATAAGTTCCACACCGGTTTCCGCGTGCGTCTCTACAAAAGGTAAAACCGGAAATTGCACCGAAGAAAAAGCTTCTGCGATCAGCGAAGAACAGACGCCGCTTTCTGGCTCGCCAGTCGGCGTGCGAAAGAGGGTGGAGCCCCAGCTCCGGGGAAGAATGGACCAAGGCAGGAAAAAGCGACCGAGGTCGAGTAATTGCCGGACATTGTAGCCTTCACCCAAGGCGCGAATGGCGTAGGTGATCACCAGCTGCGCGTCCGCCGCTGACAGACCAATAGGGCGGCAAATGCGGATATGATGGTGTCTGTAAGAGGCTAAAGGCGAAACTACGGTGCCCTTATCCATCAAGCCTTCAATTACTAGACGCGTGTTTTCCTTTTCAACGCCATAGTCGCGTAGAATCTGTTGCAATTCTTCATCTTCGATATCGCTTAAACGGCCAATGTAGAGGGCGGCATGGGTCCAGGGGCTTTGGATGACGGAGCGGATGAGATGGCTAATGCGGCTGCGCCCTTCCATCAATAAAACATCACAGGGGCGAATTTCGTATTTTAAACGATCAAAGTCACAGGGAGGCACCTCGCTAGGAGGTGGTTCGTGAATGAGCCAGTTAACAATCTTCTTGTGTAATTTTCGGTATAGTTTTCCTAACATTTATTCTATTCCTGAATGACTTAGCTCCCTTTTGATATTGGAGCATATTTCAGGTTTTTGTGCCAGTGAAACTGAAAACGAGATGAGCAAGGCACGTTGATAGGCGATACTAGATGCGTTTCGCCAGATCAGGTGCATAACCGAGATAAGTGTCTGGTCTCAACTCCAGCAATTGTCTTTTGACTTCATCCGGCAAGGGCTGCTCGTTGATAAACTGGTGGAGCAGGGCCTTGGTGACCGCATGGCCACGGGTCAGGGCCTTGAGCTTTTCATAGGGCTGCTCGATGCCAAAGCGCCGCATCAGGGTTTGCACAGGCTCCGCGAGGATTTCCCAATGATTTTCCAGGTCGGCCTGCAAGACTTCCTGGTTGGGAACGGTTTTTTGCAGGCCGCGCAGCGTGGATTGATAGGCTAGCAAGGAGTGGGCAAGGGCGACGCCCATATTGCGAAGAACGGTGGAGTCGGAAAGATCGCGCTGCCAGCGGGAGATCGGCAGTTTGTTGGCCATATGCTCTAGCAGGGCGTTGGCGATGCCTAAATTGCCTTCCGCGTTTTCAAAATCAATCGGATTGACCTTGTGCGGCATGACGGAGGAGCCGACTTCGTTGCTATAGGCCTTCTGCTTGAAGTAGTTTAAGGCAATATAGCCCCATATATCCCGATTGAAGTCGATGAGGATGGTGTTAATGCGCGCCAAGGTTGCGAAGAGTTCGGCGATGTAGTCATGGGGTTCAATTTGGGTCGTGTAGGGGTTCCAGACCAGGCCAAGCTGATTTACAAAATTCATGCTGATTTTTTGCCAATCAACCGTGGGATAGGCGCAGGCCAGGGCATTGTAATTGCCGGAGGCGCCATTTAATTTGCCGAGAATCGGAGTGCTGATTAACAGCTCAACCTGTCGTTTGAGCCGCGCGACGACGTTGGCGATTTCCTTGCCGACGGTGGTCGGAGTGGCTGGTTGGCCGTGTGTGTGCGAAAGCATGGGCTGGGCAGCGTATTCATGCGCGAAGCGTTGGAGCTCGGTGATCAGCGCGGAGAGAGACGGCAAAATGCTCTGCTGCCGGGCTGTGTGCAGCATCAGCCCATAAGCCAGATTATTGATGTCTTCCGAGGTGCAGCCAAAGTGGATAAATTCACTGACCTGGGCCAGCTCTTTATTTCCCATGATGTGTTCTTTTAGAAAGTATTCGATGGCCTTCACATCGTGATTGATGCTTGCCTCAATATGTTTGACGCGCGCTGCGTCTTGCTCGGAAAACTGATCAATGATTTTGTTCAGGATGGACTGGCTGTGCGGAGAAAGGCGGGGCAATTCCGGCAAATGCGCATGTTCCACCAGAATTTGTAGCCAACGAATTTCAACGAGGACTCGAAACTTGATTAAACCATATTCGCTAAAAATAGGGCGCAATTCTTGAACTTTTTCATGATAGCGGCCTTCCAGAGGCGAGATAGCAGTCAGCAAGAAATTTTCCACAGAGTAGGTGTCCTGTTCTGTCTTGTAATTTAAAAATCATGATAGCATAGTCACCAATCCGAACGCAGCCCTGACTTTTAACAAGAACCTGGAGAAGCAATAAACCTCTAAACCTATTGTCCTCATGCTAAGAACATGAAGGAGGCAATGAGCCTCTAAAATCCCCTCTCCTCCACGCTTTTGGTGGAGGAGAGGGTTTAGGGAGAGGAGGCCCTACACAATAACCCCACCCCCCAAACAAACCTCCCCCTCATAAAAAACCACCGACTGCCCCGGCGTTACCGCCCTCTGCAACTCCTCAAAACGCACCCTATAACGCCCATCCTCCTCAACATCTACCCAACAAGCTTGGTCCTCCTGCCGATAGCGCGTTTTCGCCTTACAGCGCAGGGGAAACGCCGTCGGCTCCGCCCCAATCCAGTGCACCCTGTCCGCCGTCAAAACCGAGGTATAAAGCTGGGGGTGCTGTTGCCCTTGGGCCACCACCAGGACATTTCGCTTCAAATCCTTCGCCACCACATACCAGGGCGCTTCATCCCCATCCTTCTGCCCGCCAATCCGCAAGCCCTGCCTTTGTCCCAGGGTATAAAACATCAAGCCATCATGCCGTCCCAAGATCTTACCCGCATCACTTTCAAGATCCCCCGGCTGCGCCGGCAAGTATTCATTCAAGAAAGCCTTGAACTTCCGCTCCCCAATAAAACAAATCCCCACGCTGTCCTTTTTGGTGTGTATGGGTAAGCCGGCTTTCTTCGCCAATGCTCGCACCTCCGACTTGGCTAAATGCCCCACCGGAAAGAGGCTCTGGGATAATTGCTCTTGATTCAAGGCGTGCAGAAAGTAGCTTTGATCCTTTAAAGGGTCCAGGCCCTTGAGGAGTTGATGCTCTCCCTCCTGCAGCCGATTGCGGGCATAATGCCCCGTCGCCAGCAGCTCTGCGCCGCGTTGGCGGGCATAGTTTAGAAAGACTTTAAATTTGATTTCTTTATTGCAGAGAATATCCGGATTCGGCGTGCGTCCCGCTCGGTATTCATCCAGGAAGTAGGTGAAGACTGACTCCCAGTATTCCTTAGCAAAGTTGATGCTATGCAGCTCAATTTGCAGTTTGTCACAAACCGCCTGGGCATCGGCAAAGTCGACACTGGCTGGGCAGAGGCCAGTTTTGTCCTCTTCCTCCCAGTTTTTCATAAAGGCGGCTTCCACAGGGTAGCCACTTTCTTTTAACAAAAGCGCCGTCACCGAGGAGTCTACACCTCCTGAAAGGCCCACCATAATGCGTTTTTTATGAGTCATGCGGTTTTCACGGTCTGGAAAATAAAAAACCCCATTCTACGTTAGACTGGGGTGTTCGGAAGGTAAAAGCTTTGTTTAGGCTATAGCGGATAAATCCGTAATCTTACGGGAAATGTCTTCGCCGCCGTAAACAATCGACACATCGTCTTTGGGATTCTTCAACGATGTAGACGATTTAGGCGCTTTTAGGATTTTCGGCGCCAGAGATTTGAAATCACGAGTATCGTTAGTTCCAGCAAATGCAGGCACGTTGAATACTAAGGCAGCAGCCACTGTTAGTAACAACTTCTTCATATCGAAACCTCCTCTAAATGTTCAAAAACTTAACAACATTATATCGAAAAATGGCTGGGGTGTCCAATTGAGAAAGTGTTGTATTTATAAGGGGTTGGGCTATTTTTGGACGATAGTGTTCAAAATTAATGCATGATGGCTTGTTGTAATGTCTTCAAAAAGGGGGTGGTACCCCGATCTCGATCTGATGATTGTTAATTTTAAGGTAGCAGAATGGTAAGATTTTTCTTATACTCACATTTCATTGCCGACGTAGCTCAGTTGGTAGAGCAACTGATTCGTAATCAGTAGGTCACGTGTTCGATTCGCGTCGTCGGCATGAGAATAATCACAATTAATCAGTAAGATATAGTTTGTCGCTCAGATCTTCCTCCCTGGAAAGCCTTTTCGGGGTACACTTTGGGGTACACTTACCCCAAAATGCTAGGCTATTTTTATTTGATATACTGGTGCTTTGGGATACAGGGATGCTTCCATGGACTGGCTAGCTATTTCTTCGGGTGTAACAGCTTTCGCTACCGCTGTAATTGCTTATTACTCTTATGTGAGTAATAAATTATCCAATGCTATCCGTGACCAAGAGATAAATTCTCGTCAAGCCTTAGAAAAAATGACTGAACGGCATCATAATGATTTAGGCGATTTATACCAGGCCATAGTGATAGCCACTTTAATAGGTGGCCATTCTCCTACTGAACAAACGATTAAAGAATTCACGAAATTATATTCAGGTGATGTCGAGATATTCAAGGCAGATAAGGATAAACGATGAATAACTGGATTGATGCTGTTAAAAAACCACCGGCTGAAGATGGCAGATATTTTTTATAAAATTGAAGCGTATTGCATGCTCGGGTTCAAGCTGAAACTCTACGATGTCATTTTGTTTGAGAGCAGTGGTTTTAAGTAAATCCAATCGCGCTATTGTCTTGGGTATATTTTTTTAAATATCTTTCGAGAATTAATTGGGTTAAGTTATCTTTTATTAATAGATGAGTGTTGTTTAGATTGATAAAAAAGTAATGATTATTGATATAGCCAATATATTTGAATTGTTCTTTATTTTTCCCAATGTCAAAAAATGAATATGAATATTCTTTATTGTCAAAAATCATTTTCGAGTTGTACTTTCCTAAATCGTAAGAAAAACAAATAAAAATACCGAGCATAAGTAGGACTCGAATAGTTTTAATCATCGAAGCCTCAGCTCTATCTTTTAGTAAGACTATTATTAGTATTAACGTGGGGATGCCAAAAATTAAGGTTAGTGTGAGAATTTTAAGAAAAGCTCCTATTAAAATGGAAATTAACATTAAAATCGGTGGAATTAAATTCTTGTATTCAGGTCTCATTTTTTTTAATAGCGGAAAGGCGGCTTTCCGGTTTAATTCTATGATAAACCATTGAATCACCATGTAAGGCATTATTAACAGCAAAGGATATGCAGTAGATTTTATTAGATCGGACAAGTTTAAGAATGGAAAAATATTAACATTGAATGTTGACCAGAATCCTATTGCATATCCAGTTGCTAGAAGCAAAGAGTATACAAAGGTAATTTCAATAAAAAATCGATATTCATTTTTAATTTTTTCAAGAATTTCTGCGCTTAACATTTTTCCTGTCCTTTAACGCGCTAGGGTTGTTTTTTGTCTAAAATAACAGTGTAATTGCTTAATTTTGAATTCTGAAGATAAGGGATGACGATCCGATCTAAAACTGTAAAAGTTCCATCTGTGTCAAGCAAGGCAGCTTCGAGATAAAGCGCATCCAGTTTTTTCTTTGGAATATTGCCAATTGTCTGTAGTGCCTCATTTATAGTGTTGTAATCCCTAACGGCAAGAGCTAGCTTCACCCAATAAACCATTTCAGCATTGATATCATTGGCTTGTCTAATTTTTCCAATCCAAAATAAACCTGAATTTAGAATCGATTTTGCTTCATTTTCCTTATAGGGCGTAGACGAGTATAGCCTGGCTTCTCTAGGTCTTGAAATTGTTTCATCTCCAGTTTGGTTGATCTCAGCTTTCTCAGAGTCAATCCATTTAATTTCTTCAGGAGTGGGGGCTGGTATTACTGAATTGAGGGAGGTAATGGTTAATTCAATTAATTTAAGTTGATCTAATCTCTTGCTGCGGGGCATTACTTCAGTTTTTAGGGCGAGTGCTTCAAATGAAATTTCCTCTAAATTTGTATCAGCTAATGTCTGATGGGTAATAATAAGCCCTAGGAGAAGGGTGAGAAAACAGGCGGTGCTTTTAAGACCGACAGATAGCTTTATTTTCATTTTAACCCCTTCCTTGAGTAGGTACTTAACATGCTGCATTTTTAATTATATCTATAATTAACCAAGTGCCGTTATTAATTCCTTGCTATTTTTAAGCAGTGTGCGCACTTTTTCCCTAAATAATTTAGATGTGGTTGTAGTATGGCCATGCTTTAGGGAGTTAGAATTTCCCTTTTGCCCTCCTGAACCTCTAGCGCCCCCGTGGATTCGGCAGCGATTTTTGCCACGAACGGCAGGGGAGCGACAAGGCTTGCCATTGTTTCGCTTTGTACGAGCTCCGCATCTCTGAGCTTTGTTAAAAGCGTACTGCTTTTTCTCGGTACAAGAGCTCGTTTTCATTTTTTTACCTCATGAGTGGGGTTTGCAGGGGTATTAACTACACCGACCACCGCTTGACCGCCGTTATGAACGTCAACGTGTTCAACTATAATCTTTTGCCCCCCATTACCTTGAAGCTTGGCTAACAGGGAGGCTTGTTGGACAAAGGTATTGGCTAGCTTTATAGATGTATTTGTAAAGTATTGCCTTAATGGCGTGCTCTCAGCCCGGCTGGCCATGGCCATGGAAACCTGTTGTAATTCATGCACCGCTAGCATTTGCGCAGCTAACATTTCTTGAAGACCCTGGGTTGCTCCAAGAGCTTTAAGGCCGCCGCGACAATCTTTTACAGCCTCTTTGACGTCCAGGTTCTCTCGATTTAACGTGCTACAAGCAATGACGTTAAGTCGGAGTAATTTTTCGGTAAATTCAAGATCAGACTGCTCAGGTTTGTCTATATTTGTATCGGCTGCTTTACTGACTTCTTTGGGTGGTTGGGTCATCTTATGCTCTCCATAAAAATGTTTTTTTAAGCCGTCATAATTGTCACTACTGTCACCAACCTTCACTAGCTTGGCTGTAAGCGCTTGGAGGGTGGTTTTTTGTTATAAAGGCAACCTTCCCCAAGCTTTTTTTCTCAATCACAATATTTAGGTTCTCAAGTCTTTTCTTAAAGTTTGTGCTGTTGACGGGCTTAAATCCTTCATCAAGGCAAAAGGTTCGATATTCTGGATATAAATCTTTTAAGGCGACGAATCCAGTGGCGCTGGAAGAATAGCCAGTTTCATCTATGAATAGCTGTGCGCTGTCTGATTCTCTTCTGTATTGCTCCCGAGCTTGGCGAGCCACTTCGCTGTCAGTAAATTTCTTCTGAGCTAAAAGACGTTTAAGCCCTTCCAGTACCCAATTAAAGATGCCGGATAATTCAGCATCAATAATTTTTTTAGCCAGTTCTTTATCCTGTTCTTGTTCGGGGATCACGACAGAAAAGGGAACGATTAAAACCCGTCTAAAATAGGCGTCTGTTTGTTCAACGTCTTTCGGAAGCTCGTTACAATTAAAAATCAGCTTCGCATAGTCAGTTATTGTGAAGGGGTTGCCATAGGGAAGCCTTGCTTCAACGGGCTCGCCACTGACCAACTGCTTGAAAATGGATGTTTCTAATTTTCCGTTTATCTCGGTGGCATAATTTACTAGCTTATGCGAAATCATAGCCCTGTAATAACCATTGTCATTAGTGAGGCTTTGAAGGGAGTATTCTGATGTATTTTGCTCCCCAAAAAGAGCTCTGACAATTTCATAGAAAACAGATTTTCCATTAGCGCCCTTGCCATGCAAGAGTAGAGTTTTCTCAAGCTTTAAGGTGCTGGGGCGAATAAAAACATACCCTAAATATTCTGCCAAGATAGCTTGTAACTTTTTATCGGGTAAGACTTTATTTAGATAACACTCAAATTGAGGCGCTTTTTCAGTAGGACTATAGGCAAAGGGAAGTTGATAGGTGATGAAGTCTGAGCGGCTGAAAAGTCTTAATCGGGTGCTAGTTGGCGTGATTTCGAAGGTGCCATTTTTGAGGTTAATGAAGACGACATCTTTTGGTTGTTCTGGTTTTGGTAGGTGAGCCAAGGCAATAAACTGCTTGTATAGCTGCTCTCTAAAATAAAAATGCCGAGCGGTATATCTGTCAATGCCCATTTTTTCTGCGGCTTCACCGAGAAATGCTTTAAGCTCTTCAATTCCTATAAGGCTCCAATAGGCGCCGTTGTATAAGTAAACAAAGTCATGGTTTCGACAAATACCCCAATTATGTAGTTTTGCAAGCTCTAATATTGTTTCAATAGCGATTATCTGAAAATGGTTTGGTTTTAATTTTTCATTTCCTTTAATGTTTGCTTTTTTTCTAAAATTGATCGATGTTATCTTTTGCAGCAGTTGATTTAAAATCTCTGTGTGTGGAATGATTTTTGAAGTTTTAGCATTGTCTCTGGTCTTGCTTGCCAGGCTCTTGTTGTGTTGGTCTATTGTTCGTCCATCTGGCACTCGGGCACTTTGAGCGGCTCGTTTGATGGCTTCTTTATTGCTTAATCCTTCATGGACTCGCATTAGGTCGAAGGCGTCATGCCAGTAGCCGTCGTTAAATTCATCATTGTGATGGCTGAAAAATTTATTTTCACTAACTGTTATTCCGGCTATACCTGATTTTGACTGAGGACTTAGCCATTTTTCATACTCCTTGGTGATATAAACTTTTTTATAACCATATTGAATTAAAAGACCTTTGAGAGGACATTGTTCATTAAAGTCCAGAATCGGGGAGATAACCCCGTCTTTGAGGTTTATCTCTTTTTTTCGCTTTTGAGGCTTGAGTGGGGCATTATCTGGTTTTTCAGTGATGCTAATTGCATTGCCTTCCATATACTCAATAAATAGAGTTTCCACAAATGAATCAGTAGGTTTTCTTGGAGTGTACCAAGGTTGTGACCAGGTGCTATTTTCCTTCACATTACAGAGCAGTTCGCCATCCAGGTTTGAGTTTATAAGCGATATTGTTGCTTCAAGGGTTGGTGGTAATTGCTCTTTGTTATACGCCTTCTCGGTGGGAATGGCGATTCTGAATCTATTTCCTATGTTGCCAACGTAGTGAGAGTATGAGCCATAAAGAATATGGCCAATGTGCCTAGAGCGTAGGGCTTGGCTTATCTTATGAGGGTCAGGGGCGCCTTCTAATATTTCTCCATTGGCGTCAATACGCTTATCGCAATCGATTATTAAGAGATTAGCTAGGCTCGAGCTGTTGGCATCGGAGCGTGCTAAACATTTCCCAGATTCATCGGTAGCCAGGCTACACCTTAGAAAATGCTCTCCATCCTTTTTCCCTATTGTTGGCTGTCGGATGCGATCTAATAGCGCTAGGCCATTAATATTAATAAATCCTAGTGCTTGAGTTACACCGGCAGGCGAATAGGCCACTACTAAATTTTTCAAAATTGTTGTAAGATCCGTCATAATTTTGTCCTTGCTGCTTGTTGAGACTGTTTGGCAGTTTTGATGAGCATCACTAATTAGCGCCTCTTACTTTTTCGGAGTGGGGCGTTAATTATTTTGTGGTTGTCTAGCCTGAAGTGAGGCTTATCAAAATAGGGCTGTAATTGAGCTAGCTCATCCAATCTGTTAAATGCGCCTTCGTTTATTATAGCTTTTAACTTCAGTTGAGACTTTGGGTAATTTTTGGCAAGAAATTTACGTCGGTGAATTTTCATTGGTGGCTCCTAGTAAATTCTTGTTAATCCATTCCTCAATAACGTCTGCCCGCCAAGCTAAGCGGTTATTTATGAGGGTCGGTTTGGGGAATTCATTGCGCATCCACATTCGACGCAATGTCAGACGATGACGCCCAATGACTTGCTCGGCGTCGCCGATGAAATAAATTTTAGGTTTAAGGGTCTTGACCATTTGTGCTTCCTCCACGGTGGTTGTGGTCTACTATCAAATGGTCTCAAATAAGATTGCATAGAGTGCAATTTTTCAGGTATTTCAGATTTTTCAGGTTTTTCGGCTAAATTTTAGCCAACAAGAGATTCAGCATGCCATTTACTAACTTTGTCGAGATGACTTCTGGCGCGGTCGAGAGTCCATTCGGTGGAGGTTTCCTTTTCTTTAACCGTGTTTCTGCTGGATAGGGTCAGTCCAGATTTTGGGTTGTTTTTTGCTCGGTCGAGCAAAGCTATCCAAAGGGTGTTTCGATTTATATTATTGGTGAGAGTGCCATCAATAATGATGGCTTCCAATTCTTGCCGGATAATTTTTGACTTATCTTGCCCGCTGAGGGATGGCCGTTTTGTGCAGTGGATTAAGTCGGCGCGAGCAACTGGGTCGGCAGCGAGATTTACAGCCATCTTATTTCTGCCTTTTATTAATTTAACCGTCAGGTCGTTTCGTAATATGCTAAAATCTTCAATGCCAAGCTGATTTGGGAATATGTTTCTATACGGGTTAGAATCGTTTCCTTTTGCGCCCTCCTCATTAAGCATGAATATAATTTTTTCTTTTTCATGCGGTAACAGGTCAAGTGAGCCGGGTATTTTTCCCAACACCTTCCATTTGATAGGATGGTAAAGCTTTTGCATGACTTCATTGGTCAGCGTATAGTAAACGTCAGTAGCCTCGTCATAAAGTGCTTTTCCCCACAGTATTTCATCTGGTCTGCGATAAAGCATGGAAATTGCTATTAACCAAGATAACTGCTTGATGTGGTGAAATTCATTGCTTGGAGAAAGGTTTAGTTTGAAGTGCTTATCAAAATACTTTTCAATTAACGGTTTCATCTCGATTTTCTTTTTGTCGAGGAATTCTGAAAAGTCCGCCCCTGAGAGTTTTCCATTGAATAACATTGAAGGTGCTCCATAAAATTAAAACATCAAAAATGAATAGCTAAGTGAATTAAATTAAAGCAGGAGTGATAGTTTATTGCGATCAAAAAAATCAAATTGCAATTGTTGCCAATAATGATTGGCCTGTGTCTTCCCGTTTCCTATTAATTTGGGCAAATCAGTGTCGTAGTAATTTCCGTCATGAATGAGTTTTTTAATCTCATTTCCAAATGGTTTTCCTGTGAGAGTTTTAAAGAAATTTTTGGGATGTTCGGGGTTAATGACGTAAATTTTTATATTGGCGTTTTTACAGATTGTTTCATTGATATGATGGTCGTTAAAGCCATAGCCAATAATTAATAGTTTTGTGTCATTTCTTGCTATTCGAGTTTGAAAGATATCAAAGTACCAATTTAAAAGTGTGTTAGAGGTGAGCCTATTGATTTTGTCTCGTCCGATAACCATTAATTGTTCGGGGGTATCTTTAATGACCCAATTATGCGATCCATGAAGTTTGATATAGAACACGTGATTTTTTCGTTTCCCGAATCCTTTTTCTTTTTCATTTCTGAAGCCTTCAAAATTTTCATATGTCACAACACGTATTGTTTTTTGATCAAACGGATTTAATAGGAGGTTGTGGTCGCTAATTGTTGATCCAGGGGCAAGGTCATCAAATGCAATGCCCAGGAAGTGGTCTTTATGAGTTTCCATGAAGGTGTCTTGATTTAACGTAAAGATAAATCCTGATTCATCTGGATTACCGAACCATGAAATAAAATCACGCAAAAAAATTGTATTGATATTATCCAGCCCGTCTTTTGATGCTGAATCTATTTGCTCAAATACAGATTTAATCGCTGTATTTAATTCATTTTTCTCGTTGAAATTATATTCATCAGATTCAATAACAGTTTGATAGGCGTCTTCAAAATCGGTTTTTTCTAGCAAAATTTTTAGTTTATTAGCCTTAATTAAAGAATATATTTTTGCAGAAACATCTGAGGCAAGCATACCGCCAAAGTTATGAGTAAAGCCAGCGCCAGTGAGAAGAACTCTATTTGGCATCATTAATTCCCTTTAAGCATTTAGCATTTGATAAACGTATGTAATTGGATGCTTTTTCTAAGCAGCCTCGGCAGCAACAAAAATAATACCCTTTTTCTTTGATTTCTTGTGTTCTTCTTCAAGAGCGATTTTGTCGCCACCTTTTTCTATAAATACTTTGTACCCAAAAGCATGAGCAATTTTCAAAAAATTACTCATTCTGATGTCATGCTGCTTTCCAGAGCGAAGCCCTTGGATGATGGTCGGTGATAGATCAGCTTCTTCCGCCAAGCTTCGTACCGATTTCTCATCATCTTCCATCAAGGCAATGAGTAATTCAGAGAAAAGTAGCCTTTTGTAGCTTTCGTTAAAAGCTTTGCGAAAGGCGGGATTTTTCATCTCTCGTTCAAAGGTCGATAATTTTCGTTTAGCCATAATAGTCACCTCGCTTAACTCTAGTTTCATAGTCCATTTTCAAATTGAGTGCCCGTTCCTTTTCATTTTTGGGCAATTTCTGTTGTTTCTTCTGAAAGGCATTTGTCACAATAATTTTCTTGCCATCAAAAAAGAAACACAAAAATCTAAATGGCTGCGGTTTGAAGGCGTAAATCTTATCGCCTTCGAAGTTGAATTTGGTTTTGTCTCGTAGTTCACCGCTATCGCCAATGCGCTTGAAGAGGCGCAAAAGTTTTATTCTTTCTTCCATGCTGAGAGCTTTGTAATACTCTAATACTTGGCTCTTTCCGCCGGAATTAAAATACCATTCAACGGTAAATTCTTGCCCTTCATAGGCTATGTATTCTTCATTCATAAATAACTCTATATGTTAAGTGTATCATAAAACTGGTACAGTGCAAGTCTACTGATTTTCTCGGTAAAATCAAGGAGATTCTGCTGTTATACAGCTTGTTTGAAAGGAATTATGTTCGAATTTGCGGTCACGGCTTCGATATGGCTACCCCAGGCTTTTAATGCCTCCTTGCGCTCCGGCAGCATCTCATTTTTATTATAGGTTGCCATGATTCTCGGCATCTTGTGACCGAGGCATTTTTCAATGACCACGGGGTCAATGCGTAGGGTCTCGCCAAGCTGTGTGGCGAAAGTTCGGCGTAAGTCATGGGCTGTCCAATGGGGGATGCCAACGCGGCCTTGTATGCGGTTTATAGCCCTTGCTAAGGCGTTTTCTGTTAAGGGCTTGGTACTGTCAGCGCCATAGATAACGTAGTCTGAATCGCTGATTGCCTTGAGCTCTTCAAGCAACGCCAAGACTTGGGGTGCTAAGTGGATTTTTTGAATGATTCCCGCCTTGGAGTGTTTGGCTGGAATTGTCCAAAGTGATTGCTCAAAATCAAATTCATGCCATTGCGCTAGCCGAAGCTCGGAGGTGCGGACGCCAGTGAGCAGCATAACCTTAATGGCTGATTTTGTATGTACAGGCATTTGGCTGTCATCACTGTCCAGAAAGTTCCATATCTTCTTTATTTCATCCAGAGTTAGGACACGTTCGCGCGGTTTTTCTTGGCCGCCTATATCGCGGGCGCGTATATTAGCGGCGGGATTGAACGGCAAGGCACCTCTGCTGACTCCGTAGTTAAAGGCTTGCTTGATTGTGCTAAGTACTCTGTTTGCGTGGATAGGAGCGCCGCGCTTTACAATCGTGTCTAGGGCTTTGGTGATGTCTATTGTTTGAATTTTATCCAAGGCCATGTTACCCAAAAGCGGAATAATGTCGGCGTCAATTTGCTGTTTTATTTGGGCGGGCTTTTTACGGAATTTTTCGGCATAGCCCAAGTACCAGGCCATTATCAATTTTGTGACGGTATTGTTCTCTTTTTGTACTTCTTGCTCGATGATATCTTTAGGGCTATAGCCTTCTCGGCGGAGGCCGCTTAACTCTATAAATCGTTTCTTGGCGCTAGCCAGGCTGAGAGCAGGGTAGTGTCCCAGGGTTAGCTTATCCGTCTTGCCGTTGATCTTATAGCGATAAATCCAGGTCTTAACACCATTGGGTGTGACACGGATACCGAAGCCACCGCCTTCATATTCTTCATAGCGCTTGTCCTTGGGCTTTAAAGCCTTGATGTAGGTGTCGGTAAAGTTAGACATCGTGCCCTCTAAATCAAAAAGTGACGAAAGTGACAGAAGTGACGCCCCAAAAAACATTTTTTTTCCTCCCCGCGCGTTTTCTTGCCTGGGGTACACTTCGGGGTACACTTTTTTCTGTTCTTATTTGTATCTAAGTGTTACTAATCGACACACATGATAATACTAAAATCCCTATTTTTAAAGGGTGATGTTGTAATATGTGAAATTGTTTGATATTGTTTGTTATCGATGTGTAATAGATTCGTAATCAGTAGGTCACGTGTTCGATTCGCGTCGTCGGCATGAGAATAATCAATGAGTTGCAAGCGGTTTCCGAAATTTCAAAATCAGCGTGTCGAATATGTGTCGAATTTATAAAGGTTCCCCTACCTTATAATAGGCTCTTTTTTATGGCCTATAATTAAAAACAGAGGGGTGCCACTATGACAAAAAAAATTCTGCCATCTGCTCCGCCCACTGATAAGGCGCGTGAAAAGAAAAATATTATTGAGTCTGAAAAAACTCCTTCCATCTTGCCTCACCCTAAACATCCTCCTAAACATAAAATTACGAATTGGGGACCATTTCATGTTCCGACACCAGAGCCAGAAAAAGAAGAAAAAGAGGAAACCAATGAGGTTAAGAAACACTCTTCACAGGGGGGTATGAAATGATTGGTGAAAACCGAGATCATAAGGACTCTAAGGCAAGCAATAAAAAGTACTATAATCGGAAAATGTTTGATCAATATTTGGCGATGTTTTTTATAGCCGCTTCTTCATTTGATAAAGCTGTTTTAGGATTGTCCACCGCATCGCTAGGGTTTACATTCGCGTTTTTAAAATTGCTTCATCATACTGTTATTCATAAGTGCCTTATAATATTAACATGGGGGTGTTTTATTATTTCGATAATAAGCATCTTATTGGCGTTGGTCTGTGTTGAGAGGCATGCATTGCATGGAATAAAATATTTTACTTATGAAGTTTTAGAAAGAGTTAATAAGTATCAGCGAGAGCATTGGACAGATAGTCTAATGGTTGTTCTGCAGTCTATTTCGGCAATTTCATTTATACTTGGTTTAACGGCATTTTCAATATTTGTGGGAATTAATGTTTAAATCTGATCTTTTGAACTTGACTTAAATTACTGGTATGGCCGAGTTGATTTTAGAATAGAAATATTTCTTAATTCGGATTCACTGATGCCCCCGTCGAGCAATATTTTTTCAATCGAAATTTTTGCAGTGATAAAATCAAGCCTTGGTCCAACGCAGATAGTTTGGATGTCGCTATAACAAAATCTATTAGAGGCTAACCTTGGTACGCTAGGTTTGAAAGTTTTAAGAAAGGGCGGTATTTTAGTGCTGTCAGCCTTATCTATAATGAGGTCTTCGATTGGTAAGTCGTAGGGACGCCATCTATTTTCATTTTCAAAATAAATTCGTGGGATACAAAGTCTCCATTCTTGCTCTGCTCTATAATCTGGATGTTTTATGCTTGGAATTATGGTTAATAGCGTTGCCATTAGTGCATCTAAAAACGGCTCAATCTCAGGCATATTGAAAGTTGTCCATGTGCTTAACTCGCTATCTGCAATTTCAAATATTTCTTTAACTTGTGAAGAACTGTTTTCTTCATACTCAACTTCAAATAACATGGCTGCACTGCGTTTTTCTGCATTTTGATTGGGGGTGAAGTATTCTTTTTTAAAGCCGATAGAGAAACCAGCTCCATCGTTACCATAGTAGCGCCATGCTGGCAAATAATCACCTTCTTTGCAAAATGAAGTAATAAATGTTTTATAACCCCTAGTGATAATATCATTGAAAAAAAATATCATGAAGCGGCTTAATTGTTTGTTATTTGGAATATGATTTTTTATGTGATTTAAAATAATAAGTTTTCCATGCTCAATTTCGGATGGGTCGTTGAGAAACTTATGATCGGTAAGCCATAGATTTTTGTCTTGTAAGATACTTGTTAGTCCGGAAAATGTTGTGTAGTGGCACAGAGGAGTTTTAGGTGCAGCTTGATTTTTATCAAGGTATTCCTTCAATTTTAAATTTAATTTTTCGGCACTTTCCTTAATGGTGCTCATGTTGTGTCTCTCCGTGCTATTTTTGAAATGGGATTCTTGTGGTAATTCAAGTGTAACTACTCATTCCAAATCAATAAATTTAAAACCCCCAAACCAAATTTTCTAAGTCACTCATGCTTTTTACTTTGGTCTTCCAGTTTTCTATTCTAATTTGTGCATTTAAACGGCTGTAGCGGTGTAGAAGCATTAACGCGGTCAGTTTATGGCTTAATGCAGCAGTCATCTCTTCGGGAAAGTAGCCATACGAAGATAAGAATTCTCTTAAAAGCACTTTGTCCCCTTGAATCAAGAAGGCACCAGGCCCTAATAGATCATATTCTGGTAACCCTAGCATGGAATCACCAAAGTCTATTAATCCGTGGATATGCCAAATCCCTGCTTCTTGCCTCACTAAAAAGTTCATCGGAGTATATTCTCCAGTTAAAATAACTGGATTTTTAATCTCGGGTAAAATATCTTTGATTGAATCTAGGTATTTCGGGATTTGCTGTAATAATATATCGGGAAGCCCCGTTTCTTGATGCCTTGTCACGCATTGATTTAGTTGTCTGCTGATAAACTCTTTCCAGTGGCAATCAATAGCTTCAAGTCCTTGGGTGGGCAATGAATGCACTTCACGAATTAAGGAACCAAGTTCACGAATAATGATTACTTTGTTGCTGTGGTCTAATTTTTCCCACAGACCTTCCAGAAGAGTGCCATCCAATTGACTCATTATAATATAGGGCCAACCGTCTAGTTCACCTTCATGCTCAATGGTAGGGGTAATAACTGAAAGTTTATTGCAAAGGTGCTTCATTGTTAATACTTCATTGACGAAGTGGCTTTGATGCAGAGGGGGAAATATTTTTATGATCCTTTGCTTTCCGTAAGAAAATACAATATTAGTGCCTTCAAGAGGTAAAAGCGGCTCATTAGGTAAGTTATGGCGTGCAATAATTTCGAGAGCTGCATTCTCAAAGATTTTATTATTTAGTTTGAGAGCTTCATATTCTTCGTCGGAGTTAACAGATGGAAGAAGTTTTTTTAAGTTTTTCATGCGGTCACCTTTTCGATTTCCCATCCTTGTAATATCACAATTTCTCTTAATGAGATATTGTAGAACTTAGACGTTTTGTCGTTATCAAATGTTATAAATGCAGGTTGGCAGTGTTGTCCGTGCTCTTTAATGCCAGTTAAAACATGGTTGTATTGATTTGTGAATTTGGGTAGCTGGTTACCGACAATGACCCCAATACTTTCAAGGCCGCTTGGATACATGTGCACAGAGCGTGGGGCTGGTAACTCAATCATTGAGACTGTGAATCCATCCTCAAGTAATAAGGGTTCTCTTAAGATAAGAATAGAAACAGCTCTGCCATTAAATTGTGTCTCAACAAACTCGCTGCAATAATTTTTTAACTCGTCACGCAGTTTTACATATTCAGGAATGGTCACGGTGCGATACAGTAAGTGGCTTAGTGGCATGCCATTGATATTAATGCCTGCTTTCTTCATTCGATGAAGCAGGTCTGAAAAGAACTTCTGATAATCGCCAATGATCTTTTTAATATTGCTCATGTTGATTCCTATATTGATCTGGAAAGATAAATAACTAAGTCATCATCAATCGTAGCTTGATCGCCATAGTTAAGGGGCTTATTTTTATAGTGTAAGCCATGTCCATCAGGAACATAACCTAGGTGAACATAAAGTCGTTGCGCGTTGCCATAGTCCGCCGTCATGCCAACCCCTAACCCTATGCTGGCGTACCCACGTTCTTTCGCCAAAGCTTCACTGGCATTGATAAGTGTTGTTCCAATGCCATTTTTTCTGAAATGAGGTAAGACATTCAAATCAGATATCTCTGGAATATTTTTTTGGTTAAAGAAGGGATATTCTGATTTCCACTTAATGGTCACATAACCGCAAAATTTGCCATTTTCTTTTCCTACGATGACAGAGCGAATGCTACGCGATTGTTCACTCAGGTAGCTTTCATAAATACTTTTTGGCTTATTCCAGCCAATAATATTAAAAGATGAGGCGATTTCGTCAATATCACTTTCTGTCAGGGGGCGGAGAATTAAGTTTTTCGTCATAATGAAATGCTCATTACTGCAACAGGATGTCCAAAAAGTTCATCGGTTCCAATGAACTGCCAGCCTAACCGAGTATACCAGTTTGGTATAGTGGGATCGAAGGCTAGCAAATAAAGAACCGGATAATTAAGAGCTTTTGCTTGCGATTTAATGGCATCAATAAGCATTTCACCAATGGCCTGACCTCGGTGTTTGGGGTGTACGACTAAGCTTCCTAGCCAAGGTGAGATTCCAGGACGTATGCCGTCGTTTTCACGTAGGCACGCCATTCCAATGGGTTTCTTATTCTGTAGGGCAACAAGAGCCATGGGAGTTTTATTATCGTTCAGATGCTCATTCAGCTTTTGTTTTGCTTTTTCTATAGAGGCGTTAGGTGCCCAATGGCGACTAATTTCTTCGTACCATAATTCAGCAAGTTGAGGGATGTGTTCTTTGCAATCCATGAGCGATTTAATTTCGATCTGTTTTTCTTGAGTATGATTACCTACATTTACTCTATCTAATTTATGGTTTGGCGTGGAAACAACAATAAAAACTAAATCCTGGTTTGTGTTGTTAACAATTTTATGAGGAACCTGCGGTTGCACCTCTATGCCATCGAGAGCACCTAGCAGGTGTTGGACGTTATCAATTTCCATCGTTGCAGTGCCGGATATAATGAAGAAAAACTGCCAGGTTTTTTCATGGTAGTGTTTTTCTTCCATCGTTCCAGCAGGCATTTTTTCTTGAAGTATACATAAATTGGGATTATTAGCTAAAAACCACCCATCGCAATGAGTGCCCCAGTTAAAATGTTCTGCTATCTGAGTGTTTATTTTATGTGTTTTTTTCATAGTGATGCTACCAGGTATCTGAACGTGGTAAGTTTGTAAAATATTCGTTTAATCTCCGCTTTGTTCCTGGGCTTGTCATGTCAGGTAGGCTCTCGTAATTAAACCAACCCGTTTTTTCAATTTCAGGAGAATAAGCATTGGCAAGAGAGTAATTTTTCACAACATAAATGATTGGATAGTCACTGACACCAAGGTAGGTGTGGTGATAGATCCCAAATAATTCCGGTTCACCGATAACCGTTATGCCGACTTCTTCTTTTAATTCACGTAGGACGGCTGCTTTGGCGGATTCTCTTTTCTTTACACCACCACCAGGTATATACCAATGTGGCTGGTAGGTGTGCTTGACTAATAAAACTTGGTTCTGTGAATTTAAAACAATGGCGCGAGAACCAAGTGTGCAGATGCCCAACATAGATTGGTATTTTCGAGTGATTCGATTAGCAATTTTGTGGAGAGTAGTTAATTTCATAGCAATACCTTCAATGCATAAAAACCAAAAGCCAAAATGATTCCACCAGAAACCCAGTTAATAATTTGCATAAAGGACTGGCTTACGCGTTTGTGTAAAATATAAGCAACGCCACCGCTGAGTAGTAGCCACCAAAGGGCTGACCCTAGGGTAATGCCCACAACAAGAAAGATAGCATCAGTGTAGTCTATGCTTGTGCTTCCCAAGCCTAAACCTGCAAATATGGCGACAAAAGATAGAATGGTCATCGGATTGGTTATGGTTAGAAAGTAAGTAGTGGCACAGGCATGCCAGGGTGATCTGTCTGAATTACCTGTTGCAGATCGCTCACGTGGTGGGGTGAGGAGGAGTTTTACTCCAAGGTAAAGTAAAAATAGACCGCCTATTACTCGAATCCAAAATTGCTGGGCTACTAGCATTGAAGATACAGCAGTTAGCCCAAAGCCCGCGATTAGGCCATAGGTGCCATCAGCTAAGGCTGCGCCCATGCCGGTCATTAGGCCGACCCTAAAGCCATCGTGGAGGGAACGCTGTATGCAAAGGATGCCAATAGGGCCGACGGGTGCCGCGATAGCGAAACCAATTATTAAACCTTTCAGAAGTAAGGCTAGCATTTAAGATTCTTCACATTTTGTCTGATTTGCATACAAATTATACATTCTTGTTTGTTTCGTCGAATGGCGACAGGGTAACAGCGAATTGTAGTTCTTTGCTCAGAATATTTAAAGATCGGCCTGCCATTCACAAACTCCAATAGGGCCGTTATGATCGGAAGTCTTAATATTGAGGTGCCCATTAAATGTTAGATGATTCTACAGCCCATTATCGTGAAATTGTAGAGGATGCTGCTCGCCTGATGTCGATGCGTTTTAAAGCTCCTGTCCATTTTTCGAAAGTCATTCAGCTCAGTGAGCCTGATAGGCGTAACCTGATATTGAGGTTGGAAATTAATAGCCCAACGAATGAAATGCCACGGACGGTTATTTTGAAGAAAAATGCTACTGAAAAACAAATTTTTGATCGTGGTGAAAATGAAACGGAGGTTGAGCAATTCTCTCGTTTTGCTCACGATTGGGCTGGCATTGAATTTTTAACTCAGGTTGGTAACCATCATGCCCCATTGTTCTATGCAGGAAGTATAGAACATAAATTCATCATTCTCGAAGACCTGGGTCTTGCGCATCCCAGTCTTGTTGGGCCATTAACGCGAGCACCTTCCGCCGCTAATCTTCAAGAGGCAAAAACTGCTTTGATTGCTTATGTGCGTAGATTAGGAAAAATGCATGCTGATACAGCGGGGAAGTATGATCAATTCACTGCGATTTTAAAGCGAATTTATCCCGAAGCACTTCGATTTAATTACCTTCCTGAAAAAGATGGTGAAATTGTTCTTGGTCAATTGAAAAAAATAATCGGCCATGACTCTAAGGAATTAACAGAGGAAATTCATGCTATTTTAGAGTTTTCACAGCTTAAAAATGAATTTACAGTATTTTTGCATGGTGATATTTGCCCCGATAATGTCTATTACCAAAATAATGAAATGCGTTTTATTGATTTTGAGTTTGGTGATTTTGGCAACGCATTGGTTGATGGCGTGTATTTGCGTATGAGCATGCCAAGCTGCTGGTGCTCTAAAGCTGTTCCAGCTTTAATTGTTAAGGAAATGGATAAGGTTTACAGAAACGAACTAAAAGCAGGCATCTTATCTGCTAGTGATGATGCCATTTACAATAAGCAATTGGCATACGCTTCTGCGTACTGGCTGGTACGTACTATAAAGCAGATTGTTGACATGGACTTGATAGACCATGAATGGATTTGTCCGAGCGGCCCCGTTGATTCTGACTCGAAATGGGAGCCTGAAAAAAATGCGTTCCGGCCACGAATCATATCAAGGCTGGGGGCTTTTATTGCATGTTCAAAGGAAGCGGGATATCTCCCAAAATTCCGTGAAGCAGCAATGCAACTTCAATCTTGTTTACTTAGAGTATGGCCGGGAATACACGAAATTGATCTGTTTCCGGTTTTTCAATCATAGATGAGGCTTCGCTATAAGAGAGCTCTTGCGTTTGTTTTAACTTTAAAACCAGCTCGCGAGCTCTTTGGATGTCGTCGTTGATATTGGCATCACAAATCAGCTTTACTTGATTTTTTGCATAATCCTTAGGATACCTCCTTTCCAGTTTCCACGCGGCTGCTTGCCAGTGACCATTTTCAATAGCAAGGTCAATTTGCACCAACCATTTTAAGGCAGCCTCACCTTCTGCTTTTTTTACTTCGATAAAAAAATCTGAGAATATATCATTTTCCTCTTGTTCTTGAGTTTTACTGCCCCTAATTACCCAGTTTCGAAATGTACTATATGCAATTCCTGCGTAATGACAGGCTAGTTCGTAAGTTGCTCCCTTTTTTAAACAATTTAGAACCTTGATTTTAACTTCATCTGTTAATTTAATTGGGCGGCCAGCTCTTGTTTGTTCTTGCATCATGCTTATTCTCCTGTTTTTTTAGTATCCAATAACTCTAAAAATTAATATTTGATTGTTTATTTAATGCTTCTTTTATCTGTTTTATATGTTTTTTAGCTATTTCTTTGTCTGGTTCTTTCTCTAAGAGCCTATTATTTTCGCGTTCCTTTCTTTTAAGTTCATAGTGTTCCTCCTTTTGCAAGGCTGTAGCTGCCTCACGAAACTCAGCAATACTTGGCGGATATTTGTAAATATTGATGACTTGTTCTGCGGCTTTGAGTATTACATTAGGAGAATATTCTTTTAAGCCGTTAAACCATAAAAAGTCATTGGTGAGTCGTATTTGTTCATCAAGTAATAAATCAGTCCATAAATTTTTATAAGTGGCAGTAAACACTAAAAATAACTTTGTTAACCATTCAGGAAAATTTAATTTAATGCTGTCCTCGTTTTCTGAGGTGTTGAAGGTATGACTGCATTGAAGCTTGTCTACGGTTTGGCTTGTCAGTTCCTTGATGTTTTTCATCGTCTTTCTCCATGATTTCGTCAGTCCATCTCTCGCCGCTAAGATATTTTACAGGGGAGGGAATAAACTTCTTGTTTTTCCATTGTTCATCTTTGTTTACTCTAGCCTTTACGTCCCCAATAATTTCGCATGCTATTTGGCCCAATTTTTTGGAGAGCCAAATTTCTTGAGCTTCTTTCTTTTTTATTTTTCTAGGATAATTTTCCCAAAATAAATCAAACGATCTTAATAGATTTATATCTTCTCTCTTATTATTTATCTCTATATCTATTATCATGGGACTGTTTGTCTGGTGATCAGTGGACAGTTCGTCAGGTGGCCATAGGACAGATTGTGCATGAATTTTTTCTTCAGAAGACAATTCGACTAGAGATGTAGTTAATGCCTCGCCTAAAAAATAGTGATAGGATTTATATTTCTTTATGCGGTGGATGAGCTTTAATCTAGATAGAAAAGCGATTCTAGGGCTTAGCCTTCTTGCGGAATATCTGCATTCTAAGGCCAATTTTTTTTGAAAAGCGAAGCATTTAGGGTCATCAGGCTTCATGTCAATATAATCGGCTATAACCCGCAAAATAAGAGCATCAATGGGCTTTAGTTTGAATTTTTTTGATGATTCTGAGCGTAAAAATATGGCTACAGTATAATGTGCTGAAATTTTTTTAGCCATGGGGCACCTCTTTTGTACTACAAGAGGATGTTTGAAGTACATGTTGTTCAATCCATTTTAAAACATCAGATTCAGCATATCTGACTGCTGATCCTAGTTTCCGGTAGGGAATTGATTCCGTGCCGCCTTCCCAGCGCTTACGTCGCAACCAATGCACAGATTTTCGGATTAACGCGGCAACTTCTTGCTCAGTGAGGAGTTTGATAATGTTAAGCGTAGCAATGGATGAAGCTGAATAAGATGCTTGTGTCATGTTTGTCCACCGTGATGTTCATTACGTAAAAATTCGCTGTATTATTTGTGAATACACGAATCCCTTTTCGACATTATTCAGCGTCGAATTACTGTAATGACTGTTAACCCCGTCACGGTGTGGGTTGTGTTAGCTGACACTTCCCCCCTGCCTAACGAACAGGTCTCGGCTAGTGATTTGAGTGTGCTAGCGACACTGGTTGTTAACCCCACCACGGTAATGCCTCGCCTAACGAACGAGTCTCGATCATTTAAAGGATGACTCCTTTGAATATTTATATTACTTTGATCGCTATTTGTAAATAGGCTGTGCTTTTAATTTTTATTGGGAATCATTCACTTTCCTTTTTGCTAATAAAGTACAAACTAACCCAATCATTTTGTCTTTATCCTTAGGCGAGCTTTCTGCAATTAAAAGCGTAATGGCAGTGAGGGCCGGTGGTGTCATTCGAGTAAGGTCTAATGTTTTTGTATAACGAAGAAACCAAATGAAAGCATAAGCGCCACTGCGTTTATTCCCATCGACAAAAGGATGATTTTTAACAATGAAGTAAAGTAGGTGAGCCGCTTTTTCTTCAACGCTGGGGTAAAGTTCTTCGCCACCAAAGGACTGCATTATATTTCCAATAATTGCGGCAACACTATCTTTTGTTCGTTCGACGCCAAAAATATCGGTAGCTTCATTTTTTGAAATGAGATTTTGTTTTAGTTCTGCTAATGCTTTGTTTAATTTTTCTGCTGTTAATGCCACTTTCTTTTTGGTTGCGCCCTGAGTGATTAATTTATCTTTGTCATAGGCGTCAAGAGAAAACCAGGTATCCGCAAATAGGGTGACAAGTTCAAGGATGCTGTCGTGCTCTATTGCCGTGTCGGCAGGTAATAAGGTTTTAACATCATCAATGGCCTTGAGGAATTCTGAATAATTTTTTTGTATGCGAGTGCGATTTATTGTGTATCCTTTGTAAATATGGTCTTTAAGGGTCTTTGTTGCCCATTGGCGGAAGGCAATTGCTTTCTTGGAATTGGTGCGGTAACCAATAGCGAGAATGACATCTAAGCTATAAAATTGAACCTGATAGGTTTTGCCATCTTCGGCAGTATGTGCCAATTTTGCACATACTGAATCCTCATTTAATTCTTTATCTTTCAATATGTTGCGAATATGTTTTGTCACGACAGAGCGTTCTACTTCAAAGATGTCGGCAATGTGTGCTTGGCTAGCCCAGAGCATATCTGCTGAAACATCTTGCTTTAGCGTGATGGCACCATTTTTGGTTTGGTAGATAACGGTGTTATCAATGTTTTTTTGTATTTTCATCTTCAGTCCTATTTAAAATTTTTCTTTCCCTGCAAGAACAGGCAAAGGAATAATTGTTGGTTTTTTTAATCCCATCTGTAATAACAGATGGTCAGCAATCATTTGCATTGGCTTGCGTAAGCGTTCAACGTCCAAAATAATGTACCCTGCGGTAACATCATTGGCCATTTTATGATTGAGCAAGCGCTTTAAAGCATAGGCGGGAATATCAAGGCTTTCTGCGATGGTGATGAAGGTACGGCGAAGGTCATGAACTGTGAATTGAATCTCAGTTTCTTTAATGACTTTGGCCATTTGTTTGCGTGGCTCAACAATATAACCATTTTCACCCGTGCTTGCAAAGACATAATTGCTTGATGAACTCATTTTCCTTTTTAATAGCAGATCATACAAATAATCAGACAGGGGGAGGGTGTGCGACTGCTTGTTTTTGGTGTCTGTGATTGTTAATGTTTTTGCTTTTAAATCGATTTGTTTCCACTCCAGTTTGGCGGCTTCCTGGCGGCGTAGCCCTGTAAAGAGAATTAAAAGCAGATAATCGCGTAAAGTTTCATTTTTGAGGTTTTGCACGCCAGAATACCAGGAGCCGAGTTCATGGGCTTTAATGAAGGTCTGGCGGCGTTCAACCCGATACCAGGCGCGAGTTTGAGATAAGCGCTTAATGGGGTTGTCTGTGATGAGTGTTCGGCCTTGTGAGTCTTCATATTGACCGGCAGCAAAGTTAAAAAGTGCGCGGAGTACTCGCATGGCCAAATTAGCATAGGCTTGTCCATGCTCTGTGCCTAGTTTCTCATGATGGCTGGCTACTTTGTCTTTGGTAATGGAGAGTAGGGGCTTGTCTTTCCAGGTTGTAAAAGCAATATGGAGTACACGTTGATAATCATAAAGCGTTTTAGGCTTGAGGGATTTGCGAGCCTGCATATAGTCATCCATAACCTGTTTAAGCGTCACCTGGCGCATTTTTTCGGCTCGTTTCTCGGCAAGAGGGTCTAACCCTTGGGCAATTTGTCCGAGCAGAATTTTGGCCTGATTTCGGGCTACTTCGGCAGTGAGTTCCCCATAACGTCCTACTTTAATCCGACGGAGCTTTCCTTTGACTATTTTTTCTACAAAAAAAGTTTTAGCACCTCCTGAGGTTACTCTAATGCCAAAGCCTTTTAGCTTGTCGTCATAGTAACGCTTTTGGCCTGTTTGGCCTTTGCTTCCTTTCTGAGGTATGAGGAGGTCATCAATTTTAGATTTAATGATGTTCATGTTTTGGTCAATCCTTTCCTACAGTAACGTGTCGTATTAGTGTCGAATAAACATCTAAAAAGGATTAAAAATGATTCTTAGGAATTATGCAAGATAATTTATTGTAAATATTAGCATTTTATTAATATTTCAAAATGTTTCTAAATCCGTATTAATCACTATAAATCGCATTTTTATAATTCGTAATCAGTAGGTCACGTGTTCGATTCGCGTCGTCGGCATAGTAAAATCAAGGGGTTGTGTTTTGTAAGCCAAAAAGCAAGATCATCATGTAGAAGCAATGTAGAAGGGGTAGGGCAAAACGACAGGGAGAGGATAGTATGTGGATTGAGTTAATAAAATGGGTAGTCATAGGCACTTTTCTCTTTTTCCTGTTACCACAAATCAAAGCATTACTAGATGCTTTAGCCAAATTCATTTTAAACTTTGGAACTAAAGGTAAAGCCCAGGTAAAAGATATCTTTAGTATTGATCTTAGTGGAAGCTCAAGTCTTTCAACAGGACAGCAAGTTGGTAATGAAGCTCGTTACCTGGAATTGTTAAAGGCGTATCAAAGTCCAACTATAACAAATGAGGAAAAATACATAAAAGCCAAAATTACAGAGACAGGCTGCACAAATGAGCAAGCTATTAATGTCCTGATTGCTGACCTAGCGAATCATCGCATCTTATTTAGAATGGCTTTTATCGATTTCAGCATTTATCCAGAGCAAATAAAATTACTATTTCATTTAAATGTGCAGGCTAAGCCGGTTTCTGAAGTCCGATTGCAGGGTTACTTAAATGAATATATAGAAAGAACCAAAGATTCTGCTAAAATAATAGATCAATTTTTAGGCTATCTTATCGATCAACGGTTGATAACACAAAATGTTGATGGCTACAGCGTTACTATATTTGGAAAAGAATATCTGGGCTTTTTTGTACGTATGGGGCGGCCAGTTCCCAAAGATGAATCAAGCGAACAGCAAGCATCAGCAAGTGAGTCGACAACAAAGTAATGCTTCATTTGAAAAGGGTTAATCCTAAATTTGATAATCATGAGCGCGCTTATGAAGATTGAAAGAATTATTGGGGACTATCAAGGGTTCTTTTCTGATTTGCTTTATCGCCAGAAGAAAGTCGGTATTAATATTACTGGCATGCCAATGAGCCATTTCTTGTACCGTACTACTACAACTCCTGAATACGAAGCACTGCGTGATCAATTGAAGTTTTTTTGCAGCGAGTTTGTTGAGACTCAGTTTAATGGAAGGGCTGTTTCGGTTCTTGTTCTTAATGAGCCGTTAGTGCTCGAGGATGATTTTTTGGTCTCTGTGATTGAATTGCCTGCTCCGCGACCTGTGCATATGTACCCCAGTGGGCTTGAAAGCACCGGAGTGGTGATAGGTAAAAAGTTGCCAGAATTTATAAATCGGTATAAAGAAATTTTAACAGGCGTTAAAGATCATGGACAACATTGCCAGCCAGCATTTATTACTTTTGACAATGATAAAACTGCTAAATTTTACGATATTCCATTAACGGAAATTGTAGTTTTGCAGGGCTGGAAGTTCGAGATTTGCTGATTCGTTTTTTCCCCGATCAGTACGCATGCTAGCAGTTTTTTATGACTTTGATAGTATGAGCCATTGAATTAATGGCGGGAGTATCTATGTTGGATCATATCGGCTTGGATGTCAGTGACACCAAGAAAGCGAAAGAGTTTTATTTGGCTGCTTTAAAACCGTTGGGTTATGAAATTTTTATGGAATGGGAAAAATGGGTCGGATTTGCGGTGGATGGCAAGCCAGATTTTTGGTTAAAAGAAGGAAAAGCGACTAAACCAGCAGTTCATGTGGCGTTCCGCGCCAACAACCGAAATCTCGTTGATGAATTTTACAAGGCGGCGTTGGCCGCTGGCGGCAAAGATAATGGCGCGCCAGGTATACGTGAAATTTATCATCCAAATTATTATGGCGCCTTTGTGTTAGACCCTGATGGCAATAATATTGAAGTAGTGTGTCATGAGCCGGAGTAGTGAGAGATCAAGCAGATAAATAGACCGAGGTATAATAATGCGTGTTCATATAATTATTCATGCTCCCTTTGAAAAACCAGGCATCATTGAAAGTTGGGCTATCAGTAAAGGGCATGATCTTTCCTCGACACACACTTATAAAGGGGGAAAGTTGCCAGATGTTACCACAATGGATTTTTTAGTTATTATGGGTGGCCCACAAAGTCCTACTGAAATAGACAAATATCCTTATTTACGTGATGAAATCACTTTGGCGAAGCAAGCCGTTGAGCAGAACAAAGCCGTATTAGGCGTTTGCTTAGGGGCTCAGATTATTGGTGAAAGCTTGGGTGCTACAACTGAGCGTAGCCCGAACAAAGAAATCGGCGTTTTTTCTATACATTTGACGAAAGATGGGGAGGCTGACGCTATTTTTAAAATGTTCCCTAAATCGTTTGATGTTATGCACTGGCACAACGATATGCCAGGCCTCTCTCAGGGAGCTAAATTGCTAGCTTATAGTGAAGGATGTCCTCGGCAAGTGGTTAAATATAGCGATCGGGTTTATGGCCTACAATGCCATATGGAAATGACAACAGAATTGATAAAGGGCATGGTGGAGCATTGTGCGAAAGATTTGAAGCCAGGCCAGTATGTCCAAGGAGGAGAAAAATTGCTAGAAAATAGCATGGTTGATATTAATCAAAAAATGATTTCAATTTTAGATTATCTGGCGGACGTTGTTGCAAAAAAGCCGATTACTGAGGGTGCGTAATGGATATAAAACCCCAAATTTTGCGAGGTTCTCGGATTCAATTAGAATCCTTAAATGAAACACACAAAGATGAGCTTTATCACATTGCCCAAGATGAAAAAATTTGGAGTTATACGATAAAAGCATCGGGTGATCGCTTTTATCGATGGTTTGATAAAGCAATTAAATGCTTCGAGCAGCAACAACATCTGCCTTTTATTGTGCGCCAGTTATCGGACAATAGAATTATTGGCAGTACTCGTTACTATGATATTAGCGTTGAGAACCGACGACTGGCGATTGGTTATACATGGTATGTTCCGGAAGTATGGGGCACTTATGTTAACCCAGAATCTAAGCTCCTATTGTTGGGTTTTGCCTTTGACGAGTTAAAAACGAATCGTGTTGAATTTATGACGGACTCTCGTAATGTCCGTTCACGCGCTGCCATTAAGAAATTGGGTGCAATTGAAGAAGGAATCCTGAGTCTGAAAAATATTTTGTGTAAACGACCGTCCCATTGATTAAACTCGACCTTCGAATTCAATCATAAACCTAGCCAAAGCAGGCTTCCAATCTCGAATCGGTAGTGTCCACTTTTTCGAAATATTTTGCAAGGCCAGATAAATCAGCTTAAACGCAGCGTCATCGGAAGGAAATATACGCTTGTTTTTCATTACCTTTCGCAACGTCATGTTCATAGACTCAATCGCGTTTGTTGTATAAATCACTTTCCGAATTTCAGGCGGGTAAGCAAAAAAGGCGTTACATTCTCCCAGTGCCGTAGCCAGATTTGGCTAATCGTTGGAAACTGCTTATCCCATTTCTCCGAGAAAGCTGTAAGCGCAGCCTCCGCTTCATCCAGCGTAGCTGAACCATAAGTCAGCTTAAGGTCAGCAGCAACAGCCTTACGCTCTTTGTAGCCCACAAATCGAAGCGATTGGCGAATCAGGTGCACTATGCACAGCTGAACCTTTGCGTGCGGATAAACGGCTTCTATTGCGGCCGGAAAGCCGGTTAAGCCATCACAGCAGCAAATCAGAACGTCTTGCACCCCGCGATTTTTTAGCTCAGTCAAAACAGACAGCCAAAACTTAGCGCCTTCTGTCGTGTTGCACCACATTCCCAATAGTTCTTTCTCGCCGTCCATATTGATTCCCAAAGCAAGATGGATTGCTTTGTTAACGACCTGCTTATCCATGCGAACCTTAACAACCAGAGCGTCAAAATAAATCACCGGATATATCCGATCTAAAGGCCTCGATTGCCATGCCTTTACTTCGTCTATAACAGCATCGGTCACATTGGAAATAAGCGTGGGTGAAACCTCGACGCCATAGAGCTCCTGAAGCTGTGCCTGAATGTCTCGCGTTGTGAGGCCTCGGGCATACATGGCTATAATTTTAGAATCAAACCCATCAAGACGAGATTGACCTTTTTGGATAAACTGAGGTTCAAAGGAACCAGCCCGGTCACGAGGAATGTCTATTTCAGTCTGGCCAAACTCTCCTTTGACTATCTTAGAACTCGTGCCATTACGTGAGTTGCCACTGTTATTGCCTTTGGCTTCGTGCTTTTCATAGCCGAGGTGGGTGCTAAGCTCGCTTTGTAGAGCTCGCTCTGCAAGGGCCTTTACAAGCTGTTTAAAAACACCATCTTCGCCAAAAACATCCTTTTGAGTCTTGCAATCTTTGAGTAATTCATCGATTATCTCTACTTTCACAACCATAGTTATTGTTCCTTAAAAGTTGACGCTATCTTACACTATGGTCGTTTACACACGGAAATTTACAGACTCCGCCAATCACTTAAAAATTATTTAAATTTTATTGTTATCCCTTTCTCTCCAAGTAAATTATTAAGTTTTGTGCTTATTATTTCTTTATCAGTGCACTGATGCGAGACAATAATTTCTTTTATTATTTTCATTTGTATTGCTTTTACAAAATTAAATTCTAAAGTTATTGATTCGGGGAAATTAAACTCGCTTTTATCTGACAGTACGTATTTTTTGTATATACCTAAGCAAGAAAGGGATATCCTGAATTCTCTCTCTGGGGAATATTTTATAGCGTTTTTAAAGTAAACATACTCAATAGGATTTGGCAATTTTTCTCTTAAAAAAACATTATCAAAATCACCATATGTTACCAAGCCGTGATTTAGATAAAAAAAGTTTTTCAATAATTTTTGGTTGACATACAGTAGGCTGCTCTCATCAAATATTAAATTTATAAAATTAATTAACTTATGGCAGTCAAATACCAAGCATACAGAGTTAGGATCATTACCACCATAATTCGACCAGATATGAGGGGTGTTTTCAGTAGAAAAGCAACATGCGTAAGTTTTTGCTCTGCACGAATCATAATAATGTCTGGCGGTAAATTCAGGGGATTTTTCAAATTTGCTTTTTTCGCTGGCTTCTTTATTTTTATCGGGTTGATCTGAATCTCTTTTATCATCACTATAAGTATCGACTTTTTTGAAATAAAGATAGTTATTTTCTATCATATTAAAGAAATTGTCTGAAGAGAGGATTTTATATAGCAGCGTTTTTTCGTTTGGTTTTTTTAAAAGAGCGGCATGTGGTTCAATGTTTGTATTGCGGTATCTGTTCATTAGCCAAGCAGAACCTTCAGGGGTGTTCGTTTCATGTGAAAAGCAAAATCCTACTTTTTCGTAACATCGAATCGCTCGACGATTATTTTTATCTGGATCTGTTATGATTTTTTTAATAGCCGGATCAGAAAATAATTTAACTAGGAACTGCTCTATCATGTGCGTGCCATAACCACGATTTATAAAATCTGCCTCTCCAATGAATTGATCAATCCCGACCGTACCACCCACTTCATTTGGCCACCAACCATCCCCGACTTTATTTGCATAGTAATATTGGATAAAACCAATTGGCTTATTGTTCAAATAGGCGATATATGGGCAAACAACATCATCGCCTATTCGTTTTCCATATTTTTCTTTAATTTCCTCTCGTGTTAAGTGATCGTTCCACCATTCTAATACATGTGGTTTTTCTAACCAGTCACATAAAAGTTCAAGGTCAGAATTTTTTAATGGCATGAAAGTGAATCTATCTATCGCCATACTTCCCTCTAATTTAAGCAGTCAATAAATTTACTAAGCAATGCCAAATTTCCTTCAGTAATTTTTTTATCATCACCTGCATAATGAAAATAACATCCAAGATAATTCATGCCCAGATACTTGGTTGTGTTAATAAAAATTGGTTCGAAGCCATCTTTTCCTTCAGGGTGAATACTGTAAGAAGTAATGACTGCTAGATTTTTATTACGCAGCAATCTCCCAGTACCTTTATTAGTTGAAAGCAAATCGCTTAATCTATCTACAAAGCGTTTCATTGATGCGCTCATGGTATACCAATAAATGGGTGTAGCTAAAATGATGGTTTTATAATTTAAAATCTCTTTTATAATTTGCATAAAATCATCATTTTTGTTTTTGTGATTATAATCAAAATCACTCACTGTATAATTTGCAAGATCAAGAAAAAGTGATTCATGAATGTTATCCCTAACAAGCTTGGTTGCTGCAAAAGTATTTCCATCTGAGCGTGAGCTAGCAAAAATAATAATTGATTTTTCCATAGTTAAATTGCCTTCGATCATCTCGTTAATATTTTTCTATAGCGTACAACCCGCAATGATTCACATCCAATATGATCTGTTTCTACATCACCAGTTTCAAAAAATCCTACGGTTTCATAGAAATAACGTGCCTGTTTATTGGCTTCAAGAACCCAAACTGTAATTTCTTTAAATTGGTTATTTAAAACATTATCGAATACAACTTGGCATAACTGTTGTCCTAACCCTTTTCGCCAAAATTCAGGTAACAAATAAACAGCGCTGATTTCAGCAACAAATTTAGGATCGTCATCTGCATCACGAGTTGGACAAATACTAGCAAAACCAATTATCTTGTTTTCAAATTCTAATACCCATGCAATCACTCCTGCCTGAAGGCGTTCTAACCATTCTTGCGTGCGTTTTTCTATGGATAAATTATTTAGAACATGGTCTGGTATGTGTCCACGATAAATAGTTTGCCATGAAAGAATATGTACATTAGCAATTTGATTTGCGTCAGCTTCAACAGCTAGTCTTATAATGGGTTTCATATTATTTTTCCAATTCCACATCCATTACGGCAACAGTATGGCCAAAAAGTTGATCGTCCCCTATCTGTTTCCATCCTAGTTTGGCATACCAATTTGGGATAGTTGAGTCAAAAGCCAGTAAGTAAAGTTTTTTATGCCCAAAGTTTAGTGCTTGCTGCTTAATTGCGTTAATTAATCGCTCACCTACTTTCTGTTGGCGATAATTTGGATCTACAACAAGGCTGCCTAGCCACGGCGCAAGATCGTATAGTTGTATATTCCACGTGCAAGCCAATCTGCTCTGTAGCGGTTATTTAGCCCCAACTTGTCCGCCTAGTATTTTAAGCTGCTTATAAAGTTAATTTTTAAATTGTAGCACTGGCTAATGGTAGTACAAAGTCCTATGGTAAGAAAATAACGGTTCAGAGATATGCGCTGATAGTGTCGAGAGGAAGCAATCAAATTTCTTTCATTTTTTGTAATAAAAAGGGCCATAAATTAATTGCACAGAATTCAATTTATATCCATGTAACAACATGATTATTTTAGATAAAATAGATAATATTGGATTCTTGTGCCTTGAGGTATTGAGGTAGGCACCTGTGCATATATTTATAGGTGAGCGGCGCCTGTATTTGTCAAAAAAAGGTCAAAAATTCGGCTTAAAGAAGGATAAAAGATAGGTTATACTAAGTGTATGAAGAAATCATTGGCATCAACAAATAAGTATCTTAAAAACCCAGCGAAGCGAGCTGAGCTAATCCGTCGTTCAGTAACAAGTTCGACTGCGATTGAAGGCGTTCATATAAAGTATTGCAAAGAAACGCTTCGCAAGCGCGCACGTCAAACGCAAGTTAGCGGTAAGACTTAAGCGTTCTCTTTATCACGGAATCAAAAATTTTAACCATAGGCTCGTAATCTTTTTCAATGCCAGCTTGAGCTGCTCTAAAATAAGCTTGTTTTCTTTTACCTTGTACCCCATTGAAATCTAAAAGTGGTAAACCCGCTTGTAATGCCATTAAAGTTGCTAATAAGCGACTAAGTCGGCCATTACCATCGCGAAAAGGGTGAATTAAGACAAGTTCAGTGTGAGTGATAGCGATTGCCTCTGTGATTTGTGTCATATCTGAAAATATACAAGGCGTATATTTCTTTAGGATTTTTTCTTCTAAGCGATGCATTAATTTTTCAATTTGGTTAGCAGCGGCAAAATGAAAATCACCTTTAGAGACATTGACCTGCCGGTATTGCCCCGCCCACGGATATATTTTTTTAAGCCAGGTTTTATGGAGGCTAATTATATCATTTGCCTTAAATTGATGTGAGGGATGATAGGAGTTAACTGCTTTATTGGTAGCTGTTTGTAAGGCCTCCCATTCTTGTATATCCATTTCACGTTTGCTTGTGATTTTGAGTAAGTTTTTAAGAACTCGATTTCCTGATCCTGGCTCAAACTCACCTTCTGTTGAGCCAAGGGTGCTATAACGACCTCTGAGCTTGGGTGTCATTGAAATTATCCTTATTCTGTCACCATGTGAATAGAGTTGCTTCGATTGTAGACAATATTGAAATCAACAATATTATCTGTAGCTTCTCCAGAATCAACCAATTGTTTTAGCTTCTTCCCCCATAACTCAAGTGCATGCCTCTTTTCAGCGTCATAGCTATGGCGGTCATAGATAGAGGTGGTGCTGTTATCAACGTGATTGAGTATCTTGCTCACCACCAAGCGTGGAATGCCCAATGAAGTCATATGCGTTGCCGCAGACCGTCTTAAGTCATGCGCGGTAAAATGAGCCAAACCCTCGAAGGTGCTTCTATGTAAAGCGCGGGATAGCGAGTGAGGGGTGACATGTGTATTACCAGAGGGCGCAGGAAAGACCCATTTTGAATTATCACTACGCGCTTTAATCGTAGTTAAGAGCTCCATAGCTAGATCAGATAGGTAAACCCGGTTAGGATGGCCATTCTTAGCTTTGGCAGCCGAAATACACCACCAGCGTGTCGTGAAATCGATTTCAGACCACTCAAGGGATACAATCTCACCTTTCCTTTGTGCAGTTGCTAATTGTAGCTTCAATGCCAGCTTAGTTGATTCGGACATCCTGAGGTTCAGTTTACTCTCCGGGGGTATTTCGGTCTGATCTAAACTTAACCAGAAATTTTTAATCTCATCCGTTGATAGGCAGCGGTCACGACGGTTTTCTTTAGCGACGGTTTTAACAACTAGGCAGGGGGTGCTGGTAACGATATCCCGCTCAATCCCAAAATTGAACATCCGGCGTATGCAGGCAAGGGTTCTATAGCGATGATTGGGGCGCCGCGGTCTTTGATCTTGTCTAGGAGGTCTATAACCTCACGGCGAGTAATGTCCTTTGCCTTGCGCTTGCCCCAGAGTGGTTTTACGTCTTTGTATAGAATTCGCCTGTCTTCTTTCCAGGAGCGTTTACGAGGCATCGCCCATTTTTCAAGATATTCCTCAATGAGGCCTTCAACTGTAGAAGAATCACGAGCAGCAACAGCTTCCTGGCGTTTTTCAAAAGCAGGGTCTTTGCCGTCTTCAAGCATAGTAAGTGCCTCTCTATGGGCGCGTCTGGCATCAGTCAGGCTGCAATGGGGAAAGCGGCCAATCGTCATGCGCCGTTTTCTGCCGCCATACTGGTAGAAAAAGATGAATGATTTCTCACCCGAGGGGAACACGGTCAATCCAAAGCCGTTGCCGCTATTTTCTCGAAGATCATAGGGCTTAGTTTGTCCTTCTTTGGGCTTGCGTGTTTTCACAAACTTTTCAGAAAATTGCATTTTATCCTCATATACGATCCGGCCATCACTTAAGGAACGTTTGCATTTAAACGTTCCTCTAAGTACTCGGTAAGAGATGGTACAGGATGAAACGATATGAGGCAATAGTTGTGAAGAATACAGCTAATTAATAGGGATATTTTCAATATTTTTGAAACGAGATAGAGCGAGTTGGTTCGTCTTGAAACAGCTAAAAAAACCGATTTGTAATCAGTAGGTCACGTGTTCGATTCGCGTCGTCGACAGTAGATTCCATGCGGGTTTCAGCGGGTTCGGTAGGTTCAAGGTTGGCTTCACGGGGCACTGGTGGGGCACTCAGTAGTAACAAATCGCAACAAATCTCAATACTTTCATCGAAGAATGAAACAAGAATCAGTATAATCTCTGCCAGGTTGTTTTTAAGAATGGTAGGGGTATGAGTCTTCAAGTCAAAGGGTTAAGTCACATTACTTTCATGTGCAAGGATTTGGAAAAGACATCTCAGATGTTCAAGGGTGTTTTTGGGGCTGAGGAGGTCTATTGCAGTGGGGATAAACCCTTTTCCATCGCTAAAGAAAAGTTTTTGAAGGTGGCAGGTATCTGGATTGCCCTTATGGAGGGCGAGCCAGTCGAGAAGACCTATAATCATGTCGCTTTTCAGGTCAGCGATCAGGAGCTGGCTGAGTTTGAGGCAAAAGTATGTTCATTCGGCTTAACTATCCTACCTGGAAGAAAACGAGAAGGTGCGGAAGGCCGATCATTGTATTTCTATGATTACGACAACCATTTACTTGAACTGCACACCGGCGATTTAGAAGCTAGGCTGTTATTTTACTTCGATAAAGATAGAAGGAATTAGTGATGTTATTCACAGACTCGGAAATTATTCGTTCCTGGCATGTTAATGCAGCCCCATGGACAAAAGCGATTGAACGGGAAGAGATTGAAAGCCGTAAATTGATTACTAACCAGGCTATCATTAACGTTATTTTGGAGGAGCCACCATTAGAGCTGCTTGATCTCGGGTGTGGTGAAGGTTGGCTTGCCAGAGAACTAGCCAGCAAAGGCATTAATGTTTTTGGAATTGATGCTGTTCCTGAGTTAATTGAAAAATGTAAACAAAGAGGTGATGCTAATTTTGTTGTCTGTACTTATGAAAATTTGTCTTTATTAAAACTTGATAAAAAATTTGATTCTATAGTGTGTAATTTCTCATTGATTGGCAAAGAGTCATCTGAATTGGCGGTTCACTTTTCTTTAAATCAATTGAAAGCGAACGGAAGGCTAATCATTCAAACACTCCACCCATTAATAGCCTGTGGTGATTTAGCTTATATGGATGGGTGGCGTCCTGGGTCATGGTCTGGGTTCAGTGAGGACTTTAAAGAGCCAGCACCCTGGTATTTTAGAACAATCGAAGGTTGGTGCAGGTTGTTTGAGAGAAGTAAATTTCGGCTATTAAGTATTTATGAGCCATTACATCCTCGCACTCAAAAGCCAGCGTCCATTATTTTTGAATGTGTTCCAGAAGCGGACTTATGACTCAATATGTTCTTAAGCAAGAAATAAACCCTCAGCATGATGATGTCCAGAAGCTTGGTAGTGGCATTATGGAATATGCTAGCCAGCAGAGAGGCCATAAGCCAATTGAGTTTTTTGCTGTCTTTGTTCGTGATGCTAACAACGAAATACGAGGGGGGTGCAGTTTTTGTAATCTTTACGGCTGCCTCTATGTGGATCAACTTTGGCTGGAAGAATCATTGCGTGGAAAAGGATATGGGACGCAACTCATGCAGGAAGCCGAAAAAGTAGGCAAAGAACAGGGTTGTACCTTTGCAACTGTGAACACAATGGATTGGGAGGCTTTGGATTTTTATAAAAAACTGGGTTATGAAGTTGAATTTGAGCGTCGAGGATTTTTAAAAGATTCGGTTTTTTATTTTTTGCGTAAGGAATTATATGCCTCATAATCAAATGTTGAAAACACGATCTTATATTTCTCATGATGCTCAATGGCTAGAGGAATTAATGAATAAAGACTGGGGTGGCTTGCCATTGGTCATTAGAGGTGAGAAGTATTACCCACCCCAATTAGATGGAATTATTGCTGAAAATGAAAAAGGTGTTGCTGGGTTTTTGTTTTTTGATATTCGAGGAAAAGATTGCGAAATAATTGTGTTTGAGGTTTTTGACAAATTTAAGGGCACCGGAACAATATTGTTGGATAAATTGAAAGATATTGCTAAGGAGCGTCACTGTTCTCGCATTTATTTAATGACCACCAATGATAATTTAGACGCGCTTCGATTCTACCAAAAAAGAGGTTTGCATATTTGCGGCGTTCATGTCGACTCAGTAAAGATTTCGAGAAAAATAAAGCCAACCATAGGGATGGTGGGTGATTATGACATTCCTGTACGTGATGAGATTGATTTGGAATTTATACTTTAATTTGTGAGCGCTATGAGTATTATTTTGGAAACAAAAAGATTGATTTTAAAGCAGACCGCAAAGTCTGATTTCAATGAGCTGTTGCTGTTACGTACTGATTCCCAGGTTATGCAGTATATCGGTACTGGTGCTGTGCAGACAAAGGAGCAAGTACAAGAGTTTATCGAAAACGCAAAGCCTTATTCTGATGAATATGGGCTGGGTTTTTATTCCGTTTTTGAACGAGAAAAAAATAATTTTGTTGGCCAAGCAGGATTATTTCATTTGGGTTTTAATGTTAAACAGCCTGATATTGAGCTAGCGTATCGTTTACATCCAAGATATTGGAGTAAAGGTTATGCAACTGAGTTGGCAAAAGCGCTTATTGAGTATGGTTTTAACAAGCTTTCTCTTTCTAAGATTGTGGCAATAGTCCATCCAGAAAATGAACGCTCAAGAAGAGTCATGGAAAATACCCGAAGATGGCTTGTATGAATGTATTGAATTTAAGAAATACTGGGAAGACAAAAATAGCTTTCCTTTTTTAGTGCGTTATAAAAGTGAGATCGCTGGGTTCGTGATTATTGACAAGAAGGGCAGTAACCCCGAGATTGATTTTAATATGGCGCAGTTCTTTGTTTTGCGAAAATTCAAAAACAAAGGTATTGGAAGGTATGTGGCTCAGGAGTGTTTTAAAAGATTTCCTGGAGTATGGGAGGTAATGGTTATTCCTGGTAATGAAGGGGCTTATCGTTTTTGGAGGGCAACCATCAAGGACTATATCAATAACAATTTTATTGAATATACCCGTGATGTTGCTCATTTTAATAATAGCCGTAAAAATATTTTTAAATTTGATAGTCGAGCTGTGTCATGATCAATGTTGCTATCCGTGAGCCAAATCTAGGGGATAAAGAGAAATTTCTTTCTGCCATGCAACGCAGCCAAGCCTTGCTTCATCCATGGGTTAAGGCACCTATTACCTCGCAAGAGTTTGATGAGTATGTGCAGCGTTCTCAACAACCAAATCAGAAAAGTTTTCTAGTGCTCGACCAAAAAGAAAATATTGCTGGTGTTTTTAATGTCAACGAAATTGTTCGTGGACTGTTTCAAAACGCTTACTTGGGTTTTTATGTTGTTTCTGATTTTGCGGCACAAGGCTATATGAGTGCTGGCTTAAAATTAGTGTTGGCGAAGGTGTTTAATGAGCTTAGGTTGCACCGGATTGAGGCAAATATCCAGCCTGATAATGTGCGATCTATCGCTTTAATACAAAAAAATGGTTTTCGCTATGAGGGGTTCTCGCCGCGTTATTTAAAAATAAATGACAAATGGTGTGGCCATGAGCATTGGGCAATGACTTATGAAGATTTTATAAGGAATGATGCTGATGTTCTTAAAAAAGACCACGTTGATCTTGTTGAGTATGATTCTGAATGGCCAGTTAAAGCGAATCTTGAAATTAATCGATTGCGAGCACTGCTTCCCGCCAACGGAATTGTGGATATACAGCATGTGGGTAGTACAGCCATTCCAGGGATGATGGCAAAGCCTATTATTGATATTCAAATTGCGGTTACATCGCTTGATGCGATGAAGGTAATTGCTGTGCCTGCATTGCAAAAGCTGGGTTATGAGTACTGGTTCGAAAACCCAGATCAAGAACGCATGTTTTTTGTGAAAGATATGCCTCCTTTCGGTGAAAAGCGCACTTTCCATGTGCATATTGTAGAGCCGACCTCAAAACACTGGGCTGGAAAAAAATTGTTTAGAGATTATTTAATTTCTCATCCTGAAGTTGCTAGAGATTACCAACAGTTAAAATTGAAATTGGCACAACAATATACTCATGACCGTGAAGAATATACTAATGCCAAAGGGGACTTTGTTGACGAAGTTTTAAAATTAGCACAGCAAGGTGGAAAGAGTTGAAAAGAGCAACCAATAATTGCAGAAATTAGTTGAGCGGAATAGTTAGAAGGTTTTTTATGAGTAAAACGAATAATAATGAAATCACACCTTATTTAGAGATCAATGATATTTTGTTAAGCCTTTCAAAGGATATTAAAGATATTTTGGGCAACTACAGTCAAATGTTGTGTGCGGGACGGAATCCATATAAAATCAAGCATTTTAACCTTTAAAGTCAGGATACACTCTTCGTTGCTCTTGCGTAGTACAGTACTATTCCCATTCAGCACATAAACTCTCAGCTTGCTGTAATACTAATTGTACTGCATCTTCTGTTTTAGATGGTGGATATTTGTATTTACGTAAAATTCGCCGCACCATGAGTCGGAGCTTAGCTTTGACGCTTTCACGTACAGACCAGTCAACGCTAGCATTTCGTCGTAAGCTCTCCGCTAGTTCATGTGCAATTTTCTTGAGAGTCTCATCTCCCAGCTCACGTACGGATTCCTCATCATTTGCCAGTGCATCATAAAAGGCTATCTCATCTGGATTTAGACCTGTTTCAGAGCCCCGATTGATGGCATTCTTGAATTTCTTGGCCATCTCAATGAGTTCTTCAATTACCTGCGCAGTTTCGATGGCGCGATTTTGGTATCGCTTTATGACGTTAGCGAGTAAGTCAGAGAATTTTTTGTTCTGCACAACATTCGAAGAGAACCGATTTTTGATTTCTCCTTCCAGCAATCGCTCAAGCATTTCTACTGCGAGATTTCGTTCTGGTAAGTTACGAACTTCATTAAGAAAAGTTGCGTCAAGAATTCCAATGTTTGGCTTTTCCAGGCCTGCAGATTCAAAAATATCGACCACGTCGTCAGATACAAGGGCAGAGCCAATAATTTGTCTAATTGCCAGCTCACGCTCTTCATTAGTACGTTTTTTCTTGCTGATATCTCTTTTAGTCAGTAATACCTTAATGGCTTGGAAAAAAGCAACCTCATCACGTATTGCCTTTGCTTCGTCAAGCGTACAGCAAAGTGTAAACGCCTTAGACATAGACAATGTGACATCACAGAATCTCTTCTTTCCATCCTGTAAGCCTAGCACATGATTAGCAGCTTTTGCCAGTATTCCATGGCCGCCTGTTCTAAAGCCGCTGTAATCGAATTCATGGAGCATTGATCGCAGAATATCCAGCTTCTCTTCTAGTACAGCGTAAGCTTCATGCGTATCTACCGTGGGACGTCCTCGGCCTTTACTCGCAGTGTATTCCTTAAGTGCACTTTTTAACTCGTTTGCAATGCCAATGTAATCTACAATTAAACCGCCTTGCTTGTCGCGAAAGACTCGATTGACTCGCGCAATTGCTTGCATCAGGTTGTGTCCTTTCATTGGCTTATCGACATAAAGAGTGTGCAGGCAAGGTGCATCAAAGCCTGTAAGCCACATATCTCGTACGATAACCAAACGTAAAGGGTCTTCTGGTTTTTTAAATCGTTTTTCTAAACGTTTTTTTACTTGTTTGGAATAGATATGTGGTCGAAGCAAAGGCTTGTCGCTGGTTGCGCCTGTCATAATAACTTTTATAGCACCTTTTTCAGGGTCTATGTCGTGCCAGTTAGGGCGTAATTTAATAATCGCATTGTATAAATGGGCGCAAATTTCTCGGCTCATCGCTACCACCATTGCTTTACCTGTTTGTGCTTTATTTCTTTCTTCAAAGTGTGCTACCAGATCGGCTGCAACTTGGTTAATGCGAGGTTCGGCGCCGACGACCTTTTCTAAAGTAGACCATTTGTTTTTAAGTTTTGCTTGCTCGCTGCTCTCTTCATCTTCAGATAATTCATTTACCTCATCGTCGATACTGGGTAGAGCATCTTTTTTTAATCCAAGTTTAGCCAAGCGTGATTCATAATAAATGGCTACAGTGGCGCCATCGTCGCGGGCTTGTTGTATATCATAAATGTGGATGTAGTCGCCAAACACAGCACGTGTATCGCGGTCTTCGCTAGAAACGGGAGTGCCGGTAAATGCTACAAAGGTTGCGTTTGGTAAGGCATCTCGTAAATGTTGCGCATAGCCTGCTTGGTAACCTTTTGTATCGCCTTTAAACTTAGCCTCGAAGCCATACTGTGTGCGATGCGCCTCATCGGCTATTACAATGATATTTCGTCTCTCAGATAGCATTGGGTATATATCTTCATCTGCACCAGGCATGAATTTTTGAATTGTTGCAAACACAATGCCGCCAGAAGGTCTATTAGCCAGCTTAGCCCGTAAATCTTGACGCGACTCAGCTTTGACAGGCTCTTCACGCAACAGATCTTGTGAAAGAGTGAAAGTTTCACATAATTGACCATCTAAATCATTGCGGTCAGTGATAACAACAATGGTTGGATTTTCCAGCTCTGGCTCACGCATAACGCGAGCTGCGAAGCAGGTCATTGTAATACTCTTACCGGAGCCTTGCGTATGCCATACTACCCCACCCTTATGATTGCCACTTGGACGGGATGCTTTAATTACTTGATTAATGGCCGCCCGAACAGCGTGGTATTGGTGATATTCTGCTATTTTTTTTACTAGCGTACCATCATCTTCAAACAAGATGAAAAAGCGAATAAAGTCTAAAAAATAAGTGGGCGATAGCATGCCACGCACTAGTGTCTCCAGCTCATTAAACTGTCCCAGGGGATCAATGGTCACGCCGTCAGTCGTACGCCATGCCATAAACCGCTCTACCTTGGCAGACAAGGAGCCCACACAGGCTTCAGTGCCATCAGAGATTATCAATACTTCGTTGTACTGAAAAATATCTGGTATTTGTTCTTTGTAAGTTTGAATTTGATCATAAGCTTTCCAGATATCTGCAGCTTCATCTGCAGGATTTTTTAGCTCTATTAATGCAAGAGGTAAGCCATTAACAAACAGGATAATGTCCGGACGGCGCGTATGGTGAGGGCCTTTTATAGAGAATTGATTAACAGCTAGCCATTCATTTGCTGATACATCGGAAAAATCTATTAGTTGAACAAAGTCCCCGCGAGTCTCGCCATCCTTCTGATACTCAACAGGTACACCATTTACAAGCAGGCGATGAAAAGCACGATTGGCCGCGATTAGTACGGGTGTTTGTAAGTTTAACACTTGTTGAAGTGCATCTTCTCTTGCTACCAGTGGAATTGATGGATTTAATAGGCTAATGGCCTTGCGAAGGTGCTCTATTAGAACTACTTCTTGATAATCCTTTCTTTCTGGGGTATCGCCATCTGGTGCAATGTCGGGGCCATATAGATGAGTGTAGCCAATATCGGTTAGCCAGGTGAGTGCTTCTTGTTCAAGTTGGTCTTCGGTCATTAATCTACCTGTAAATGGGAGATTTTACCCCCTTTAGATATGATAGCGTGTCTAGTGATGCCACGGTAGAATAAATTATAAGCACATACTTATCAACTGATTATTACTTGAGTTATCCTTGTTCGGGAATGCGCAATTGCCCTGAAATCAGGCGCGGAAGCAAGATGTCACGGAGGGATGTAAGGGTTAATGCCTGTTCTGAGTTATGTCTTATCCTGTTAAATAAGGGTTCAATGAATTTGCCAAAGGATTTAGCAATTGATGCAGGGGGCATTAAAAAAGGGATGTGCCACATGTTCGACTGACTTAATTTGGCCTGAACAGCCCCAGTTATGTATGGCTGAATATTTGTTCGCTTCAATGCGAGCATTATATGCTCTGTGCTAATGCCATTTTTACCTTGCAAAACATGTGCATGATTGTTAACCCATATCTTCCCCCAGACATATTGCATGATTGGATAGCCTGTTGAATCTGTCACCGATCCATCTTCGCCGAGAAGTAAATAGATGCCATTGAATATGTAATCATTAACGTGATCCATCAAGGTTGCTGCACCATAATAAGGGTATACACCCTTTCTCTTAACTCTCTCGTTGTTTGCGAGTGGAACACGCTGGGAATCAAAGATAGCAACTGCATCTTTAAGGCTGACATATTTCCATCCCTTTGGTATTAAGCCTAATTCCGACTCTTCCAAGGTATTTGGGAAGAGTAATGCAGTCTCGGAATCCATTCCTTGCGGCACACGACCCTCATGTTTGACGCGTACGGGGTCGAAGTCCACGAACCAGGATTTGAATGCGGCCTTGGCTATGGATTCGAGGGTGGTGTTGCTTTCACGCAGTAATGTGATCCGGTTATCTAGCATTCGCAAAGTTTCGCCAATTTCTTTTTGCTCAGAGGTGGATTTATAGGAAAGTGTGAGCTTAGCTGCGAATTCCCATTTTGCACGAGGCATTCTTGTTCCTTCTGACGCGTTTGTTACGCTGTCAATGAAATCGAGACTTGCCATCCAATAAAACAAAAAGTCGCGATTAATGGAGCTTTTAGGTCTTATTGCCCATATATCTGTTGAGCATACTCCGTCAAAAGGAGCAACCACAACCTTCCTAAAATATGGCCTTAGTTTACCAAAAAGAATATCTCCCTTTTTAAAGGCCGTTTTTTGACTATGTACATCACGTGCATATCCATATCCATTTAGTTGTAGTGAGTTTTGATCAATATGTTCCAATCCGATATAGCGTGCCTCTGGATTATCACTCGGTTTTGCTTTTAGTTTAACAAGCTCTGCGCAATCACCAAAAATGAATTGTAACTGTTTTTTTTCAGATAAATTCTTAAATACCATAATAAAAACATCCCAATCGATTAAGTCCTTTTAAAAAGTTGTGCTTAGAATTCATACCCCCACCTTCCCAGCTTCTGACGAATCAGCATGTCTAATTCAGTTCCTTTTGCCATTTGCTCTCCGAGTGTTTCAGTAAGATTTTGCATTTTTTCAGCAAAACCTTCGTCGTCATCCTCAACTATTTCTGCCCCCACATAGCGTCCCGGAGTCAGTACATGGCCATGCTCGGCAATTTCTCTTAGCGCCACACCTCTACAAAAGCCGGGGATATTTTGATATTTTACTTTAGCTTCATCATCATTACGCCAAGCGTGAACTGTATCAGCTATTTTTTGGATGTCCTCGTCAGAGAACTCAATTTGTGAGCGGCTAATCATGGTGCCAAGTTTGCGCGCATCAATGAACAATATCTCACCCTTGCGTGTTGTTTTGTTCTTGGCAAGAAACCATAAACAAGCTGGAATTTGAGTATTGAAAAAGAGTTGGCCAGGCAAAGATACCATTACATCTATTTTATCAGCTTCAACCATAGCACGGCGAATGTCGCCTTCGGTATTTTGGCTGGATGACATAGAACCATTGGCCAGAACAATACCAGCTCGACCATTTGGCTTCAAATGATGCAATATGTGCTGTAACCAAGCGTAGTTGGCATTGCCTTGCGGAGGAGTGCCATATTCCCAGCGTGGGTCGCCTTCTAGGCTGCTATGCCACCACTCAGAAATGTTAAATGGTGGATTAGCCATAATAAAATCAGCTCGCAGGTCGGGGTGCTGGTTTCGGATGAAAGTGTCGGCAGGTTCGCGGCCTAAATTAAAATCAATGCCGCGAATAGCTAGGTTCATAGCGGCTAAACGCCAGGTGGTTGGATTAGACTCTTGTCCGTAGATGGAGGCATCGCCAATCTTACCGCCATGCGCTTCAATGAATTTTTCGCTTTGCACAAACATACCACCAGAGCCGCAGCAGGGGTCGTATACTTTGCCATGATGTGGCGCAAGGACAGTCACTAGCGTTTTAACGATGCTGGCGGGGGTGTAGAACTGTCCACCACGCTTACCTTCCGCATTGGCAAACATGCCCAGAAAATACTCATACACTTGACCAAGCAAGTCGCGAGACTGATTTCCGGCAGCGCCAAAACCGATGGTAGAAACCATATCAACTAACTCGCCAAGTTTGCCATCGGGTAGTTGAGCTCGTGCATAACGCTTATCCAAGATACCTTTTAGTTTAGGGTTTTCATTTTCGATCAAAGATAATGCTTCGTCTATGCGCTTACCGATATCAGCTTGCTTAGCTTGTGCTCGAAGGTTCTCCCATCGTGCAGTGTCAGCAACCCAGAATACGTTTTTCTCTTTGTAGTAGTCGCGATTCTCTAGCTCTTGTGCAATTAATGCGGGATCGGCGTCAGGTAAGTAATATTCATCTTTAGGATCTGAAAAACGCTTGGTTAGCTCATTGCGGTGGGCCTGGAAGGTGTCTGAAATATATTTTAGGAATATGAGACCCAGAACGATATGCTTATATTCCGCTGCATCCATATTTGCGCGCAATTTGTCTGCACTTGCCCAAAGTGTCTTTTTGATGTCTTCGATCATGCAATAACTGTCCCTGCGGCTAAAGTTTGATTGGGGCTATAGTACCTTATGAGGAGGCTAAACGGGTAGATGCGATAAATGGCATAGGTTTGAATATATATTGATCAACTTATTGCGGGAAGCCCGATTAAGCACTTTTGGTCCCATAATTGGTGAATGAAGTCAGCGGAGACGATTTTTGAATGTGAAGTATAACGTGGCGATTCTCGCACTCCCCCTTCCTTTCAAATGTCCCTAACCACCATACTTTTCTCGAAGAGCCGTTAAATAAAAAGTATAATTGCAGCCTATGTTTTTCTAGGGCTACCAATGTGAGCAGTGTTTCCAGAAACTACCGAATAGATTTCTTAAGAGGGATGGCAATCTTTGCTGTTCTTATTTTGCACTTCAATATTTCATATCATTTGGATCAAAGCATTCTAAATGCTGTTTTTTCTACTAGCTTTATAAAAGCAGTGGCAAGCAATGGAAATTACGGCGTCACGATATTTTTTGTCATATCAGGGTTTTTGATTACTGCAACATCCCTTGAGCGGTATGGAGTGCTTGGCAAGGTTGATCCCATTGGCTTTTATATATTTCGATTTGCACGCATTATGCCATGTTTAGTCTTAGTCCTTAGCTTGATTGTACTATTTAGTTTTTTCCATATCCCAATTTTCCAAAATGATCCCAATAGTCCTTCGCTTTCCCTGGCAGTATTTTCAGTGCTTACTTTTTGGCATAACGTCCTGATGGAAAAAGCAGGCTATTTTAACTATTGCCTAAATATTTTCTGGTCGCTCTCAGTAGAGGAGATATTCTATTTAATATTTCCAATGTTGTGTTTAATACTAAAGGAAACACGGGCTATTCTTTCATTTTGTTTTGCACTTATCGTAGTATCTCCCCTATACAGAAGTCATTATACGAATAATGAGATTGTTGCTTTGTATGGCTATTTTTCATGTTTTGATGCTATTGCTATTGGCTGTATTGCTGCGATCGTTGCTCAAAAGGTTCAATTTCAGGGGAAGCTCAAGAATGCACTTTTATATGGTGCTGGATTATTAATGAGTGGCGTTTATCTTTATGGCGGCATCATGGAAAATGTCGTTATGGGTGTTTCTTTGATGGCAGTAGGAACAGCGGTTTTCTTGATTAGCGCAAGTAGTGGCGGGATTGAAGAAAGTAAGCTGACAAGTTTAGCTGTCCGAGTGTTTTGTTGGTTTGGGAAAAATAGCTACGAATTATATCTATTTCATATTGTTGTGTTGGCCTTAATGAAGGAGATGGTTAGTCCAGAACTTCTCGGAAGTTACACGAGAATATTGTGGATGTTATTGTTTTTTAGTGTATCAGCTTTGGTGGCGGGTACTATTTCTTTTTTTTATTCGCAGCCAATGAATAAAAATTTACGAAAACTTCTGTTCAGTTGCCGGAAAAACAGGCTTTTTTCTCTTGATTCCTCAAATGTTGCACATCTTAAGGATATCGCAAAAAATATTTTCAAATTTAACAGTCAAAGCTAACCTGATATTGGAGAGGTCAATAGTGCTATGATTACCACGATGGGGATGAAAAAAAACATGTGGTCGGATGAAGTGGTAAATGAGGTGGTTGAATTAGCTGATCTATTTTAATATTTCATTCAAATCTTTTTCTAATGGAAGTCAAATGGGAGGCTATTATCTCTCAAAATTTGTAATTTGTAGGGTCTAAAAAACGGGGGTCATTATACTATTTTACCTATATATTCAATAATATCGCCCACCCGAATGATATATGCTAGAAGTTATGATAAGATGAAATCATTTAATAAGAATACAAATGGATTTGGAGGCTTGCTTATGAAAAAAAATGCGGTTTTTTTAATGGGACTGTTTATTTTTTCGGGAAATGCTTTTGCGGATCAGGGGAGTAATGCCATTAAAAATGAAACAACCGAGTTAAAGATATCCGGTTATATCGACGGATCATACAACAATCTGCAGCAAAATTTTTTCACGAGCAACACCTTTGATCGTGTTTTTGAAAACGCTCAAAATGGGTTTACCTTACAACAAGCCGCGATTACTTTCGCCTATCAACCGACACAAGGCTTTGGCGGGTTGGTTAATCCGATCATGGGCTATGACACAAACATTTTTGCGCCCTACGGATTTAAGCCGATTACTGAATTTTCTTCACAAACATTTAGCATTGATGTTCCGCAGGCTTTTTTACAATACGCCAAAAACGCCTTTACTGTCATCGGCGGCCGCTTCGTTGAGTTGGCCGGATACGAAGTGCTTTTCCCGACGCAGGACAGTAATTTTTCCCGTTCTATTTTGTATGGCTACGCAGAACCCTTTACCGTGCTGGGTATACGTGGGACGTATGTTGCAAATGATAAGCTGACCCTCGTCATGGGCATCAATAATGGTTGGGACAATATCCGTGATTGGAGCAGAACCAAAACCTTGGAATTAAACGGAACGTATACGCCGAATTCCTTTTTTTCATTTTCTCCAACCATTTACACGGGACAAGAAAGAGCAACCCCACAAACGGATACCGGCCCAACGGGATGGCGCACTTTAGTTGACTTGGTTGCAACATTTAATCTTAATGAGAAGTTGAGCGTTATCGCCAATTATGACGGTGGCTGGCAAACGAACGCTGCCTTGCCCAATGGCACGGATAATAGAGCAGTATGGCAAGGCATTGCCGCCTATCTCAACTATACTTTTAATGACAAGTGGCTTACCTCTTTACGTGGGGAATATTTTAATGACCAGGATGGTTTTCGTACGGGCGTGCGGCAAGCCTGGAAAGAAGTAACTTTATCACTCGGGTATATTCCGATCAAAAACACTGAATTGCGCGGTGAAGTGCGCCACGATTTTTCAAATGTCAATTCATTCACAAACAATCATGGGGTGCCAGTAAGAAATAATGCTCAATCCTATTCTTTAGAAGCTTTTTATAAGTTTGGATAAGGTATAGAGTCCCAGCACGTGGCACTTGAAATCGCGGGTTTGTTATCCCGGGCATAGCGAAAGATCTGCTAGATTAGTACAGTGTCAACTTGATTTTGTCCCATTTCGCTTGCTGTCATCCTGAGCGCAGCGAAGGAGCTCACTCCCTCTGCAGCAAGGAGATCCTTCGCTGCGCGCAAGATGACAGAGGCTTTGCTTAAAAAACAACTATTTTGCTCTTTATGAGCAATTAATGCTTTATTTATAAGGCCTCTTGTAGCAGGTTAATGATTATTTTTAGGAAATCCATTATTCTAAATAAAAGGCAAGATGAAAATAAATTAGCATTTTATACAATAAAGTTCACAGTAGCAGGATGATGCCATGGACTATATTACTATAAATGACCACATTGTTATTCACTGTGGAACTAGCCTCGGAATCCATTCCATCACGGCTCAGATGGAAACTCTTAATAAAGCTTTATCCATTCAAAAAACCTTAATCATTGATGCGGAAGAACTAAGCGAAATAGATACCGCGGCGATGCAGCTTTTTTTGGCTTTTAAGAACGCCGCCGCTCGGCAGAATATCGCGATTCAATGGAGAAATCCGTCTAAAACGTTAATGCAAGTTTCCGCCTTGTTAGGCATGCAAGAACAATTAGGATTATCTTCTAAATAAAATGAAGGGTATTTCTTATGCCCATGGATATCAATCAATTTTTAAAAACCTTCATTGAAGAAAGCTTTGAATTATTGGGCGATATGGAGGAGGCTTTAATAACTTTTAAAATTGAATCTCCCGATCCAGAAAAAATTAATTGTATTTTCCGAACGGCGCACTCCCTTAAAAGCAGTAGCAATGTTTTTGGTCTAAATGATATCAGTGGATTTGCACATACTCTAGAAGATTATTTAGATACCGTCCGCACAGAAGCGCATCAACTCGATCAAAGGGATATTGAATACTTGCTGAAGTCCGTTGATTGCATTCGTGAGGCATTAAAAAGAGTACAAAACAACCAAGCTGAAAAATCGGATTGCTTGGAAAATTTAAACTCTATTTTTCATGAATTACTAAAACAGGCGCCTTGCCCCCCGTCTTCCGGTATAAAAGAAAAAAATCCAGCAAGAACCCCATTAAAAAAAACAATAAAAAAACAAACCGGTTGGAAAATTCACTATCATCCTCGACAGGATAGCTTTTTAAACAACAATGAACCCAGTCGATTATTTGATGTTTTATCCAGTTTGATCATTACTCAAATTGAAATGGACGACGATGACTTGCCGTTATTTGCTCAATTGGATCCAACCCAATGTTATTTGCGGTGGACGATTCATTTAAACAAGGCGGTTTCTAAAAATCAAATTGAAGAAATACTGGAATGGTCGACGAATAAAGATGAAGTTGACCTTATTTCAGTCGACGAAGAGTCGGCTCAAGAGAAGGCTTCCGAGCCTGCTGCCACTGTAAAAAAATCACCGGAAGGGCCGAAGAAATCCGCTATTCCAGAAACGGCGGCATCCTCTAAAGGCACCCCATCCTCTATTCGAGTAGGCATCGATAAAATTGATGATCTCATGAATATTGTCGGTGAATTAGTCATTGCGCAGTCGGCACTCAGCCAAATCATGCATAACTTTGACATACGCCAACTCGAAAAATTAGTCGACGGCTTCAATTATTTAGAACAAAATTCAAGAAGACTACAAGACAGTATCATGCGAATTCGCATGATACCGATCGAAAATATATTCAAGCGCTTTCCTCGCGCAGTGCATGACCTTGCTAACCAATTAGGCAAAAAAATTGAATTAAATGTTTTTGGCGAGAACACGGAATTAGATAAAACAGTCATTGAAAAAATCGCCGATCCTTTATTACATTTAATACGCAACGCCGTCGATCATGGCATTGAAACGCCCGCTGTCCGTGAAAAATTAGGCAAATCAGCTACAGGGGTCATCCGATTGGAGGCTTATCAAGAAAATGGAAATATTATTATCTGCATCTCCGATGATGGCGCGGGTATTGACTTGGATAAAGTTCGATCTCACGCTATTGAACGCGGATTGATCTCTGACCATGAAGAGTTAACTAATGAGGAAATCATTCGCCTCATTATGCAGCCCGGATTTTCTACCGCAGAAACAGTCACCTCTATTTCGGGGCGTGGCGTCGGCATGAATGTTGTTCAAAAAAATATTGTCGATCTTGGCGGAGACATTGATATGCAATCTGAGAAAAATGTTGGCACCATAATGAAATTACGATTGCCATTAACCTTGGCTATAATGGATTGCCAGCTGGTTAAAATTGGCGGCCAAGTGTTTATTTTTCCATTAATCGCCATTACAGAAATAATCCAGATTGACAGTGCGCAGCTTACCTCGATCAATGAAAAAGAATTATATTGCCTGCATCAGCATTACATCCCCATCATTAAAATCAATAAAATATTTAACGTGCCCGTTGACACAGATGATCTGAGTAATAAATTTCTGATTGTTGTCGAGCGAGACAATCAGTTTTATGGCTTGTTATGTGATGAGACTTTATCGCAGCGACAAATTGTGATTAAAAATATCGAAGACAACTATCAAAAAATTCCCGGCATCGCGGGCGCCACTATTTTATCGGATGATAGCACGGCTTTGATTGTTGATGTGAATGCCATCATTGATATTGATATGAAACGCATCCCCATTAAAATCGAAGCAGAAAATGAAACTGAAGTGATAGAAGACCAACAAGCGAGCCATCCCAATCATGACGCTGCTCTGTTAAATGGCCTGGATCAATATTTACCCGTGCTCGGCTTCGTTATTAATGAACATGAATACGGTGTTGATATGCAAGACATCATGGAAATCTGCCTATCCGACAAAATTACGCCCTTGCCCAACGTGTCTTCTTATATAAAAGGAATGATGAATTTACGCGGCATGCTCATTCCAATCATTGATCTTTTGGAATGGCTTTCGTTTGAAAAAAGCACTGACCAAAGCAAGGTGCAAAAGCCGATTATTACTTTGTACATCAAATCAAAAACAAAACAGCGTATTGTCGGTTTTATGGTTGACGCTCTCTCCGATACCTATCAGGTGAATCATAATCAAATTCGCGCGATTCCAGCCAGTGTTCAATCGGTCTCACGAAATAAGATTCGCGGCTTGGTTCATATCGAAAATAAAATCATTACATTACTTTCCGTTAACAACCTGCTTCTCCATGTAAATGAATAAGGAAGGACCCCATGAATATTTTACTAAAACCCGCTGTCACCTTGATGAATAAGCTTAGTTATAAGCGAAAACTAACCTTAATCGGTTGTATCACCACATTAATCATCGCCATCCTCACTTATCAAATTGTCAAAGAATCATTGGCTACTGCGCAATTTACTCAGCAAGAATTATTTGGGGTCTCATACATTAAGCCGCTTATGAAAACAATGAGTGAGATTCAACAGTATCGATCATTAGAAATAAATAATATGGCCGGAGACTCCCTGGCCCATGAAAAAATGACGAACTTGCGTGGCCAAATCGACGCCAATATACAAGGCATCAATGCGCTTGACGACAAGCTTGGACCAACGCTAAAAACCACAGAAGCATTGGAAACGATTAAAAATCAATGGAATGCGGTGAAAAATCAGGCGAGCGGGAATCAAGATCATTTTTCTGATTTATCTAAATTAGTTGGAAACATGCAACAATTAATTGTGACAACTTGTGACAACTCCAATATCACCTTAGACCCCTACCTTGACACTTATTATCTCGGTGATAGCTACTGTAATAATATGCCGAATTTATTAGAACAAGCGGCCTTAATCCGCGATATCGGCATCAAGGCACTCAAGGGAAATATGCTGCCGAACGAAACAAAAGAACAATTGCTTGTGCTTAAAACTTTAATGAATGATTTCAACAAAACGGCAATGAATTCCGGGATTGATAAAGTTTTATTAGAAACACCTCAATTAGAAGGATGGTTAAAATTACTGAAACAAGAGGTCTATTCCTCCGCAACGAATGCCAGCCAATTGCTGGATAACAGCTTACTCTCCAATCAATTCAATATTAATCCGAATGCATTTTCACAGGTGTATTTGTCTTTAATCAACGCGGGGTATGCCTTTGATAAAAACATTGAAAAATCACTGGAAAGCCAATTAAAAAATCACATGGATTCAACGTTAATGACCCTTTACATTAATATCTCGATTGCCAGCATCATTTTATTTGTTTTGATTTATTTTTTCATTGGCATTTATTATTCCATCACCAAAAGCGTTAAAACCCTAGTGAATAGCTCAGCACAGCTTGCAAACGGCGATTTGTCAACCACCGTCAAGCTTGATTCAAACGATGAACTGTGTGATATCGCAACCAGTTTTAATGTTATGCAAGACATGCTCACTAAAATCATTCAAGAATTAGAGCAGGTTGTAAAAGGTGCCATGCAGGGAGATCTCGCAAGCCGAATTAATTTGAACAATAAAAAAGGCTTTGCAAAAGAATTGTCTTTTTCCATTAACATGATGTGTGACACCTTCCAGTCTTCTATTAATGAAGTGAACTCGATTTTAGATTTACTTTCAAAGGGTGATTTAAGAAATAAGATCACTGTCGATTATCAAGGCGCATTCGGAGAATTAAAATCCTATGTGAATCTGACCGTGGACAGTTTAGAGCGTTTAATTAAAAATATTCAGCTTTCCACTGAAACGATTAACAAAGCAGCCAAAGAAATTGCTGTTGGAAACAATGATCTAGCAAAACGCACAGAGCAACAGGCCGCCTTTCTTGAGGAAACAACCGCAAGCATTGAAGGGCTTACGACCACTGTGAAACAAAATGCTGAAAATGCCAAGGAAGCGAATCAACTCGCGCAATCCGCCTCAAATGTTGCGATTAAGGGCGGCGACGCCGTGAATCAAGTCGTTGAAACCATGACCATCATTAATGAAGGCTCGCGTAAAGTCTCCGACATTATCGGTGTCATTGATAGCATTGCATTTCAAACAAATATCCTGGCCTTAAATGCGGCCATCGAGGCGGCTCGAGCCGGTGAACAAGGCCGTGGGTTCGCGGTCGTTGCAACGGAGGTCCGTAATCTTGCACAGCGCACCTTGGCCGCCGCAAAAGAAATTAAATCGCTTATTAGTAATTCAGTAGAAAATGTAGCCAGTGGGGCAAAATTGGCAGACCAGGCCGGTCAAACCATGGATGAAATCCTAACGGCTGTAAAACAGGTTACTTCAATCATGTCTGAAATTACCAGTGCATCCATCGAGCAAAGCAGCGGCATAGAACAAGTCAGCGAAGCCATTGCACAGATTGACAAAGTGACTCAGCAGAATAATACCCTTGTTGAGCAGGCTGCAAAAACCGCCGAGTCCATGGAATTACAAACAAAGCGCATGGATGAATTAGTTAATTTATTTAAAATCAAAGAAGCCTTTCATAAACCCACGCAGGGCCACGAAATGGAAACCGAATTGGTGACCGAAGGCGCTCAACCCAAAAGCAAAAAAGAACAAAATAGCATTGATTTACAATACAATCATTTAAATAGAAAAAGATCCGATAATTGGGATGAATTTTAGTTTTAAGGAAATGGGTCTATGGCACAACCTATTCACATGAAAATTTCAAGGCCATTAATGAAGCCCATCGCTAAGATGACTCATTTCTTAACCTTTTCCCTCGGAAGCGATACTTATGGCATTGATATCTTAAAAATAAAAGAAATAAAAAACTTTCCTGACGTGGTCACTCCCATCGCTCATTCACCCGCACATATTAGCGGAATTACACATTTGGATGATGTTATTGTTCCGATCATTGATTTATGCATCTATTATCACATAGAAAAAGAAAATACCAGTAACCCGATGATGATTTTATTGTGCTTAGAAAATAAATTAATAGGGCTCTCTGTCAATAGTGTCTTTGACATCATTGGCTTGACCGCTGACCAGATTAAATCGGCGCCTGATTTTTGTACTATCGTGAATAACATCTATATAAACGGTGTCGGCATATCCAATAATAATATAATACTTCTACTCGATGTTGATAAATTACTCTTTAGCAAAGATTTACAACTCATGGACGCATCATTCAATAGCTTCCTAACCTCTGAAAAGGTGTCCCCATGAATAAATTTCATTTTTCCGAAGAAAGCTTCGCTTATTTTAAAGAGCTGGGATTAAAACGCATTGGCATTGTCCTGAATAATAATAAGAAAGAAGCGGTGTATAATCGCTTTGTTAAGCGATTACGGAGTTTATACATTGATTCTTTTGATGATTATTGCCTTCTTTTAAGGACCAATGAAAAAGAGGTTTCGGTATTCATCAATCTCATCACCAACATTCATACCTCGTTCTTCAGAGAAAACCACCATTTCATTTATTTAGAAAAAATTTACTTTCCCGCCATTATTAAAAGCAAGACGAAGCTTCGTATTTGGGTGGCTAGCTGCGCAACAGGAGAAGAAGCGTACTCAACCGCCATTACCGCTTACGATGCCATTCCCCATATTAAAAATATGGATATAAAAATATTGGCGACGGATATCAACACAGAAGCCTTGCAAATCGCTAAAAACGGCATTTATGAAACCAAAAAAATTCAAAAAATGAGCCTTGAGCACCAGCAAAAATGGTTTACCGCTATCCCGAATACAGAATATATGCAAGTGGATCAAAAACTTAAGGATTTAATTTCTTTTAACCAGCTTAACCTCATTCAGTCATGGCCCATGCGCGGATTGTTTGACGTCATCTTTTGCCGTAATACACTGATTTATTTTTCAAGCGAAATTGCGAGAAAGATCATGGAACGATTTAATCAATACTTACAGCCGGGCGGACTTTTAATACTCGGACATTCTGAGGTATTAAAAATTAAAAAACATTATAACCGTGTTCAAACCTCCATCTATCAAAAATCAATACTGGATGCCATTTATGAAGTCAATTAAAGTGCTGATCATCGATGATTCTAAATTGATGCAGAAAATTCTAACCAGCCTATTATCATCAGATCCTGGCATTCAAGTGATTGGCTGTGCGGATGATGCTTATATTGCACGCGATCTGATAAAAACATCGAACCCTGATGTTGTCACTTTAGATATTATGATGCCGCATATGGATGGCATTACCTTTCTCAAAAACTTAATGCGCTTGCATCCGATGCCGGTTGTAATGATTTCCACCTTAACGCAATCCGGCAACACATTCACAATGGAAGCGCTTGCCATCGGCGCCATTGACTCCATACATAAGCCTTCTCAGCGTGAATTAGTCGGTAAAGAATATCAGAAAAATCTCATCACCGTGATAAAAAATGCTGCTACAGCAAATGTTCGTCCTTACGTTCCACGGCAAATATCCGAACTGGATCATGTCCTCTATCAAGCCAAGCTCCTGAGAAACGTCGTTATTGCTATTGGAGCATCGACTGGCGGGATTGAAGCACTTGAAAGTATCTTGGTTGATCTACCCAAAGTCTTGCCGCCGATTATTATTACGCAACACATCAAAAGGGAATTTTGTACTGCTTTTGTCACACGCATCAATAAATTATGCAGCACAAATGTTTGTTTAGGAAGAAATTATGACGAGCTTTTACCGGGCCATGCTTACATTGCTCCTTGTGACTATCACATGCTGATTAATAAACGACATGACCGCTTTTATTGCATGCTCCACAATGGACCGCCCGTAAATGGACACAAACCATCTGTCGATATTTTATTTCATTCAGTCGCAAAAGAGGCTGGTCCTAATGCCATTGGCATCTTATTGACGGGCATCGGCACGGATGGTGCCGAGGGCTTAAAAGCCATCCGTGATCGCGGAGGCAAGACGATGGCACAAAATAAAGAGTCGAGTGTTGTTTGGGGAATGCCTGGAGCCGCTGTCAAACTGGATGCGGCTGATTATATTCTTCCTTTAAGTAAAATATCAAAAAAAATTCTCCAACTATTATCTGAAAAAGCGGAAAACCTTTCTGATCAAACAGTCGACAGCCCATAATTCTATCGTGTTTCAGATAAAGGGAAGGCATCATGAAAATTTTAGTCGTCGATGATCTGGATACTTTTCGAAATATTATTGCCCAATCGCTGGCCAAATTAGGGCACGAAGCGATCACCGCAAAAAACGGCAATGAAGCAATTGAATTATTCAAGAAAGTACATCCTGATTTAATCATTTTAGATGTGGTGATGAAGGGCATGAATGGCTTTGAATGCGCGAAACAACTGCGCATCTTGGTGCCGGATGACTGGATACCAATTATCTTTCTCAGCGGCGCGGTGAGTGACAGCGATATTGAACAAGGGATTAACGCGGGCGGCGATGATTATCTCGCCAAACCGTTTAGCGAAATCACGCTTGCTGCAAAAATTAAAGCAATGGAACGGATCGCGAGCATGCGCCTCAAGTTAATTGAAACCACTAGAAACTTAAGTGTTTTATCGTCTACAGATACGCTAACAGGCGTTTATAACCGATTGCAATTTGACAGGATTATTAAAGAAAAAATTTCCAGCGCAAGCCGTCACCGTACTATTTTTGCCGTTTTATTTATTGACCTTGACAAATTCAAAGCCGTAAATGATATTTTTGGCCATCCCACGGGCGACCTTTTGCTGCAGGAGGCCGCAAAGCGACTTACGTTCTGCTTGCGAAAACATGATTTTGTTGCGCGCATGGGCGGTGATGAATTCGCCGTCATTTTAAGCGAGCTAGAAACGCCTGATATTGCTGGAAACATCGCGAAAAAAATACTTCATGTTTTTTCTTCGCCCTTCCGCTTAGAAGAGAATATTTTGCATATCAGCGCGAGCATTGGCATAGCCTGTTACCCCCTGGCCGGAACAGATCAAGCATCGCTGATTCAAAATGCGGATATCGCCATGTATCAAGCCAAATCAAAGGGGCGAAATAATTATCAATATCACACAGAGGATCATAATAAAAAGTTTAAAGAAAAAATAGTGTTAGAAGATGCATTAAAATTTGCCTTGGAAAAAAAGGAGTTATTTATCCTTTATCAACCTATCCTTAATCTAAAAACAAAAAAAATGGTCGGCGCAGAAGCATTATTGCGTTGGAAAAATGAAATTTTAGGAATTGTATCGCCGGATGTTTTTATTCCCATTGCCGAAGAAAGCGGATTAATAAACGCCATTGGGAAATGGGTGTTAAAAACAATTTGCCAACAAGCTACAAAATGGCATAAAAAAGATTCCGACTTCAAATTATCATTAAATGTCTCATCCATTCAATTGATTGACAATGATTTCTTGCCTTTCCTCATGAATGTCATGGAGGAAACAAAAACACCTGCTTCACTATTGGAGTTAGAATTAACTGAAACATCGATCATGACTAATCCCGTTTCCGTAGAAACCGTATTGAAAAAAATACATGAACTTGGTATTAGTATTTCCATTGATGATTTTGGAACGGGCTATTCATCTTTGAGCCTGCTACAGCGCTTACCATGCAGCACTTTAAAAATTGATAAATCCTTTATCACCGGCATTGCCACCAACAAGAACATTATTATCAACTCGGTGATCACTCTCGGCAATAGTTTAGGACTGCGCGTCATTGCCGAAGGAATTGAAACTCAAGAGCAATTGCAATTTCTGAGGGACAAAGGTTGCGAATTAGGACAGGGATATTTTTTAAGTAAGCCGCTCACAGCTGAAATAATTAATGATTTGATCTTGAATAAAAAGTTGATTTCGACGACCACAGTAAGTTAAATTGCCCGGGTTCCACTTTTTACCTGTATTAGCTGTAAACTTTATCGTAAATTTTCCGAAAAATAAATTGGTAAAAGGCGCCAAATTTCTTATTGGAAATTAAATCAGTCAAGTCCTTCTTGATTAGTTGTTCAAATTTTATATAGTTCCTCCTTTATGAAACTTGACTCCATGAGCATTCAATGAGAAGGTAAGAAAAGACGCGGGGGTGTTGCACTAAAAATGGAAGCTTTTTCTTTTCACATGAAGTGATGCCTTAAAACAGATCTGTTATTTTGAAATTATATTTAATGGAGACGTATTATGAAAAAATCATTTTTATATATGTTGTCTATTGTTGATAAGTTGTAGTAAACAAAAGAACGCTGTTAGTTTCTTGCGGGAAGTAACTTTAAATAACCCATAAACTATAAACCATAACAGTCGATCGCTTATTAGAATAGATGCCGCTAATCCGAACATGCATACCTGACTCATTGCGAGAACCGTAGACGCGCAAAACTAGAATACACATCAAGATAGGCGTCGCATTTGCATGAATTAAAATTATGAAACGACATATCTCTCTATTGATATTGATTTTATATTGCGCCTGGTTGTTGCCCTTGGCATCACGAGCGAATAGCCCGCAGCCGCAGCTGCAAGCCATGTTCAAAGGCGTTGACAAGGAAATTTTAAATAATATTCAAATTTCATTGCAATCAGAAGAAAAGAAACTTAACTCGCCATTAACCAGTGAAGAGATCAGAGCATTTGTTAAGCAATCCAAAAAGCAAATAGCCGAAGCTATAGCTCCTTATGGGTATTTTAATCCTCGAATCATTGCGAACCTTCATGCAACCAAGACCGGCTGGCTTGCGAGTTATACAATTGAATTGGGTCAACCTGTGTGTGTGCGGACAATGAACCTCCAATTGCGAGGAGAGGGTGCGGACAACCGTAAACTACAGGCCTATCTGCAAAAACTCCCACTACATATAGGCGAAGTGTTTGAAAGTAAACGATATAATGAGATGAAGGAAAAACTATATGAAATAGCCAATGCGCAAGGCTATATTAAGGCCAGTTTCGATCAAGCGCAGATTTTAGTTGATCGCAGGAAGTTATCGGCAGACATTATTCTCATTTTCAACACGCATCAACGCTATTATTTTGGCTCCCTCTTCTTTAATGAAACTCGCTATGACCCTACCTTTCTAGCCCGCTTCAATATATTTCGTCAAGAAGAGCCTTTCTCTAGTGACAAACTTATTCAATATCAGCAAGACATGAATGATTCCTCTTATTTCAAGCAAGTTTTGGTGATCCCGCAATTAGAAAAGATAGAGGATAGTCACATCCCGCTCCAGGTTTCGGTTGTGCCACCGAAGGCACGGCGGTATTATCTTGGTCTGGGATATGGCAGCTTTACGGGGCCTCGTTTAAGCTCGGGCATTCACTTTAATCGTGTGAACCGCATGGGCCATGCGGCTGATCTGCAGTTTAAATTATCTTCCGTGTTAACCGGATTTGCAGCTAAATATTTTATACCCGGAAAGCAGCCCCTTTATGAACAATGGTCGCTGGGATATGACCACCAAAAATTTAAACCTAAAAATGGAGACAGCTTTTCTCGAGCGCTTTCCTTGGGTTACCAATACAAGAAACTACCCTGGGCCATTGGCAGCAATGTCAATTATCTGATTGAAAGGTACACTGCAAATAATTCGCCCTTCAATACCAGCGAGCTATTGTATCCACGCCTATCCATTTCCTATGTTAAAGCAGATAATGTGATTCTGCCCACGCAGGGAAAATCAATCAACTTGCTTCTGCAAGGTGCTTCGAAGTCATTTTTTTCCTCTACAAGCTTTCTACAAGGTGACTTGAAGGGCAAATATATGTATAAACCCTTCTCCTATGGAAATTTTATACTGCGTGGTGAGCTGGGTTATACTGTGGTGCACGACTTGAGCGATTTACCACTGAGCATGCGATTTTTTACCGGCGGTGTGAGCACCTTGCGGGGCTACCCTGATAGTTCGATTGGTCCTGGGCGCTACTTGGAGTTAGGAAGTATTGAATATCAACATCACTTGACTGAAAATTGGCTAATTGCTTTTTTCTATGATGTGGGAACAGCGACGAATAAACTAGGAACACCTTTAAATAAAGGAGATGGGGTAGGCCTCATTTATAGATCCGTGATTGGCCCCATTCGACTTTATTTGGCCACTGCGCTGAGTAAGCCAAATCGTCCTTACCAAGTTGAATTTAGTATGGGGCCTGAATTTTGATTAAAAAAATAATCATTCGGTTTCTAGGCTTTATTGGCCTGATCTGCTGCCTCAGCTATTTTATTTTGGCAACAGAGGTTGGCCTGAGCTTGCTCGTTGATTTAGGACGCTTATTTGTCCCCGGCCAGCTTACTTTTAATCAGCTAAAGGGTAGCTTGCTCTCAGGCATCTGTTTTCAGGATCTGTATTATAAAAATCAGGAAAACAGCTTAACGATCCAAAGCTTCAAGAGTCGCTGGCAACTGCAAACCCCGCTGACGCGGCCATTACTCGTTATTGGAACTGTGGAGATCACGAATGCAGCGATCAAGCTCGCGTTCAACCCAAGGCCTCGTGAAAGGCATGAATGGTCTTTTCCAATGCTGTGGCGTTTTTTTCAATATCTACGTTTGAATCACGTTCAGCTGACGCAGATTCAAGTCTTTCATAGACAGGAGTTACTTGTTGATATCCCGCATTTCAATTTCGGGCAAACGGGCATAAATGACTATGCAATGTTATTGCAAGGAAATGTGAATCATCAGCCCCTTTGGGGCAGGGGTAAACTCTATTTCAAAGAGGGTTACCCTTCTTTTGATAAAGTGGAACTACATTATGGAAAGTCAAGCCTTTCTCTGCAGGGGAAGCTTGCTGAACAGTGGAACTTACAAACCCACCTGACTATTCCGCAATTAAAAACAATTCTGCCTGAAGCCAAAGGGTTTCTGTCACTGCAAAGCAAGCTCAGCGGTACCCCTGAGCATCCTCAGCTTGCAGTGGAAGTAGAAACTCATCAATTGCAACTGGCAGATCATTCCTTCACCCTTCCCAAGCTAGCAATACATGCGAATGCCTCCTTCAATAGTGCGAATTCCCTGCTCAATTTCAAGGTTGACTTTGACTCAAACAATAAAATTGTAGCACATATAAAGCTTCCCTCTTTAAAAGCATTCTCTGCGTTCTCTCAGCCGGTACAAGGAACAGGGACAGTCTCATTCCTTGATTTAACCGCATTCAATGCTTGGCTTCTTGATCGGTCTTTCGGTCTCTCAATTCGTCAAGGCAAACTAACGGGCTCTTTTCAAATTAAAGGGCCATTGAATCATCCGATTCTCAATTATGACTTCCTGCTAGCCGGCGGGGCAATATCGTTAAACGAATTAAGTATGCGCATATCGGATCTCTATTTAAGGGCTCAGCAAAATGAGGGTCAAGAGATAAAGCTAGATGGTCATTTTAAGCTGGGTCAAGGAAGTGGCCAGCTCCAAGGGACAATGAATCCTATGGCAAAGCATCCTTACGCGCGTTTAAGCTTGACGGGGGATAATCTAGTATATAACACGGATGAATATCAGGTGACTGCATCACCGCACTTGCAGTTAAACTTAAGCAATAAGACGCTCTACATAGAGGGCGATTTAATGATCCCAACAGCAAGCATTCATCGTCAGGACTGGAGCACGGGCGTTGTTTTGCCTTCTGAACTTGTCTTTGTCGATGAACAAAAAAGCCCGAGCACAAATCTTTATGACAAGCTTGCTTTGAAGATTAAACTGGTGATAGCGAATAAGGTTGATATTCAATATGAAAATTTAAAGGCTCAATTAAAAGGCGGCCTTTTTATCACCAGCACTCCAGGAAATTCGCCAATTGTCACGGGGGTATTGTATACGTTAAACGGGCGCTATCGCGCGTATGGTCGACAACTGGATATTCAAAAAGGTCGTTTAATCTATGCAGGAAATTTACTGACTAATCCTGGGTTGGATATCCGTGCAACTCAAAAAATAAAAACGATCGACAGCAATAATCTGTTTGACGTTTCACAGTCGGTTGGTGTTTTAGTGCGTGGAACTTTAAATAAACCGGTTGTTTCATTGTTTTCAGATCCTCCTGGTTTAACGCAGGGCGATATTTTGTCTTATTTAATCTTGAACCGGCCGCAATCAGGAGCCTCCGAAGGGGCAAGTCTGGCTCTTTTAAGTGCCGCAACCAGCATGGTTGGCGGAGAGGATGCGGAAGGCTTGACTGACCAGCTTCAAAACAAGCTACATCTGAGTGATTTAAGCATTGGCACCTCCGAATACGTAAATCCCTCTACTGGATTACCACAGCAGTCTACCACAGCAAATGTCGGTAAAAATTTTGGTTCGAAAATTTCCTTGCATTATAGCATCGCCTTGTTCGATCCAGTGTCGATCATTCGCATACGTTATAAAATCAATAACTATTTTGTTTTGCAATCAGAAACCAGTAGCTTAGAGAACGCGGGTGATTTGCTTTATCAAATTGAAAGTTTAGATTAAATTTAAAACTAGCTTATGATTGCTGTTTACAATAACGTTGTTGAACATTCAGTTAAAATGCGTCACAATAGCTTGGTATTTAAGAATATTTATAATCTGCGGTTGCTCAAAGTCGCACTGCTTTTACTTTAAGTCAAAGGAGATAACATGTTAAAAAAATCAATGATGTTTATTGCTTTGGGGTTCGTGAGTGTTGCCTTATTAACAGGCTGTACTGCCTCACAAAGATCAGAAAGCACGGGCCAATATGTGGATAGCAGTATAATCACCACTAAAGTAAAAACAAAACTTTTGGCGGATGACGGTGTTCATGGGTTGCCCATTACAGTAACAACGTACAAAAACACCGTTCAACTGAGCGGCTTTGTAAATACGCCGCAACAAAAGGCAAGAGCCGAGAGCATTGCAAAATCAGTGGAAGGTGTTGCAACGGTACAAAACGCGTTAATCGTTAAAAATTAACGTGTGCGAAGTTGCATTTTAAATCGGAAAAATAATGGACGGAGGTCGGTCGTTTGAAGATTTCTTATGGCACCACCCACGTCCAAGTAGGCTATGGTCACTTACACAAACTGCTGTGTGCAGCCCCCAATAAGGTCAAAAAAGCTGTGGGTTCTGTCTAGATCTCACCGGCCTTTTTATTCAACGCTGAGGCTGGGAAGCGCTCATTAAAGTTATTTTCACTTTCTTGTTGAAGTTTTTTTCCATAAATAATTTGTTGTTTTCCCTCTTTAGTTATTTTATCACCTTCAGCAATTAATTTTTCTCCTTTTGCTACTTGTGCTTCTCCTTCAGATATGAGGTTCATACCATTTTTTTGTTGGGCGATGCCTTTAGAAACAAGTTGGTTTCCTTGATCCCAAGTATTACCTAACTCTTTAGCTTGATTAGAAGCAGAAAGCATTTTATCTCCTTTTGTAGGCGTATGCGCACAAGCAGCAAGGTAAAATGAGGCAAAAAGTAAGACAGCAAATTTAAATTTCATTTGGAAGCACCTTTTAATAAATATATCCATTAGTAATAGCGGAATTGATTCTTATTTAGCTTCAGTATAGGCCTAATAGACAATAAATGATAGCATACCTTTGTTTAGCTCATTACAGCAGGTGCGTGAAATTGCTAGGGCATGGATAGTCGATTACAACGAACAACGACCTCATGATGCATTAGACGGCATGACACCAACTGCTTTTTGTGAGATGATTTCCGCTGGAAACTCTAATTTAGAACTGTGTGCTTGATGGGGAAGCTTACGCCTCCTTACTATTGCTTAAAATATTATCAATCGACAGGGGTTGAAGATTTATGAATCTGCGCGCAATGAAAAAAGATAATCAGAGAGAGGAAATTGTCCTAACTATTTATTTTAGCGGCACAGGGCATGAGATTGAAGAACAATTCAATCTAGGCAGTTTTCTTTATGCGAATAATACTCAAAATGATAAGCAAATGCGCCTGGGTTTTTCAGGCTGCGGCATAACTCATGGCTTAAGCGGCATTTTCTTTGGTACGGGTTTAAACGAACAATGCCAAGTTGTAAAAAAACAGGTTCTTGACCTGATTAAGCAAGGCAAAAAAGTTAAATTGAATTGCTATGGACATAGTCGTGGTGGGATCGCTGCTTTATTGTTAACAAAGATGCTGGGCGATTTTGATGAGGATATTCTGGAAATCAATCTAGCACTTTTAGATACTGTTCCAGGTAATTTATTGGTGACACAAAAAATAGACTTTTTAGGGCAGACTTTAGCAAATCAAGCAATGGATTTATCAAAATGCCATAATTTAAAGAGGGTGTTATCTTTATATACTAACGTTCCCCTTGCAGATTTGGCTGCGCATGCACCCTTGTTCCCGAAATATCCTAAAAAAACTCAAATGGAAGAAGATGTCTTGCCAGGCTGTCATTCAGGGGTGCAGTATCAAACAGTATTTTCCGATGAGGTAAATTTTAGAAATGAGCAATCTTTGCTTACTTTTGCTTACATTAGTAAGTTTTTAAAGGATTGCGGGACAGCACTTGAGTTTTTAGGAAAGCGTTTTTTTAATCGAGGCACTGAAGTTCAACTTGAGGATGCTGCCGTTTTAAAATCAATCTACGAACGTGAAAAACAAAAACTGGTTCCAAGCTCAAAGGCCGGACATTCTTACCGATCTGTAAAAATAAAAACGGATCCTGCTCAGCGTTATTTGAACAGACAACACCGAGAAATTGTGCAAGAGAGTAAAGTAGATGCTGAACTGATAGATGCTGACCAAGCTTATGCGCTTAGCATAGAGCCTCCTCTTTCTCCGAGAATTGCGCGTCCTGTGATAGCTTATAGTGAGCCTGATATGGCGGGTCTTTTTAACGACTTTTTAACTGACCTGTTGAAAGGCATGTCTAAAGAAAGTAAAGCCTCTGCGAAAGGCACTCTTGTTACAAGGTTGCAGTCTGAGGTTGTTCAGCTTGTGGATAAGCAGGCTTTAAAAAATGCGTTGCGTAATGCACTCGCTTTGGTTTTGCAAAGAGACCGTTATGCTTACTCCTTATTTTCAACAACCACAACAGGCTATGTTGCAAGAGACTTGCTACGCCAGAAAAAATATCAAACGCTGGCTGATCTTGTTCAAGGTTCGGCAAATCATCAGCTGCGCTACCGCGATTTACGCATGTTTGTTCTGGGCGAAAATAATGAGAGTTATTTTAACGCAAGAAATCGTGATCGCACTTATAAAACGTTGCAAGATTCGGCTCTTACAAAAGATAATTTAAGCGCTTATCTGACAATAAAATAATGATCGGATCATATAATTGTTTTCTTCATTATTACAACCAACCTGGCTTACCCCCTTCTGCAAAGCTAATAATAATTTATTAGCCTTCAAAAGGAGGTTCCATCAGCATTTTAAGCTTTATAATTTAAAATGATTAGACTGAGTTACCACCTTAGATGGAGTTCCGCCGCCCTTATTGAGCATTTTATAGGCGGCGTATAGGCCAATGCCCGATATTAAGGCGCCTATCCCATATCGTACAGCTTGGTTTTTCCAAGATTTCTGCTGCTGAAGCTTTGCAATGTTCCCATAGTAAATATATCTTGCTGCCCCAAACTTATGATTTACTTGCATGTTAGTGGCTAATCCAACAGCCTCTAATACTTTTCTAGAAAAATCATGATCAACGCGTGTGGTAGCAGTAATTTTACTAAATGCACAACCATCAAGCTTATAGTTTCGCCTCACTATTTCAGGCGCATAATGATTAACAACTGCAGAAACTGCTTCTGTTCCAATACCTTGATTCCAGAATTTCTTGTGGAATAAGTAAGCAAGTTCAGCTACTCCGTTTCCTTCATCACTTCGGCCAAGCACAATATGGCCAATAAATTCGCCTGTTTTTTTGTCAAAAACAGTTAATCCGTTAAAGGGGTCATTTCTTCCCCAACGCTCAACCCATCCTTTAATACGGGCTTCTATTGCTGCTCGATCTGTGTGGGGTTTTCCACTTGCATATTTTTTCATGACCTCGCTGTCTGAAAATAAATTTAGGTAATACTCAACATCAGCTAAAGTAACTGAACGAATCGTTAGTCTAGGGGTATCGATCAAAACCGATAGTTGATCTTCATCATCAAGATTGAATTGCATTTGTACTTGTTCAGCAGCTAATTTTTTAGGCATTGGCTTCTCTCGCTAAGTTTCTTCAAACGACCGTTATTTTACCCCCCCATGTTAACCCGTTGTTCTGTTTGAAAGAATATGATACAACCGATTGCTCCTTAAAGCGATCATCAAAAAAGGAATTTTATGAATATAAAATTTAAATTAGCAGGAACCATTGAGGTCAATAGAATAGGCTACGGGGCAATGCAATTAACTGGCCCGACGTTATTTGGTGAAAACCATGAGTAATATAAGTTCAAATTCGAGAGTTTCACTATTAGCTGCCATTGCTATTGGTATCGGCGGCATGATAGGCGCTGGAATATTTTCTATCTTGGGCGTCGTAGCTCAAGCCTCGGGTGCCGCGATGTGGCTCTCGTTTCTGATTGGCGGTGTAATCGCGCTATTTTCAACTTATTCCTATGCAAAGTTGGGTGCAAAATTTCCCACGGCAGGTGGTGCCGTTGAGTTTCTAGTGAGAGGATGGGGCAGGGGTGCGATGAGTGGTGGTATCAACTTATTTATGTGGATAGGTTATATCATTTCTATTGCACTCTATGCGCAAGGGTTTTCCGCCTATTGCATGACTTTTTTCACTAATGCGCCGACGTTATTCTTATCTAAGAGCATTGCCTGCGGAATTGTGGTGTTTTTCATGATAATTAATATGCTTGGCGCAGGTTCTGTTGGCAAAGCAGAGGTGGTTATTGTAGCCATTAAAGTAAGCATCCTCTTGCTTTTCGCAGGAGTAGGTTTATTTTTTATCCAACCAGAGAATCTTGCTATATCGGCTTGGAGTGGTATCGACAACATATTTTTTGGGGCAGGTGTACTCTTTATAGGTTATGAGGGTTTTGGCCTTATAACGAACGCGGCGGCTGATATGGATAGCCCCACTACAATGCTGCCAAAAGCCTTATATCTCAGTGTGCTAATAGTCATAGCCATCTATCTGGCAGTTTCAATCACAGTGATTGGCAATCTTTCTATTAGCGAGATTTATTCTTCCGGAGACTTCGCCTTGGCGCAAGCGGCCAAGCCGTTTTTAGGTGAAATAGGCTTCAAGCTAATCGCTATTGCAGCCTTATTTTCGACAGCTTCAGCTATTAATGCCACGCTTTTTGGCGCGGCCAATGTTTGTTACATGGTTGCCCGCGATGGAGAGCTACCAAAAGTATTTGCACGAACAGAATGGAGAGGGGCCACTGGCGGACTATTTATTACCACACTCCTTGTCCTTATTTTTATCCTCTTCTTTGATTTAGCGGGAGTGACCATGATGGGTAGTGGAGCATTTCTGTTAATTTATGCTGCAGTGAATGCGGGGCATCTAAGAATCTTGTCACAGACCGGAGCGAGAAAATCATTGATTATTACCTCATTAATGCTTTGCTTGGTTTTGTTTTGCACGCTTGAGGTTTATACTTTCCATCATTCTCCGGTAGCTGTATATACTATGATGGCATTACTAATAATGTCCTTTGCTATAGAAAGAATGTTGTATTTTAAAAGGCAGGGTGTTTCTTAGTTCGAAGCCTTATTAAGGAGGCCTATTCTGCAGCTTTATAAGGAATTAGATGCTTCCGAGGATAAAGGAGCATTTCTTGCTGCTAGGCAATATAGAAATAGAGTGTTTAAGCAATAGGCAGAATTTATTTATGACAAGAACGATTAATACCACAGAGAAATATCCAATTAAGCAATCCGACGGGAATGCTTGGCCACACACTATTTTTTTGAAAAACGTCATCAATCAACCTAATATTCATATTGGCGATTATACCTATTTTAATGATTTTAGACTGCCTGTAGACGACGTGCGGAAATTACTGGCTCCGTACATGCACCCTGTCGTTCCTGAGCAATTGATCATTGGGAAATTCGTGCAAATTGCGCACGGGGTGCAATTTATTACCAGCAGTGCTAACCATCAAATGGATGGTTTTAGTACCTATCCTTTTGCCGTATTCGGTGAGCCTTGGTCTAGCAGCTATCAGGCAAAATGGCCGAACAAGGGCAATACCCTTGTGGGCAATGATGTCTGGATTGGGCACGAAGCCTTAATCATGCCGGGGGTTTCCATTGGTGATGGCGCAATTATTGCATCACGTAGCGTAGTAACCAAAAATGTTGAGCCTTACACCCTTGTTGCTGGTAACGCAGCTAAGATCATCCGCAAGCGATTTGATGATGAAACCATTGCGAATTTGCTAAAGATAAAATGGTGGAATTGGCCCATTGAAGTGATCAATAAAAACATTGCCGCGATTGTTAGTGCTGACATCGAGATGTTGAAATCAGTTGACTCGACAAAGTGAATATGGGGTTTGGTAATTAATGAATATTCAAGCTGTAGATCATTTGAAAATCCAGGTTTTAGTCGATAATGTAACAGACAGCCTTTCTAGCGTCCCAGAAAATGTTACGCATGAAATGGCCTATCTTAGAAAGAGCGGTATGAAAGAATTATCCGGTGAGTGCCTCTGTTGTGGCGCCCACGGCCTTTCGCTCTTAATTACAGCTTCACGGGGAAATATTGAGCACAGTCTTTTGTTCGATGCAGGGCCTGAGGGCGAGGTTTTTGCAAGGAATGTGCATAAATTGAACGCTCCTCTTGGCGCTGTTGAGGCCGTCGTTTTATCGCATGGACATTGGGATCACGCAGGTGGGTTTCTAACCGCAGTTGATTTAATTAAGGGCCAAAATAATGGAGAAGAGGTGGTTTTTCACCTTAATCCAGGTATGTTTTATCAACGGGCGACAACCACTCATAAGGGCGAAATCTGTCCCTTTAAAAAGGTGCCTGCTGTAAAAGAACTAGAGCAAAAAGGAGCAGTTGTCGTCAATTCGAATGAGCCACGTTTTTTATTGGACGCTATGTTTTATTTGAGCGGTGAGATTCCTCGTGTTACCGAATATGAAAAAGGGTTTCCAGGACATGTAAGGCAAACATCGAGTGGTGAATGGGAAGACGATCCTTGGATTTTGGATGAACGATTTTTAGTGGTTCATATTCGTGATAAAGGTCTTGTGGTTTTTTCTGCCTGTTCTCACGCTGGAATTATCAATGTATTAAAATACGCACAAAAATTATTTCCAGCGCTACCTTTATATGCTGTAATGGGTGGTTTCCATTTATCGGGCCGTTCCGTGGAAGAAATTATTCCCCAAACAGTAACCGACATGAAACCATTTGATTTGCAGATGATTATACCTGCCCATTGCACAGGTTGGAGGGCGGTAAGTGCTTTAGGAAGCCTATTTGGCGATAGAGTTGTTCCTTCCGCCGTAGGGCGCATATATGATTTTTGAGAATATGCGGAATAAAGGTCTTCGCCTTGTTTTCGCTTTTAATAGCACCTTGGCCGATCGTTTTCAAGTCGTTATAGCAAAAATTATTTTAAAACTTCAGCCAAGCTATATTGCCCGTAAGCCAGGTGATATATCGACTATCTGTGATGAGCTGGGTTATTCATGAAATTACCAGTGATAGAAAAATTACAGCTCCCAGCACTTGTTAGTGCCACTTCGCGCTTGCAGTGCGCAGGGAAATTAGCAAGATCAAAAAATAATTTAGTTTATTTGAATATTGACGATGCCTATATTCACGACCTCTTTCCTTTATTGCAAAACCAAGGTGTTAAAATGCCTGATTATTTTGGTGCAGGAGCAGTGGGCGCGCATATTAGCGTCATTTACCCAGAAGAAAATAAAGCAATTAATAATGAAGATTTAGATCAAGAGCATCATTTCGTGGTCAAAGAGCTGATTACTGCGAAAATTGAGCATAAAACCTATTATGCGTTTTTGATTGAATCGCCTTCTTTACTGCGATTGCGAAGAAGGCTTGGGTTGCCTGATTTACTATGCTTTAAAAATTATGCCATTGGGTTTCATATTACGATTGGGACAAAATCAAGTTGACACTGTACTAGCACTCGATTCGCCACGCAAAAGAAAAAATAGGTCTATTTTACTGAGGTGGTGTTTGTAGGGGAGGTGGGGAAGTAGGAAGAGACTGGTCTGGGTAAATAACTTCAGTCTTTTTTATTACCGTTACGTTTTGATCATCTGTATCATAGTCAGAATTCGTGTCTTCCCGTACGTCCTGTTTCATTCCTTGAACAGTATGTTCGCAGCCCGTTATAAAGCTCATTACTGTTATAAAAGAGAAGATGAATAATAGTTGCTTAAATGGATTTTTCATTAGAAGTCTCCTTAACCATTTAAATTTAACATCATTAATAAGATTCATATAATTGAAGGGCTATTAAAGATAAAAGACAATAGGTTAAAAAACACCAGAACCCGATATGCAATTGAGCATGCATGCCTGCAAAAACATCCACATTAATAGAGTGCCCCATAATGACAAAGTTTTTGACATTTTCTGTTTTACTGGCTCCAGTGGAAAGATAGGCGAGTAAAATAGCTACTATAAAAACATCGCACATGGACCATTTCCCAATGGCTTTAATAAATAAAAAAATATTTTTTCGCCGAACTGAGTTTTTGGTAAAAAAAGTATAGCTTAATAAAATTCCCTTGGTGATAGGAACTATAACAGAAAATAAAAATATCATACTGGCAACAAAGAAGTAGTCTCGATCCCAAAGGTTATGCACCGTTTTTAATATTGAGCGAGTGGTGTCAAAAATATTTAAATTCATATGGTGCTGTTCTGAGCCTGAGACACTGGGTATTCCGATAATATTCGTTTCAATATGTGGGGTTTGCGCATTAATAGATCCTGTTGTTGAAATGGTCAGCATAGATAAATAAATGCCCGGGAAAAGAAACAAAAAAGATACAATAGAAGTAAAGAAGGCCAATTTATTTCTAGCGCTTAGCTTTTGAATCATAGCTTTAGGCGATTTGGCTTGTGGCACAGTTAGCCCCTCATGTAAAATGGCCCTCTTTAAAGCTGTCTTAACAATAATTAATATTTAGTATGAACCGTGTGCCAATACCCATCTCGCATCTGACAGGCTGTGCCCTCATATTCATGCATTTTACCGTATCTTGTTGCAGTAAAATGGAAGTCACGGCAATTGGGATTTCCATTTAGATTAAATAAACCACTCGTGGGAGTCATTGTGTAAGCGACTCCTGTCTTCGGATTTACCCAGCGCGTCGTTTGATCGGTCGGACTATTCTGAATAACCTTATAGGTTTGCGTATTATCGCTGCTATCCATGGAGTGTCCAACAAAGCCACCGATCAAAGCACCTCCAACGATGCCAGCGCCAATCCAAACAGGATTACCATGGAGAAGAGCCGCCCCCACGCCGCCAACGGCAGCGCCAGAAACCGCACCAATACCCGTATTTTCATTTTGCGTATTTGTAGAGCAACCAACAAGCCCTATTGTTGAAAATATAGCCAAGTTAATTAGAATCCTTTTCATAACATCCTCCAATTTAGACATTAATTTAAATTTTGATTCTTAACTGGTTGCTTGAAATAAAGGCTGTCCGGCCACCATTTCAATATTTTTCAAAAAGTCCTTTGCTCTTTTAGTTTACAAGCCTGTTCTATAAAATACCAGCTTGACAAGCAGATTCATTCGTCATTTTTTTTCTTTATCACCCCCTTGTTAAGACAAGCTCTTCAGCGCTCGTAGGGTGAATTGCTAAAGTATTGCTAAAACAAATTGATCGATGATAGTATTAATATAAGGAAAGCTGATATTCGCAAAGGAGGGCGGTTTATGTCATATTTAAGAATTGGTGCTTATTTCATGTTTCTTGTGTTTGTAAGCTTTGGCAGTATTCAGGTACAGGCACAAACCACAGAGGTTATCACTAGCGCTCCTACTCCTAATATTACTTCACCAGCTCCTTTGCCTTCACAGGTACAAGGAAAGCCTATGATTGTTACACCTGTGCCTACAGCGAAAGAATTGATTGCCATGCCGGAAGGTTATGTTAATTGTTTTACCGTTGAAGCCAGCTGGTTTAAGAACGCTTGGATTCCAGAGCATCGCATTTGTCAATATCAAAACGCCCCGGGTCAGACAGTGGCGTATGAAGGTGTGGCCTGGATTGATAGTTACTGGGCTTGTACGCAATATACCGGAAGCACTTGCACGAAATGGGAGTGGAAGCCAGGGCATTGGGTAAAGACACTCGAAGTTTATTAAAAATTGATATTTAACGGGCTGAAGCCATCCTATTCAGGAAGTGAAACAGGATGGTTGGCGTATTCGAATGCTTGAAGTTCAAAAACAAACTTGGTTCAGAGCTTGAATTAAAGCAATTTCGCTATCATTTATTCTCTTGAATCCTTCATACGTCCAAGCTACGGATAAAACACTGATACAGTAGCACCAGGCCTGAATGCGTTCAAAATCATAGGGTAATTCATCTTTTAAAATAAAGAGGCGTCTCTCTAGAATTTTTTCAAGGGGCTTATCGGTAGGAAAACAATTATAGGGATTACGAATCATAGCGCCTACTTCAGCAGTGGGCTCACCTATGTAGCCGTGCGGGTCAATTATTTTCCAGTTGTTGTCCGATGATATAATGTTGTCATGATGCAAGTCGCCATGAAGCATAATATCTGCAGATCGATCAGCAGTAAGCTCTCGGAAAAGATGAATGGCTTTGTCGAGTAATTTTTTATCGAAATTGCCTATTAAGATATTTAAGTCTGCTACTCGTTCTGACATGTGCTTAAACGGATGTTGCTTTGGTATATTTTGAAATCTTAATTCTCGAATGATGTCGCAAATAATTACCGTGGCTTGGTCGTCTTGCCCTGCTTGAACTAAATTTTTTAAGGGCTTGCCAGGATAAATATATTCCATAAGAATGGCATTTTCTTGTTCATCAAAATGAAAAATAGCGGGAGAGTCTTTTTGAAAACTGGAAAGACATAAGCTTTCTCTCGCGAGTGATTGCTCTGGAGGCGCTATTTTTATAATGGCTGGTTTGTTTTGATATTTAACCAAGGCAACAAAGCTATAGCTCAACTCAGGCATGACCTGTGTAAGTTCAAAGTCCCATTTTTCAGATAGCGTGATAATTCGCTTCGGCAAATTTGCTAACCATTGATGGCCTGCTTCAAGGTATATTTTTTTGATATTGTCAGTGAAATAGGTGTTATGCTGCAAATAGTTGGGGTTTAATTGATTTTTCATAGTGGTGTTCTAGTGGTCGCATAAGTCGCAATTGGAGGTCTAGGGTTGCGATCGGTTAATGGTTTATTCATTAGGGTTACCCCATGTTACGGTTAAATCGGCCAAGCTTTTTAGATCAGGTCTTAATTAAATGCCCTACTCAGCATTGAGATTGTACTTCATAACCTTCGCATGAACCCCTGTCAAGTCCCTTTCTGCATCATAGGCATCCCCTGGCAGGTTGCAAGTCCATGCGTTGATCTCTTGTAAATCGCGCATCTCCAGGAGGGGTAGTTTTGCTAAGCTTCGGTTATGCGTAGCAAAATTTTGAGGGCTCAGCCCGACAATAACAGCATCTGCTCTACCTGCCTGAAGTAAAGCGGCAATTGCAATATTAGCGATTTCACAGTGATATTTGCTTGCCAACTTACTTAAAAATGAGAGGCGGTGTTGAAACACTGCCCATCCGCAAGCTGAATCGATGAGAAGCTTGTACTTGACCAAGGATCGATTGGCTAATTGTTCTAGTTGAGGCTCTTTTTGGTCGAGCCATTTTTCGCTTACAAAGCCACCCAGTAAGGAGCCGTAGGCATATATCTTGACGCCACTTGTGCGACACAGTTCACTTAGCCCTCGCGCAACGCGGCTATCAAAAAGAGAAATTTGAGCCTGTAAAGAGGCCACCTCCGAATGTTCGAGAAATTCCTTTAGATACGCTCTATTCACATTGGTGAGACCAAGTTCCGCTATCTTACCCCTGGCTTTCAGTTCCAAAAGGATTTCCATAGCAGATAAATAGTTTTTAACTCCAAAATCCCACCAATGTAATTGTACCAGGTCAATGCGTTCCACCTGCAAGCGTTTCAGGCTGCGATCGATGCTGTTTTCAACGGATTTGCGGTCAACTTTCTGCAGACAGCTCAAGTCGGGCACAAACTTCGTATGGATGCGCAGCTTTTTTTCGGCGACCACTTTTGCAGCTTTGCCTAGCAATGCTTCGACACCAAGATAAATATCAGCACAGTCAAAAGTAGTAAACCCAGCCTCAATGGCATCGAGGATAGGCTGTACGCTCCTATCCCCCTGGGAGTGACCTGTGGCAAGCTGCCAGCAGCCCCTAATAATCTTGGATGTATTTATCGCATCATTCATGATTCAGCTTCGTTGCTGTTACTTGGTGGTGGTAAAAGGTTCTTTTTCCTATCCGCGATATTTTAAAAACACCGCCACAATGAACATCGGGACAGGCAACCTCACTATCTGTGCTGATCCAGTCATTAGGTGCTGTGAATCTTTGCTTGATGGTGATGATAGGAATCAAGGCGGCAAGGCAGTAGATAGGGAAGGTCTGCTGATTTGGCAAGGAAAAATTCTCTCCTGAGAGCATAAAACTGTCTCCCTCCTTGTGATTGCAAACCATGGGTTTGACACCATTGTTGACTACTTCAACTTTTATATCGTATAGTTCAAAAGAATCATCTTGTTGCATAAAGCCTCCTTTTTAAGAATGAAAATAACTGCCAGTGCAACCAACATAAATGGTATACAGATGGCAGAGTTAGTGTGAAATAGAGCGATACTCATGTGGCATATCAGCGGCGCTAGAGCGGCGGTAAAAGAAGCGCCTAAAGAATAGCTAGTTGAAATTGCAGTGTTACGTGCTTGTCCAGAAAACAGATCCCCAAAGAACCGCGGCGTACACAGGCAGAAGACCATATGGAAAAGATGCATTAGAATCTGCGCGGCTAGCACCGCTGGATACGAAGCAAGGGCAAAAGCCAGGCCTAGAAGGGGCGCACTTAAGAAAACGCCCAGGGCGCCGAACCGCATCATTTTTCGATAAGAAACAGCAAATCGATCGGCGGTATAGCCAAAAAGCGGAGGTAGCACGATCCAAAGACCAAGCAAAAATGAATTGGCTTTAAATATTTCAGATCGAGCAATTCCAAGGTCTTGATGAATAAGCTCATTGAGATAGATCAAGGACCCGTAAAAAACCAAGACTAGCATTGATGCGACGATTAAAGCCTCTAATATGGCTTTTTTATCTTTTACTGACTCTATTGCTAGTTCAGAGATTTTTTTCACAGTACCAACATGATATTCCTTGATGCAGGAACGAAACAATAAAAGGAAAAAACCGGCCAATCCTACCATAAAAAACGCATTACGAAAGCTCCCCAGGTACTGGCTAGCGAGAAAACTAGCAATAAATCCACCGATATGCGTCGATGAAACGACGCAGGCGCCGTAAAAGGTTCGGAACTGAGGATTCAGTTCGTAAGCATAAGTCATAGCGGTTCCATATTCCCCTCCAACAGCGAGACCCTGAGCAACTCGACAGAGAAAGAAAAGAAGGGTTGCAGTTACTCCCAGCGCTTGCACGCCGGGGATAAAAGCGAAGGCCAGGGTTGCTGCTGACATCAAGGCCATCGATCCGATCAAGGCGGTTTTACGCCCGTACCGATCTCCGACACAGCCAAAGCTAAATGCGCCCAAAGGTCGGAATAAGAAAGCAATGGCGTATCCTAGATAGGCAAAAAACAGGTTGAGAGCAGGGCTGCCATGGCCGATATATTCCTCAACAATAGAGCTGGCTAGCAAGCTAACCAGCATCATATCCAGGTGCTCAAATACCACGCCTAGCGTGACCACAAGAAAGCTTTGGTTTGCCTTATTCAGCATCGGTGTACCCCCCCTGCTATCAGGGCCAATTCACTTCCCTTACTTGCAGTTTGCTCTTGATGGCTTGCGATAGGATCTTTACCCTTGAAGAACCCGAGGCAACGTTTTTTAACAGCTATCGATTTCGCAATCCATCTCGAGGTATAAGCTTCAGTAAATCTATGAAAATTATGCTGCGCCTGATGAGGCTGCTGCTCAGAGTCATTTAGAAGCTGTTCGATTGTGCGTGGGACAAGAGTGACACCGAGAGTTCCACCCAGCCCGGCAAGAGGCGAGCTGTGGCCCGCTGTATCACCAATGCAGAAAACATTGTCTCTCGAATACCGGACGCGCTGTTCATTGTTAACATGTACCGGTTTTTTAACTACCTTATGTTTAATAAGTGACTGCGGTAGATCGTCGATACCCTGAAAAGAAGCGACCCGCCTCACTATTTCCAATATTCGTTCTTGTATGAGCGCTTGACTGAGGCTTTCCTTTGAAGTAATAGCAATGTTGATTTCGCCGATCTTGGCATTAAAAATGATATTTGCTAATTCCAAGCTTTCTCCAGAAGCATCGATCAAAGAAACAACAAAGGTCTCCTTGCCAGAGTACCGCATATTGCCAAAAATCCAGTTTTCACCGGTGCACTCGTTTTTTACTTCAAGCGCTTCCATTCCCATTTGCCGCGCTGTCGTGGAATGAGTTCCTTCCGCCACAAAAAGTAATTTAGGTTGCAGCGCTACAGGGGCAGAGAGACTGTCTTTCCCCGCCATCTGCACTTCAGCCGCACCGCCCGCTGGCGTGCGCGTTAAAATGTCGAGCTCAACGTTGCCAAAGAGGTGTGCCCCAGCATCTAAGGCCTTTTCTGCGAGAAAGGCTTGCAGATCGCTAATTCGTACGCTGTAGATACCATCCTCTTTGAAGAGATCTTGAAATGATTCAGGTTCCAAAGGTAGACTACTGGGCTGTAATTCGCTGACATCAGAATAGTCCATCTGGCGCATACCTTTTTCCTCAGCAAGCACAATTTGATGTGCCTTGATTCTCCCCGCAACGACCTTTTCAAACTCATCTAACAGGCCAAACTTTTTTAGAAAACGTTGTGATTCCACGTCTAGATTGATGATATTGAAACGATTGAAGGTCGTGCGTTTTTCAGCAATAATCACTTTAAAGCCTCTTGCAAGTAATTCAAACGCGGTGGCTAGTCCTGCGATGCCAGCTCCACTAATCAAGGCAAGCTCTCTCGGCGCTTTAAAGTAAAGGCCTGTGTCAAGGACTGCTGCGGATATGCAAAATTCAATTGCGTTACCGAGTGCTTCAAATTCATCACGATTAAATATAGCAGGCGGTTCACCGTCAATCAATCCTCTTCCATTTATAATCGCTTCTATTTTATTTATATTAATTGCTCCATCTGCAAGTGTCACATGGACTAACTCAGGCAAACAATCCTGAAAATGTTTTTTGTTAAAAAGTCTCATCATACGTAATTCTCCGTACATTCTTGGCTCTGTTTATCAGTGGCCATAGCCGGTTTGATCACGGCTAGGGCATATAAAAAATTGAGGACAAAAGAAATTTAGGCGTGGAAACGCCACCAAGAAGAAAAACAGAAAGGACGTATGAAGAAATGATCGTTTGTCATTTGTTATATTTCCGTAGATGGCTCGCTATAAATGTTAAAAGCCCATCATTGATAATTTTTAACGCGTTCGATCCGCGTGTGATTTGAGAAATGCTGACCCGCATTTTTTCAGCTATTTCCCGCTGCGGTAATTTTTCATCCAATAGGGCTTTAATGATCTGCATGCGCGAAGCCAAGTGTTCTTTTTCTTCTATTGTTAAAAATAAGTTGAACAGTTCACCGAGGCGCACGCTATTTTTTGACTTCAAGCACAAGTCTAAAAACATCGACCAATCTTCTTCATTACGCATTTTCATTTTAGCCCTTATGGGTTTCCAGTAATGTAATGTTACACCGTTACACAACGTTAAGTCAAGGGTGTTATTGGGGTGCCCTCACAGACAGCAAAGTGTCTTTGAATTGGCTCCAATCGGTTAAATCACTAAAAGGGGTCGTTAAATTGAAGTAAATTACTCTAAAAATCAAGATTATTTAAGAGATTAGAAGGTGATTGAGTGTCCGGTTCTCACTCAAATCCCCCTCTTCCCCACGCTCGTTGTGGAGCGCTTTGCCGTATTAAAGTAAAGGAGGTGGAACCAATTCTTTTCCCGGATATCCTTTTACTTCACCAAAAGCAGTATGCTTGTTCCAGGCATTTGCAGCTTCAATCATTTCTTCTTTGGTGCGGGCGACAAAATTCCACCAAATTAAAATATCTTCTTGAAAAGGTTCACCGCCAATTATTAATATTCTTGAGCCTTGTTGAATGCGAACAGGAGTGCTTGGTCTGCCGAATGGTAAATATAAAAGTGTGTCAATATCAACAATTTCCTGTGCAATTTCTATCGTGCCAATTAAGGGTAAAATTCCATATTCAAATTTAGGATTAAGCGATAAAGTTGTTGTTGTGTCCTCTAAGGCGATCAGTTCTAAGGCCACTAAAGGGGAATATACTTTTACTGGGGAGAGAGAATTTAAAAACTCTCCCGCTAAAATATTAATCCGCAAATTAGCGAGGTTCAGGGAAGGAATAGTTTCATAATGAATGAAATTAGGTTCCATGTGCCGCACGCTATCCGGTAGTGCAATCCAGAGTTGTACGCCATGAAGGAGGGTGTCGGGAAGAGATTCCTCGGAATGTGAAATTCCTTTTCCTGCTGTCATTAAATTAACTTGTCCGGGTTGTATTTTTTGTTTTGATCCCAGGCTATCTCGATGCAGTATTTCACCGGCCAAGGGATAAGTAAAAGTTTGTAATCCAATGTGAGGATGAGGGCCAACACGAAGACCTTCCGTGTTTGTTAAATCGATAGGCCCAAAATGATCTAGAAAACACCATGCGCCAATGGTTTTTCGATTCCCTTGAGGAAGGGCTCGGCGAATAGTTATGTTGTCACCAACATGCGCTGTGCGCGTTTTTATTTTTTGACTATTGCATTTTGGAGATAAGGCAAGACATTCTTTTGAATTCAGTATCTTCGGTGTTTTTATTAAATCACTCATGCTTCCTCCTTAAAAATAATCTTCTTTTATCCTTTTATATAATAAAAACATTTCAAAATAAAACAATACAAACATTGACTAATCCCTGATCATTGAGGCTCCATTAAGCAGCGAATTATACATGCCCGAAGTGAAAAGACAACTTGAAGTTGCAGGCACTTGAATTAAGCCCTTATGCTTAGATATGAGTATAATTTCTGTACAACCATTAATGCTAAGCTTTTTCTGGGCGCTTCGTAAACGCCTTCAGCGTAGAAAAAGCAATAAACTTCTTATTTCTTTCGTTATAATAGCCCAATTGAATTTACAACAGGGTAGGGCGTTAAATTCCCTGTTTAGTTGCAACTGAATTTAGCAGCCATCCATAACCAGTTGAGAAATTGACTATGAATTTATTCGTTATTTACGTCGGTGGAAAAACCGCAACCTCATTAATTGAAGTTCATGACATTCATTTTGCCGTAGGTGAACAGATTGAAGACCTTTATGCTCAAATCAGAAAGCAGTGGTGGGGGACACCGCAAAGCTTACACTTAGACGCTTGGGGGATATTAAAAAGCGTGGACGATTATAATCTCGTCATCAAGGCTGATCCGCCAGCGGATAAGACAAATAAATTGTTTTTTATTAACTTAGGTGGCTATGATTCACGCGAATTTACCGAGCTGCACAAAAATCTTTTTGTTGTCGCTGAAAATGAAAGTGAAGCAAAGTTAAAGGCCAAGGCTACTATTTCGCATTGGGCTGTTCCACATAAAGATAATTTATATGCTTTAGATGACTGCGTTAATGTCACTGATTTGCTAATACAAAAAGGCCTATCGCTTCATTTAGAGCGGACGAATCATCCTTCTCCATTTAATTTTATTTGTAAATATGTGCCAATCGGGCAAGAGACGCGGCAAAATTAGCAACGATTGAGCCGCATTATTTTGGCAAAGTAATATACAAGCAAGATTAATGGTTTCACTAGATTCTCCAGCGCCCATCATTGCTACTGCTATATTCACCGTTGTTAAAGGATAACCATTACCCTTTCGAAGAAGATCATGTTGTGCTGGTAAAAGAAGGCTTGGACTTCGAAGCTGGCTTGAAAAGCGCGTGTACTCCTTCATTGTTTTAAATAATCTAAAACGACCTTTTCTTCACTCAGCCCTAAAGTTTTTGCTTGTTCAAGAATTTATTTTCGATTGCCAAAAATGACTAAAGCAACACCCGCCACCAGAACCAAACCACCTGCGATCGGCGGGAAATGAACCGATTTTTGAGTGTCTGCAGTCACTTGAATATTGCCTAACTGGGCTACTTGCTCATGCTTCGTATAGGTGAAACCTTGATAGGCAAGGCCGGTAATGCCCGCAAGAATCAATAAAATCCCGAGTATGCTAGCAGTATTTTTCATAGATAATTTCCATTTAGTCTGGTTTGGGTCTGCAGAGGCTTATTTCTTCCAATAATTCGGCAGCATATTATTATCATACACCTATTTTAGGAATCCTCTTGTGTCTGTGCCAAACTAAGGAGACAGATAGAGTAAAGATAAGTCAAAAAACTTCTTTATGACTATATGCTAAATAAGCCATATAGAGCTAAGCTTAGGCTCATGCCGTTGAGGGTTTTCCCTAATAATTTAGTGAGGCAGTATTCAGTATACTGATCTAGATAGAAAGCTTA
>JABDGC010000003.1:0-7903 GCA_013286215.1 Gammaproteobacteria bacterium
AAAATGAAAAACCCTATCAGCAAAGTCGTCCTAGCTTGCATCGCATTTCACTCTGTCGTGGCAATGGCTGACACGAGTAATGAATGTGGCAACTTTCATATCCAAATTTCAAATTTAACCAAAGAAGTCTGCGTGTTAACGGGACAAGCTGTCCGTCATGGGAATTTAATCACGCCAGCTCCCACCTCCATTTTACCCAGTGATTCAAAACGTTTTGACATGACACAATCGGTTTATGGACCGTCCATTGAACTGAGCTATCAATGCGGGCTGGAAACCATTACGTTTACCAGCAAACAAAATTTATGCGTTTTAGATGCTGGCAGCATTCACGGTGAAATTTTGCATCCCCGGCCTGTCAATATCACGGCTAATTATACCGCTATAATAGGCTCCTATTTTTGGGGAAGATCAGGCAGTATCAATTGGTCGGTCACCCCCGTTCAAAGCGGCTCAGCTCAGCAATAAGCGATTCCCACCAGGCAGCTTTGTACAATAAAAAACGGCCCCCCCTGCCGGTCGCTAATACGTTGCCATCCTGAGGCCTCTCTGCCATCCTGAGGCCTCTCTGTCGTCTCGTGCTTTCTCTGTCGTCTCGTGCCTTCTCTGTCGTCTCGTGCTTTCTCTGTCGTCTCGTGCCTTCTCTGTCATCTCGTGCCTTCTCTGTCATCTCGTGCCTTCTCTGTCATCCTGAGCGCAGCGAAGGATCTCACTCCCTATGCAGCAGTGAGATCCTTCGCTGCGCTCAGGATGACAGAGAAGGCATCAAGACGACAGAATTAACTGAACGCTAAAGCCCTCTTTCCTCAAAGCCTCTTTTCCTCAAAGTCCCCTTTCCTCCACGTTCTTTGTGGAGGAAAGGGTTAGGGATAGGAGGTAAAAAACGCTGCATAGACTTAACCTCAGCCTATTTCATATTAGATTTACTCGATGAATGAATCACTGTGCCTTATAATACCCCCTTTTACACCTAAGTAAGGCCTAATCGATTATGACTTCCCTAAAAGAATCCCTGGCTATTATCCGCCGCGGTACCGAAGAAATTCTCCTCGAAGAGGAGCTCACCGAACGCCTCAAAACCGGCAAACCGCTGCGCGTCAAAGCCGGTTTTGACCCTACAGCCCCCGACCTTCACCTCGGGCACACCGTCCTCCTAAACAAAATGCGCCAATTCCAAGACCTCGGCCACGAAATCATTTTCCTCATCGGCGACTTCACCGGCATGATCGGCGATCCTTCCGGTAAAAACGAAACCCGCCCGCCGCTGACCCGAGAACAGGTGGAAGCCAATGCGGCCACCTATAAAAAACAGGTACTTAAAGTTCTAGACCCCCAAAAAACCCAGATCACCTTCAATTCCCAATGGTGTAACGCCCTCACGGCCGTTGATTTAATCAAACTGGCCGCGACCCATACCGTCGCCCGCATGCTGGAGCGCGATGACTTCAATAAGCGTTACACTACGAACCAGCCCATCGCCATCCATGAGTTTCTCTATCCTTTGCTCCAGGGTTACGATTCCGTCGTGCTCAAAAGCGATATCGAACTCGGTGGTACCGATCAAAAGTTTAACCTGCTGATGGGCCGCGAACTGCAGAAACACTTCGGCCAGCCCCCACAAACCGTCATGATGCTTCCCTTACTCCCCGGCCTGGACGGCTTCAAGAAGATGTCCAAATCCCTGGGCAACTACATCGGCATCGACGAGTCGCCGGAGCAAATCTTCGGCAAGGTCATGTCCCTGTCCGATGAAACCATGTGGCTCTATTTTGAATTAATCAGCTTCCGTACCCTGGCTGAAATCCAGGGTTTTCGCGATCAGGTAGCGAGCGGCGCTAATCCGCGGGATATCAAATTCCTGCTGGGCGAAGAGCTGGTGGAACGCTTTTATGACCGCGAAGCTGCCATTAAAGCGCGAGAAACCTTTATTGCTCGCTTCCAGCAGGGCGCCATCCCGGAAGATCTACAGGAGGTCTATCTGCCCTCCCATGAAAAAGGGCTATTAATCGGACACTTACTGAAATCCTGCGGCCTGGTCGAGAGTACCTCGGCTGCCGGTCGCCTGATTGATCAGGGCGGTGTCCGCATAGATGGCGAAAAGGTGACCGACAAAAATTTGTTTGTCGCCCATAGCCAAAAAGCGCGAATTTTTCAGGTTGGGAAGCGCCGTTTTATAAAATTGGCCCCTTCTGAGTTCCAAGAAAAGGGAGTAGAATAGATAAATTAGAGTTCATAAAAAGATTTAATGGAAATAATTAGCCCAGTAAATGGGTTATTTTAGAGTCACTTGAAAATAAATACAAAAAAATGAAAAAAAGTTGTATTCACCTGTTGACTCCTCCATGAAGTTCTGTAGAATCCGCTTTCACTTGATGTGATGTAACTGTAACAACTGCTCTTTAACAATTTGAAAGTTGATGATGTGTGGGCCCTGAGACTGGGGATCCGAAAAGGGTCTTACAGTTTTTTTAAAAGTGAAGAGTTTGATCATGGCTCAGATTGAACGCTGGCGGCATGCCTAACACATGCAAGTCGAACGGCAGCACAGTATGTAGCAATACATATGGGTGGCGAGTGGCGGACGGGTGCGTAATGTGTAGGGATCTGCCCTGAAGTGGGGGACAACCCGGGGAAACCCGGGCTAATACCGCATAATACTCTACGGAGGAAATCTGGCACGCAAGTGCTGGGGCTTTAGGATGAACCTACATCCGATTAGCTAGTTGGTGGGGTAATGGCTCACCAAGGCGATGATCGGTAGCTGGTCTGAGAGGATGACCAGCCACACTGGGACTGAGACACGGCCCAGACTCCTACGGGAGGCAGCAGTGGGGAATATTGGACAATGGGGGAAACCCTGATCCAGCAATGCCGCGTGGGTGAAGAAGGCCTTCGGGTTGTAAAGCCCTTTAGGCGGGGAAGAAGGTTATAGGGTGATAAGCCTTATAGCTTGACGGTACCCGCAGAATAAGCACCGGCTAACTCTGTGCCAGCAGCCGCGGTAATACAGAGGGTGCGAGCGTTAATCGGATTTACTGGGCGTAAAGGGCGCGTAGGTGGTAAGGCAAGTAAGATGTGAAAGCCCTGGGCTTAACCTGGGAAGTGCATCTTAAACTGCCTAACTAGAGTATGGTAGAGGGTAGTGGAATTTCCGGTGTAGCGGTGAAATGCGTAGAGATCGGAAGGAACGCCAGTGGTGAAGACGACTACCTGGACCAATACTGACACTGAGGCGCGAAAGCGTGGGGATCAAACAGGATTAGATACCCTGGTAGTCCACGCTGTAAACGATGAGGACTGGATGTCAGGCAGCTTGGCTGTTTGGTATCGAAGCTAACGCGATAAGTTCTCCGCCTGGGAAGTACGGTCGCAAGATTAAAACTCAAATGAATTGACGGGGGCCCGCACAAGCGGTGGAGCATGTGGTTTAATTCGATGCAACGCGAAAAACCTTACCTACTCTTGACATCTCTGGAACCCTGCCTAGCAGCGGGGGTGCCGAAAGGAACCAGAAGACAGGTGCTGCATGGCTGTCGTCAGCTCGTGTTGTGAGATGTTGGGTTAAGTCCCGTAACGAGCGCAACCCTTGTCCTTAGTTGCTAACGCGTCATGGCGAGCACTCTAGGGAGACTGCCGGTGATGAACCGGAGGAAGGCGGGGACGACGTCAAGTCATCATGGCCTTTATGAGTAGGGCTACACACGTGCTACAATGGTGCATACAGAGGGTAGCCAACCCGCGAGGGGGAGCCAATCTCAAAAAGTGCATCGTAGTCCGGATTGGAGTCTGCAACTCGACTCCATGAAGTCGGAATCGCTAGTAATCGCGAATCAGAACGTCGCGGTGAATACGTTCCCGGGCCTTGTACACACCGCCCGTCACACCATGGAAGTGGACTGTACCAGAAGCGAGTAGCTTAACCCGCAAGGGGGGGCGCTCACCACGGTATGATTCATGACTGGGGTGAAGTCGTAACAAGGTAGCCGTAGGGGAACCTGTGGCTGGATCACCTCCTTAATTAGTTTTTACGACAGTTTTAAACCCTGGATTCTCAGTTTCCTGGCTCACACATCATCAATTTTTACCTCAAGTAGCTTCGGCTGCTTGAGTCTGCTCTTTAACAATTTGGATGGGTACAAACGCAAATACAGTAAAATGTGTTTATCAAGCGCTTGAGTATTGGCATGCAATGAAACCAGTTCCAGCGGTTATTGTTGTGTGCTGTAAGACAACTTGAGGTTATATGATCAAGTGAATAAGCGCACGTGGTGAATGCCTTGGCGATAGAAGGCGATGAAAGACGTAGTAGCCTGCGATAAGCTTCGGGGAGCTGGCAACAAGCTTTGATCCGGAGATCTCTGAATGGGAAAACCCAATCGGCCTCAAAAGCCGATTATCCTTACCTGAATACATAGGGTAAGGAAGCTAACCTGGAGAACTGAAACATCTAAGTAACCAGAGGAAAAGAAATCAACCGAGATTCCGCTAGTAGTGGCGAGCGAAAGCGGAGCAGCCTGTATATGGTAAGCCCAAAATACTTAACAAAATGACCTGGGAAGGTCAGCCAAAGAGGGTGATAGCCCCGTATGTGAAAGGTAGTTTGGGTGCAAGTATACGAAAAGTAGGACGGGACACGTGAAATCCTGTTTGAAGATGGGGGGACCATCCTCCAAGGCTAAATACTCTCTATCGACCGATAGTGAACTAGTACCGTGAGGGAAAGGCGAAAAGAACCCCGGTGAGGGGAGTGAAATAGAACCTGAAACCGCGTGCGTACAAGCAGTGGAAGCGGACTTGTTCCGTGACTGCGTACCTTTTGTATAATGGGTCAGCGAGTTGCTGGCATTGGCAAGCTTAACCTTTTAGGGGAGGCGAAGGGAAACCGAGTCTGAATAGGGCGATAAGTCGATGTTAGCAGACCCGAAACCAAGCGAGCTATCCATGGACAGGGTGAAGGTCAGGTAACACTGGCTGGAGGCCCGAACTCACTACTGTTGAAAAAGTAGGAGATGAGCTGTGGATAGGAGTGAAAGGCTTAACAAGCTTGGAGATAGCTGGTACTCCTCGAAAGCTATTTAGGTAGTGCCTTGTGGGTTTACTCTTTGGGGTAGAGCACTGTTTCGGCTAGGGGACCTTGTTGGGTCTACCAAACCGATGCAAACTCCGAATACGAAGAAGTACGACCACAGGAGACACACGGCGGGTGATAAGGTCCGTCGTGAAGAGGGAAATAGCCCAGACCGTCAGCTAAGGTCCCAGAGTAATGGTTAAGTGGTAAACGTTGTGAGAAGGCATAGACAGCCAGGAAGTTGGCTTAGAAGCAGCCATCTTTTAAAGAAAGCGTAATAGCTCACTGGTCGAGTCGGCTCGCGCGGAAGATGTAACGGGGCTTAAACCATTCACCGAAGCTACGGGTGTTAACTGAATAAGTTAATGCGGTAGAGGAGCATTCTGTAAGCCGATGAAGGTGACGTGAGAACGTTGCTGGAGGTATCAGAAGAGCGAATGCTGACATGAGTAACGAGAATGCGAATGAAAAATTCGCACGCCGACAGTCCAAGGGTTCCTTGCGCAACGGTAATCGGCGCAGGGTAAGTCGGTCCCTAAGGCGAGACTGAGAAGTGTAGTCGATGGGAATCAGGTTAATATTCCTGAACTTGATAGTAGGAGCGATGGGGGGACGGAGTAGGCTAAACTAGCCAGAGATTGGTTGTTCTGGTTTAAGCATGTAGGAAGGATATCCAGGAAAATCCGGGTGTCTATATTCTGAGGTGTGATGACGATTTTGCACTTGTGCAGAAGAAGTAGTTGATGCCAAGCTTCCAAGAAAAGCCTCTAAGCGATGATTACTATCAAACCGTACCGGAAACCGACACAGGTGGACGCGTAGAGAATACGAAGGCGCTTGAGAGAACTCGGGTGAAGGAACTAGGCAAATTAGCACCGTAACTTCGGGAGAAGGTGTGCCCTTGCTAGGTGAAGGACTTCGCGTCTGGAGCTGAGAAGGGTTGCAGTAATCAGGTGGTTGCGACTGTTTATTAAAAACACAGCACTCTGCAAACTCGAAAGAGGAAGTATAGGGTGTGACGCCTGCCCGGTGCCGGAAGGTTAAATGATGTTGTCATGCGGTGCTTGCACTGCGGAAGCAATTGATTGAAGCCCCGGTAAACGGCGGCCGTAACTATAACGGTCCTAAGGTAGCGAAATTCCTTGTCGGGTAAGTTCCGACCTGCACGAAAGGCGTAACGATAGCCACACTGTCTCCACCCGAGACTCAGTGAAGTTGAAATCGCTGTGAAGATGCGGTGTACCCGCGGCAAGACGGAAAGACCCCGTGCACCTTTACTATAGCTTTGCACTGGACTCTGAGCGTGTCTGTGTAGGATAGGTGGGAGGCTTTGAAGCTTGGGCGCTAGCTCAGGTGGAGCCAACCTTGAAATACCACCCTGACACTCTTGGGGTTCTAACCCAATCTTCTCATCGAGGATGGGGACAGTGTATGGTGGGTAGTTTGACTGGGGCGGTCTCCTCCTAAAGAGTAACGGAGGAGCACAAAGGTACTCTCAGCGCGGTCGGAAATCGCGCATTGTGTGTAAGAGCATAAGAGTGCTTGACTGCGAGACTGACGGGTCGAGCAGGTACGAAAGTAGGTTCTAGTGATCCGGTGGTTCTGTATGGAAGGGCCATCGCTCAACGGATAAAAGGTACGCCGGGGATAACAGGCTGATACCGCCCAAGAGTTCATATCGACGGCGGTGTTTGGCACCTCGATGTCGGCTCATCACATCCTGGGGCTGTAGCCGGTCCCAAGGGTATGGCTGTTCGCCATTTAAAGTGGTACGCGAGCTGGGTTTAGAACGTCGTGAGACAGTTCGGTCCCTATCTGCCGTGGGCGTTTGAGATTTGAGGGGGGCTGCTCCTAGTACGAGAGGACCGGAGTGGACGTATCTCTGGTGTTCCGGTTGTCACGCCAGTGGCATAGCCGGGTAGCTATATACGGAATAGATAACCGCTGAATGCATCTAAGCGGGAAACTAGCCCCAAGATGAGATCTCACGAGACATAAGTCTCCTAAAGGTCCGTTGAAGACTACAACGTTGATAGGTTAGGTGTGTACGCACAGTAATGTGTTTAGCTAACTAATACTAATTGACCGTGAGGCTTGATCATATAACACTCAAGCTGTTTTCAGGACTTGATGAACACCGTTTTACTATTGCTGCTTTGTATCCATCCAAATTTTTATAGACGCTTTTATGCCTGGTGACTATGGCGAGTGGGAACCACCTGAATCCATCTCGAACTCAGAAGTGAAACCGCTCAGCGCCAATGATAGTGTGGGGCTAACCTCATGCCAAAGTCGGACATCGCCAGGCTCCAAATAGAAAACCCCGCAGGGTCGCTGAAATTACCAGTTAAATTCAGAACCCGCGGGGTTTTTTTATGCTCATCACTTTGCCTGGATGCAAGTATATTTAAAACTCCTCTCACAATCATTTGCTCTCTAGCCCATTCTTGCATACAATCACTTCCGTTATTCAATCTTCTCAACGCTGGCGTAGCTCAGTCGGTAGAGCAACTGATTTGTAATCAGTAGGTCACCAGTTCGAATCCGGTCGCCAGCACCAATTAATAATCAAATACTTACAGATGATTTCTTCTTGAGGATTATTTCTCGATTTCTTGTTGGGGTACACTTCGGGGTACACTTAGCTGGAGTTAATCATACAAACCGATTAATTATTTTACAATAATAATGAATTATGATATATTTAATCAAGCAATTTTCTAAACGTTAAAACTAAAACGTTATAAGCGAGGATATTATGCGGCGGCAGCCATTGCCAGTTGATGAGTATAAGCAGATTAATGTATCTCCTGTATGGACTAGAGAAGAAAATCC
>JABDGC010000003.1:8003-78682 GCA_013286215.1 Gammaproteobacteria bacterium
GTTATAAGCGAGGATATTATGCGGCGGCAGCCATTGCCAGTTGATGAGTATAAGCAGATTAATGTATCTCCTGTATGGACTAGAGAAGAAAATCCTAGCCTAGAAAGCTCAGCTTTGTTGAAGTGGACAGTCACCTTTCTTCCTAAGCAGCATTCAGTCTACCGTAGGTTATCATTAAATTATTCCCAGACTGACACCTCTTATCTCCTGGATATAAGAGTTGATTTAAATAGCCAAGAGCAACATGCGCAGCTTGTCAGTTTATTTGATGAAGATTGTGTTAGCTCTAGTTTTCCTTGGATTTATATTTCAAACAGGTCGCGCAATCCGCGCGTCTATAAGACTATATTTGAAACTATTAATGGATTCGCACCAACTGGATTATCTGAAGATCAATTTTTTAATGCTTTATATGATCTTAGCGAAGTAGTGACTTCAGCTATTCGCCGTGTCCCATGGGGTACACCAACAACTACTTTTTATCCTCGTGTGCAACAAATTACTAGAGAAACCAAGCTAGAAATGGGTAGACGAGACAGGTTTAAAGAAGAGGAATTACAAATAAAAGAACTGGCCTATATCTTTATTCAAGGCAATCGCTCCTCCAAGAGCTTATTTTATAATTTAACTGAAGAGATGTGTGTTGATATTATAGTGAATAGTGCCACCCTGACCCTACTTAATGGAGAAAGAGCTTTAGCTGTTGCCAATAAGTATTTTTATACCATGCTTAAGCGCAAGGATATATTAGAAAGTAGAAAGCTTAGTTTACAAACAGGTGTATTACAAGCCCCTCCCCCGTCAGGCTTGTCTACTCAACGTACAGAAATCTTATTGCCGAATGATAATCCGGAAGAGCAAAAAATAATTGTTGAGGAGGAAAACTTCTCTACAGACCCGCAAATGTTAGAATTGGTGCCGATTGAAACTGAAAAAACCTGTGAGCAAAAATTAGTAAATACAGAGAGAAAAAAAGAAGATCAAAGAAGTGGAATACCTCTATCACCAGATAAAAATGAAGGTAGCATTTCTGATGAAGAAAAGGTCTTTCTTAAATACAATGCGGCTCAGCTGGATCCTAGAGCTTTATTACAGAAGCTTGAGCAGGCAATAGAAAAATTTGACCAAAATAAGACTAGTCCAATGTATAAGGCTGCGGATTTTGTTCAAAAAGAAGCAAAAAATTTGTCTCATAAACTCCCTGAAAGCGATTTAAAGAAATGGAAAATGTCTGTTGTATTAGCTCTCAATGTTTTAGAGACTCCGAAGGACAGTCCCGAATATCCAGATGCCGTGCGCTTATTAAAGGCTAATGCTGATCATCGCGCAATCGGGAAATCGGATGGTTGGAAGAGATTTAAAGCAGCTCTAGCAATGTTGGCGGGAACCGCTATTATTGGCTTGAGCATCGCGGGCATACCTTTTACGGGTGGTGCCAGTTTGGCAGGGTTTTATGTTGCCGGCAGTCTATTAACTGTAGGGGGCGCAGCTTTCTTCTATCATAATAGGCAAAAATCACTTGCTAAAGAGACAGCTACTTTGGCGAGAGAGGCAAACAGACAGCTTACTGTTTAACAGCCTGCTTTTAATAGAATAGGGTGCTTATCACCCCAACTCTTTTTGTAGTTGATCTGCTTTACATAAAGCAGTTTTGACGGCTTTTTTAAAGGTCTTAATTTCTGATGTCGTGCAGCCATGCTTTATGGCGTTGGTGTTTCCTTTAGGAGCGCCGCTTCCTTTGGCGCCCCCATGAATGCGACAGCGTCTTTTGCCACGGACAGCCGGAGAGCGGCAAGGAAGTCCGTTATTGTGTTTCGTTCGAGCGTCGCAGCGGGGGGCGTTATTGAGTCTTAGGGTACATGAGGTTGTTTTCATTTTTTCTCCGTGGAAGGGCTCACATTAACATTGCCAACAATGGCCTGACCTCCTTGGTGAACATCTACCTGTTTAACGTTAATCTGTTGCCCTCCATTACCTTGAAGCCTACTCAAAAGGCTGGCCTGTTGAACAAAGGTGTTAGCCAGTTTTATGGCAGTATTAGTGAAATACTGTTTATTATTGGGCTGATTACTTTTTGCGGCAAATGCCATTGAAATTTGCTGTAGCTGATGAATGGTTAGCATTTGTGCTGCTAACATTTCTTGAAGGGCTGTCCAGTGGGGGATGCCGACACGCTCTTGTATGCGGTTAATCGCCCTCGATAGGGCGTTCTCGGAGAGCGGTTGTTTGTTGTCGGTGCCGCAGATGACGTGGCCTGTATTGCATATTTCTTTCAGTTCATCGAGCAAGGCTTTGACTTGAGGGCTTAGGTGTATCCTGATGGTTTCCCCGCTTTTACAATGCTCGGCGGGGATAGTCCATAGCGACTCATCAAGATTGATTTCTTTCCACTGTGCTAGCCGAAGCTCTGAGGTGCGGACGCCGGTAAGCAAAATGATTTTAATGGCACATTTTGTGTGAAAAGCCATCTGGCTTTTTTCATTGTCCAGAAATGACCATATCTTTTTTATTTCATTGAGGGTGAGAAAGCGTTCTCGGGGTTTTTCTGTACCGCCAATGTCGCGGGCGCGAATATTGCTTGCCGGATTGTACTGAAGGTTGCCACGGCTTACTCCGTAGTTAAATGCTTGTTTGATGGTACTTAGCACCCTGTTGGCATGGATGGATTTTTTTATCATGCAGCCAAAAATAAAGAGCAAGACCAGTGGCACCGCAAGTGCCAATGCCAGTTAATGCTTCAAAGATTAGAGACCAAAGGTGAAATTTTGTCATATGGCTGCTTTAACCTCGTATTTCCTTTTTGGTATTGCATTTGCTTGTGGATTTTCTATCATGGTGAGTATGAACAGTGATCGGTAAACTAATTATAGGCTTGGATTTCGTGCATGCCCTGTTAATATGTGGAACCATTTGAAATATATTGAAATTTCTTAGCTAAGGACTATGATATATTTGACTGCTACCCCTATCGTTTTGTCGGTAGGGCACAAGACCTCTTCCGAGGCCTTTGTTTTTTGATCTTTACTTTTCCTGCTCGCTTAAATATATCGCAAGATGATATATTTTTTGCCAAACTCCTATAATATACAGAAAAACATATCATAAGGTGATATAATTAATATGAAGCGAGATGATTCGCTAGAGAACTTACTTGATTTGGATGGGGTAAGGTATGTGGTGCAAGAGCGTTTGGGGCTGTGGGTTAAATTTGAGGCGCGTGAAATTGATCCTAACCAGGCCAGGCCGCATGGAGTCAGGTATTCCCTTACTTTGCATGATCGCCATAACAGGCGAATTATGGGATTTGATAATGCTCATGCTGTTCTGTATGGAGGAAAGAAAGGGGTCTTGTCAAAGAAGATGTATGATCACTGGCACAGAGACCAAAATGACGAAGGGCGGCCGTATAATTATAAAAATGCTGGGAAGCTAATTGAAGATTTTTGGAAAGAAGTGGAGAAAATACTGAAAAAGATGGAGGAGGAGTCAAAATGAGAATGACTACCCATAGAATTGTTAAGGTCGGCATTATGCCCCTTGAACAATTTAAGAAGCGAACGATTGCCATAGCTAGAGGTGACTACAAGCCTAAAAAAAATGAGCCCAAGATATGGTTTCGTTCGATGCGGTCATTAGCCCATGTGCTGTCTGAAGAGAATCAAGAGCTTCTGAAGCTTATTGTTGATAAGCAACCGCAATCTATTAAAGAATTGGAGGGTGTGACAGGCCGTACGGCTAATAATTTGCTTCGTACGCTTCGTATGCTAGAGAACTATGGTTTTGTGAAGTTAAGAGAGGGTGTGGGTGGTCGAGGGCGAGCGCCACTCATTCCCAACGTGGTTTATAGTGCGGCTGAGATTGAGGTGGATTTTTGTTGAGAAGTTATAAATTAAAAAACACCGCCTTTTCAGCAAAGTGGCTTTAGCCTGTGGCTTAAAACCACAGGCTTTGCTTAAGCCACGGATTGCTGTAAGGCGGGATTCAATTTTAAGACAGTTCGCGCTCAGCAAATACCTTCATTGCCTCAGCCAGATATTTTAATAATTTAGGATGGAGGTCATCGTAAAATTTGATAAAATCTGGATGAGAGCCATAAAGTTGACTAAGACCAATATAGCTCTGCTTGGTTGGAGTCCAAAAATTGGTGGTCATCTGATAGTGCTTTTTAATTAATTTTTGCACTTCAGGGGATGATGGGGAAAGCTGATTGTTTATCGCTGAAACTAAATCAGCATAAACCCCATCTGCTTCGCGCTTGTTTTCAATCCATTGTTCTTTCTTCCAATTTTTTACTTTATCTTTACACTGATCAATAACGTCCTTATCGACGCCGCTGTCAATGAGAAAGTTTTCGTAAAGTTTTTGCTTTTCAGCATTAAACCCATGAAATATTTCTTCAAGTTTCATATTTTGTTCACCTCTTAAATGTGCAATGGTTTTATCAAGGGTCTCAATCAACTGTTTTGTTTGATTGAGATTGTTTTCGAGGATTTTTCTGTGTGATTCCAGTGCTGCGATTTTATCGAAATCTGGACTTGAAATAATCCTCTGGATGTCACTCAATTGAAACCCAAGCTGACGGAAAAATAATATTTGCTGTAGCATCAAGAGCTGTGCTTCTTCGTAATAGCGGTAATTATTTTCGCCATAATACGAGGGCTTTAACAATCCGATTGCATCATAGAAATGAAGTGTGCGGATGCTGACTCCTGATAGCTTTGCTAATTTATTTACTGTGTAAGTCATGGGCTTCACCATTGATTGACCATAGCAACGTTAAGGTATTACGTAACGTGAGGGTCAAGTGAGGGTCAAGAGTTTATTTTAATCATGATCAGAGATTCTCTTTCTTTTTGTGGTAAACATTTATTTAAATGGCCTTTTTTAATTTCACAACATTGGTTTCACCGGCTAAAAAATTAATGATAGAGGCTAATTTCCTGCCCCAAGCCTCAAGAGCATTTCTTTTTTCGGCGTCATAGCTATGCCTGTCATAAATGGCTGTGATATGGCTGTCAACGTGGTTTAGTATTTTACTAACAATCAATCGTGATATACCCATTTCTGTCATATGGGTAGCGCCGGTGCGCCGGAGATCATGTGGCGTAAAGTGTTTGATTTTTCTTTTCTGAAAAAGGCTGTTGCTACGTCTAACCGCTCGGTCAATAGACTCGCCGCGCATAGGCTGGTCTTTTATCTCAGAAGAAAAAAGCCACTGAGACTCACTGTTCAATTGTTTAACTTTTTTGAGAAGGTCGATAGCCAGTTCAGAGAGTGGTACACGTTGAGCAATCCCATTTTTTGCTTTATTGTCGGGAATTATCCACCAGCATGTTTCTAAATCAATCTCGCTCCATTCGGCGCTTAGAATTTCGCCCTTACGTTGAGCTGTAACTAATTGAAGCTTTAATGCAAATTTTGTCGCCTGGGACATTGGAGCGGTTTCCAGTCCATGCCAGAGGTCTTGAATTTCTTGCGCTGATAGGCAGCGGTCGCGCTGATTCTCTTTAGCGGGAGCTTTAATAGCGGCGCATGGGGTTGAGCAAAGGAGGTCACGCTCAACAGCAAAATTGAACATCCGGCGAACATAGGCAAAGGTACGGTTTGCAGCAATTGGGGCGCCTCGTTTGATAATGTCTTCCAACAAAAGAACCACATCGTGCTTGGTGATGTCCTTTGCCTTGCGATTGCCCCAGGCAGGCTTAATATCGCGGTCTAAAATGCGTTTATCTTCTTTCCACGACCTTTTGCGGGGCATTGCCCACTTCTCAATATACTCATCAATCAAACCGCTTATGGTTGATGAATCACGGCTTTCCGCCCGCTGTAAGGCCTGAACCTGAGCGGGGTCTTTGTCCTCGCTTTTAAGCATCTTATAAGCGTCATGGTGCTTGATTCTGGCTTCGGCGAGGGTGGTGGTCTTATCGTCGCCCAGGGTCATGCGCCGCTTTCTACCGCTATAGGTGTAGATAAATACCCATGACTTTTCGCCGGACGGGAAGATGCGAATGGCAAAACCATTCTTCTCACGAACATCGTAGATGTAATGCTTGGGCTTGAGGGCTTTGATCATCTTGTCAGTGAATTGTTCCATCGCTTTTCCTATGAGGTTCCTATCAAGGTTCCTCTAAACTAGTGGCTAGAAATGAAATATCTTGCAATAAAGTGAAAAGATAATATATCAAATAACTCTTATTTTATAGTGATAATTGATAATTTATAGAAACAAGATGAAAGGCATTGAAATAATCTGAAAATGGTATATTACCCGATTTTTAATCAGTAGGTCACCAGTTCGAATCCGGTCGCCAGCACCAGATTAATCAATTGTTTTAATGTGTCGAATAGGTGTCGAATTTAGAATGCAAAAATCTCGATGAATGCTTGGTAAGTGTATTAATTTTAAAAGACGAGGAGGTTTTTATGTTATCAAGATTACAACAGCGTATTGTAGTGGGAATTAATGCGCTAGGCAATGCAGTCATAGCAAGATTTTCAGCGGCACCGGATTTAGGTTCTCTAGTACCCCCTGCAGGTGCAATGATTTCGCTGTATGCTGGTGTGGTGTTAGCTCAACAAAATCAGCAAGAGGCTAAACCTCAGCCAAGACTAGCTCGTTCTATAAAAAATGAACTGGCTATAAAAAGTGAAGAAATAGCTGCTAAAAAACATTGTTCTGGTGGGGCTAAATCTTTATTTTGGACGACAGCGAAAGAACTTGCTAAAAATGTTCCAGTAGCTCAGCTTGCTGAATTGAAATTGCCTGATGAGATAATGTCGGCTGTTAAATCAGCATCTGTTTTTATTAAATGAAGTTCTGGTTTTTAAATAGTAGGGTCTAGAACTCACCTCCGCTAGGCTACTAAAGTTTTAGCTCCCCATCTAGATAAAAAGCCCGGGCCGAGCTGGTTTATTTGCCCTGCCCAGGCTGCTTATCTGCAAACGCCTAAGTTAAGTCTTTTTCTTCTAACACATCATTAAATAAGCGTGTCTGCTTCCTTAGAATAACTTCCTCAATCTCCCGACGAGAACCAAAAACGACGGTTACCATGGGCTGATGATTGGCATTCCTAATGGTTTCGGAAACCAAGCCAGCTCCTAGTCTCGCATTTTCAGCCATGCTGCTATGTTTAGCAGGGTTTTCTGGCTTTAAAATGACGAAAGGATGATGCGAAATGTTGGCATGGTGGACACCGTCTTTGTCCGCGAAATTTAACAAGCGAAGCTTAGAGTATCCCACTTTATTGCCAACGGCTAGACTAGCGATCACCACAGCATTGATAGTTTGTGCCACGGGCAGTTTACTATTAATCAACATGCTAATTTTCCTGTCGAGAATGCTGGGTGTCTCGCTTTGGTGCGGGTTCTTTAAATTGGCTTTGTGATGACTACTATGCGAAACATAGTCTGTCAATTGGGAGCAGGATTCAGTCAAAGTGGCTAGCTTCGAGTCAAGCGTTTCTCCAGTGAAGCATGAGGCGTAGTAGGTTAGCTCCGCTGTGGAAGTGTTGGCGGTTATGGCTAACTGTTCATCCGTGTTTCCTCCTGACATGGTGTTTATAAAATCACTAAATATAGTTTGGCTCTCTTGCTCTTTGTTGAGAGTTGCAGCTAATTCACGAAATTCTCTTACTTGATTAGAGTTGCCAAAAAATATACTAATATCAGGAATACCTTGTAGCCAAGGCCCTAATCCCAGTGACATATGAGCTAATGCGTTCATGGATTTTCCAAACTCAGTTTCTCGGTTAAGTATCGCTATAAATTTCATTAGTTAATTCCTCTTTGGTTTTTAACGTTCATGTGAGTATTGGATTCTTCTGAAATCAATGTTCCTATAGGCTTACCTGCTAATAAGGCAAGCAGAACATTTGGATAGCGAGAAGAAGCAATAATGGTTTGAGTTTTTGATCGTGAGGCAATCTTTGCTGCTTTAATTTTAGTTGCCATTCCTCCTGTCCCAATCGAACCCGTAGAGTCTGCTGCGAAGGTATAAATTTTCGCATTGATCTGGGGGATGTGAGAAATAAGCTTCGCTTCAGGGTTGTGTCTAGGGTCGGCGGTATAGAGTCCTTCTTGATCTGTTAAAAGTATCAAGGTGTCGGCTCCTATTGATTTTGCTACGAGTGCAGCTAAATTGTCATTGTCCCCGACGCCTGTTTCATGCGTTGCTGCTGTATCATTTTCATTAATGATTGGGATGATACGGTGCTGCAATAGGCAATCTAAGGTCTCCCGGAGTAATTGATCATTGTGAGCAGAAAAATTTTCCTTGGTTAACAGCAGTTGCCCTACTTGAAAGCCAAATGATGCAAATAACTCTGACCACACTTGCATTATTTTAACTTGGCCGATAGAAGCGAGCGTTTGCTTGAGTGGAGACGATCGGCTATCGGTCGAAAGCTTTAGTATTGCTCGTCCTGTTGCAACAGCGCCAGAGCTTACAAGAATGGGCTGCAATCCCTGGTTTTGCAGTTGAACAATTTGCTGCGCCAACTCCGACAGGTACCGGTTAGAAGGTAGGGCGTTTCCTTGTATTAAACTGCTGGTTCCTACTTTGATAACAATTTTATTCATGGTCTTCATAAATACCCCTTTGCAGATGTGACCGTTATATCCACAGATTCCGATTTCAAAGACCACAAAATCGAATAATGAATAAACGATCAAATCTTAAAAAAATTAAGAATCAAAAGTGATAGATGTAAAAAAGAATTACGCCAGAAATGGCGGGGGGGGAGGAGCGCCGACTATTTGAAGACTACATGTGATAATAAATATTTTTTTCATAAAGTTATGACTCATCAAAACGGTAAAAAAGTTAGGTTACAAAATACTAAAGATATTCTACTCTATGTATATTTTTAATACAACCTCTTTATACAGCCTGTTTTAATGGAATAATATTAGAGCTTGTAACAAGAGTCTCAACATATTGCCCCCACTGGTTTAATGCCTCTTGGCGCTCGGGCAGCATTTCATTTCTGTTATAGGTAGCCATGATTCGGCATCTTGTGGTCTAGGCATTTTCCAATTATAACAGGGTCGATGCGAACCAACGTAATAATTTTGTTGCCAGTGACGGATAAGATTGTTAATAAAGTGATCGGGTGGTAAGCAACCCAATTTACGAAATTCGGGCGTCAAAATGAGGTAATAGCCTTTAAGTCTTATTTTTAAAAATCAAGTTTGCGTTATGGTTTGAAATTTTCGATAATTTCTATCGAAATATAAACGGAAAAATTTTTTGGAATCACTTGTATGTTGGAGTGCGCACAGTTTTTTCTAATGTGAGGGTCTTCAAAGTAGCTAGTGACCAATAATGATCGCTTTTCAATTTGTAGCTTTTTTATTAAATCAATGCCATTTATGCAGTGATTTAATATTTCATAGTCAATTAAGAAAAATGTGTTTATTTCGTGGTTTCTATTATGCCACTGTATTAGTTCATCTGGATTTGAAAACCTCACCAAGGAGAGGTCGTTTTTTTTAAGAGATTCCTTAAGTCGCTCTTCCCAAATGCTAAAAATCGCCTCGCAATCATCAAGGCAAACGACTGTGCTATTTTTATATAAGAAAATTTTTTCCATAAACCAGGGTGGTGTGAGTGATACAGGTAAAGTAATTACTACTTGGGTTCCTTCATCTGGTTGAGAATTAATTGTAATGTTACCTCCCCAGGCATTGATTTGTGATTTAGCATGATATAAACCGAGACCTAGCCCATTTTTTTTCCCAAAGGTAAGTTGTTTACTGAAAAGTAGGGCCAAAATATTTTTTGGGATACCGCAGCCAGTATCCTCTACTGAAACAATAATATCATTACCGAGTAAATATAATTTTATAGTGATTATTCCGCCGTTAGTAATGGACTCCACAGAATTATTTAAAATATTTGATAATATGCGCTTAAATGCACTGGCACAAAGGGTTACAAAGTGACCATAAGCATCCGGGTTAATTTTCTCAATAAATGTAACTGGGGATGAAGAATATTCTGCTCGTTTTTCGGAAATGATACTATCAAGCACATTGGATAATAAAATAGGTTCTTGTGGTGATTTTTGAGTTGTATTAATTAGTGTTTTATCTTTGCAGTGTTTGCTTAAAAGATTATTTGCTATATCACGAATGCGATTAATGCTTCTACATATAAGCACCCTCGTTTCTTCGGGTATATTAGTTAAAGTTGTTAGAGTCATCTCGAAAGCGGCTAAAGGGGAGCGTATGTCATGTGAAACTTGGGCTGCTAGAATACCAAGTGCTGCTTTGGTTTCAGCGTCTATAAGTTTTTTGGCTTGTGTCTGAATAACTGTATCACGGTCATTAATGGTTTCCGCGAGCTTATTCTGGAGTTCAAGTTTGATGTTTCTAATTCTTGCAATAATCAAGTAAACTATCACTGTGAACACTAGAAGAGGTGCCAATGTAGAGATAGTGGCATGAGTAGGGATTGTTGCTGGCCCTAGCGCGGCCATATTTATCCCAATAAATATTAATACGGATAAGGCCATAACTATAAAGAAACTTGCAATAGTGATCGGCATAATAGCTATGCCAAAATAAAATTGAAGAAGTCCAAAAAAATAGTCACTGCTTAAGCCGCCGGTAAAAATAGCAAAATAAGTGCAAAAAAACGTGATATATAAGCCAGCTGCCCATAAGGGAAATTCATAAAGTCGTTGTTTGTCTTTAAAGAATTTATTTGTGAGGGTGTAAGTTAACAGAATAAAGGGCAGATAGCCAAGTCTGATAGAAAGCCAGCTTGGCTTGAAGCCAACTCTTACAATGTCCTTAAAGCATGAAATCCAAATTATTATCGTGGCCAGATAAATTAAAAATGGTTTAACGGTTTTCTGAAATTCAGATTGTAGTGTAAATTGATTTCTAATAAATTTCACGGAGTATTCTCAAAGTCAATCACACGGCGATAGATTGAAGAGCGATCTAGAGATGAGTAAGGGAAGTGCCCATAATTGACAGGCTCAATTTTTGTGTGTGCAAACTCATCGCGTATCCTTTCAAGGCATCCATAAGGAATATAGGCATCGTTATTTGATGCGAGTATTAATATTTTATTCTTAAGGTCTATTTGTTTTTTCACCTTAGGTGATAATATTTCTTGCAACATTGCGATGATACTACCAAAAATAATTTGACGATAAAGCTTACGAATTTTTTTATACTGAGAGTGGAAGTAAGGGTCAATTTCCCCTCCTTGACTTGAAACAATGGATGACATTTTTTCAAAAGAAATAAATTGTATTTTAAATGGATGTGGGGCTTTAAATACATTAAAGCCACGAAAGGCACCATTAAAAAGTATGATTTTCGGAGTGATTGGGTAATCCTGTTTTTGTAGCCGGATTAGTGATAGTAAGCCTAAGATGACGCTTATATCATGTAAAATTATTGAAGTTGGCTCAAAGTCCTGGATAATTTTATGGCAGCACTTTATTAAGCTGGTAAAGCTACTATCATAAGACGAAAAGATATCTGAAAATGGAATGATTTGCTGTTCATGACAAGGAGGGAAAATTGCCTCCCAGGCAGTGGCAGAACAAGGGAAGCCACCGACGATGAGTCTTTTCACTGGGCCACCTCTTGTATTTCATTTATGCTATTAACGAGAAGTTTTTTGTAAAGATTGCTTTGTGCTTTATCACAAAAGGCAGTTACATTCACTCCAATCGATTCAAAGCATTGATAGTTACTGCCTTTCTTTCTGGTTTCAAACATGTTTCGGGCTAAGGTAATCATTTTTTCAATAAAATGGCAATAATGGTGTTGCCATTCCGAATCGGATATCTCTTCACGCTTTTTTTGGATTAAATTTGCGATGTAAGCAATATGCCTACTTTCATCGGTTAATATGTATTTAAAAAATGTTTTTGCTACTGGCTCATAGTCTAGTTGTTCATGCAATGCTTTGTAGCAATGACTGCCAAATACTTCTGCTATTTGCGTGCATAATAACCATTGTAGCAGGGTGTCGCATCGGTGGGTGTGACCATAAAACACATAGACATCTTTACTCTTGAGTAAGCTATCTAATTTTCCTCGATAACTCGGGTATAAATAATGCAGTAACCATGAAAACCCTTCTGCATGTTTCGATTCATCACATAAGTGGATAGTTAACCAGCTCTTTGTTGAGATATCGGGTGACTCGGCAATTCTTTTTCCAAAGCCATAAAACGCAGTGCTTTCTCCAAATGCAAGAGAAGACAATACGGGAGCCCATTTTAAACGGGTTTTCTCATCTTGATAAGGTGAAATCTCATTTTTTTTAAAAATATCAGAAATTAGCCAATTATTGTTTAGGGCTGCATTGGCAATTCTCTCCTCTTTTTCCGAACGGTTATCCTCGAAGATAAATTTCATATGCTTTCCATATTTGTATAGGTTGCAAACAGCCTATCTGAAATTTCAGGCGGTATTGTTGTGGGTTTTCCTTCGCTATTCACAAAAATCATTTTTAAATCGGCAAATAAACAGGGAGCCCCTTGTTGGTTGTGAATGTCATATTTTAAAAATCCGCCATATTTAAAAGGGTCGTGAGGAGAGATGGCAACAGTAAGTTGGTCACCGAAGGTGGCTGGTTTTTGAAATTTTATAGTGGCTTCCGCGACTACGCCACCAATTTTTAATTTCATCATTTTTGAGAAAGGGAAGTCAATTTTTTCTAGCATATCGATACGAGCACGTTCCAAAATGACTAACCAATGTGAGTTACCGATTATTCCCATATAGTCTAGATCATCTAGGCGTACTGGGTAATTGAAAGTAAAATGTTCCATTCTTTTTTCTCCTATAGTTCTTTAGCAAGTAATAGCGGTCCAATAATAGTTCTCTCTACCTTGAATAGTGTTGGCAGGATAAAAAAATTGTCCCCAATTATTAAAATCAAATTCCCAACATTCTTTCCCGATACCAAAGAATGGGATTATTTCTCCCATGGCTAGACGATTCAAAAGTGGGCCCACTTTATCAGAAATTTCGTCATTGAGTCTTATGAAATCTGATCTGTCATGTTCGCTGAGAACAACAAAATAATGTGATTTACCTTGGTTATCTTTAGTTAAAAATGAGCCCTGTTTGTTAATTAAATAGAATTCTTGAATCTTGTTTGATTCACGCCATTTTTTGAAAAAATCAACGAATATGGGATCTGATAAAGGAGATAGACGTGAAGACTCGAGTTGAGATAATAAGTGTGCTGTTCTTTCATGGAAAAATTGCGAGGTTAATTCTTGTATGGATTTTTCTAATTGACTTACAACCTTGTCTTTGTGAATAAACTTGTTAATTAAGCCTTGATTAAAGGCTTCAACGGCTTTTTCATGACTTGTTTCACCTGTTAATAGAATCTTTTTGAAGAGAGAGTTTTTTAATTTTTTACATACTTCTAATCCAGATCGTTTTGGCATATTTTGGTCAACAATCAGTACTGAAATTTCAGCCTCTTTTTGAGACAAGTTTTCCAATTGAGTGATCTTAGAGAGGTTGGTGTTAACTGGGAGCTGATTGGATAGCCCAAAAAAATCACTTTCAATAAGATCATGTGTGAAATTTATCATAGATAGCGGTGATTGATAGGAGGTAAAAAATTGAAGCGCTTCTTCCGGTTTGGAAAAAGTGATGCAATTATAGTGCTCTGTTAATGAAATAGTCAGGGCATCCAGAAAAAGTGGATCATCATCAATGCAACAAATGGTTGGACGAAAATAAAATAGTGGAAGTGTGGTTGTCATTTTTACCTCAAGTGAAGTCCGATTATAATTCCATTTTACATTGCACAATGACGCCAAGAATTTTGTATTCTGATGTGAGTGTGGAGATGCCTAGCCCAGCCACTAATGATTTTAAGTAGATTTGGTCTAGTTCAATAATATATTTTCTAACGGAGGCCAGGCCCTGTTCGGTTTTAGCAACAATGACATAATCGCCGGATTCAGGTGTTTTTTCAGGCTCTATAAGTACGATGCTCCATTTAGGAAAGAAATCTAAATCTTGATCTTCAATGCGGAGCGCGAAAGCTTTTTTACTCATCTGTCTTTCAGTAAGAATGGTGTTAGAGAATTTTTCGTTGTCTATCCAAGTATAAGAAACGCATTCTTGCCATGAAATGAGAGGAATTTTTTGCAATTCCATCGTGGTGTAAGCTTGGTCTGTGTTTTTTAGTGCTTCATCTCCTACAAGCTGACTTAAGGAAATTGAAAAGTATTTTGAGATAGGCAGCAAGGTGGAAATAGTAGGGTTTGCTTGCTCATTATTACGGATGCGCTTTATTGTGGTTGCAGGTAAGCCAGTTAACCTAGCTAACTCGCTAGAGCTTAGCCTGGCTTTTGCCATTAATAAATTGAGATTATCGCTTAAATTTTCGAGCATATAAAAATATCATTCCAGTATTTCAGCCGGATTATATACGGCTATATTAAGATAGTAAATGGTCTAAATTAATAAATTAATTAAATTTTCTTTACATATAAAATTTAAACGACTATATTCGGTCGATATAGCAATATATAGCCTAGCATTGTCGTGGAAAATAATAGAAAGGAGCAAAAGTACCCATGCCAGCAATGGAGCCATTGTGTCACTTATTCGGAATTATTTCTTGCCAGCTCACGACAGATGAAAAGGTTTTATTGGAGGTGGAGCTTTTTGCTCGCATCTGTGAAGAGCTAAAGGAAATTTTCAGAGAGCAGTATAGGGATTATTTTCGTTTGATGAAATTTACCATAGAAAAGGAGGATATGATGCTTGAGACTAAGTTTGTACGATTAATTGTTCAAGATATTCTGGCAACAGGGGAGTATAACCTGGGAGGTATTGCCTATTATACTGGCACCTATGAGGAGGTTATTGAGGAGTTGATGGCGGAGCGCAACACGAGTCCTTCAGCAACTTTTCTGCGGAAGTTGATTGAGTTACATCGGTCAGTAAGGCCTGAGCTCTACCAAGTAGTTATAAAGAAAATTACTGCTAATTATTTAACTGCGGCGGTAGCGTAACGTCCTTTTTGCATTAGCTTGCCTGTCTAAAAGGTATGATATTATCTGATGTCACTAGGGCTTCAATGTATTGCCCCCACTGATTTAATGCTTCTTTACGTTCAGGTAGCATTTCATTTCTGTTATAGGTGGCCATGATTCTTGGCATCTTATGGCCTAGGCATTTTTCAATTACTACAGGGTCGATGCGAAGCGTCTCGCCAAGCTGGGTGGCAAAGGTTCGGCGGAGGTCATGGGCTGTCCAATGAGGGATGCCGATACGCTCTTGTATGCGGTTAATCGCCCTTGATAGGGCGTTCTCGGAGAGTGGTTCTCGATTTCTTGTTGGTGCACTTAACCGGAGTTAATTATACAAACTGATTAATTATTTTACAATAATAATGAATTATGATATATTTAATCAAACAATTTCCTAAACGTTAAAACTAAAATGTTATAAGCGAGGATATTATGCGGCGGCAGCCATTGCCAGTTGATGAGTATAAGCAGATTAATGTATCTCCTGTATGGACTAGAGAAGAAAATCCTAGCCTAGAAAACTCAGCTTTGTTGAAATGGACAATCACCTTTCTTTCTAAGCAGCATTCAGTCTACCGTAGGTTATCATTAAATTATTACCAGACTGACACCTCTTATCTCCTGGATATAAGAGATGATTTAAATAGCCAAGTAAGTCTAAAGTTTGCTACTTTGCAATAAGACTGAGTTTAAAGAAATTAAAGATGTGATAATATTTAATAAATAAACATACCAAATACGAGGATAAATAGACCGGTGACTGTGAATACTCTGCCACTGAATCGCCTATTGCAGCAGGTTGCTCGCGATGGTCACTTGACCTTTAATAAGAAATGGCGGGATCTCCTGCTGCAAATTTTTGGCCACGAAGGTCTGATCGCTAATAACGACACCGCGGACATTGCGCATTGCACCGATTTAAATGAAGATTTTTATCGCATGAGCACACTTCGCTGGGAGCATTTTGCACCACGAAAATTATTGAATCCTTTCAAATGGCTTGAGTTTCTTTTGACTGCTCCTTTAGAAATCTTGAGCTGGAGTATAGGGCGATTAACAAGATTTCTATATAAACAGTTAAAAGAAAATATTGCCCCCATCCAAAATCGGTATTTGCGTTTTGGCTTAGGGTTTATTCAGGCTATTTTTTTTGTTCTTCTGGTCATCGCTCCGGCTATGGTCAATATTGCCGTCAATCTGATAACGGGTGTCTTACGTCGTTTCCTGGCTCCTGTCCGCTATATCATTCGTCCTGCTATTGAAACAGCGAGAAAATATCCGAAATCTTTTTCTGCCATTGTTGCAATAAGCGTGGGCATTGGAATTGCCTTGACTGTAACAGTCTTAACAGGCGGCCTGCCTGTCATTCTGGGCGGTCTCTTCCTTTCAGGTTCCTTGGCAGTCAAATTGACCGCCATTAGTATAGCTGCAACAGCCCAGGGCGCCTTGCTGACCAAAGGGTTCAATACCCTTCGTGAACTTGTGGGTGCTGTAAAGTCTAAAATAAATAGGCCATCAGCAGATATCCAAATGCGTGATGTTGATGAGCGCAATCAAGAACTCAATTACAAATTGAAATTTCTCTTGACAGATCAAGCGCCGAACAAGACAACCCTCGACGCAGGTCGCATTAAGCCACCCCTGCTCATAAAATATGGAGAGAAAGTTTTTATTTACGGACGCGCTGGAGGTGGAGGAACGCAGTTAAAACAATTAAAAACCTATGATGGCTGTGAGGAAATATATTGTTGGGTATTCAGAACCGCTAACTTAAATGAAGTTGTTGAATTAGGCGCTGGCCAGCTTGAGGATATTCTAGATAGTATTTATGAAGACATCAACTGGGTACGCGGCCATATCACTGAAAAAATCGGTTCGACTGATAAAATTACCGAGGCCTTCCATGCGATTGACATTCAGCATACCGAGGTTCGACTGGTTGCTAGACAAGATAAGTGGTATACGGCCGCTTTAATAACTGGAACAGAGTCAATCTTTTTTCCTAAAAAAGCGTCGTCTACTTTGCCTGCCTTCATAAGTGATGAGAGTAAAGAAGAAAAAGAACCTCATTGTCAGAGTTTAGATCTAACTTGCAGGTTTTAACTCTTTGCTCAATAGGCGTTCTGGGGTCTTAGGCCACTGTCAGCGAGTTTTTTGCCATTTTTTATCGCCTAAGCTGTTGATATAAAAGCGCTTGAGAAGCCCAAGACGGAGCAGCGATTGCAACTTCTTCGGCTGATAAAAAAATGATCAAAAAGTGAATATTTTTAATGTTTCCTTAATATTTTGATTGTATATTATGCGTAATAATAAAAACTAACCAACTTTAGGTCAAACCTATGAAAAATTTGAAATCATTATTTATTTTAAGTTGCTTTTTATTAAGTTTATTCCCTTTTAAAGGGTATCCAAACAATGAAACATCAGAGGAGAGGCAAACGATGAGCATGAGATTTGTTGGGATCGCGGAGGCTAAGCCTGGTGATCGAGCCCAGGTTGTTAAAAATCTAAAAAACCTTCGCTTTGACGAAAGAGAAAAAGTAGAAGGCATTGTGGATGCTTTGGCAGCAGAGGCAAAAGACCCTTATGCGGCCAGTCTGCCGATGATCATGAGTGCCAAGCTCGGAGATGCGGTGCGTGCACCGGCAACGTTGCAGAAAATGGGGGATTTATTGAGCGGTCTCGATGAAAAACCGGAAAGCTTTCCTGCCTGGCAACGCAGTAATTCATTTAAGGCCTGGATGTGGGGCCGGTATTTACTCGCGGCAGATGCTGTCAATGATCTTGCAAATAGAGAGCTTGCCAAAAAGAGGTTAGCTGGACTGCTTGAGCAGCGTTTAACAAAGGACGATTTATTAGCATTTTTTGCCTGGGCCTGGGGTTATCGGGGTGCCTTGAATGAAGCGGAGTACGAGGCCTCGAAGGTTACCATGCTGGAGGATGCGCGTGTCCTGACAGCGCAATACAAGAGTCCAGATAAAGATGCAGACACAAGCCCCAATGCCGTTCATGAAAGACTTTCTAATGCCATGTGGTCTTGGGTCATGAATATTCAAGCGGCTGCCATGTTGAGAGATAGCGATACTTACGAAGAAATCAAGCGCCAAATGAAGCTGATAACCGGCCAAGAAACGGTTACCGCAGCGCTTGAAACCGCTTTACTAAGAACAGAAGCTTCTAATGATTATCCTGGATGGGGCATGGCTATTGTTCGTAATGCCGCTGCTATTATGGAAGATGAGGCTTTGTTTCAGGAGCTTGGGAAAGCACTGCCTGCGATTATAGGCGGTGCAGATAAAGCAGGGGCTAAAGCGGAGTATGCATTCGCTGTTTTAGATAACCAGTTAGCACTCCATGCGCACATGAAGCTGAAAGTGATGGCTACGGCAACTACTGCTGCACCGAAAACAAGCGGCGATAATAACCAATCTTTGCGCAGCAAGTTGTAAGGTTTTTTCAGTTTCTAATGGCCATTTTTGTGAAACGATTTTATTCTTATATTATTTTTATTGCACTGACTTCGAGTGGTGTTTCAACCTTTGCTGCTGGCGCTCGATATGCTGTGCTTGTCGACGCGGGTAGCACTTTTTCTCGGGCACATGTTTTTGAATATGTCCAATCTCCGCCTCAGTTTCCGCTTCCGGCGATCAAAGATATTTTTAGTCAAAGCAGTACCCCACCCCTGGCTTCTTTTGCCAGCAACCCTGCCGCTGCAGGCGCTTCTTTAAAGACTATTTTGGACGCGGCCGCAGCCACTCTACAAAGCAAGGGTGTCGATTTGACTCAGGTTCCAGTCCGTGTTTTCGGTACCGCGGGCATGCGTTTACTAACGGCCGCTCAGCAGGCGGCGATTTATGCGAATGTTGTTAGCTACCTCCGTTCTAATTATTCCTTTTCTCTCAAGCCTCAGAACGTGCAGACGATCACGGGCGTGATGGAGGGTCTCTATGGATGGCTTGATGTGAACTATCTAGCGAATAATTTCCTTAACCCGTCAGTCACTGTCGGTAGCATTGACATGGGGGGGGCTTCCACGCAAATCGCGTTTGCAACCAATGATCAGAGTATGCCTGCCAATGAAATACCGCTTTACATAAACAAGACTCATTATCGAGTGTTCAGTCAGAGTTTTTTGGGACTAGGAACAAATCAGGCCATGACCACGATGAATTCGAACCCCGCTGTTGCCGCCTGTTATCCTCGGGGCTATGATTTTAGATCAGGGACGGGTAACTTCAGTTTCACGACCTGTGCGGCTGTTTATGCCACTATTATTCAAAACAACCCAGGGGCACAAAACATGATTTCGACGCAAGGCAGTCATTTTTTTGCCTATAACGGAATTTATTTTAATTATCTATTTTTTAATATCCTGCAGGATCCCTCGCAAAGCGCTTTGCAAGCACAAATTCAGACTGTTTGCACACAATCCTGGACGACACTTCAAGCCGAATATTCTAACGATTCGTTCCTCGCGGATTATTGCGCAAACGGTTCTTACTTCAACGACTTGCTCTATAATACCTATCAGCTACAGGATTCGCAGCTCTCCGTGGTTGCCCAGATCAACAGTACTTCACTTGACTGGACTCTCGGCGCGCTGTTGTATAGCCTGGTTCAGTGATAGGATCTTCCTCATCATTTTTGGCGTGTGATATTCCTTGCCTTACGAAAGGGAGGCGGAATCAAAGTGAGCGCGACTTCCCATTGAAAGGTTAGAACGGTATTAAGTGGATAAAAAACGTTGCTGCAAATTCCACAATTGAGGATAAATTTTGCCTTTCTCCAAAAGATATTGATGAGTTCCTTCCTCCACCACATGACCTTTGTCAAACACGAGTATTCTATCCAAGGCTTTAATTGTGGAAAGTCTGTGGGCTATTACAATCACGGTTCTGTTCTTCATGGCAATTTGCAATGAGGCTTGAATCAATGATTCTGTTACCGAGTCCAATGCGCTTGTGGCTTCATCTAAAATCAAAATTGGCGCATCCTTAAGGATCGCTCTTGCTATGGCAATTCGTTGACGTTGACCTCCGGATAGCTTTATTCCTCGCTCACCAACGAAAGTATTATATCCAGCAGGTAATTGTGAAGCAAATTCGTGAACATGAGCTTGCTTGGAAGCTTGAATGGCATCTTCATCAGTAGCTTCAAATTTCCCATAACGAATATTATCCATGATGCTGCGATGAAAGAGGGTGGGATCTTGTGGGATAAGAGCAATATTTTTTCTAAGACTTTCTAGCGTAACAGAGCGAATAGGCTGTTCGTCAATGAAGATATCACCTTCTTGAACGTCAAACATACGTGTGATTAAATTTACAAAGGTACTTTTGCCACTACCAGAATAGCCTACTAAGCCGACTTTTTCACCACCCTGAATTGTTAGCGTTTTATCTTCAAATAATCTTTGCGATTCAGTGTAGTAGAAGTTAACATGAGAAAAGGTTATTGTACCGTTTTTAACGACAAGCGCTCTGGCATTCGGTGTGTTTACAATATCTGGTTTTTGCGATAGGAATTTGATTGCCTGAGTGAAAATTCCTAGTTGTTCTGAAGCCCTAAAATAGACTTCCGTAATGCTCCATACCTGTTCTATGATGTTGTGTGAAAGGATGAAAATAAGCGCGAAATCCCCAATCGTTAAAACGCCTGTTGAAGCTAAATAAATCAATGGGAAAATAGTAAAAATTTCAACGAGGATAGTCATTGCGCTCATAAAGGTTGCATATTTCATTAATCGTTGTTGAAGCGTAATATCCTTTTTTACCATTTCATCTAAAGAGTTTTGCAAATATTTCTTTTCAAACATTTTTCCTGAAAACAAAATAACATTTATCGCATTTGCAAAACTATCGACGACGCTTCCAATCGCATGACTGCGGGCTCCAGCAAAAATAGTGGAGAGATGTCCAATTTTCTTATTGAAATAAGTGGCCATGGCTATTACCGATAAGGTCCAAAGCAGAAAGATAATAGAAAAAAGGATACTAACAAAGGCGGAAATAAAAATAGCACTGATCAAAATAAAAAGACGTACCAAGAGTTCGCGGGCCGTCATAATTAAACTCTCTGTATTATTTGCCAAATCAGTGATTCGATTACTAATGGCACCGCTTAAATTGTCCTGAAAGAATTTAATAGAATTTCCATGTACAAAGTCAGAGGTTTGGCTAATGATATCGGCTTTAAGCTTGGGAATAGTTTTTAAAATAACGTAGTTATTTAATCGCCACGCTAAATTATTAATTATTGTCAAGGCAATTAATATCAGTACTGGGGAAAGCGTTGCTTTGACTAATCTTCCATTGCCCAGCAGAGGAGTGGCGACGTCAATTATTCTTTTAAGAACATAAGGCTGTATGCTGCTATAGAAGGAAACAATAAGTATAATAAAAAACAATAGGATAAAATAGTTACGATAGGGCTTAAAAAAATATTTAATGAATCTTTGGGTTGTTTCCGGGAATTCTTGGCGGGCCTTTGAGTTCTCAGCTTTGTTTTTCATTGCTTACCTTGTTAAATTCATCTGTTGGTTAGGGGATGATTGCCTTGGCATCAGAGATCTCCTGTTAAGTTTATACAATAACACGAATTATAGCGATTTCGTGTGTTAAAAAGAATACACGAACGGAGAAAAACCTAAGCAAGAGAGGACGAATCACAGTTACTGCTGTCAGGATGAGATATTTTAATATAGACTTAAAGTGGAGGCGTCAAAAGAGCTTAAATCACTACGCCACTTCCAGTCGCTAGACTAAAGAGGGTATATGCAAGATGCAACTGAGGTTCAACAATTTAATTTGCCCGATAAATTGCTCCCTTTTATTTGGCGCTACCTAAGAAATAAAAAACGCTACCTGCTGGGATTTTTTATCGTCGCGGTAGTGTGGGCGATAGAAATGTCGCTTAGTCCCTATTTACTGAAAGTAATTATTGATGCTGTCGTTCAATACTCGCAAAACCAGGCGAAATTAATTGCCGCAATATTAATACCCGCAATACTGTATGTGTCTATGTCAATCATAATGAATATCAATTTTCGCTTATATGATTATATTAACCTTCGGTTGAATCCAGAAATTAAAGCCGCCGTTAATAAAGATATGTTTGTTTATTTAATGCATCATTCACACCGGTTTTTTCAAAATAATTTTTCGGGGAGCCTCGCCAGAAAAATATTTGATATGGCTTCCTATATTGATCAGCTGATCGGGATTTTTAACGAATGGTTTTATCCCCGAATACTTGCCATGGTTATTTCGAGTGTGACGTTATTTGTCGTGGTTAAACCCATTTTTGGCATTATCCTGTTTATCTGGGCTATTTCATTTGTTCTTCTCTCCTTTCTTGCGGCAAAGCAATCCGAAAATTTGGCAAGACTTAACTCCGAGGCGGCCGCAAAACTGGGTGGCGTACTCTCTGACTCGATTATCAATATAATGAGCGTCAAACTTTTTGCAAATATCCCCGATGAAGTGGCTTATGTTGATCAGTACATTGACCGGCTAGTAGAGAGCGACCGCAAGCTGCAATGGACAAATTTAAAATTCAATTGCATCCAGGGGGTCGGGATAACGATATTAATCGGATCAATGTTGGCCGCGCTTATTTATGGAAGTACCCGCGGTTGGGTCAGTCCGGGTGATTTTGCTTTGGTCTTAATGTTGTCTATCTCATTTTTAATAAGCGTGCATGCTATAGGGAAACAAATGCTGAACTTTTCAAAAGTGGTTGGAATTTGCAATCAATCTTTGAGTTTTATCAGAGTGCCACATGAAGTAGTTGATGCGCCGGATGCGGGACCGCTTAAGGTAACCCAGGGTGAAATCAAGTTTCAGGACGTATCGTTTCAATACCCTAATAACAGCCCATTATTTAACAATCTTAACCTGACCATCAAGCCTGGTGAAAAGGTCGGTCTTGTTGGCTATTCAGGCGGTGGGAAATCCACTTTTATCAAGTTGATTTTACGTTTAATGGATACCCAAGCGGGCACTATATTTATTGATGGGCAGGATATTAAAAAAATCAAGAAAAGCTCCCTCCGAAAGCAAATTGCCACGATACCCCAAGAGGCTGATTTGTTTCACAGGACAATAATGGAAAATATTCGCTTTGCTAAATTAGCGGCGAGTGATGAAGAGGTCATTGAAGCTGCGAAGAAAGCCAAATGCCATGAATTTATCACGGAACTTCCTGAGAAATATCAATCCCTGGTTGGTGAGCGCGGCATTAAATTGTCTGGTGGGCAAAAGCAGCGCATAGCAATAGCAAGGGCTTTTCTAAAAAAGGCGCCTCTTCTCTTGCTTGATGAGGCGACCTCTTCATTAGACTCTATTACGGAGCGTTACATTCAAGAAAGCCTCCATCATGTCATGATGAACACAACAACGATCGTCATTGCTCACAGGTTGTCGACCTTGAAAGACATGGATCGGATCTTAGTTTTTGTCAGTGGAAAAATAGTAGAAGATGGCTCTCTAGGCTCTTTACTCGAAAATAAAGCAAGCCACTTTTATAAGCTTTGGCAGATGCAAGCGGAAGGATTTATACCGTCCATTTCAGAATAAATTTATAGCAGGAGATGCATTAAAAATAGATTGGTAAAGTAAATATGAATTTAGGCGATAAGACTGGAGACAGCATATGATCTCGACTCGGCCTCTCGCCTCGATCAATTTAGAATTTCAGCAGCTTTATCAGCTCCTAAAAAGGGGTGCGGACGTTGATAACCCGCACACTCCTTTTCAAAGACGGGTTAAACCCCGCAATTACCACCTGCAAACTTTGTGCGCTGGGTGGTAATAACCATGCCGCCAATAGCTATTGACCCAGTAGCAGCGATTCTGCTGGGTATGCCAACAGACGCGGTGTCCATCACGCCATTGGCAGTGATAGGCCTGGGAGACAACAGGGAAGGAGGCAAACGCGAAAATGATTAAAACTGTGGCTAGGAATTTGGAAAAAAAATGCTTCATAATTCCTCCTTAAAGACTAAGATGAAAGTATGCCTATATCTATATTATACCTCTTCGGGGACTTGCACTGTAGTGAGGGCAAGGTTCTTCTCTGATTGAAATGTATCAAAAAATGGAATCAATTCTAGAGGTTGATCATACTTTAATATTAAGAGTGTATAATATATAATCATTGCAATTTAATAGAATGGAATCCGATTGTATGAAATATCTTATGCTGGATCATGGCGGTGTCCTGCACGGTGTAGCCAAAAAAGGACAGCCTGGCGTAAATGACCTGCTCTTGCGGGATCTCGGCAATGGCTTTAGCCAGGTCCTACCGAATGGCGTCTTAATAGTTCAAAAGTTGAGTGAATTAGTAAGCAATCACGGCTATCAAATTGTTTTTCATTCTGAAGGTATAGAAGACGACCAACTTCGAAGCATAGAGCAGTTGCTCGCAGCCTGTCGAGCAAAAGGCCTTGCGTTTCCAGCAATTGCAGCGATGGCTGTGTGTGACCCCGGGGAATACAAGGGCCATACCAGCGATAAGCCATTCATTATTACCAATCGACCTCATGGAATTAAAATGGCTGCTTATGCTGGAGAAAAACCGGGTAAAGCCTGTGTTCGGGCAGCCCTTTCAGCGATGTTGAGAATTGAAGAAGTGAATCGCCGGGACTGTATTGTATTCGATGATGCTGACTCTGTTATCCAGCAAGCGGAGTCGGAAGGATATCAAACCAAGCAGCTTGGTAACTTAGAGTTAGCGTTAGATGAGGTGCTCCAAGACGAACGACGCCATGCGCGCGGTTTAGAGTCGAAGACAGAGATTACACCCCTAGAATTTAAAGGGAGTGACAGGGTAGAAGAGAAAAGCGCAGTAGAACAAAACAAGGAAGGTGAGGTGGTCGCACTATTAGATGTTGATGATACTCTGATTGGAGCGAAGAGCTTTTTTACCGTTATACATCGAACCAAGCTCGAATTTGAACAATCGTGCAAAATAGATATATCACTTCTTGCCGCACTCAAAAGTAACGGCCTCAACGCAGTTTATTTATTCACGGACATGAATATTGCGCCGCAAGATATATTCTTTTGTTTTATGCTGGTGAAATACCTCGAAGGTGAAGGTTTTAAGATGAACGGTGTGGTTACACCACCAGATGTTTTTATTAATCGAGCCAGTGAAGAACAATTAAGACAGCTCGACGAGAGTTTTATGAAACGGTTGGCAGCAGGAAAAGGCGCACTGTCTGAACAAGAAGAGCGCGCTTTAGAGGATGAGCGAAGAGTGATTGCGGTTGCTTTATTGCAACAAAAGCAGCTTGCACTTGCACCGGGTGCCATGTTTGATGTGGCGCTAAAAAAATATTTGGGGGATGCCAATTATAGTAAGTACCAAGCAATGACCTTCCAGCAATTGTTGGGATCAGATTTTCAGTCCTTTGTAACAGAGGGGTTTTATTGGCATCGGCAACAGAATGCAGCGGAGTTAAATTTGCTGAGGCTGCAGGCGGGTCTTTTAAAAGCCTTGACAGATAGCGCTATTCAAGGCCAACACTCAAAAGGATTATTATTTAAAGAACTTGTTATACAAAGGAATATCCAAAAAGTATTTTACGCAGATGATCATGTGGGCGCCGTTGAGAGCGTTAGGAGGCAAGCGCAAGCGATACCAACGGTTGGCACCTCGGTTTTGTATGTGCCGCGCGCCGATAAAAGAGAGGCCGCGTATCAAGAAGCATACTATGAATTAAGAGAGGATCATTACGAGGCGGCCGCTTGGGGTGCTAAAAAGGCCAAACCAGGCGTGCATATTCTAATGGATAAAAATGCCGCGCGGTTTGTTAATAAGACGCATGAAAAGGTGTATGCAGAAATTTGCAAAATGACTGAGAACTATCTCAAGGAAGTGAAGGGCCTAGAAGAAAAAGATCCTGTTCTGGCTAGTAAAAAACAAGTTATTAGCGCATTGCAAGTCGCGCTCGAAAACAAGCAAGTCTCGAAGCTTAAACGCTTGGAAAATTTTAGTACCCTGCTGTTGAAAAGTAACCGTACTCTTCTAAACCAGCACCGAACAGACGCCTGGAAACGCTATATGAGTAATGTTCTTTCGGTTTTGACAGTCCTCCCCTTCTTGGCGAGGGCGGCGCACAGTTATTACAAATACGCCACCGTTCAATTTTGGAAGCCGGAGAGCGAGAAAGTGATATTATTTGCTCTCAATGAATGTGCAAAACTCCGGCTTTAAATGAAGCATTTTGGCGCCGGCAAGGCGGTTGCTAGGGTCCAATAAGTCATTATAGGAAATGGTTTCGAGTTCCATGTTTTAAACCGATTAATTTAAATTTATTTTAGGCTGGATCATAATGGGTGGTTGCGATGCTGCTCACGCGATTTTTTGATACCGATTCACCCTGCATAAGCCCCAGCTCATTAATTCCGCGCGGCTTTCCAGTAATTCAAAGGCTTCATGCTGAATCGTCTTCGTGGCGACAATAATCCGGCTCCCTATTTTTAATTCCGCTAATTTCTCAATGAGCTCTCCCCAGGTTGCCTCCCCCAGGCAAGTTGCCGCCACATACACGATATCCGCGTCTGAAAAATCAGCTTCCAGGAAGCTGGCATTCATAAATTCAACCGTGGCCAGCTTTTTTAAGTAAACCTCGGTGAAGGCTGTCTCTTGGCGCAAGAGCAGATTTTTGCATTGAAGCCGTTGCGCCTCGGCTTTTTGATAAAGGGCCGGTAGCAGCTCAATGCCGCAAGCTTTGGAAAAATCAAAGCCCAAGGCAGCTGCAAAAACCGCTTTTCCCGTGCCGGATCCCAAGTCATAAAAAATCTCCCCTGCCTGCGGCTTGATTTTTTCCAGAATAAAAAAAAAGGAGATAAACTCGATTTCCCCATACACAAATTCATCGCTTTTAATCCCGCGCAGCCGCCGTGTCACCGAGGAAATGGCCTTGCCGCGCACATGACGGTAGAGCGCATTAAAAAGGCGCTCTGTCCTTTTAACTCTTTTCCAGTCGGGGTGATATTGCAGGGTTTCATTGAGTTTGAGCCTTGTTTGCTGTGGTCTGAGGTAATAGACATAAGTCTCAACCAGAATGAAAACCAGCAAAACGCAAAAAACCGCAAAATAAATAGAGCCCATGAAGATCCTTAACTGAATGGCCGTGGAGCTGGAGGTCCCTCGCCCGAAAGGCCCTCGTAGACTTGGAAACGTCCTGGTTGTCCAGCCATCTTACTATTATTTGAAGGAGAAGTGCCATTTCTCTTGACATGACTATAGGCCTCAAGCAAAATTCCCGCCTTGCATTTTATACTTCGGCTGGACTTAACTTGAACTGTTTATTGGTAAAAATTCAGGTTATAACGCCCAAAGTGTAAATACAAAGGCCGGAGGGGTTCCCGAGTGGCCAAAGGGATCAGACTGTAAATCTGACGGCTTACGCCTTCGAAGGTTCGAATCCTTCCCCCTCCACCAAATGATGAGTACAATATGCGGGCGTAGTTCAATGGTAGAACTTCAGCCTTCCAAGCTGATAGCGTGGGTTCGATTCCCATCGCCCGCTGGAAAGCCCATATAGCTCAGTCGGTAGAGCACTTCCTTGGTAAGGAAGAGGTCACCGGTTCAAATCCGGTTGTGGGCTCCAAATCGTTGAGGGAATATTTATATATATTTGTTACTTCTGTTTTCCAGCTTGTAGTATTAGAATACAAGCTAATTTTTATGGGTGAATCTTAAAGGAGCAATAGCCATGTCTAAGCAAGTGTTTGAGCGAACAAAACCGCACGTAAACGTGGGGACCATTGGTCACGTTGACCATGGAAAAACGACCCTGTCCGCTGCGTTGACTACTGTTTTGGCGAAGCAATTTGGTGGTGAAGTAAGATCTTATGATCAAATTGACAACGCACCTGAAGAAAAAGCGCGTGGAATCACCATTTCCACCTCGCATTTGGAATACCAATCCGACAAGCGCCACTATGCGCACGTCGACTGCCCTGGCCATGCCGATTACGTGAAGAACATGATCACCGGCGCGGCCCAAATGGACGGCGCCGTCCTAGTGGTTTCCGCCGCAGACGGTCCCATGCCTCAAACCAGAGAGCACATCCTCTTGGCTCGTCAGGTGGGCGTGCCGTACATTGTGGTTTACTTAAATAAAGCCGACATGGTCGACGACAAAGAACTGCTCGACCTCGTCGAAATGGAAGTAAGAGATCTTTTGACCAAATACGGCTTCCCCGGCGACAAGACCCCGATCGTGGTGGGTTCCGCCTTGAAGGCCCTGGAAGGAGACACCAGCGAAATTGGAATTCCTTCTATTATCAAGCTGGTTGAAACGATGGACGCTTATATCCCGGTTCCTGAAAGACCCTTAGATAAGCCCTTCCTGATGCCAATCGAAGACGTCTTCTCCATCTCGGGTCGTGGTACCGTGGTTACCGGCCGTGTGGAGCGTGGCATTGTTAAAGTCGGCGAAGAGTTGGAAATCATTGGTTTGAAGCCGACCACCAAAACAATCTGTACCGGCGTTGAAATGTTCCGAAAAATCCTGGATGAAGGTCGTGCTGGGGATAACGTGGGTGTATTGTTAAGAGGCACCAAGCGTGAAGAAGTCGAGCGTGGTCAAGTCTTGGCGGCGCCAGGCAGTATTACTCCGCACACCAAATTTGAAGCGGAAGTATATGTTTTAACAAAAGAAGAAGGTGGACGTCATACCGCATTTTTGAAAGGGTATCGTCCTCAGTTTTATTTCCGTACTACTGACGTGACTGGCGAAGTGATTCTGCCGGAAGGTGTTGAGATGGTCATGCCGGGTGACAATATCAAGCTGGTCGTCAACTTGATCGCTCCCGTCGCTATGGAAGAGGGTCTGCGCTTCGCAATTCGTGAAGGCGGACACACCGTAGGTGCTGGTGTCGTATCCAAGGTGCTCGAGTAGCCTATTTCCCTCCTGGGGCATAGCCCCGAGAGGGAAAATTTGTTAGGCCAGTAGCTCAATTGGCAGAGCGACGGTCTCCAAAACCGTAGGTTGGGGGTTCGAGACCCTCCTGGCCTGAAGTTTTTTTAAGTGCTAATCGGGTAAAAACGAATGAGTAGTCAATCAAAGGCAAGTGTAATGACAATGAAGCTGGTGGAGCAGAGTGAAACCTTTAATAAGCTAAAATGGCTTACGGTTATTCTGTTGTTAACCGCCGGGATCGTTGCAAACTACTATTATGGCGATGTTGCCTGGCCCTTACGCCTTTTGGCGTGGATGTTGGGTTTGCCGGTAGTTGCCTTAATTGGCTTCCAGACGCAGCAAGGGAGGCTTGCTTTAGAGTTTATTCGTGAGGCACGTGTTGAATTGCGTAAAATTACCTGGCCAACACGCCAGGAAACGGTGCAAACGACTTTTATTATTGCAATTATGGTTGTCATATTAGCAATCGCCTTATGGGGCATTGATGGTGTATTAATGTGGCTGATTGGTTGGCTTACGGGGCAAAGAGGGTAAAGCAATGGCGGATGAGTCAAATAAAGATAAAGACTTGCAGCAGAACGCTCAAGGCCCAGAAGGCACAGATGCCGCGAAATCCAAAAAGCGCTGGTATGTCATCCACGCCTATTCTGGCTATGAGCAATTTGTTAGACAAGCGCTACAAGAACGCATTAAGCGTGATGGCATTGAAGAGAAATTTGGCGAAATTTTAGTCCCGACGGAAGAAGTGGTTGAGTTGCGCGGCGGTCAAAAGCGTAAAAGCGCCCGCAAGTTCTTTCCAGGCTATGTTCTGGTTGAAATGGTGATGGATGATGAAACCTGGCATTTGGTGCGATCCGTTCCCAAGGTCATGGGTTTTATCGGTGGCACGAGCGATAAGCCAGCGCCGATCACCCACAAAGAAGCGGAAGCAATTCTGGATCGCATCCAAACTAGTTCAGAAAAACCGCGACCCAAGGTCTTGTTTGAGGTGGGTGAGGTGGTTCGTGTTATTGACGGGCCTTTTGCGGATTTCAATGGCGTCGTTGAAGAGGTTAACTACGAAAAGAGCCGTTTAAGAGTCGCTGTTTTGATTTTTGGCCGTTCTACGCCAGTCGAACTCCAGTTCGATCAAGTCGAAAAAGGCTAAAAACGAGTTTACTCCTCCCTGCTATTATGAGGTCACGAAGCGGCATCGGCAAACCAGGGTTTTGGTGAAAGAGCATAAAAACCAAAAAATCAGGTTGCAAACTGCGTGCGAGTTGTTAAAATTGGCCACTCGTTTTTTAGCGCTGTGCAGAATTTGAAAAAATCAGACTCTGAAGAAGTGAGCCAGGAAAGTACATATTCAATCAAGAAAGAGGCTAGTGTAAGAGAGGTTATTATGGCAGCAGTCAAATCAGGAAAAAAAGTAAAAGCGCTTGTTAAATTGCAGATTAAAGGCGGTGCTGCTAATCCCAGTCCGCCCGTGGGCCCTGCGTTGGGCCAACAGGGTGTCAACATTATGGAATTCTGTAAGGCTTTCAATGCCCAGACTCAAGGCCCTGAAAAACAAGGGAAACCTTTCCCTGTTGAAATTACCGTGTATGAGGATCGCAGCTTTACCTTCATTATCAAGACCCCACCGGCCTCCTATTTGATTAAAGAAGCCATCGGCCTTGAAAAGGGCAGCAGCGCGCCGGGTGGAACCAAGGTTGGCAAGATTAACCGCAAACAGCTCGAAGCGATTGCAAAATTGAAAGAACCGGATTTAACAGCAGCCAGCCTCGATGCGGCTGTGAGCTGTATTGCGGGCAGTGCTCGCAGTATGGGCGTTGATGTGGAAGGAGTGTAACTGTGACGACCTTATCTAAGCGTAGCCGTGCGATTAATGAAAAATTAAAGCCGGGAAAAATCTATACCCCCAAAGAAGCCTTTGCCCTATTGAAAGAGCTGCCTGCCGCCAAGTTTCGTGAAGGTGTGGATGTCGCTGTCAATTTAGGCGTCGACCCCAAGAAATCCGACCAGGCGGTGCGTGGTTCAGTCGTGCTGCCGAATGGCACGGGCAGAACAATCAAGATTGCCGTCTTTACCACCGCTTCCCATGCAGATGCCGCGAAGCAAGCCGGTGCAGACTTGGTCGGCATGGAAGATCTAGCTGAAAAAGTGAAGGCCGGAGACATTGATTTTCAAGTAGTTTTGGCCACGCCCGATGCGATGCGCATCGTTGGCCAGTTGGGTCAAATTTTAGGTCCCCGTGGCCTGATGCCTAATCCGAAAGACGGCACTGTAACCAATGATATTGCCACGGCAGTCAAAAATGCCAAGGCCGGTCAGATACGATTCCGCATCGACAAGGGCGGCGTTGTTCATTGCCCAATTGGTAAGCTGGACTTCGCAGAGAACGACTTGACTCAGAACCTAGAGACAATTATTGCAGCCCTGCGGAAGGCGAAGCCAAGCACCTCCAAGGGTATTTATTTTAAGAAAGTAACCGTTTCGAGCACCATGGGCCCTGGCCTGGTACTCGATATTTCGGGCTTTGCAACCTAAGTTTTTAACGATTTTTGAGAGAGTCATTGACCTTAAGCTTCCTGCTTTAGCCAATGCCTGTCAAAGACCGTGGGCGCGTTAGCTTAATAAGCTTTTAACTAAGTTTGCCTACGCAGACGGTAATACCAACGAAGGTGTTGCCAGTATAGTTCAAGTGAGGAGGTATCGAGTGGTATTGAAACTAGAAGGTAAAAAGGCCATTGTGGCGGAAGTTGCAACTCACGCCCAGCAAGCGGCATCTCTTTTTACAGCTGAGTACAGTGGTATGACAGTGTCGCAAATTACCGAGCTTCGCAAAGCAGCCCGTGCAAACGGCATGTATTTGCGCGTCGTGCGTAACACCCTGGCACGTCGGGCGCTGGAAGGCACCAAGTTTGCGTCAATGCAAGACACCCTGGTTGGCCCGCTTATTTTAGCCTTTTCCGGGGAAGACCCGGGAGCGGCGGCGCGCTTGATTCAGGACTATGTCAAAAAGTGCGATAAGCTCCGTGTGAGGTCCATGTCTCTCGGAGGGCCAGCCCTTCCAGCGACAGCGCTTTCACAGGTAGCCAGTATGCCAACGCGTGACGGAGCCATTGCTCAGTTGCTCGGCATGCTCAACGCGCCAATTACCCAGTTTGTAAGAACGCTCGCTGAGCCTCACGCTAAATTGGTTCGTGCTTTTGCCGCGGTCGGTGATCAAAAGCAAGGTGCGAAGTAAGGTTTAATTATTAATGTTGGTGGAGAAAAGTTATGGCAGTTAGCAAAGAAGATATTTTACAGGCAGTGTCCGAAATGACCGTTATGGATGTCGTGGACTTGGTCAAAATGATGGAAGAGAAATTTGGTGTTTCCGCTCAAGCAGCAGTGGCTGTAGCTGCTCCTGCCGCGGGTGGCGCTTCTGCTGAAGCAGCGGCCGAAAAAACCGAATTCAACGTGATGATGACGAAAGCCGGCGACACCAAGATTAACGTTATTAAGGCGATTCGTACGATCACTGGGCTCGGCTTGAAAGAAGCGAAGGATCTGGTTGAATCTGCTCCTTGCGCGGTTAAAGAAGGCGTTAACAAACAAACAGCTGCTGATCTCAAGAAACAATTGGAAGAAGCAGGAGCTACGGTTGAAATTAAGTAGTATTTTCAACACTGGTTTGTTACAATTTAACGTTTTTAAGCTGGCCGAAGGCTTTATGCTTTCGGCTGCTTTATTTTGCCCGTAAAATAGCGAAAAAGGGACAAGGTGGTCATCCCAAGAGCAGCTCTGTTTTGCTTGGGATTTCAGTCTAAATACGCTTTTAATTTAATGTGCGCGCAGAGGTACCACGATGAAGGTGTCATACTCCTATACTGAAAAAAAGCGAGTTCGTAAAGATTTCGGAAAACTGCCTACCCCCATTGATGTTCCTTCTTTACTTGAACTCCAGTTAGAGTCCTACCATAAGTTTTTACAAGCCGAAGTCGAACCGGAGAAGCGTGGTCCGACGGGATTGCAAGGTGTCTTCCTCTCCGTTTTTCCCCTCAGCAGTTTTTCCGGCCATGCCGTGATTGAATATGCCGGCTACCGTTTAGGCGAGCCGATTTTTGATGTGAAAGAATGTAAAATGCGCGGCCTGACCTATGGCGCCGCCTTGCGCGTGAAATTGCGCCTGATCTACTTCGATAAAGAAGCCAACAACAAAGTCAAAAGCGTCAAAGAGCAAGAAGTCTATATGGGCGAAATGCCGCTCATGACGGAATACGGTACCTTCGTCATTAACGGTACGGAGCGTGTCGTGGTTTCTCAGTTGCATCGTTCCCCTGGCGTGTTCTTTGAACATGACCGCGGTAAAACCCATTCCTCCGGCAAGCTGCTGTTTTCAGCGCGCGTCATTCCCTACCGTGGCTCCTGGCTGGATTTTGAGTTCGATCCCAAAGATTGCGTATTTGTCCGTATTGACCGTCGCCGCAAGTTGCCCGCGACTATTCTACTGCGTTCTTTAGGTTATTCCGTCGAAGAAATATTAGAGATGTTCTTTGAGAATAACGTCTTCCACATCAGCGGAGAACAGCTCTCCCTGGATCTGGTGCCTGAACGTCTCCGCGGCGAAATTGCCTCCTTCGAAGTGAAGAAAGCCGGCAAGGTGCTCATCGAAATCGGCCGTCGTATTACGGCTCGTCACATTGCCCTGCTAGAAAAATCCGGCATTAAAAAGCTGGAAGTTCCGCTGGATTACGCGGTTGGCAAAGTGGCCGCCAAAGCCATCGTCCATCCTGAAACCGGCGAAATTTTGGTTAATCCCAATGACATGATCACTGAAAAAGTGTTCAAGGCCATGATGGAAGCCAAAATCAAAGCCTTTGAAACGCTTTACATTAATGATATCGACCACGGTCCTTATATGTCTGAAACCTTGCGTATTGATCCAACCTCGAATGCGCACGAAGCCCTGGTTGAAATCTACCGTATGATGCGACCCGGCGAGCCACCCACCAAGGAAGCCGCTGAAACCCTGTTTAAGAATCTTTTCTTTAGCGCGGATCGCTATGATCTATCTGATGTGGGCCGCATGAAATTGAACCGCCGCGTGGGCCGCAAGGAAATTACTGGTCTTACGGTGCTTACCAAAGACGATATTATTGACGTTATGAAAACGTTGATCAGCATTCGCAACGGCGAAGGCACGGTCGACGATATCGATCACTTGGGTAACCGTCGCGTGCGTCGTGTTGGTGAAATGGCTGAGAACCAGTTCCGCATTGGTTTGGTGCGTGTTGAGCGTGCCGTTAAAGAACGCTTAAGCTTGCCGGACACCGAAAATCTCATGCCGCAGGATATCGTGAATGCCAAACCTATCACGGCGGCGATCAAAGAGTTCTTCAGTTCCAGCCAGTTGTCTCAGTTCATGGATCAAAACAACCCGCTGTCCGAGATCACCCATAAGCGCCGTATTTCAGCCCTTGGCCCGGGCGGTCTCACGCGTGAGCGCGCCGGCTTTGAAGTCCGCGATGTGCATCCCACGCATTATGGCCGCGTTTGTCCGATTGAAACGCCGGAAGGCCCGAACATTGGTTTGATCAACTCCTTGGCCGTTTATGCCCGAACCAACGAATATGGCTTTCTGGAAACTCCTTATCGTAAAGTGATCAACGGCCGGGTCACCGACGACGTATCCTTCCTCTCGGCGATCGAAGAAGGGGATTATGTTATCGCCCAGGCGAATGCCACTCTGGATAGCAAGAATAAATTAATGGATACCCTGGTTCCGGTTCGTTATCGCAATGAATTTAGCTTCTCAACTCCGGATAAAGTCCAGTATATGGATGTTTCTCCCAAGCAGACGGTGTCTGTTGCCGCGGCGCTGATTCCCTTTTTGGAACACGACGATGCAAACCGCGCCTTGATGGGATCCAACATGCAACGCCAAGCGGTTCCGACCATTAAAACGGAAAAACCGCTGGTGGGTACCGGCATCGAAAGAATTGTTGCCAAAGACTCGGGCGTGACGGTGGTAGCGAGACGCGGCGGTCTCATCGATTACGTCGATTCCTCGCGTATTGTAGTGCGCGTGGCGGAAGACGAGGCTGAACCGGGTGAAACAGGCGTGGATATTTACAATCTAACCAAGTTTGTGCGCACCAACCAGGATACTTGTATTAATCAAAGACCGCTGGTCCGCATCGGCGACCTCATCGCCAAGGGCGACGTTTTAGCCGACGGTCAATCGACGGACATGGGTGAGTTGGCCCTGGGTCAAAACCTCTTGGTCGCCTTTATGCCCTGGAACGGCTACAACTTCGAAGATTCAATTCTGATCTCCGAACGCGTGGTTCAGGAAGACCGTTTCACCAGTATTCACATTGAAGAATTAACTTGCGTGGCCCGCGACACCAAACTGGGACCGGAAGAAATCACAGCCGATATCCCGAATGTCAGCGAAGGCTCGCTCTCCAAGCTAGATGAATGCGGCATTGTTTACATTGGCGCGGAAGTCACCTCGGGTGACATTCTGGTGGGCAAGGTGACACCGAAGGGCGAAACCCAGCTCACGCCGGAAGAAAAACTGCTGCGTGCTATCTTCGGTGAAAAAGCCTCTGATGTAAAAGATACCTGCTTGCGTGTTCCGACAGGCATGGAAGGCACCGTCATCGATGTGCAAATCTTCACGCGGGAAGGCATCAAGAAAGACGATCGCGCCCTCGAAATTGAGCGTAATGAACTGGCTAAAGCGAAACAAGATTTGAACGACGAAATGCGTATTCGTGAAAACGATATCTTCCAGCGCGTCGAGAAGCTCTTGCTGAATCGCCTCGCTGAAGGCGGTCCGGCCAAGCTGAAGAAAGGCACCAAGATCACCAAAGGCTATCTAGTGACCGTGCCGCGCGAAAAATGGTTCGATATCACTTTGCGCGACGCCACTGCCTCGAAGCAATTGGAAGCTACCGCTAAACAGATCAAGCGCCTCCGACAAGAGTTTGAAAAGGCCTATGAAGCCAAGAAAAACAAGATCACCCAGAGCGACGATCTTGCCCCGGGCGTCCTGAAAATTGCCAAGGTCTATCTTGCCGTTAAGCGCCGGTTGCAACCCGGCGATAAGATGGCTGGTCGACATGGTAACAAAGGTGTTATTTCGAGAGTGATCCCCATTGAAGATATGCCCTATCTCGCGGACGGCACCCCCGTTGACATCGTCTTGAATCCACTGGGCGTACCTTCTCGTATGAACGTCGGTCAAGTGCTGGAAACGCACTTAGGCTGGGCGGCCAAAGCGTTGGGGATGAAGATCGGCGACATGATCGATAACAAGGAATCCACCAAGAACCTTCGTCAATTCCTCAACTCCATCTATGCGAGCACCGGGAACGCGAACAAAGAAGGGATCGAAAAGCTGACCAACGACGAAATCACAACGTTGGCAGGCAATTTACGTGAGGGCGTGCCGATGGCCACCCCCGTCTTTGATGGTGCTTCGGAAGAAGAAATTAAAATGATGCTGCGCCTCGCCGGCTTGCCGGAAAACGGGCAAACCATTCTTCATGACGGCAGAACAGGCAAGGCTTTCGAACGGCCAGTTACCGTGGGGTACATGTATATCCTGAAGTTGAACCATTTGGTCGACGACAAGATGCACGCGCGTTCCACCGGCTCCTACAGCTTGGTGACGCAGCAGCCCTTGGGTGGTAAGGCCCAGTTCGGTGGTCAACGTTTCGGTGAAATGGAAGTATGGGCGCTGGAAGCTTATGGCGCAGCCTACACCTTGCAGGAAATGTTGACGGTGAAGTCGGACGACGTCACTGGCCGCACCAAGATGTATAAGAACATCGTGGATGGCGAGCATGTGATGGAATCCACGATGCCGGAGGCCTTCAATGTGTTGATCAAGGAAATTCGGTCTTTGAGCATTAATCTGGATTTGGAGTAGGTGAGTAGGTAGATTTGAGAGGGGGGATACCTCCTCTCCCTTACCCTCTCCTGCCGCTTTGCGGGAGGAGAGGGAATAATGAGATGCTATATCTTGCTATATCTTAGGAGCAGCGACTTTGAGAGATTTATTAAGTTTCGTCAAACAGCAGTCACAGTTACATGACTTTGACACAATTCGCATTGGGCTGGCATCGCCAGATATGGTTCGATCCTGGTCTTTCGGTGAAGTTAAGAAGCCGGAAACAATCAACTATCGTACTTTCAAGCCGGAGCGCGACGGTTTATTCTGCGCCAAGATTTTCGGCCCCGTGAAAGATTATGAGTGCCTTTGCGGCAAGTACAAGCGCTTGAAGCACCGTGGTGTCGTCTGTGAAAAGTGTGGCGTTGAAGTCACGCTGTCCAAGGTGCGCCGTGAACGCATGGGTCACATTGAATTAGCCACCCCGATCGCTCACATCTGGTTCCTGCGCTCGCTGCCCTCCCGCATTGGCGTGTTGCTCGACATGTCCTTGCGCGACATTGAACGCATTTTATATTTTGAATCCTACGTCGTCATCGACCCGGGCATGACCCAATTGGAAAAAGGCCAGTTGCTGACGGAAGAAGCCTACTATGACGCCATCGAAGAATACGGCGATGAATTTGACGCTCGCATGGGCGCTGAAGCTTTGCAGGAAATCCTGAAAAACCTCAATCTAGCAGAAGAAGCCGCCCGTATTCATGAGGAAATCTTAACGGCGACTTCAGATGCTCGACTCAAGAAGCTCTCCAAGCGCTTGAAGCTCCTAGAAGCTTTCATTACTTCCGGCAACAAGCCGGAATGGATGGTTCTGACGGTGTTGCCCGTCCTGCCACCGGATTTACGTCCCTTGGTGCCTTTGGACGGCGGTCGCTTCGCAACTTCCGACTTGAACGATCTCTATCGTCGCGTTATCAACCGCAATAACCGTTTGAAAAGATTACTGGATTTAAACGCCCCCGACATCATCGTGCGCAATGAAAAGCGCATGCTGCAGGAAGCCGTTGACGGCTTGCTGGATAATGGCCGCCGTGGCCGCCCCATTTTGGGCACCAACAAGCGTCCTCTCAAGTCCCTGGCGGACATGATTAAGGGTAAACAAGGCCGCTTCCGTCAAAACCTTCTGGGTAAGCGCGTCGACTACTCCGGTCGTTCCGTTATCGTCGTCGGTCCCACGCTGAAATTGCATCAGTGCGGCATTCCGAAGAAGATGGCCCTCGAGTTGTTCAAGCCTTACATCTACCATCGGTTACAGATCCTGGGCCAAGCGTCCACGATTAAGGCCGCGAAGAAGATGGTGGAGCGCGAAGAAGCCGCCGTTTGGGATATTTTGGAAGAGGTTATCCGCGAACATCCTATTTTGTTAAATCGCGCGCCAACCTTGCATCGTCTCGGTATTCAAGCCTTTGAACCCGTCTTGATTGAAGGGAAAGCCATTCAATTGCATCCGCTGGTTTGTACGGCCTACAACGCCGACTTCGACGGCGACCAAATGGCCGTTCACGTTCCGCTTTCCTTGGAAGCGCAGCTGGAAGCCCGTACTCTCATGATGTCCACCAACAATGTCCTGTCGCCGGCCAACGGTGCTCCGGTCATTGTTCCCACGCAGGATGTCGTCTTAGGTCTTTATTACCTGACACGTACCAAGATTAACGCCCGCGGCGAAGGCATGAAGTTCACCGATATCTCTGAAGTGCAGCGTGCCTATGAAAACGGCATGGTTGAATTGCAGGCTCAGGTCAAAGTGCGCGTGAAAGAATATCAAGCCGTCGATAAATCAGGAGAATTTAAAGAAGTGATCCGCCTGGTCGACACGACCATTGGCCGTTCGCTTCTGTCGGAAGTCTTGCCGAAAGGTCTCTCCTTTGATCTGGTGAACCGCACCATGACGAAGAAGACGCTCTCTGATTTAATCGACTGCTGCTATCGTGAGTTGGGCTTGAAGGCGACCGTGATGTTTGCCGACCACCTCATGTATACCGGTTTCCAATACGCCACCCGTTCCGGCGTTTCCATCGGCGTTGACGACTTGGTCATTCCGAAGAGCAAACCCGAGATTATTTCTCAGGCAGAAGAAGAAGTGCGTAAGATTCAAGCCCAGTTTGCCTCCGGCTTGGTTACGCAGGGTGAACGCTATAACAAGGCCATTGATATTTGGTCGCGCGCCAATGACTTGGTTGCTCAGGCCATGATGGACGAAATCTCCACTTCAACAGTGAAAGACGCTAAGGGTGCTAAGGTGAAGCAGGAATCCTTTAACTCCATCTTCATGATGGCAGATTCTGGCGCGAGAGGTTCCGCGGCCCAGATTCGTCAGCTGGCCGGTATGCGTGGCTTGATGGCCAAACCCGACGGCTCCATTATCGAAACGCCCATTACGGCAAACTTCCGTGAAGGTCTTAACGTGTTGCAGTACTTCATTTCGACCCACGGTGCTCGTAAAGGTCTCGCGGACACGGCTCTCAAAACCGCAAACTCCGGTTACCTGACCCGCCGTCTCGTTGACGTGGCTCAAGACCTGGTCATTACCGAAGACGATTGTGGCACGCTCCAAGGCGTCACTGTGATCCCATTGATTGAAGGCGGCGATGTGGTTGAACCGCTGCATGAACGCGTATTAGGTCGTATGACAGCTTTTGACATCATTGACCCCGCATCCCGGAAAGTGGTTATTCCAAGAGGCACCCTGTTGGATGAAAAATGCGTCGCTAAACTCGAGCATTTAACCATCGACCAGGTCGTCGTGCGCTCGCCCATCACCTGCGAATCCCGTTATGGCATTTGCGGCTCCTGCTATGGCCGTGACTTGGCTCGTGGGCATAAGGTGAATATCGGTGAAGCCGTCGGCGTTATCGCCGCCCAGTCCATTGGCGAACCCGGTACGCAGCTGACCATGAGAACCTTCCACATCGGTGGTGCGGCTTCTCGTGCCACAGCAGCCAATAATGTACAAATCAAACTGACGGGCAAGATCAAGCTGCAGAACGTGAAGCTCTTGCAGCGCTCCAACGGCAAGAACATCGCGATCTCCCGTTCCGGTATCCTGGCAATGTTAGATGAGCAGGGTCGGGAAAGAGAACGTTATAAGATTCCCTACGGCGCTGAGTTGAGCGTGGAAGACGGTTCCAAGGTCGAGGCGGGACAAATTGTCGCAACGTGGGATCCCCATAGTCACCCCGTTATCACGGAAGTCGCCGGTCGCATCAAGTATGTTGACTTGATTGAAGGGAACACGATGCACCGTCAAACCGATGAATTAACAGGGCTTTCTTCCGTTGTGGTGCTGGATTCCAAACAGCGTACCAGCGGTGGCAAAGAGTTGAAGCCGATGATCAAGCTGGTGGACGCCAAAGGCCAAGACCTTTGCTTGCCAGGAACGAACTTACCGGCTCAATACTTTTTGCCGGTGAACGCGGTTATTACCTTCGATGACGGCTCCGCCGTGAAGATTGGTGACGTTATCGCCAGAATTCCACAAGAAACGACTAAAACCCGCGACATCACCGGTGGTTTGCCGCGTGTTGCCGATCTCTTCGAAGCCCGCCGACCCAAAGATCCAGCTATTTTGGCTGAAATTTCGGGCGTGGTGAGCTTTGGTAAAGAAACCAAGGGTAAGCGTCGTCTCATGATTAGTGCTTCAAGCGGCGAAACCTATGAAGCCTTGATTCCAAAATGGCGCCAAGTCAATGTATTTGAAGGCGAACATGTTGAAAAAGGAGAGGTTTTGTCTGAAGGTCCACTGAATTCGCACGATGTTTTGCGCCTGCTTGGCATTGCCGATCTCGCGAATTACATCGTCAACGAAATCCAGGACGTGTACCGTCTGCAAGGTGTGAAGATCAACGACAAGCACATTGAGGTCATTATTCGCCAAATGCTGCGCAAGGTTCACATCGTTAACCCCGGTGAAACTAAGTTTATTAAAGGGGAGCAGGCCGAATACAGCCAGTTACGCGAAGAAAATGACGCTGCGACGAAGGGAAATAAGACCCCAGCCCAATATGAAAGGCTCTTGCTGGGTATCACCAAGGCTTCCTTGGCGACCGAATCCTTCATTTCAGCCGCTTCGTTCCAGGAGACAACGCGCGTCTTGACGGAAGCCGCCGTAAGCGGGAAGTTCGACGAACTCCGTGGTCTGAAGGAAAATGTCATTGTAGGCCGTTTATTACCAGCCGGTACTGGTTTAGCCTACCATGCTGAGCGCCGTAGCCGACGTATGGGCACCGTCAAAACGGATAAAGCAGAGACTTCGTCCTCCTCTTCATCCGCTGCTTCTTCTTCGTCCTCAGTCTAGGAAAACCCCCTTATCCCTGTATTCTCAGGGATAAGGGGTGTTTTTACTCCGTGAACCCCGCAAAATATTACAGCAAAACGCCATTCTCTAGTTGACATTAGTTGCTGATCTTCATTAGAATCGCGGGTTCCTGGAGATCAAATGAACATTAATTTTTAGCGATTTAGACCGGAGTTTTAGAATGCCAACGATTAATCAATTGGTGCGGAGCCCGCGGGTACCCAATGTAGGAAAATCAAAAGTCCCGGCGCTTGCGGTTTGTCCGCAAAAGCGCGGCGTCTGTACGCGTGTATATACAACGACTCCCAAAAAGCCAAACTCAGCTTTGCGTAAAGTGGCTCGTGTCCGTTTAACCAATGGCGCTGAAGTGACGGCGTATATCGGCGGTGAAGGACACAATCTACAAGAACACTCAGTCGTTCTCATTCGTGGCGGTCGTGTTAAGGACTTGCCCGGTGTTCGTTATCATATCGTCCGTGGAAGCTTGGATACGGCGGGCGTGAGCGGCAGAAAGCAAGGTCGTTCGAAGTATGGTGCGAAGCGACCCAAAGAGTAAGGTCAAAAGACATAAACCTAATATTTAGGATAAAGCAATGCCAAGAAGAAATGCAGCAATCAAACGTGATGTTTTGCCGGATCCCCTTTACGGGAGCGCCGACCTGTCGAGTTTCATTAATGTCGTCATGCGTAATGGAAAAAAATCCATTGCGGAAAAAATCGTCTATCGCGCGCTTGACGCAGTCGTTGCTCGCTTGAAAAAGCAGGGCAAGAAAGACGAAGCGCACGGCGAGGCCGAAGCCGAAGGCCGTTCCGCTTCAGCGGGTGCTGGAAAAATGAAGTCTCACGCTTCCGCATTAGAAATTCTAGATAAGGCCTTGTTGCACGTTAGCCCGACGGTTGAGTTGAAGTCTCGCCGCGTGGGTGGTGCCACCTATCAAATTCCAGTTGAAGTCGCCTCTGATCGCGGTAAAGCCTTGGCTCGCCGCTGGTTGGTTCAGGCAGCTAAAGCGCGTTCCGAGAAGACGATGGTTTTACGCTTAGCGGCAGAAATTCTCGATGCCTATGATAACAAAGGTGCGGCGATCAAAACCCGTGATGATACACACAGAATGGCAAAAGCGAACCAAGCATTTGCACATTACAGATGGTAAGGGGTTAAGATATGGCGCGCACAACACCTATAGAACGCTACCGAAATATTGGCATTATTGCACACATTGATGCTGGAAAGACCACGACGACTGAGCGGGTTCTTTATTATACGGGTGTTTCTCATAAAATTGGTGAAGTCCACGAAGGCACAGCCACGATGGACTGGATGGAGCAAGAGCAAGAGCGCGGCATTACCATTACCTCTGCGGCCACCACCTGTTACTGGTATGGCATGGACAGACAGTTTCCGCAGCATCGCATCAATATTATCGATACCCCGGGACACGTTGATTTCTCTATCGAAGTCGTGCGCTCGCTGCGCGTGCTCGACGGTGCTTGTACCGTATTTTGCGGCGTGGGCGGCGTGCAGCCTCAAACCGAAACGGTGTGGCGTCATGCGAATCGTTATAAAGTACCCCGCATTGGTTTCGTGAACAAAATGGATCGCGTGGGTGCCAACTTCCTCCGCGTGGTTGATCAGCTCCAGGCGAGATTGCGCGGCAACCCGGTTCCCATTCAAGTGCCGATTGGCGCTGAAGAAGGCTTCGAAGGCGTGGTTGACCTGGTCCGCATGAAAGAAATTGTCTGGGACGAGGCGAATCAAGGTTCTACTTATAAAGAAAATGATATTCGTCCCGCTCTGCTCGAAGAGTGCAAGAAGTGGCGCGAAAAAATGGTTGAGGCGGCCGCTGAAGGTTCTGAAGACTTGATGAACAAGTACTTGGAGACCAGTGACCTCAACGCTGAAGAAATCAAGCAAGGGTTGCGTGCGCGCACCATTCGCTGTGAAATTGTCCCCATGCTTTGCGGCAGCGCCTTCAAGAATAAGGGTGTGCAAGCAATGTTGGATGCGGTCATTGAATATCTGCCCTCTCCGGCGGACGTTGAAGCGGTCACAGGACACCTGGATGATGCCGCTGGTTCGGAAGCAACTCGTGCTCCCCTGGATTCTGAGCCTTTCTCAGCCTTGGCGTTCAAGATTGCCACCGATCCTTATGTCGGAACCTTAACTTACTTCCGTGTGTACTCCGGCGTTCTTAAGTCCGGCGACACGGTGTACAACCCAGTGAAGTCTAAAGACGAACGGATTGGCCGTTTATTGCAGATGCACGCTAATGATCGTACCGAAATTAAAGAAGTGTTTGCGGGCGATATTGCCGCCGCCGTGGGCCTGAAGAAGGTCACCACCGGTGACACGCTTTGCGACACGGATAAGGTTATTATCCTCGAAAAACTCGCTGTGCCAGAACCGGTTATCTCGGTCGCCGTCGAGCCCAAGACCAAGGCCGACCAGGAAAAAATGGGTATTGCCTTGGGCAAGCTGGCTCAAGAAGATCCCTCCTTCCGCGTGCGGATGGATGAAGAAACTGGCCAGACGATTATTGCGGGTATGGGCGAGCTGCACCTTGAAATTATTGTCGACCGTATGAAGCGTGAGTTCAGCGTTGAAGCCAACGTGGGCAAGCCTCAGGTCGCTTATCGCGAAACCATTCGTGGTACGGTTGAGCAGGAAGGCAAGTATGTGCGTCAGACGGGTGGTCGGGGTCAGTATGGTCACGTCTACCTCAAGCTAGAGCCGAAAGAAGCGGGTACGGGCTATGAATTTGTGAATGGCATCGTCGGCGGGGTCATCCCGAGAGAATATGTTCCAGCCATCGACAAGGGTATTCAAGAGCAGATGGAAAATGGTATTCTTGCCGGCTTTCCGGTTGTTGACGTCAAGGTCACGGTGTTCGACGGCTCCTACCACGACGTTGACTCAAATGAAATGGCGTTTAAAATCGCCGGTTCCATGGCCTTCAAAGAAGGCGCAAGAAAGGCAAAACCAATCTTGCTCGAGCCAATCATGAAAGTAGAAGTAGTAACACCGGAAGATTACATGGGCGATGTCATGGGCGATCTCAATCGTCGCCGCGGTATGGTGCAAGATGTCGAAGACACCCCGTCTGGAAAAGTGATTCATGCAGAAGTGCCCATCGCCGAAATGTTTGGCTATGTGACACAGTTGCGCTCCATGTCGCAAGGTCGCGCGACCTACACCATGGAATTTTCGAAGTATAACGAGGTTCCAGCCAACATCGTTGAGCAGCTGGCGAGCAAAACAACCTAAGCTTAAGAATTATAGAGAGAGGAAAAGAGGTATGTCCAAGCAAGTATTTGCACGAACAAAACCGCATGTGAATGTGGGGACAATTGGGCATGTGGACCATGGTAAGACCACGCTATCAGCGGCCTTGACCACGGTGTTGTCGAAACAATTCGGCGGAGAAGCCAGATCTTACGATCAAATTGACAATGCCCCCGAAGAAAAAGCGCGCGGTATCACAATTTCCACCTCACACCTCGAGTACGAATCCGAAAAACGGCACTATGCACATGTCGACTGCCCTGGACATGCTGACTATGTGAAGAACATGATTACCGGCGCCGCCCAGATGGACGGTGCGGTCCTGGTGGTGTCAGCTGCTGATGGTCCCATGCCGCAGACCAGAGAGCATATCCTCTTGGCTCGTCAGGTCGGTGTGCCCTACATCGTGGTCTACCTGAATAAAGCCGACATGGTCGACGATAAAGAATTATTAGACTTGGTCGAAATGGAAGTCCGCGATTTGCTGACGGCTTACGGCTTCCCCGGAGACAAGACCCCGATCGTAATCGGTTCCGCCCTGAAAGCGATGGAAGGCGATACCAGCGAAATCGGTATTCCATCCATTCTGAAGCTGGTCGAAACCATGGATGCTTACATCCCGATCCCGGAAAGACCCTTGGATAAGCCCTTCCTGATGCCGATTGAAGACGTGTTCTCAATCTCTGGCCGTGGAACGGTAGTCACGGGCCGCGTCGAGCGCGGTATCGTTAAAGTAGGCGAAGAATTAGAAATCATTGGAATCAAGCCGACCAGCAAAACCATTTGCACCGGCGTTGAAATGTTCCGCAAAATTTTAGATGAAGGCCGCGCCGGCGATAACGTGGGCGTGCTCCTCAGAGGCACGAAGCGCGAAGAAGTGGAACGTGGCCAGGTCTTAGCCGCGCCCGGTTCAATTACGCCGCATACCCGCTTCGAAGCCGAAGTCTATGTGTTAACCAAAGAAGAAGGTGGTCGTCATACCGCGTTTTTAAAGGGCTACCGCCCACAGTTTTACTTTCGAACGACAGACGTGACGGGCGAAGTCATCCTGCCTGAAGGCGTTGAAATGGTTATGCCCGGAGACAATATCCGCTTGGTCGTCAACCTGATTGTGCCAGTCGCAATGGAAGAAGGTTTGCGCTTTGCAATCCGTGAGGGTGGACATACCGTAGGTGCGGGTGTGGTGTCGAAGGTCATAGAGTAAAAGGGTCATTGAGTAATTAATCGAGAAGAAATGCCATGGCAACTGGAACAAAGAGTCAAAGAATTCGAATTCGTTTAAAGGCGTTTGATCATCGGCTAATCGATCGATCGGCGAAGGAAATTGTTGAAACAGCAAAGAGGACGGGCGCCCAAGTATCGGGACCCATCCCCTTGCCGACAAGAATTGAGCGTTACACCGTCGTCTTGGCACCCAACGGCGACAAAGATGCTCGCGATCAATACGCATTGTGCACGCACAAGCGTTTGATTGACATTAAGCAACCAACGGATAAAACCATCGATGCCCTGATGAAGCTGGATCTCGCGGCGGGCGTGGATGTTCAAATTAGCGTTGGAACACAAGATAAGTAAGCAGTTGTCCCGCGAAGCTCTCGCGGGACCTAGATGTGAGGCAGGAATTATGACCATAGGTTTAGTAGGGCGAAAATGTGGAATGACGCGTGTCTTCACCGAAGACGGCGCTATTCCGGTTACGGTGATTGAGGTGCTACCGAATCGCGTAACACAAATTAAAACAGCGGAAACAGACGACTACTTTGCGGTTCAGGTAACCACCGGAATTCGTAAGCAGTCGCGTGTTGGCAAACCCAGCGCCGGCGTTTATGCTAAGGCGAACACGGGTGCCGGCAGGGGCCTGTGGGAATTCGCGGTGGACGCTGAGAAGGCTCTGGAAGGCATCACCGTCGGCTCCGAGCTGAAGGTAGATCGCTTTGCCGTTGGCCAGTATGTCGACGTCACCGGCGTGACCAAGGGTAAGGGCTTCGCAGGCACCATCAAGCGCCACCATTTTGCAGGGCAAGATGCAACCCATGGTAACTCCCGGTCACACCGTGTTCCTGGATCCATTGGGCAAAGACAAACCCCGGGTAAAGTATTCAAGGGCAAAAAGATGTGCGGCCATCTGGGTCAAGTGCAACGCACCATTCAGTCACAAGTCATCGTGCGTTTGGATGTGGACAAGAATTTAGTTCTCGTTCGAGGTGCTGTTCCTGGTGCTCCTGGCACAGACGTGATTATTCGCCCGTCAGTCAAGAGACCGATCGCTAAGCAACAAGGGGGAGACAAATAATGGAACTGCAACTCATTAATTCCAGCAAAAAAGTGAAGCTTCCCGAAGATATCTTTAGCTGTGAGTTTAAAGAAGCCCTGGTCCACCAGGCAGTGACTTCCTACTTATCCAGTGGAAGAGCAGGTACTCACAAGCAAAAAACCCGCGCTGAAGTCAGAGGTGGCGGAATCAAGCCCTGGCGTCAAAAGGGGACGGGTCGCGCGCGTGCTGGTAGCATCCGCAGCCCCATGTGGCGTAAGGGTGGCGTCATTTTCGCGGCAGTGCCACGAAGTTATAAGCAAAAAATGAACAAAAAAGCTTACCGTTCTGCGATCTGCTCTATTTTATCCGAGCTGCTTCGCCAAGACCGCATTGCTGTGGTTGAGAGCTTGGCGATGGAAACGCATAAGACCAAAGATTTTCTGAAGACTTTGAATGAGCTGTTTACAGACAGCATCAAAGCAGGACTGGACCTAAGCAAGAGCCGCATTCTGGTGATTACCGATACCCCAGATGCCAATTTAGCCCGGGCCGCGCGAAACCTGCGTGGTATTGAAATCAGAAGCCCGCAGCACCTTGATCCGGTTGTTTTAGTGAATGCAGAAAAAATTCTAATTACCATGGCATCCCTGAAGAATATTGAGGAGTGGCTGAAATGAGCGCCGAAAGATTGCTAGAAATCATTATTGCACCGCACGTTTCGGAAAAGACGACCCGAGCCACCGAGAAAGGGAATGTTTACACTTTTAAAGTGGCGACCCGAGCAGCAAAACCAGAAATTAAACAAGCCATTGAACAACTGTTTAATACCAAGGTTGAAGCGGTTCGAATCGTCAATGTGAAGCCCAAGACACGTCGCTTCCGTGGCGTTGAAGGCATGAAGAAGAAATGGAAAAAAGCTTATGTCACTCTGGTTGCAGGTCAGAAAATTGACCTTCACGGAGAACAATAACAGCAGCTCAAAATAAGCTTGACTCTAAATCGGGATCGAGATAAAAACCCGAAGCTTATGTGAGAGCAAATATTAATGTAAGTAGAGGCACCTATGTTACTTAAAGAAAAGCCGACTTCCCCAGGAAGACGGGCTGTAATCAGAGTGGTTGGCAAAGATTTGCACAAGGGGGCCCCTTATGCAGCTCTTCTAACTAAGAAAACTAAAACGGGCGGTCGTAACAATAACGGCCATATTACCTGTCGTCACATTGGCGGCGGTCATAAGCAGCACTACCGCATCATTGATTTTAAACGAAATAAAGACGGTATCATCGGTAAAGTTGAACGCTTGGAATACGATCCAAACCGCAGTGCCTTTATTGCATTAGTACTTTATTTGGACGGCGAAAGACGTTATATTATTGCACCCCAGAACGTGAAAGCGGGTGATGAGATTCAGTCCGGTACCAATGCCCCGATTAAAGCGGGAAATTGTTTGCCCTTGAATAATATACCAGTCGGAACCACGATTCATTGCGTTGAAATGACTGTTGGCAAAGGTGCGCAATTGGCGCGTAGCGCCGGTGCCGCTGTGCAGCTGGTTGCAAGAGAAGGTCTCTATGTGACTATCCGCTTGCGTTCAGGTGAAACGCGCAAGGTTTTGGCGGAGTGTCGTGCGGTGGTTGGCGAAGTGAGCAACGCGGAAAACAACCTGCGATCCTTTGGTAACGCGGGCGCAAAACGCAGGCGCGGAATTCGACCGACGGTTCGCGGAACCGCCATGAACCCCGTGGACCATCCGCATGGTGGTGGTGAAGGCCGCACCAAGGGTGGACGTCATCCTGTCAGCCCCTGGGGTATGCCGACGAAAGGCTACAAGACTAGAAAGAACAAGCGTACCGACCGCTTTATCGTATCGCGTCGGAAAAAAGAGAAATAAAATCAGGATTAGAGAGAGGTAGCTAACGTGGGACGTTCATTAAAAAAAGGGCCTTTTATAGACGGCCATTTGCTGAAGAAGGTCGATAAGGCGGTTGCTGGAAATGACAGACGTCCGATCAAGACGTGGTCGCGACGTTCCATGGTTCTGCCGGAAATGGTAGGGCTCACGATTGCAGTACACAGTGGCAAGCTGCATGTGCCCATTTTTATCACGGAAAACATGGTGGGACATCGCTTAGGCGAATTTGCCATCACCCGTACTTTCCGCGCTCACTCTGGCGAGAGAAAAGCCAAGGGTGCGGAAGAAGAGAAGAAGTAGTCGAGGAGAGTAAGATGGTACAAGTCGTAGCGAAATTAAAACACACCCGCTTATCACCTCAGAAGTGCAGGCTAGTCTGTGATGTGATCAGGGGGCTGCCAGTTGAGCGAGCGCTGAATATCTTGAAGTTCAGCAATAAGAAAGCGGCAGGCGTGCTTCGAAAAGTATTAGAGTCGGCGATTGCTAACGCTGAACACAATGAAGGTGCAGATGTCGACGAATTAAGAGTGACGACAATTTTTGCTGACCAGGGCCCTACCTTTAGACGTATTCAAGCCCGTGCCAAGGGCAGAGCAACGCGTCTAACGAAGCCGACCTGTCATATCACTGTTGTCGTATCGGATGAGATGAGGAGTTAATATGGGACAAAAAGTTAATCCCAACGGTATACGGCTTGGAATCGTAAAAGATTGGTCAGCGCGTTGGTACGCGGCCTCAAAAGATTTTGCAGACACCTTGTGTTCGGATCTGCAGGTTCGTGATTTTCTGCGCAAACGCTTGGCCCAGGCTGGCATTAGCCGTATTCAGATCGACCGACCGGCGCGCAATGCAAAAATCACCGTTTACGCAGCCAGACCCGGTGTGATCATCGGTAAAAGCGGCAAGGAAATTGAAACCTTGCGCGACGAAGTGTTCAAAATCATCAAGGTTCCAGTGCATGTCAGCATTGAAGAAGTGCGCAAGCCCGAAACCGACGCAACCCTGGTGGCGGAGTCAATTGCCCAACAGATCGAAAGACGCGTCATGTTCCGCCGCGCCATGAAGCGCGCAGTTACCACGACCATGCGCCTCGGTGCCAAGGGAATCAAGGTGACTGTCGCAGGTCGTTTAGGTGGCTCGGAAATCGCGCGTACCGAATGGTATCGCGAAGGCCGCGTGCCCTTGCACACCTTCAGGGCCGACATCGACTATGGTACTGCTGAAGCCTTTACCACCTATGGTGTGATTGGCGTGAAAGTATGGATCTTTAAAGGCGAAGTCATCGGCGAAAAAGAGGCGGCTGATGGAACGGAGCCACGCGCTGAAAAAGCCGCGAAAGAGGAGACGAAGTAATGCAGCCTAAAAAGACAAAATATCGCAAGCAATTTAAAGGGCGCAACAAGGGCGTAGCTAAACGTGGCACCAACGTCAACTTTGGTGAGTTTGGGCTGAAAGCGGTGGAATTGGGACGTTTGAGTGGAAAGCACATTGAAGCAGCCAGACGCACTTTGTCCAGGCATTTGAAGCGCGGCGGCAAAATTTGGATCCGCATCTTCCCGGATAAGCCCGTCAGCAAAAAGCCGCTGGAAGTTCGTCAGGGTTCAGGCAAAGGAAACGTGGAATTCTGGGTTGCCTTGATTCAACCGGGGCGAATGCTATTTGAGATTGAAGGCGTTTCTGAAGATATTGCACGCGAAGCCTTCAAGTTGGCGGCGGCAAAATTGCCGGTAAAAACAACCTTTGTAGAGCGGACGGTGATGTAATGAAAATAGCTGAACTAAGAAATAAGACCACAGATGAATTAAAGAAAGAATTGTTAGACTTAAGAAAAGAACAATTCAACTTGCGCATGCAAAAGAAAATCGGCCAGTTGCCGAAGTCACATCTGATCCGCAAGGGAAAGAAGGACATTGCGCGCTTAAAGACAGTAATGAACGAAAAACGCTTATCTGAGAAGGCTTAATCCTATGGTAAAGAAGATGGTTGAACAAACAGAAGAGCAAGTCGAGCCTAAAAAAGCCGGCTCTCGACGTGCCCTGACGGGAACAGTGATTAGCAGCAAGATGGACAAAACCATCGTCGTTCAAGTCATGTGCATGGTGAAACACCGGATCTATGGCAAATATCTGCGTCATTACAGCAAAATGTACGTTCATGACGTGGACAATCAGTCCAAAGAAGGCGACGTCGTTCGCATTAAGCAAACTCGCCCGCTTTCCAAGTTAAAAAGCTGGACCTTGGTTGAAGTGGTCAGACGGGGAGATCTCGGTCTGGATGTTTCAGGAAATGAACTGGAAGATGCGAATAATTTAGCCTAGGTCAGCCTAGTTTTGTAGGAGAGATAAACATGATTCAAGCACATACAATGCTCGAAGTGGCTGATAACAGCGGCGCCCGCCGTGTTATGTGCATCAAGGTGTTGGGTGGCACACGACGCCGTTATGCCTCCATTGGCGATGTTATTAAGGTCAGTGTGAAAGAAGCTATTCCCCGCGGAAAAGTGAAGAAGGGAGAGGTTCTCAATGCGGTGATCGTGCGTACCAAAAAAGGGGTGCGCAGAACGGATGGATCACTGATTCGCTTTGACGAAAATGCGGTGGTATTATTGTCGGCCCAATTGCAGCCAATAGGAACCCGTGTCTTCGGGCCTATTACTCGCGAATTGCGCGGCGAAAACTTTATGAAAATCATTTCATTAGCGCCGGAGGTTCTGTAGGCATATGCAAAAGATTAGAAAAGGCGATGAAGTCATCGTGATCGCCGGCAAAGACAAAGGGCGAAGAGGAACCGTGATGGAAGTGCTGGAGGGTGGCCTGAAATTGATCGTCGATGGCATCAATATGGTCAAAAAGCATGTTAAGGCCAATCCGAATATCGGTGAGCAAGGCGGCATTAAAACCAAGGCCAAGGCGATTGACCGTTCGAACGTGAAAATTTACAATGCTGCGACGCAAAAAGGCGACCGTGTCGGCATCCGGGTTTTGGAAGATGGTCGTAAGGTTCGTATTTACAAGTCTTCGAACGAAGAAATTGAAATCTAAGGTGGGTGGGGTTTATGTCTAGATTGCGAGAGTTTTACAAGAAAGAAGTGGTTCCCAACTTAATGAAAAAGTTTGGTTACTCCTCGGTCATGCAAGTGCCGACCCTGGAAAAGATCACCGTGAACATGGGTGTCGGCGAAGCGGCGGCAGACAAGAAGATTATCGCCAATGCGATTGGTGACATGGAAAAGATTGTCGGTCAAAAAGCAGTTGCGACCATGTCGCGCATCTCGATCGCTGGCTTTAAGATCAGAGAAAACTGGCCCATCGGCTGTAAAGTGACCTTAAGACGCGACCGGATGTATGAATTCCTAGATCGCCTCATTACGATCGCCTTGCCCCGGGTGAGAGACTTTCGAGGCATCAGTGCAAAATCCTTTGATGGCCGTGGCAACTTCAGCTTGGGCATTAAAGAACAGATCGTGTTCCCAGAAATTGAATACGATAAAATCGACGCCATTCGAGGCATGGACATCACCATTACTACCTCGGCGAACACGAACAAGGAAGCCTTTGCTTTGTTGTCAGCTTTCAGTTTCCCATTTAAAGAAAAAGAAGTGAGTTAATCATATGGCTAAAACGTCGGTGGTAGAGCGTGGAAAGAAGCGAGTCAAGCAGTATGCGAAGTATAATGACAAGCGCCAGAAGTTAAAGGCGGTTGTCTATAGCGTCGACGCCTCGCACGATGAAAAACAGAAGGCGCAGTTGCAACTACAGAAGTTGCCGCGTAATTCAGCGCGAATTCGGCAGCGTAACCGTTGCCGTGTGTGTGGCAGACCGCGTGCTTTCAACAGGCTGACGGGTTTGTGCCGTATGCATATGCGTGGAGCCGTCATGAAAGGCTTCATTCCAGGAATGCATAAAGATAGTTGGTAAACATTTTGAGGTAATGCTATGTCAATGCAGGATCCCGTTTCAGATATGTTAACATGCGTGCGAAACGCGCAAGCGATCGGTATTAAAGAGATTGAACTACCGGCTTCGATCATGAAGCTGAGTATCCTTCGCGTCTTGAAGGAAGAAGGCTACATCGATAATTTTGAAGAAGTCAGCGCCGACGCCAAAAAGCGAGTCAAGGTCGTTTTAAAGTACTACCAAGGCCGACCCGTCATTGAAAAAATGAAGCGCGTCAGTTGTCCCGGAAGAAGAGTTTACCGAGCCTGCGACAAGCTGCCGGTAATTCGTGGTGGATTGGGTATTGCGATTGTCTCTACTCCAAAAGGTTTGATGACCGACAAGGCCGCACGTGCCGCGCGTTTAGGCGGTGAAATTCTTTGTACAGTGGAGTAAGGAGAGAGGATATGACAGTTACAAATGCCTCAACAGCTGTAAAACCAGAGAGAACTTCACGAATTGGCCGTAAACCGGTAGAATTGCCGAGTGGCGTGGAGGTCAAACTGCAAAATAACAATTTGGCGGTCAAGGGGCCCAAGGGCCAGTTGGCGATGGAAGTGCATGAATTCGTGAAAATCGAGATTGTGGACAAGACCATCACCTTGAATCCCAAACAAGAAATGGCGAAACACTGCCGTGGCACAAAAACCAAGCTTTACAAGTCAATTACCGGCACCATGCGCGCGCAAATCGCGAATATGATTAAAGGCGTCACGCAGGGTTTTGAGCAAAAATTGCTTTTGGTAGGCGTAGGTTATCGTGCGCAGATGAAGGGCAAAATTTTGGGTCTCAGTCTCGGCTTTTCTCATCCCGTCGATTTTGATGTACCGGCTGGCCTGACCATTGAAGCGCCAAGCCAGACAGAAATCCTGATCAAGGGTGCCGATAAGGACCTCGTAGGCTTAGTAGCAGCCAAGATCAGAAAGCTGCGTAGTCCAGAGCCTTATAAAGGCAAAGGGATTCGCTATGCGAATGAGCGAATTGTCCTCAAAGAAACGAAAAAGAAGTAATTAACAGGTAGAAGACTATGCAAGCAAAAACAGAGTCAAGATTACGTCGAGCAAAGAGAACCCGGATGAAAATTCGGGAACATGAAGTGGTGCGTCTGTGCATTCACCGCACGCCTCGTCATATGTACGCCCAGATCACTAGCTCCGACGGAGCCAAGATCCTAGCCAGTGCGTCCACGCTGGACAAAGCCTTAAGCAAAAAGCTCAAGGTAACGGGCAATGTCGAAGCGGCGAAGGAAGTGGGTAAGCTGATCGCAGAGCGCGCTCGGAAAGCGGGTGTTCAGAAGATTGCGTTTGATCGTTCAGGGTTTAACTACCATGGCCGAGTAAAGGCGTTAGCTGATGCTGCACGTGAAGGTGGTTTGGAATTCTAAGGGCCGAATTGAAGGGTTAAACGACTATGGCAAGCTATGATCAATCTACAAGAAGTGACGGACTGCAAGAAAAACTAGTGGCCGTTGCCCGTAATGCAAAAGTGGTTAAAGGCGGTAAAATTTTCAGTTTCGCCGCGATAACCGTTGTCGGCGATGGCAATGGTCGAATTGGTGTCGGCCGCGGTAAATCCCGCGAAGTGCCGGTTGCCATTCAGAAATCGCTGGAAAACGCCCGCAAAAATATGCGTTTTATTCCACTTAAGAACGGCAGTCTGTTTTATGAGATTCATGCCAAACATGGTGCGACCCGCGTCTTCATGAAGCCGGCCTCCGAAGGTACCGGTATTATCGCCGGCGGCGCTATGCGCGCGGTCTTCGAAGTGTTGGGCATTAAGAACGTCCTCGCAAAGATCGATGGTTCTACCAACGCGGTCAACGTTGTGCGCGCCACCTTGAAGGCGCTGCAAAACGCTGCCTCTCCAGAGTACCTGGCGTCCAAACGCGGCAAGAACCTCAAAGAAGTTTTGGGAGAATAAAATGGTGCGTCAAAAGAAAAAACAAGTACGGGTAACGCTGGTGCGAAGCACAATTGAGGGCTTGAAGGTCCACAAAGACTGCGTGCGTGGCTTAGGTCTGCGCCGATTACGGCACTCTGTCGTCCTGGAGGACACTCCTTGCGTGCGCGGAATGATTAATCGCGTGCAGCATTTGCTAACCGTCGAAGAGGTGTAAGAATATGAGTTCTAAGGAAGCAATGAATATCAAGACCAAGCCACTGCGCTTGAATACGCTTCAGCCAGCCCCGGGTTCCAAGACCTTGCGTGTTCGTGTGGGTCGCGGCATTGGCTCTGGCATGGGCAAAACCTGCGGCAAAGGCCATAAAGGTCAAAGAGCACGTTCCGGCGGCTACCATAAAGTCGGCTTCGAAGGCGGCCAGATGCCAATGCAACGAAGACTTCCCAAGTCTGGTTTTCGTTCACGCGCCAAACTCACCCATCAAGAACTGCGCTTGTCTCAGTTGAACAAGCTGGAAGGCGGGGTCGCTGACTTTGGCACGCTGAGAGAGGCGTCCATCATTAAATCCAACGTCAAGACCGTTAAGATCGTCGCCTCCGGCACGTTAGAGAAAAAGTTGACGGTGCGTGGAATACCGATGACAAAAGGTGCGAAAGCAGCAATTGAAGCGCTGGGCGGAACAGTCGAATAAGCATAAAGGGTTTGAGCACCATGTCGAAAGGAAGAGCGGCAAGCAACTCTCTAGCGGGAAGTGGCCTAAATGATTTGAAGAGGCGCTTGTTTTTTGTACTGATCGCGATACTGGTTTTTCGGGTAGGCACCTATATTCCGGTGCCTGGCTTGAATCCACAGCGCTTGCAGGAACTATTTAGCGCCCAGCAAAACAATATCGTGGGCTTGTTTAACATGTTCTCCGGCGGCGCCTTAATGCGCTTCAGTATTTTTGCTCTGGGAATCATGCCGTACATCTCCTCCTCCATTATTGTGCAATTAATGACGGTCTTAATGCCCTCCTTGGCTGAGCTACGTAAGGAAGGCGAGGCTGGCCAGAGAAAAATTAACCAATATACCCGCTATGGAACGGTCATTTTAGCCCTCTTTCAAGCGATTGGCGTGTCTAAAATGTTGGTGGTGCATGGCATCGCCTTGACCGGTGGTTTACCCTTTTATGTGGTGACGACAACCACCCTGGTGACGGGGACCCTCTTTTTGATGTGGCTGGGTGAGCAAGTCACGGAAAGGGGCATTGGCAACGGCATTTCGTTAATCATCTTTGCGGGCATCGTGGCTGGTTTGCCAGCGGCGATTGGGCGTACCCTCGAGCAAGTGCGAGAAGGCCAATTACAGGTTCTTACCATGCTGCTGGTGGTTGCCGCGGTAGGAGCGGTAGTCGCGCTGGTGGTTTATATCGAACGTGCCCAGCGACGCATCCCTATCCAGTATGCCCGGCGGATGCAAGGCGGTATGGTTTACTCAGCGAAAAGCACGCACCTGCCGCTGAAAATTAACATGGCAGGCGTTATCCCGCCCATTTTTGCCTCGAGCATCATCTTATTCCCGGCGACCTTGGCGCAATGGTTTGGCAGCAGCAAAGGCATGGGCTGGTTAACCGGCATAAATGTCTCACTGCAACAGGGCCAACCCTTGCACATGATGCTTTTTGCCGCTGCAATCGTATTCTTTTGCTTCTTTTATACGGCCATTGTGTTTAACCCGCGTGAAACAGCGGACAATTTGAAGAAATCCGGTGCTTTTATCCCCGGAATTCGTCCGGGCGACCAGACGGCCAAGTATATTGACAGCGTGATGACGAGACTTACCCTTTTCGGGGCTGTTTATGTTACACTCGTCTGCCTTTTGCCTGAATTTATGATTTTAGCGTGGAATGTGCCGTTCTATTTCGGCGGCACCTCCTTGTTGATTATTGTGGTCGTGGTAATGGATTTTATTGCGCAAATTCAATCACATGTGATGTCTTTCCAGTACGAATCACTGCTGAAAAAAGCGAATTTGCGGGGTATAAAAAGCTAATAAATGAGGTGAGTCATGAAGGTTGGAGCATCGGTTAAGAAAATCTGCCGAAATTGTAAAATAGTCAAGCGTAAGCGTGTTGTGCGAGTGATCTGCAAAGAGAAGCGCCATAAGCAAAGACAGGGTTGATTTTTTATCATTTCGAGATTAAATTAAGTGGCTTTTAAATTTATAAATATTGAGAAGGGGAGAGTGGAATGGCCCGTATAGCAGGCGTCAATATCCCACCGCAAAAGCATGTGGTGATAGGGCTTACATCGATTTACGGCATCGGCCGCAGCCGAGCAGCGTCTTTGTGCGATGCAGCAAAAGTGACTCAGTCGAAGAAGGTTAAAGACCTGACCGACGGCGATCTGGATAACCTGCGTGCTGAAATTGGCAAAATCAAGGTGGAAGGCGATCTTCGCCGAGAAGTGTCCTTGAACATCAAGCGCTTGATTGAATTAGGCACATATCGTGGCGTGCGACATAAGCGAGGTTTGCCGGTTCGTGGTCAGCGCACGCGTACCAATGCGCGCACGCGTAAAGGCAAGCGTAAGAGCATTATCAAGGCAGCAGCTCCGGCAGCAGCCTAGTAATATTGGAATATAACTTAAGAAATAGGTGAAATGATGTCAGAAGTACCCGAATCTACAGGAAAAGCAACAGAAGAAAAGGTTCCTGCAGATAAAGCAGCGGCAACAAAAGAAGCGACAGCAAAAGCAACCAAGTCACGCAAGAAAATAAAGCGACAAGTCATTGAAGGTGTGGCGCATATCTATGCCTCTTTCAATAATACGATCGTTACTATTACCGATCTTCAGGGCAACACCGTGTCTTGGAGTTCTGCAGCCAGTTGCGGCTATCGCGGCTCACGTAAGTCTACTCCTTATGCTGCCGGCGAAGCGGCCACCAAGGCAGCCCAATTGGTCATCGAGAACCTGGGCATGAAGAGTGTTCATGTGAAAACCAGAGGTCCGGGTCCAGGCAGAGAGTCAGCAGTGCGTGCCCTGCATGCGGCTGGTTTGAAGATCCTTTCGATCACAGATGCAACGGGAATTCCTTTCAATGGCTGCCGCGATCCCAAACGGCGTCGTGTGTAAATCAATATCAATTCGGCTCGGTGGAGAGATTTTAGATGGCAAGATATTTAGGTCCTAGATGTAAATTGGCGCGACGTGAAAAGGCGGATCTTTCACTCACCAGTGGTGTGCGTCCCTTAGATTCAAAATGCAAACTGGACACTGCTCCAGGCATGCATGGCGGCCGCAGAGGCAGAGAAACGGATTATGGCGTTCAGCTCCGCGAAAAACAAAAATTGCGTCGTATCTACGGAATTTTGGAGCGTCAATTCCACAATTACTATAAGAAGGCAACCCGTTTAAAGGGCTCTTCCGGCGAAAACCTCTTGAAGCTTCTGGAAGGCCGCCTAGACAACGTCGTTTACCGCATGGGCTTTGCCGCTACACGTGCAGAAGCGCGTCAAATGGTGAGTCACCGTGCCATTATGGTGAACGATAAGATTGTTAACATTCCGTCTTACCTTGTCGCCCCTGGCGATGTGGTGAAAATCAGAGAACGTGCTCGCCAACAGCCGCGCATTCAGTCAGCCTTAACGCTGGCTCAAGGCCGTGCTGCCTGTGAGTGGTTGGACATCAATGCTGGCGATTTGTCGGGTGTGTATAAGCGCATGCCGGATCGATCAGAGTTGCCGCCTGACATTAATGAGAATTTGGTAATTGAATTGTACTCTAAATAATCTTAGCCAAGGGTGAGGTCGCCACACATGCAAACTAGTCCATATGAGTTATTAACACCGCGTGAAATTCGAGTGGAAACCATTTCCCCGAATCGCGCAAAAGTTGTGTTGGAGCCCTTAGAACGTGGTTTTGGCCACACGCTCGGCACCACCTTGCGTCGCATTTTATTGTCCTCCATGCCTGGTGCGGCCATTGTCGAAGTTAAAATCGACGGTGTTCTGCATGAGTACGGCGCTATTCCCGGTGTGCAAGAAGATGTTGTTGAAATTCTCTTGAACCTGAAAAACGTCGCCGTCCGTTTACATGGCCGCCAAGATGTGACCCTGACCTTAAGTAAAAAAGGCCCCGGTGCAGTGACCGCCGGTGATATTTCAACAGAGCACGACGTTGAAATTGTCAATCCTGCGCATATCCTTGCGCATATCAATGAAGCCGGCTCCTTGAACATGATCATCCGCGTTATGCTCGGTCGTGGCTTTCAACCCGCGTCCACCCGCAAAGTGGCTGGAACCGAAGGCGGCAAAAGTGGCATTGGTGCTTTGCAAATTGACGCCAGCTTCAGCCCGGTTCGCCGTGTGGCTTATGCCGTCGAAAGCACCCGCGTAGAACAGCGCACGGACTTGGACAAGCTGGTCATCGACCTGGAAACCAATGGCACGCTCAACCCAGAAGAAGCCATCCGTCGTTCAGCCACTATTCTGCAGCAACAATTGGCTGCCTTCGTCGACCTGAAAGCCATGCCGACGATCGAAAAATCCGAAAAAGAATCTATGAACCCGCTTTATGTTCGCCCTGTCGACGATTTGGAATTGACGGTGCGCTCTGCCAATTGCTTAAAAGCAGAGAATATTTATTACATTGGCGACCTGGTACAAAAGACTGAAGCGGATCTTTTAAAGACACCCAATTTAGGCAAGAAGTCCCTAACAGAAATTCAGTCTGTGCTGGCTTCACACGGCCTCTCCTTGGGAATGGCAATTGAAAATTGGCCGCCGCCATTTTTGAGAGATGATGTGCTCGAAACCGGTGACGCTGGAAAAGCTAAGAAATAAGAGGTTTATCATGAGACATAAAAATGCTGGAAAAGGTTTAAGCCGCTCAAGCAGCCATCGTAAGGCGATGTTCCGCAACATGATGGTTTCTGTTCTGCAGCATGAAACCATTAAAACAACGCTTCCCAAAGCCAAAGAACTCAGACGCTTTCTCGAGCCCATGATCACTCTGGCCAAAACCGACAGCGTGCACCGTCGACGCATCGCCTTCGCCCGCTTACGCAGCGAAGACATTGTCACAAAATTGTTCACCGACATCGCTCCCTTCTACAAGACCCGCCCCGGCGGCTACCTGCGCATCCTAAAATGCGGCTTCCGCGCCGGCGACAAAGCGCCAGTTGCCTTGGTTCAGCTGGTCGGAAGAGAAGAAGCTGCTGAGAGTTCGACTGCAGCTTAAGAAGCATTTGCTTTATCAAAAGCCCAGCCTTATGGCTGGGCTTTTTTTAAGCAGCAACAGCACACAAGCAGCAACAGCAGCACACAAGCAACAGCAGCACCTTTCATGAAAAACCGCCTTCAGGATGGCGATCAAAGACCTACATTTTTCAGCTTTTCGTAAATATTCGTTTCACCCTTCCCTATCCCCCCACTGCCATTAAGTTAAGAAAAAAAGTTGTCATTGCGAGGAGCGCAGCGACGTGGCAATCCAGAATTTCCGCTAAAGATCCCTCTGGATTGCCGCGCTTCGCTCGCAATGACGAGCTTAACTTAATGGCAGTGTCCTATCCCCCTTCCTCCACGCTTTTGGTGGAGGAAGGGGTTAGGGGAAGGAGGTATAAAATTAATCATAATCAGCGGGTTATAATTAATAATACCTCCTCTCCCTAGCCCTCTCCTCCACCAAAAGCGTGGAGGAGAGGGGATCCTGTGCAAAATATGCTTTATTTAACAATGCCGCAAAATCGTGGAGTAGAGGGGAATTTAAAATGAGAACCGCCTGGTAACTACTCAGCGCAAAAGGCGGGGTTTGGCAAAAGAATCTTCATATTTGTGAATGCGTTATGCAATGCGGCTAGGATTCCAACCCCATTTTTCCTCATATGCCTAAGCATTACAACTAATTGATAAGTTAATTATTTTATAATGATCCCTGTCTCCTTACTTAGACTGCCTTAACCCGCATAGACTATACTAAAGGGGAGTCTAATAAACCCCGATAAAAAACAGAGTGTACGGAGGCCAAAGTGCCTGATGATTATAAAGAAATTCCAATAAGCCCTGAATTCCTGCGTGGCTTGGGCGCGAAACTGAGTGACGGCTTTTATCGCGAAGATGCGGATGGCCAACGATATACAAAAAGTGTGACAGATCGTTTATTTGCAGATGCAGGCTTTCAAAGAGACATTCACCGAACAGGTTGGCAATTTGGGCCACAAATGGAGGATAAAGCTAAGCCCGGAGAGGTTTTAATACAGGGGAGGATTCTCTTTCCGGTTCCTGGAGCAATGAAGATTCTTTCAGAACTTAGCCCAAGAACGCTAAGAGAGTTAAGTCAGGTGCCTGCGATTCGAATAAAAAAAGAGACCCTAAGGTTAGTAGCTAAAAGATTACAATTGAAGCTGGATCGACTCCAGAAGGATTTAGATGCTGCAGGAATCCATCTAGAAGAAAAAAAACCGGATAAACTAGTACTGAAGGGGTGTGCTCTCTCTTTAATTCAGCTAAGGGATGGTGAAGAGATAAGTGACGCCATGAAAGAAAATGCAAGGCGCCTCAATAGACCTATTTTAATAAAAAAAAATGGTGGCTATAAACTGTATGGTGACCCAAGGAGTAACGGAGAATGGGCTGAGACCATTATTGATGCGGAATCAGCAGCTGCGGATGCTCTTGAATATTTGGGCAAATTACCCTTTGAAGAAGGAGGAATTAAACGCGACAATGAATTATTCAATGACCTCTTAATCCAAACCTTAGGAATAGGGCACTCCCAACTGGATAACAGCCAAGCCATAAAGCAGGGGCTTGCCTGGTTAAAGAAAGGCAAAGTAGAGTTACAGTTACGGGGGCTAACGCCATCGCGCCGCAAAAAACCATCCACTTTACCTCCCGAAGAAAAAGAAAAAAGCATTAACTTAACAGAAGAAGAGACCAACGCTTTGTTTGCTTTTTCAGGGTCAGTGGCGCAGGGGGTGTTTTTACAGGGGGGAGGAGTTCGCGGTGTTAGTTTAAATTTACTTGATATGTTCTGGATGCAAAGGGAATACGGGCTTTTTGTAAGAGTGCGTGATGCTTATTATGAAGAAGGAAACAGAGTAGAGCGTTTGCCGGATGGCAGTCTAAAAATGTCTACCTTTATAGCAGCGAGGGAGTGCGCTGATTTCTTTATTGATCCTGGCACACCACTTAACGTCCCCGGTAGGGCAGCAGGCAGATATCTTGTTAAGTTTCGCGCGGAGCATCTTGTTAGACAAGAAGATGGCACAGGGACCCCCACCTTTTTTACGCGTGTTCCACTTCGGCAAAAACTGGAAATGGACAAAGCATTTTGGGAAACCGTATTTTTACCGCGCGCACGCGCACGTTTGGAGAGTGTTCGTGGCGTTTTTACGTTACATGATTTTTTTGCTCTTATTCCTTGTCTTTGTGACGAGCATTTTCGACAGGCTTTCTGCGAAAAGTTAGCAAGTCGACCTCAAGAGGAATACGATCTTGCTTTGGAATGGATTAGAGTTTGTTATTCACAACACCCGGCTGAGCTGTCGGCGATTGAGGCTTTATTGCAAGCCACAACCAGGACCGAGGCAAAAGATTCACCCACATCCCTGGCTAGGAAATCAGCGGCTCGGACCTTGTCGAGAGGTGAGAAGACCAAGACAGAAGATTCATCCAGCGCCCTCGGGCGCCGCTCCACGGTTGCTGGTTTATTCAATTTCATCAAGAACCACGAGAGAGAGTTTGCTATTGTAGCTGGTATTGTGCTAGGCCTCATCGGCGGTATTTTGGCGGCCACGGGTGTATTGGCTCCCCTGGGCATTGCCTTAGGCTTTGCCGGCGCTTCCATGGCCGCGCCTAGCGCAGTCGCGGCTGTTACCGCAGCTTGTTTTGCGGCACCGGGGATTTTGCTGCTTCTTGGTAGAGGTTTGTGGGCTTTAGGTAGAGGAATCGGTAAAGGTGTAATGAGTTTGGCAAGTATGTTTCATTCCGAGTCGTCTTCTTCCACGGCTTTAGGTGGAAGCACGGTAAGGGTTAGCGTGGCTATTCAACCTGCAGATAAAGCTAAAGATAAAGCTAAAGATAAAGATAAAGCTAAAGATAAAGCTAAAGATAAAGCTAAAGATAAAGAAGCTACACCCACTGAATCTCCACGAACGGAAGATGACGGTATCGGGTTGGGGGGGTATGAAGTGGCTGATGCAGCTAGAGACCATTCAACTTCTGGTCATGAATCAGATAGAGTACACAGTCCTGGCTCCAACGAAGGACTTAGAGGAGGGGCGCGCCGCCGCTAACTGATAGATTTACCTAACAAGCCAAAAGCCATCATCCTACGCCTTATTCGCAGAACCCAGAGAATCTCCGGTTGCAACCGCTCCTGACTCCCGCTGACCCGCAGTAGGAGGACGCTCAAGATGATATAATCAGGTTGATCTGTGCTAATACAGGTCAGCTGACCCCAAGGCGTAACCCTTTAGACGGAACTAATGGCATAGCATCTATCCCTCTTAATTGTTCTAGGTCAATAGCAGGGGGCATAGCGAGATAATAATTGTCCGAATTGCTAACCTTTTTTAAAGGCTGAAGTTTAAATCCTTTCCCCGTAAAGTATTCTCGTATCGCATCTAAGGTCGCCTGGTCACTTACTAAGAAAGCATGCTTTTCTTTTGGATAGAAACGCCAATTCATGTTCTCACCCGTAATACGTTTTAATTGCTCGCGAAGAACATTCGGGTAACTTTGTCCAAACTGCATAACAGCAAATTGACTCGAATGTTGTTTTTCTTCTTTGGCTTCTTTTTTCGGGCTTCTTTTATAAATAGACCCAATTTCTTGTTGCCACTGATCACGCAGTGCTTCCGCATTTTGACTAATTGCGTCAGCTTGTTTCCTGTACGTTGCAGGATTGCTGGTATGTCCCTCTAAAATGATATTAAGTTTAAAAGTCTGTAGATATCGGTCTTCTTTACTTAAAGTTTGTATTGCCTTTGCTTCCCCGACAACACCAAGAAACGGGTCAAGAAGAACGCAATCGTCACCTAACAACTGAAAAGACTCGATTGAGTTAGTTAAAGCCGCGCAATCCCCTATTACAACAAGAGCATGTTCAATTATATCGCCACTCGGATTTACTCCTCGAAGAGTAATCACATTAACCAATGATGAGCAATCACTTTTACAAAGTAAAATGGCAGCAAGATTCGCAATTTCACCAGACTCTCCCACACCCATCATTGCTATTGCAACACCCAAAGTTGTGCTAGGGGAAGCTATACCTCCTGGCAGAAAACGACTCTTTAAGCTGTCACGATATGCTAGTAATCTAACCATGTTTAAAAATGCTTGTTGCCGCTGCAGTTCGAGCACCCTCTCTTCGCCAAATTTTTTTATATATTCAGGTGTTTCCTCCTCTCGGATGCGGGGGAGCTCTACACGTGGAATAATATCATTAGAGCTTGTTACTTCCGCTTTGATTTTTGCTAACACCGTGCTTGCTAACGCTAGGTTTTTTCTAAAGGTCATATCTACTTCTCCTCATTCAAGATGATATAATCAGGTTGATCTATGCTAATACAGGTCAGCTGCTGGCCCCAAAGCATAACCCTTTAGACGGAACTAATGGCATAGCATCTATCCCTCTTAATTGTTCTAGGTCAATAGCAGGGGGCATAGCGAGATAGTAATTGTCCGAATTGCTAACCTTTTTTAAAGGCTGAAGTTTAAATCCTTTCCCCGTGAAGTATTCGCGTACCGCATCTAAGGTCACCTGGTCACTTACTAAGAAAGCATGCTTTTCTTTTGGATAGAAGCGCCAATCCATGCTCTCACCTGTAATACGTTTTAATTGCTCGCGAAGCGCATTCGGATAGCTTTGTCCAAACTGCATAGCAGCAAATTGACTCGAATGTTGCTTTTCTTCTTTGGCTTCTTTTTTCGGGCTTCTTTTATAAATAGACCCAATTTCTTGTTGCCACTGATCACGCAGTTTTGCTGCATTTTGACTAACTGCATTAATTTGTTCACGGTGCGTTGTAGGATGGATGGCAAGTTTCTCGAAAATGGCAGTCAGTTTAAAGGTCTGTAGATATCGGTCTTCTTTACTTAACGTTTGTATTGCCTTTGCTTCCCCGACAACACCAACAAGCGGGTCAAGAAGAACACAATCATCACCTAACAATTGAAAAGACTCGATTGAGTTAGTTAAAGGCGTGCAATCCCCTATTACAACAAGAGCATGTATAAATAGGTCGCCACTCGGTTTTACTCCTTGAAGAGCAATCACATTAACCCATGATGAGCAATCACTTTTACAAAGTAAAACGGCAGCAAGATTCGCAGTTTCACTACACTCTCCCACACCCATCATTGCTACTGCAACACTCAAAGTTGTTATAGGGGAAACTATACTTTCCGGATTTCCCGGCTGAAAACGACTCGTTGACTTTTCACGATGTACTAGTGATCGAACCTGTGCTAAAAATGATTGTTGCTTCAGCAGGTCGTGCATCCTCTCTACGCCAAATTTTTTACTATATTCAGGTATTTCCTCTTCGATGATGGTGGGGAGCTCTATACCTGGAATAATATCATTAGAGCTTGTTACTTCTGCTTTGATTTTTGCTAACACCGTGCTTGCTAACGCTAGATTTTTTCTAAATGTCATATCCACTTCTCCTCGGTTTTCCTGATTGAAAACACAAAAATTATAAAGAATAAAAAATGAGAGTTGACACGAAAAAATTTAAAAAAGCAACTCATTATGCTTCTTTCATTTTCACCTGTACTGGCGTTCCCACCAGTTCCAGCCGTTTTTGATAATAGCCCGCCAAATAGCGTTTATAAGAATCTGGCAAATACTCCGCGCCACTGCCGTGCACGACGATAATCGGTGGATTATGGCCGCCGGTGTGGGCGTAGCGTAGCTTGACGCGACGACCGCGAACCAGGGGCGGTGTGTAGGCTTCCACGGCCTGCTCCAGTAATTTAGTCAAATAGGACGTCGAGAACTTCTTGTTGGCAGATTCATAGGCTTCGTCCACATAATCCAAGAGCTTGCCCACGCCGCTGCCGTGTAGCGCGGAAATATATTCCAGGCGAATGGCGGATAAAAAATGCAGCTTGCGGGAAACGCTGGTGCGCGTGTCTTCTTTCGCTTCTTCCGTCATGTTGTCCCATTTATTGATGGCAACCACAAGCGACTTACCGCTCTCTAAAACAAAACCCAGAAGACGCAGATCCTGGTCGGTTACTGCTTCTCGACCGTCGATCACAAAGAGCACCACATTAGCGCTTTCAATGGCCTGCAAGGTTTTGACGATGGAAAATTTTTCAGTGACTTCCTCAATGTTCTTCCGGCGACGCATGCCGGCGGTGTCGATCAGGGTGTAATGTTTGCCAAAGCGTTCCAGCGGAATAAAAATGCTGTCGCGGGTGGTGCCAGGGCTGTCATTCACGATGACGCGTTCTTCACCCAGGATGCGGTTCGTTAAAGTGGACTTGCCGACATTCGGTCGTCCGACCAATGCGAGACGAATGCTGTTGTCTCGGTTGCGGGCGGCTTCGGCTGCTTGAATGGAGGCCCGTTCCTCGGCCGGGAAAACGGCTTCTAGCAAAGCGGGAATACCCTTGCCATGCGCCGCGGCGATGGGATAGGGCGTGCCGAGACCGAGGCGGTAAAAATCGGCGGCGGCCATGACGGCGTCTTGGCCTTCCGTTTTATTGACCACGAGAAAAATGGGTTTTCTTAAGGGGCGGATTTTATCGACTATGGCCTGGTCTTCCGTCGTGAGGCCGTGGCGCCCATCGATGACGAAGAGGACCTTATCCGCTTCGCCAATAGCCTGCAGGGCTTGCCGGGTGATGAGTTGATCGAGTTCGTCGCTGGAGGCGGTCATGCCACCGGTGTCGATGACGATAAAGGGCAGCTGGTCCAGTGTTGCTTGCCCATATTGCCGGTCTCGCGTCATGCCGGGAAAATCAGAAACCAATGCGGCCCGCGAGGCCGTCAGGCGGTTGAAGAGAGTCGATTTCCCGACATTCGGTTTTCCAACAATTGCAACTACGGGTAGCATGGGGAATTACCAATTATGTTAATAATATTTTTTTATTCTGATACATAAGCAGTAAGATACCCATCCCGGGTTATCGCGTAAACGGTTCGATCGTCGGCGGTGGGCTTGGTCAGGATGGCGGTTCCGCTGACCTGGGCGCGGCCGGCAAAGCTGCCGTCTTCGGTATTGAGCCAATGTAACACGCCTTCGCCGTCGCCGACGACCACATAGGGGCCAACAAGCACGGGACCGGTAATATTACGAGCTTCTAATTGCGTTTGCTTCCAGACCACGCGGCCATTTCGTTGATCAAAGGCCCAAAGATGGCTTTTCGCGTCGGAAACATAGATACGGCTATTGTCCGCTGCAATTCCGGCATAGGAGGAAAGATCGTGGTCCCAATAGACCCGGCCGCTGCCTAAGTTGAGACCGGCAATTTTACCCTGATAAGTGGCCGCGAAGACGCGATCGTCAGAAATGATGGGATCGGCGTCGATATCAATCATGCGTTGAATCGCAAAGGCGCCGTCCGGCATGCTGATGGCTTGAGCCCAGAGGACATGGCCATCTTTCAGGGCCAGTTTTTCCACCTTGCCGCTGGCATAGCCGACGACAACGGCGCCGGGTGCTAATTGTGGAATGCTGGCGCCGCGCAAAATTAAATTGGGCTCGACTTCCTGATGGCGCCAAACAAGGTGCCCGTCGGCGCTGGAAAAGGCGCTGATCTTGCCATCGATGGATTTGACGATGACCAAATTGGAACTCAGTGTCGGTGTTGCCAGGATTTCGCTGTCGGTGCTGGTTCGCCACAGCGGTCTATGATCAAGCGCGCTGAGGGCGATCACCTCGCCGTTTTTGGTTCCTACCACCAGCAGTTGGTCATTGACGGCGACGCCGCTGCTGACGGTGGCATTGACCTCGGCTTTCCACTGAATGCGGCCGTTATTTTTGTTCAGGCTGGTGATCGTGCCGGTCTGGCTGACGATGATAATGTCGTTATTACGGACGATGGGGTTGAATTTCAAGTCTTCATGATTGCTGCCAAAGTCGAGGCGGGCATCCCAAACCTGGCGCGGCCGGATTTTAGGTTTAAATTGAACCAGGGACGCGGGCGGCGGCGTGTTGTCTTTTTCCCATATGCTGCTGCAGCTGGAAAGGAGCAGACAAATTAAAACAAGAAACAGAAATTGTTTTTGGGTCTTCATAGGGCTTATTCCGCGGTTGCTAGATTGTTGAGTTTCATCTCAAGCAGAGGACGAATTTCTTCGGAGTTGGGCAGTTCTTGCAGCGCGCGTTGGTAGGCTTCGCGTGCTTGTGGAACTTGGTTCCTGGAAAGGTAGGCGTCGCCCAGCACTTCGTCAATCAGACCGCTGAAGGCTTTGTCATCGACGGTTTGCAGTTCGCTGATGGCTTCTTCCGTCTTTTGTTGCGCAATGGACAAACGGGCCAGACGTAAGCGCGCGATTTGTCGAATGGAGTTGCTGTGGCCATTTTTTAAAACCCAAGTGAATTGTTTCGCGGCTTCCGTGAAATCTTTTTTAGCGAGGGCTTGCCGGGCGAGCATCAGAGCTGCAATGTCGCCGTAGGGCGTGGCGGAGTAATGGCTAAATAATTTTTCAGCCTGGACCTGGGTTTCCTGAAAATTGTTCTGAGCCCGGTCGGTTAACATTTCATCATAGACGCCGGAGGCGTGTGAGAGGATGCGCGTTTGGTAGTTTTGGTAGTAGGTCCAGCCATAAAAAATAACGACGCCAGCAAGGATTCCAAGCAGTGCGGGAATGCCATACATCCGGAACAGCTTTTTTAACTGTTCTACTTGTTCTTGTTCTGTTAAATACTCTGTCAAATGACACCTCGAGGTCTTAGTAGAGCCACAGCGAAGGCCATTTTACCGAATTATAGGGGAAAAGCCTATAGAGATCTGATGCTCAAGGGTCCCTCTCCTCTATATCTATCTTATTTCACCTTTTTCCCCATAATCTCTTTAATCCGCAGCTTTAAGTATTCTGCGATTTCCATCTGATGAATGGTCTGCTGGGGTATCTTTTCTCGCAGCGGTTTGATCGTCAAAGTGTGCGTTTTAAGCTCATTTTCGCCCAGGACAATAGCAAAATGGGCCCCGCTCTTGTCGGCTTTTTTGAACTGGTTGCTGAGGTTGCCGCCGCCGCAATGCAGAATGATGCGGATGCCTGCGACTTGATCGCGTAATTTATCGGTTAAGCGCAATGCCACCTGGAAGGCTTCGTCACCATCGGTGATGAAATAGGCGTGCATGATCGTGCCGCTGGAATCCTGGCCTTGTTGCTGCATCAGCAGGACCACGCGTTCCAGACCCATGGCAAAGCCCAAGGCCGGGGTGTCTTTTCCACCCAGTTGTTCAATGAGGCCATCATAGCGGCCGCCGGCGCAAACGGTGCCCTGGGCCCCTAATTTGCTGGTGACCCACTCAAAGACGGTCCGCGTGTAATAATCCAGGCCGCGCACCAGGTGGGTGTTGACCTCGTAGTTCAGCCCGGTGTAGTCCAGGTATTCCCGCAGGCGCCTGAAATGTGTTTTCGAGTCGTTATCGAGATGATCCAGCAAGGTCGGTGCTTTCGCGATGAGGTCTTTGAGGTCGGGGTTCTTGCTGTCTAAAATGCGCAGCGGATTATCGGCGAGCCGCCGTACGCTGTCTTCGTCGAGGGCGCTTTTATGTTTGGTGAAATAGCGCACCAATTCTTTGCGATAGGCGGCGCGGCTTTCTTTGGAGCCGAGGGAATTCAGCTGCAGAGTAACGTCTTTTTTTAAGCCTAATTTATTGAGCACGCGGGCAGTAAAGAGGATGAGTTCAGCGTCGATATCGGGACCGGCTAGACCGAAAACTTCGGCGCCGCATTGGTGAAATTGCCGATAACGGCCCTTCTGGGGACGTTCCCTGCGGAAAAAGGGCCCGCAATACCAGAGTTTTTGTACCTGCCGGTAGAGATGACCGTGTTCGATGGCGGCGCGTACGCAACCGGCGGTGCCTTCGGGACGCAGCGTCAGGCTCGCGTCTTGTTTGTCGTCAAAGGTGTACATTTCTTTTTCGACGATTTCAGTGTCTTCGCCGATAGTGCGCTTGAATAACTCAGTTTTTTCCACGATGGGAAAACGGATTTCCTGGTAACCATAACCATGGGCAATATTGCGGAACACTCTTTCTACGTGCCGCCAGAGATGAGTATCCGGCGGAATAATATCGTTCATTCCACGAACAGCTTGAATAACAGGATTTGACACGGTCTAACCTCGCTTATTTCTTCATTTATTCTTGTTCATCTGTGCTAGCGCTGTCGTCATCCCTTTCAAGGGATTTCGCAGCGGGCTTGGCCATCAGGGGCGGCGTGTTTTGTGCTGTTGATGCTGAGGCCAGGGCAACGGCAACGGGTTTTGTCGCGGCCAGATCAATCAGAGCCTCGGGAACCTTGGTTTTTTCGATCTCTGGGCCTTGAGCCGCCGTTTGCAGCAGGGAATCGTTGTTAAAATCGAGAGGCGTGCTTTTAGCATCGGCTTCGCTGGGCTGAACAGCGGGGTCATTGATCAGTGGTTGATCGAGCGCCACGATTGCGGGTGTGGCTTTGTTGGCGTGGAGATACCACCAGGCTGTGATCGAAGTGAGCAAAGCCAAAGAAATAATAAAGGTAGTGATACGGGCATAATAGAGATTGTTCTCCAGCGGAAAAGTCAGCGACAAAGATTCTGCAGTGGAGGGCGGTGGCACGGGGTCTAAAGCGAGGGGTTTGGGATGCAGTATTTCCAGGATCGGGGTCAGTTCCTTTTCCGGGATATTTAATAAACGGGTATAGGAGCGTAAATAGCCGCGTAAATAAATCGGCGGCAGGGTGGTTTGGAGTAAATTTTCATTTTCCAGCATGGCTATAAAACGAGGGCTCAGATGCAGGCGCGAACCTGCTTCTTGCGCTGAAATGCCCATATTTTCCCGAGTCGATTTGAGTTTTGCGCCGAAGCTGCTTAGGTCTTCCTCCCTCAGCATGGCGTCATCCTGAATTTTGTCGCTCATCGCCTTTATCCCTTCACTGCTGCCTACTAAGAAATATTATCACCTTAATGATCTATATACCATATGTATCCCTACTATATCCCTCACCAAATTCCCTTTCCGCCACAAAGAACGTGGCGGAAAGGGTAAGGGAA
>JABDGC010000004.1 GCA_013286215.1 Gammaproteobacteria bacterium
CAATTGCTGGTGATGAGGCGGGAAGTGATAGGGTGTATTTGCTAATAGGGCTAACCTAAAAGTTTCCTTCGAGGGATGAGCGCGAAAGGCGGTTTTAGCTTCTTCATTTATCCCAATGTGGTTCTTTTTAGCGTAATCAGTTGCTTCAGTTAGCCATAATTTTGGAGCTGAATTAAAAATGATCAAGCCTTTTAAGATTTGTTCAAGCTCAGGAAAGAGTAAAGGAAACATGCCTCCAAAAGATTGCCCAACCAAGATGGGATTTTTAAAGCGTTTAATGGCGGGTATAAAAAATTCACCCCAGCTATCAAAATTATAATTTTCAGAGACTCCATCTGGAAAATTATCCCCATTAGCTGGAAAATCCATTAACCAATATTGTCCCGGCATGGCTAATTGCTCAATGAGGGTCAAATAGTAGCAAGAATCCGCCCCTGCTCCTCCGGGAAGAAAGAGCCAGTTTTGCTCTTGAATGCTAGGATTCAATTTGATTAGTCGAAAGCGGACTTGATTAGAATCGTATTCTTCTTTTAGAGGGTGCATTAGTCTACTGGTCTAATTAAATAATGGACTCAACTTGCAATTTAATAGGTCCTGAACTGACGGCTTTAATGACTCTGCATCTTCCATGACCAGGATTAATGACATATTCGCTTTCTACAATGCCAACGGACTCTAGCAACTGAACATCTTTGTCAATCGCTGACCTGCTGCGGTGTAATTTACGTGCCAAGCTAGAAATCGTGTCTGGTTTTTTCCGAATTGTCGAGAGTAAGGCAATTTTGGCTTCGTTAATAAATTTTATTAAATCCCGGGTATCTTCGAAAGTGATGATCTTTTGTGGTGTTATAGTTTTGCCCTTATCAAGAAGCGCGGCAATTTTTTTTCCGCGCGCAAAAAAGTCCTCGCGCGATTGTGTTTTGACAGTAAAAGTAACTGTCTTATTTTTTTCTGGCTTGTTCATGGATCACCTCAAATTCTTTCTGAAAACGCTCTTCTATATCAGTAAAGCTAATAAAATTCACTGCTTCCATTTTTCCTAAATGATGCTTGTGATGAAATCCGTGTGCATTATCATAGCCAAGAACTCGGCCATTATCTCCTGTAAATAAGTAATGATTAATGTACGTTAAACTATAGCGTGTGACAGTTCCATTTACATCACGCCATATTTGCCTTTTTAAAATTCCGTTCCCCCTTGACCTTTGAAGTGTAAAGGTTTCATCTTCAACTAATTGTTCGCTGTATATCTGTTTTTTATTTTTTTTCATATCTAGTCTATATATCCTAGTATAGCACAGATGTTATTAAATATATACACCTGGTAATATATCAATGCACCTGCTTAATTGCAATGCTAAATGAGAGAGAAGAGGATTGGCTTTATAGGATGGTATGGATCGCCGCAAATTGGGGAGGCACTCAATCTTAACTTATTGATTAATAATCGATTTTAATTCACGGAGGGCGTCAATCGAATTGGCTTGTTAAGTTATTGAATAGATATAAATATTACGATTCGGTTTTGAAATGTACCCCCAAAAGTACCCCCAGCGTGCAGAGTCCTAACTACTGATTTTGACAAGCAAAGCCCCTTCTGTTATTGTGTACATATGAGTACACAATTTAGAGGGCTACTTTATGGACACTAACATAGTCAAAGTCGGCGTTCGCGAGTTTCGTGAGCATCTTCCTCAATATTTGATGACAACATCGCCAGTTGCTGTTACACGGCATGGTGAAACAATAGGTTTTTATATTCCTGCTCGGCATCATTCGGAAAAGGCGCAATTAGATGCATTAAAACAAGCAGCAATGAATCTTGAAAAGCTACTTCTATCGAGCGGTGTTACTGAAGAAGAGTTATTCGCTGAATTCCGTACATTACGAGAAAATGAGCAGGAAAAAAGGAGCCGTTAATGTCGTCGCCCATTTTGGTATTAGATGCCAATATCATCATTCGCGCTGTCTTAGGAAATAAGGTGAGAGAATATCTAATCAAGCATTGTGAAACGGTCGATTTTTTTACGCCAGATGTCTGCGTCGAGGATGCGGAGAAATATTTACCTCTTATTTTTAAGAAACGAGGCATCTCAGCAACCTTACCGCTACAGATTTTTTCTCATGTTAAAACCTTGTTGCAAATAATTGATCATAGCATTTACCAAGAGCGTTCTCGTGAGGCGCAACAAAGAATGAAAAATAGAGATTTGCGTGATTGGGAGCCAGTCGCAACAGCGTTACTGTTCAATTGCCCAATTTGGACAGAAGATAAGGATTTTTTTGGCGTTGGTGTTCCTACATGGACAACGGATCAAATACATGTTTTCTTTAATTCTTTGGTGGCCATAACTGAGAGTGTATAAAAAGGAAATATATGTTTTATGAGACACGCGAAAATAATCACGGGCTAGAAAGTAGCCCTTTTAATTCGTTAATAATTCCACGACCTATTGGCTGGATTTCAAGTCAAGATACACAGGGGAATATTAATTTGGCTCCCTATAGTTACTTTAACGCAGTATCTGATAATCCACCTATGGTTATGTTTGCTACTGTGAATAGTCGCTCAGATGGGTCAGTCAAGGATACGATACATAATGTAGAAACCCAAGGAGAGTTTGTTGTTAATATGGCAACTTTCGAGTTACGTGAAGCGGTGAATTTGTCTTCAAAATTATTACCTCGCCATATTAATGAATTTTTATTTACTGAGCTCGAGGCTATTCCTTCAAAACTGATACAGCCTCCCCGTGTTAAATGCTCTCCTATTCACTTAGAGTGTGTTTATTACCAAAGTGTTCAACTACCAATAAGCTCGGAAGGTTATACGAATCGTGTTGTTATTGGTCAGGTGGTTGGTATTCATATCGACGATAGCTTAATTATTTCAGGAAAAGTGGATATAACTAGAATCAAACCGATAGCGCGATTAGGTTACTCTGAATATGCAGTTATCGATAATATTTTTAATATGTACAGACCATAAAGCCAATAGATTTATCGGCGGGCTAATTGGCTGTAATTATATGATTTTATTGGTATTTAATTCCCGGAGAGGGCGTCAATCGAATTGGCCGGTTAAGTTATTGAATAAATGTACCTATTATAATTCGGTTTTGAAATGTACCCCCAAAAGTACCCCCAGAATGTTAACCGGCAGCCATTTTCAGGCTCTATGTAAAATTCAATAAAATGATAGGTGGTGTCATTGAATTTAAAAAAAATCTAATATATTCTGCCAAGACACAAAACACCTCCCTCTACCCAAAATAAAACTTTTATTGTGGGTAACCACAAACTAGAATTAATGTTAATTGTAGGCTAAGGTAAAAAGATGACAGCACAAAAAAATGCTCAAACAGAACACAAACAGTTCAAAAATCCGCCAATTGTAGAATTAATCGCCGAGCTGCGATGGGGTACACCACCAGTGATGGAAGTAACCCCAGGAAAATTACTTGAGCTTCCTATAGGTTCTTTTTCAGCACATGAATTATTCTATAAAAAATTTGCCGATAAAATTGCTGGTAATGGTTATAGTCAATTAGAACGGCTTATCCCAGAAGGCTTCCCATCAATGCCTTTTCAGCCAGTTTATCGCTATCGTAAAAGTAAAGAAGTGGCAGACTCGACGCTTTATCAATTAGGGGTTGGTATATTTACTGCTAATGTCGTGCCCCCATACCAATCATGGGTTAAATTTCGTCCAATTCTCGAAAATGGTATTAAATTGCTTTTAGAAAGTTTTGCAGCTGACCCTAATAAACAAAATATTAATGCTATAAATTTACGATACATAAATGCATTCAAAGAAAGTCTTTTAAAAGGTGAGGGTGCTAAAAAATTCATCACCGAAACCCTAGGATTTAAGATTGAACTGCCTCAAGCGATCCTCGACCAAACAACCTCGAGCGACGAGGTTAAGCCACTTTTAAAATTATCCATACCATTAAAGTCTAATCATCAAATGATGCTAACTGTTGCTGAAGGGAAAGTTAATGAAGATGAGTCTATACTAATGGATATAGCCGTATCATTAAAATCTGAATTTGATCAGACAGCTGATGCAATTATGAGAACATTTGATGAGGCTCATAATTCGATCTATACTGTTTTTGTAGGGATAACAGAAAAGATTCATGATGTTATGGGCATTAAATAATTGGAGACTATATGATTACTTATAGATCATCCGAACCTGAGTACAGTATCCTAGCTGATACTCTCACCACTGAAATAACCCCATCATTGACTAGTCGTTACTCATTTGAAGAGATGCATTATTTCTTTATCATAAAAGAAACTATAAATAATCAGTCAGTTGGGCATTCATTGCCACAGCATCACTTTTTTCAAAATGCTTTAATAACCATTGGAAAGGAATATAAAGACCTAGAAAATTTAATTTATGACCTAAGTAAATTAGAGTTCAATTGGGATGGCTATGGGGCCTTATCTATTTCTCAGTCAGTTATTTTGCATGCCCTAAACTTAGCAAATTTATTGAAATTGTTCCCTAGATTTCCAAATCCTGAAATATCGCCAAAACCTAATGGTACTCTCTCGTTTTCATGGGAAACTAACGACGGGGGAGCATGCATTGAAATTGGCAATACACGCTTCAGCGGTTATTTAAAAATGGGCCAGCAAAAAAAGCCTGCTCTTTTTCAGGGACAATCATCCGCAATTAATTTTGATTTAATCGCTTATATTTACTCTGAACTTTTCTTACCGATAGCCCTCCCAACGGAACCATTAACAAGAATACAAATAGAAGAGTAGTTTCAATGGAATTTCAGAATGTGCCAATTGAAATTGGCGATAATGAGAATATTGTTCGCTGTATCTGTAGTCCTTTTCACGTTGATAGCAAAGGGAAATTAAAACCCGGAGCTTATGAGCCACCACCTAAATCAGATGAGGTTTCAGTAATTCGATCAGATATAATGGGCGCAAACTTTTGCAAGGCAAAAGCAAAAGAACTTGAGACAGCAAAAAAATTTTACAAAGGACTCGCTGTTTTACAAGCAGGGCATATAAGGAGTGAGGGAGCAGAGGTGGTTGATTCAAGGATTGAATATGAAGGACATGCAGACATTAAACACGGACACAAAACAACTCCAGGAGAACCACCCCCTCCGGAAATTGTCTATTTATTAAGAGAAAGATACAAAAAATTGGCCAAGATAGCCAATTATCATGAAGATCCTAAGCCTACAGTAATAGATTGGCAGGGTCCCTCTCTCATCTACAGCGAGATAGCAGAAAGTTAGGCGATAGGTAGTCATTTGTGATCTACTTTGGTTGCTGAGGCTTTATAGGGCTTGTTATGTGAACTTTAGTTTAGAAAAGGAGTTATATTATGAACCCGGAAGCCGCTATTGCTAGTTATACTTTCTGGCTAATGGTCTTTACGGCTGTTCTTGCTTTTGTTGCACTTATTCAGATTTGTTTTTTATTCAATGCGAGAAATCTGGGGTCGTAGTTCCACTTCCTACAAGTTGGGTAAGTTCTTACCAGCTAATAGGAAGTGGAGCCCCAAGATGTATGGGAATTCCAGGTTCATTCAGGGTCAATTATTTCACCTTTGTCGTTGCGAACAGTCCATTGACCATCTTCTTCGATTGTACGGGTATAACCTGGCTGAATGTTCCACTGTGGTGGCCTGTTTTTCCATTCTATTGAGCCATCAGCGCTTAAGCTATTTGCAAAATCTAGCCTTTTAATTTCATAACCTTTATTGTCGGCGAGATAATTATCTATTTTGATGTATTCTACAGATACAAACTTTAGGCTGCTGTCGGCTACCTCTGGGAGTAAAACAATATTATCTGAGTTGGCTAGCATGGCAAAGGTTGGATAGAGGAGGCCGCCTATACGGAGAATCTTAGGTGGATTTTCTATAAGCGAAGCCCCAGTTAAATTACTATTTTCGCTATAAAAGCCTTCTGATATTGCTACGGAGATTTTATAAAGATGTTCCGAATTTTCAGGCACATTTTTTGAAAACTCTTTGGCAAAGAATGTATGAATGAGTTTATTAGTTGGAGATTCCGTTATATTGGCGTGCTTCTGCCAATTTATATCTTGAGTTTTTCGCTGAGATTGATATTGCGTAAACACCTCATCAGTAAAGCCTACAGAATTGACGATTATTGAATCTGTGGTTTGCCATTTAGATATAGCTATATATTCGCCAGGTTGGGCATCTATTTCAGAATAGGCAGCATAATAAGAATAACTTGCGTAAAACCTAGACACACCTGCTCTGTTAGCTCTTTGATCTTTTGTTATTAATTCTGAAGGTGGGTATGATAGTTGTGAGATATTCGTTGGCCTTATAGGCCACTTAATGCCTCGATAGAGGATAGCGCCTGGCCTTAATATGGGATTGCTTAATAAGTATCCTTTCCATAATGGTTCAATCAGGGTTTTAATTCGATCAATGCTTACTTTGGTAAGGTCAATCTTTTTTAATTGGCTAATACAATCTCTAGCTGCGGTTAATGTTATTTGTTTAATGGGCTTTTGATTCATGGGTTATCTCTATAAATTATCATTATTCAGGTTATTATTGAAATTTATATCTAATATGCAATGAGCTGCTTTTAGGAGATTAGAAGCCATGGCTACGGCGTCTGACATACCGTGGGTAGGCGGCTCTAGTTTGCTGAGCAGCAGCATTCTGACGCTGGAGTCGAATGAGCTGCGAAAGATTGTTAAGGATGTCACGAGCTAGAAGCAAGTGGGAGTCGGTCGATGCTAATTCGATAAATTGCTTACGCGAAACCCCTGCAACCAGAGCATGTCCTTCCACACGACCTGGGAATAAGCACCAGAGAGGAGAGCGTATACGCTCTTGCTGATCCACTGGATAAATGCCTTGAAAATCAAAATAGACGGGTACTGAACTTTTAAGCCAGCTTTTAGGAAAACACTCCTCCGGAAAGGCTAAAAGGAAAAAACCTTGCACTGTAGGTATAGGCCTGAGGCAACTAAACCCTTTACTAAAACGAGGATAATCCTTCTTCAGGCGAGTGCCATCAACGACCCATACCATATTTTTATAGAAAACTTCGCGGCTTTGTATTTCAGTAGGTTGGATTGCGGAATGCTGAAACTCTACTACGAGCCCATTGGCCGTTTTTATGTCTGCAATATGTTTTTCACCAGTGGCAGAATCGATATGGATGATTTCTTGCCATTCTGTGGGGAAATGATTTTTCCACGTTCTGTGCCAGTCAGTTTCATTCTCCCACCATGGATCGCATGAGCATTTACTTTTGTGTGCCCAGTGCCAAATCCTTACGGGCCCACACTTAGCGGTCATATTGCGTTGGCAATATGTGCAAGTTCCTTTCAGTCCTGGCTGAGGTTCCATCTTCTGTCCATTTACCAGTGCAAATTTCATTTTCATCTTCCATTCTCGTGTTAATTAACGCTTCAAATGATATTCGAACTTAATTTATGTAGCAATTAGTAACCCTGGCGAAAGCCTGGGCTATTAAATTGGATTTTAATCTTAGAGAGAGGCGATCTAATTCTCGTGGTAACATATTGAATAATTTTGATTATTTTAATTCTATTAAAAGCGTATCTCTTATGAAAATACCTTATTTAGATAATGTGATAGGGTTTCTCTGCAAAAAGGCCATATACCAATGACCGGGGGGCAATATCGAGCTATACTAAGTATTGTATTGATTAGACGGATAAACATGAAAAAACCTTTTTTATTGCTGGCCGCCTTATATCCTGCTGGTGTGGGTTCTTATACCCCTGTCCAAGTGCAAAAGCTGTTGTTTCTTATTCAGGACAAAGTGCCTGTGTTATCGAGGTCAGGATTTAATTTCCAAGCATATGATTATGGACCATTTGATAAAAATGTTTATGTTGAGCTAGAAAATTTACAAAAAGAAGGGCTTGTTCGGATTTACGAAGAACCAGGGTGCCCCTGGAGGTCTTATAGTCTTACCCCAGATGGGGTGGAAAAGGGAAAAGAAGTCTTTAATGCTTTGGATCAAACAGCCAGAGATACTATTACCACGCTATCATCATTTGTCCGTGCCTTATCTTTTTCTCAGCTTGTTTCTGCTGTATATAAGGCTTATCCGGAAATGAAAGAAAATAGTGTATTTAAGGATTAATCGTGACGATTTTAGTTGGTATTCATTGTAAAGACGGCATAGTCATAGGCGCCGATAGCTCTTCTACATTCGGGGTTGGGCAGTTTAGAACGATCGAACAGCCTACGGATAAAATTAATATTGTAGGTGGGCAGATAATTGTTGCAGGTACCGGAGCTGTAGGGCTTAACCAAAGATTCAATGCTATTGTTTCTAGCGCCCATCAGCAAGATGCATTCAAAAAGGTGCCTGTTCCCATCGATATTGTAAATAACTTGGCAAAATGTGCCATTGATAATTTTAAATTCACTCATATTTATCCTTTCCCGCCAGGCGTGGGGTATGGCGCGCTTCTAGCGTTTTGTAAAAATAAGCAGCTTTATTTGTGCGAATTCGATCCCAATAACTTTCAACCAGAACTTAAAGAAGCTGATCTAAAGAAAATTTGGTATGTAGCTATGGGAAGCGGGCAGCTAATTGCGGACCCTTTCTTGGGATTTATACGAGATGTCTTTTGGGATAATACACCGCCTAGTTGCCAAGATGGTATTTTTGCTGCTGTGTGGACGTTATCCCATACGATTGATCTAAATCCAGGCGGTATTAACGGGCCAATTAGAATAGCAACTCTCCGGCTTGTTGAAGGGAAATATGAGGCCAGAATTTTAGATGACGAAGAGCTTATTGAGCATAAGCAGCACGTGGCTGAGATCAAGAAACACCTCAGAGAATACCGAGACCAGATGCGCACCTCATCAAGTAGTTCCACACCTGATATACCAAAATAAGTTCTTAGCGGAGACAGTTTGATTGCCGAACCTGTAAGGGAATTATTAAGCACACTTTGTTTGGAAGGGGGGATATATGTGCTCGGGAGATGCTATTACTTGCTACACTTTCTGGCTGATGATTTTTACAGGCGTCCTTGCCTTTGTGGCGCTTATTCAAATTTATTTTTTGATTAAAGCGGATAAGACCGCAGCCAAAACAGCTCAAGCTGCTAAAGACTCTGCAGAAATAGCCAATAAAACATTGATTGCTAGCCAAAGAGCATGGATACGAATAGACCAGATTGGATTTGGCGGGGGAGGTCTTGCTATTGATGCTAATGGGGCTAGTGTGTCTGTTTCGTTCAGAATAACCAATATTGGAAACAGCCCAGCTATAAATATTACTCCTCATGCTTGGCTTATTGTTCTCAGAAATGGAGCCCTATCTCCCTTACAAGAGCAACAAAGGCGGTGTGGTGAAATTCGTCATAATCCTTTTAGTCTAGGATTTACTCTGTTTCCAGGAGAATCATTTCCTGACACTATCGGTCTTGGCGGCTGGAGCCTTGGAGTCAATGCTACTCGCGTTGAAATTGAGGAGGGTGCTACCTTAAGCGTTAAGAAAAATCAGCTTATGCTTTTTATTGTTGGTTGTATCGACTACACGTTTCCAACTGATGCGAGTATGCATCATCAAACTGGCTTTATATATGAGCTGCGAGGAGACGATCAATTCCCTATTTCTTTTGAGAACGGTATAATCCCAATTGATAATTTGCGGTTGACTGAAGCCGGTATTGGTGTCAGCGATGGTCGTTTTGCTGATTAATTTCTCATGCGATAAAAAATACTTGTAAGCCTCGAGTCGCACCTCTTCATTTTTGCTAGTTTTTATAAATCAGAAGAAAAGAGAGATGCGAACATTATGCGCTGTAAGGGGTTGCGCGTGAAACCAAGCAGTGATTTTTTGACACTTTCATTCTATTTTCTTTAAGGTTGAAATTCTGGTTCATACGATACTTTAATCGGAATATCAGTCATCGCATAATGAACGAAATCACTGCCTAGAGCTGTTAACACATACAGGTCCTCTCTATCAAAGGCAGAGGTTAATTGAGTTGATCCTCGACCGCTTTTTCTTAGCGGCTGTTTTATAAAGTTTCCATGATAGTCTATTTGACGGTGTTGTCTAATGATGCTGCCTGTGCTCAGATCTCGTATTAAAAGTTTATACAAATCGGCATCCGATGAATCTTCTCTTGCCATAATTTTGCCAATCTTGTCCCAGATATCACCCCGACTTATCCCATTGGGATATTGATAAATACAGGCAATGACTTGAAAATGAAGCTCGGAATATTGGTCGATCCAATCAAGGAAAAGCTTTACTACATCGTCTGTTGATAAATCGGAGGCAGCGGCGTTTGTAAGAATATTCCTCACAAGTTCCCTCTTTTTTTCTGTATCAATGGAAGACCAATTCCGAAAGCATTTTTTTAATATAGATTGATATTCTGAACTTTTAATTCTATCGGATATTTTTTCGTCAGCCACATCTAAGCGTTGCATAATTTCTAATATGGTTCTCTCTTTTTCTTTTAATTCGTCTTGCAACATTTGTAGCCACTGATTTAGGAATGTATTAATTTTGTCTTGTTCATGCTCAGCCCATGCGCCTGAAACTGTAGTTATAAGTCCACCGACATAAGGTATGCTGCCTCCAGCCAGATTTAATCCTGTACGAACAACTTTGCTGATTTTTCCAGGCTGGGGGTACTTGACATCTTTGTCGGTCATGCTGCGTCCTTAAATTTTGTGAGGATAGATATGCATATAAACAATGGGGTCATTTTTTTAAAATTCAAGAGATGAGTAGCCTTTGATCTTATCTATGATTCCTGGCTTGGCATTTTTGCTAAAAAAATAATTTTGTCTGATTTTTTTAATTTGCTGAATTGTTGGATAAGTTGAGCTAATTCATCTGATTCGGCGTAAAAAAACGCCACAGGGAGTTTAAGGACTTTAGCAATACGCTTTAGCGTAGAGTAATCGGGAGCATGTCTGCCTATCTCGTAATGATTCATACGCGCACTTGCCGAAAACTCATCCATCCCAGCGGCGATTCCCAGATTCTTCTGCGAAAGGTTAGCCGCTAAGCGGGCTTCTTTAAGTCTTTTGCAAAGTGGGGAGCCATCCATTCTTAAGTCGCCAGTATTTAACTTGCTAACTTAGAGAATCTAAGTTTTTGCCTCTTTTATATACTTAGGAATCCTATACATCTCAGTTCTATATCTGTATTATTGGCCTTAATGATCAATGCTGGGCAATTGTTGCTCGGCGTTATGTCTGCGCAGGGAGGGATTAGAGTTAGGCCAGGGGCAGATTAATTGACTCAAGCATTAGAGGGTTTTCTTATTTTTGTATTGAGCAGCAAATGACTAGAGCAATATCCACTAAAAAATTTACTTTTTCTCAGGAGTACCGTGAAGGAGTGAATGATGCTCTTGATGAAATTATAATTGTCCAAAAAGAGCTATTATCGGACTCTCACTTTGAGAAGGCCGTCAAAAAAATTTATGATGATATGGTCAGTACTATTCAGTGTTTACTCGAAGATGAGGGCACAGAGGTTGAAGACTGTATAAGATGGGACATTGTTGCCGAGGTCGTCTGTAGGGCATATAAAAAGGGTGTTGATAAAATCAACATTTTGAAGACAGTCCAACGGCAACTGAATGAACAATTAATTGATAAAAAATTAAGAACTAGTATTGACCCAGGAACAAGGCTGAAAGCACTAAAGAGAGATTGTTATAAGTGTGTGTACTGTGGAGAGAGTCCGGCATCTAGTCCTAAGGTAACGCTGGTTGTTGATCATATTCAACCTCTAGCAAAAGGTGGGGAAAATTCGTTAGCTAACTATCAAACTCTCTGCCACTATTGCCATGCAGGAAAAGGTATTACTTTTTGAGAATTTGTACCGAGAGCTGTTTAAAAGTGATTTGTGAAAATGGCAGGATTCTATAGCTTCAGATTTATTTGATCGATTTATATTCGTTCAATATAAGAAAAATAAATCATTTTTTATATAATAAATCAACAAATCGTAGCGTTTTCACATCGAGAAGAAGCTGTACATAGAATTTAATCTGAAGTGCAAATTATATACAATACTCCGTCATCATAGGGAGATGTTGGGTTAAAAATAGACAATTTAATTAATGCCCCCCTAATTTGCTATTTCCCGGTTTTCCCACTTTTTCCCATTTCGGGACTTTTCGGGAATGCCCTAGTTTTCCCGCTTTTCCCACCCACCTATATGAGGTGGGAAAAGTGGGAGGGGAGCCGGAAGAATAATTACATCCTCCATAACCAATCCCCCTTCATACCTAAGTATCTTTTTTCCACAAGTCCGCCGATTGCATTCTGGGCGCTTGATTTTCGGTGTTTTGTATCGGTAGGCATCAGATCAGTCACATGCGCAAGAGCCTCATCATAGGTGGTACATTTATTCAGTGCAGGTGTTCCTTCCTTGCCAGTATGAGTTGAATTATTTAATAGCTTATTTATGACCTCTAGCGCTATTTTTTGATTACGGCCAAGAGAAAGTTTTTTCTTTTCAATATTCTCCACACCCTGAAATAAAGCCACACAAGAGGTTATTTCATGGCCATCAGCATCAAGGCCGACTGGGACAGTTTCAAGTTTGAATATCCGTGAATTACTGATTGCATCATCTTTCGACTTACCGACTTTCCATTCACAGTGATTGTCAGCTTTAATTACTTCAATTGCATTATCTAGGGCTGCATATAAGCTAGAGTGGCCTCTTAAGCCTTTAGTCGAGTCTTTGCCTGTATGATGCACTAGTAATACTACGCCACCAATTAGGCTTTGCAGCTGCTTTGCTGCTGCAATTATGTTTCCCATATCTACAGATGAGTTCTCGTCAGCGCCCGGAGCAGCACGATTCAATGTGTCAATAATTACAAGACTGTTCGTGCCTCTTGTAGCAATTATTGCATTTGCTAAATCTGAAACGTCACTGCTTAATAGGTTGAAAGGCTGTATCACAAATCGGAGCTCAGTGGGAATTGGTTTTTTAAAATAGCTGCTCCAGGCATTGATACGTTTCCCTAGACCTAATTCCCCTTCTAAGCAGATATAGATTACACGGGTCTTAGTAACCCGAAGGCCGAACCAATAAGCTTCACCTGAAGCAATAGAAAAAGCCATATCAAGAATAAGAAAGCTTTTACCACTACCACTTGCTCCATATAGAGCAGCTAGTCCTTCCGCTGGAATGATACTTTGTACTAACCAGTGCATGGGGGGTGCATTTAATAGATCAATTCCAGAAAGTAGCTTATAACGCATTTCTGGAGTTTTTGTGCGCTCTAATAGAAGTGCCAGCTCCTCGTGACCATATTCTTGTGCATAATCGTTTACATCGTAATTTGAAAGTTTATCTTCCGGCAGTTCAATCCATTGGCCATCGACGAACGCAGCAATTTTAGCGGCTTGGCTTTCTTTTCCACGGTCGGGTACAACGACTAAATGAGCATTAGGATGTTTTTCGCGCAATAGTTTTGCTACTGGCATCATGCGGCCAGCTCCAAAGCAAATTACTGCTGCGGCTCCGCTTGCTTGATGTATAGCCCATCCCTGCCCTAAGCCCTCACAAATGTAGATTAAGTTGTTTGGCTCCCCTACGGTGAAGTATCCGTCATTAAAGGATGCTTCCTTGAGATTTAACTTGCCATCTCCTTTATTGGGGGAGATGAATTGCAGTGTCTGGAGTGTGTCATTGTTCCAGCATGGTACTACTAGATAGTTGGCTACATTTTTCCCGCAGATTATTAGAGGTGGTGCGCTAGAAGGATAATAACGTAATCCATCCGGCCTCCCTTGCTTCCTTAAAATATATTCATGCGCAGGCGTGGCATCTAAACACCGTTCCCAAATATCAAGCGCATTCAGTTTATTAGTTCCATTCCTGTTACTTGCTGGATCGAAATTTTTTTCTCTAGAATTATGCCAGCTGTTGGCTTTAGCCCTAGCAAAAAGAGTTCTTACCGTAATTCCACTTGATTTAAAGGAATCCCATACAGACCTACAATCTTTTTCTCCCGCATAATTTTCAGCATTTTTGCACCAATTATGAAAGTCTTCAAAAGATAACCCTGCAGATTTAGCTGCCATTCCTATTTGTATCCAGTCTTCACGAGAGCATCCAGCATCAAGATGATTAAGGGCGGAGAGTACAAGTTCTCTATTATTCATTAGGTGTCCCCCATTCTTTTTGCCCTTGTTTGACTCGCTGTTCAATCCAAGTATTTATAGAACTTTCAGTCCAGCCGACCGATCTTTGCCCTATCTTGACTGAGAGAGGGAAGCTTCCATTTGCCATGTCAAAGTAAATCGATGACCGGGATTTGCCAGTTTTTTGCTTAACGGTGGGTAATCGTAAAATTCTTTCTGATACCATCCAAACCTCCCTGGTTGTTGTAGGTTATCTCAGAATAATTCTACTGATCGGGAGAATGGTTTCATTCCTAATAAGGTAGGGGGGCTTTTATAGGATAAAAAATGAACAATTCTGGACGATAATTTTGAGTCTGTATGTGAATTTTATAGCAAAATTATAGAGTGGTGGTTGAAGTGCTTATCAGGGCTTCGGCCTTGCTGGTAATTTCGTCTTTATGCTTGTTGTAAATGTTTGAAACAGCATCGTAACCTCTGCACTTGCCCCCCATTTTACATTCAGCAATTACCTTAATAGCTTCGTTGTTTTTATAGTCAAAAATATTGATTAGCTTCCAGATGTGAAATGCAATTGCTTTTTCTTCTCCGATGTCATTTTTTCGTCGGTGTTTGGTTTTAAGCCCATAAGCTACATTGGCGTCTTCTCCTTTGAGAATTAGTGAGTTTACATAGCCAAGCGCTAGCCGTTCTTTTTCTAATAAGGGCTCATTGCGGAGAAGCTTTGTGCCAATCATACCTGCATGAAGGCGTATTACTTCTTCGCTTGCTTTGCGGGCAATAACATCATTAAGAGTGGGGATAACAAGATTGTAGGCTAATTTTTCGAGCTGTGCTTCATCAAGCTTAATTTTTGTAGGTGCATTATTCATCATGCGATTTTTAATTCCGTAGTTTTATTATTTTTTGCTAGTGTTTCAAGATAGTCTGCCCAGCTTTGCATCATTTTTCGCCTTTCAGGAAGGTACTCTGCATAGTTGTAAGCGGCGCGAATGTTATTGCGCTCAGTATGAGCAAGTTGCCTCTCAATTGCGTCACGATTCCAGCCTTGCTCGTTCAGGAGGGTGGACGCCATGCTGCGGAAGCCGTGGCCAGTCATTTCTTCTTTGGTATAGCCTAGGCGACGTAGACCTGCGTTTACCGTGTTTTCTGACATAGGCCGCGAAGGGGAGCGTACGCAAGGAAAAACGAATTTTCCTTCGCCTGTAAGCGGATAAAGTTCGCGTAATACCTTTACTGCTTGTGTTGCGAGCGGAACGATGTGTTTAGATCGCATTTTCATTTTTTCCGCAGGTATACGCCACTCGGCATTTTCAAGATCGAATTCAGTCCACTCTGCCCGTCGTAGTTCGCCAGGACGCACGAAAAGGAGCGGGGCTAGGCGTAAAGCGCATTTAGTTACGAAGTGTCCTTGATAATCGTTAATGGCGCGTAGCAAGCTGCCAATGGCAGGTGTCTCGGTAATTGATGCGTGATGTTTCCTTCTAACTGGTGGTAGGGCTCCGCGCAAGTCAGCGGAGGGGTCGCGTTCCGCACGACCTGTCACGATTGCATAGCGAAATATTTGTCCACAGGTTTGGTGCGCTCTGTGCGCTGTCTCGATTGCACCTCTGCTTTCGATGCGCTGCAAGATTCTGAGAAGCTCTGGGGGTGTGATTTCGCCCGCTGGACGTTCTCCAAGCCAGGGGAAAATGTCATTCTCAAGCTGGCGAATAATTCTTGAGCCATGTTTCTCCGTCCATTGCGTCGAAAACTTGGAGTGCCACTCACGAGCAACTATTTCAAAACAGTTTTCGGTCATTTTCCGATCAGTGATTTTCTTTTCTTGTCTGAGGAGCGCTGGGTCAATGTCTTTCGCTATTAAATTTCGGGCTTCATTTCGCTTAGCGCGTGCTTCTGCCAATGTGATGTGATTGTAGACGCCGAGCGCGAGTAGTTTTTCTTTGCCGTTAAATCGATATTTGAGTCGCCAATACTTTTGTCCTTGAGGGGTTACTAATAGAAACAAGCCTTCGCCATCGAAGAGCTTATAGGCTTTATCTTTAGGCTTTGCGTTCCTGAGAGTGACTTCTTTTAGCGACATTGGGGGTATCTCCAAGCATGTTTTTTTGAGATACGTGGGGGTATCTATTTTTTAAAAATGCAAAGTACCCCACATTTATACCCCCAAAAAGGTCTGGATTCAATAGGAAATCGCTGGACTTGCGTGGAAGAGTTTTGTCAGGATATGCTTATTTTAAAGGTATTTTAGAGATGTTTTTTAGAAGTCTTTGGAAGTGCTGGGATGCTAATGTGGCGGAGAGGGCGGGATTCGAACCCGCGTGGGAGGGTAAACTCCCCATCCGATTTCGAGTCGGCGCCGTTATGACCGCTTCGGTACCTCTCCAATGCTGCCTCTAATACCATGAAAACCAACCCGTGCCGGCATTTTTGCTGACATCCAAGCTAGGCGGGGTAATGTCAATTGGCCGTGGATTGCTTGGGTAGTTTCTTTGCGGTATAGGATATAGGGTATTAAAGGAAATAGCCATTCCGGCGGGAACGCGCAGCGGTGGAATGCTCTTATTATCATAAGAGGGTGCTGAAACGCGGTTGCCCTGGGGCAGGTTCGAGCAGCCTGCCAATAATAAAATAAACGCGGATAAAACCAAAAACGTCAATTTATACATGTTCTAAAACGACTCCTGCTTGTTGCATAGCCTGGGTTAATTCGGTGTGATAGCGGGCATCCAGCGGGGTTAGCGGTAAGCGTAGGCCCGCGGGGATTAAGCCTATTTGATGCAGGGCCCATTTTACCGGAATGGGGTTGGCTTCAACAAATAGTTTCTGATGCAAACCCATCAACTCCTGATTCAGCTTTTCCGCTTTTTTCGAATCGCCTTTGAGTGCTGCCTCGCACATTTCCGACATTTTTAGCGGAGCCACGTTGGCGGTGACGGAGATGACGCCTTTGGCGCCATGTAGCATCAAATCGAGAGCGGTTGCGTCATCGCCGCTATAGACGGCGAAGGAGCTGCCACAGCGTTTCAGGATTTCCGTAGCGCGATCCACTTTGCCGGTAGCTTCTTTAATTCCAATGATCTGCGGCAGTTGGGCCAAGCGCTCAATCGTTTCTGGCAAGAGATCGCAGCAGGTTCGTCCGGGCACATTGTAAAGGATGATGGGCAGGTTGACTTTTTCCGCGACCGCTTTGTAATGTTGATAAAGACCTTCTTGCGTCGGTTTATTGTAATAGGGGGTCACGATCAAACAGGCCTGGGCCCCAGCTTTTTTGGCGTTCAAGCTGCACTCAATCGTGGCTTGCGTGGAGCTCGAGCCGGTGCCAGCGATGACCGGAATGCGACCGGCGACTTGTGTAACTGCCAAACGGATGATTTCTTCTTGCTCAGCATGATCCAGGGTGGCTGACTCGCCGGTAGAGCCGGCAATAATCAAAGCGGTGGTTTTGGAGCGGATATGCCATTCAATTAATTCATTAAATGCTTTTTTATCAAGGGTTCCATTTTTTTGCATGGGAGTGACCAGTGCCACCATACTGCCTTGAAACATCGACCGACCCTCTACCGTAAAATGCTTACTATAGTAGCATCGGCCTTGCGCTGTCCAGATTAAAACTACATTCCTGGCTGAATCTTCGCTATAATCCCTTGTCGCTTAGCCGGTGCCAATACAATATGAAAACCAAGCAAACGAATCGGTACTCAACCAAGACGGATTTCCTCCCTGGCCTTTTTGCTCGTCGGGGCTTTCTGGTTATAGCAGCAGCTCTTTTATTGCTCACGATGCTCGGCGGCCGTGAATTATGGACCCAGGAACACCGTTGGGCCGACATTGTCAGCGGCATGTTCTTCCGGCATGATTTTTTCCACCCCTACCTGGGTTCAAACGATTATTATGATAAGCCGCTCCTTTCCTATTGGTTAATTGCTCTGGTGTCTGTTGTCACCCAACAGCTCAATACCTGGGTTTTACGCCTGCCTTCGGCCTTGGCCGGCTTGTTAGCAATCTGGTCAATTTATAAGCTAGGCTGCCGTCTCCGCGATCAGGCCTTTGGTCTTCTTTGCGGCTGGTTGTTGCTCACCACTTTTTATTTTATTTTCTGGTCCCGCGTCAGCAGCGCAGATATGCTCAATATGGCCGGTTCCCTCTTTGCGGTTTGCTGGTATTTCGAGAAGCGTGATGAAACGCAGTGGACCCACTATGCGATTTTTTACCTGATTTTGGCTGTGACCTCCTTGTGTAAGGGTTTAGTAGGAGCTGTTGTTCCCGTGTTAGCCATCTTGCCGGATCTCTTGTACCAGCATTGCTGGAAAAAGCATTTGCACCCGCGTATTTTCTTCGCCGCTATTCCGGCGTTGATTGTCTATGTTTTGCCCTTTATTGCTTCTTCTTACTGGGGGAATACCGCAAGCTATGGCCAGAATGGCTTATATCTCGTCTATCGCGAGAATTTCCTGCGCTATTTCCAGCCCTTTGATCACAAGGATCCGATTTATACCTATTTCCTCTATTTGCCTATCTATCTGTTACCCTGGACTTTCTTTTTTATTCCAGCTCTGGTGAGCCTGAAGACGCGTTGGCGGAATCTGCACTGGAATTCGAGGTGGATCGTTTGGGTGCTTTTTGTGCTCTTTGTCTTTTTTACCGCAAGTGGCTCGCGCCGTAGCTACTATGTCTTGCCCCTGGTTCCCTTTGCCATTTTACTGACGGCAGACTGGCTCTATTCAGGTTTACAGAGCAACAGCCGCAGAAAGCGCTGGACGGGTCGTCTGCTGCCTTGCTTTTTTGTGATCTTTTTAGCTTTCTTTGGCATTTTACAGCCTTTGTTTTATGCCCAGGGCGGGCATCGCTATTTTGCCGGGCAGCTGCAAACTGAACTGCAGTCCGTGACAGCGGCGCAACCCTGGCAATACGTCTTACTGGATCCGGAAAGCAAGCTTAGCTTTTATTTACACTTGCCGCCGGAGGTCAAATTCATCGGCCTTGCTGGGGATCGGGAGCGGCAAACCCTGACCAGCTTGGTACGAGCTTGGCCGGTACTGACAGAAAAACCTAAGAACGTTATTTTTATTAGCCGCAAGCGCTATGAGCCCTTGCTGCAGGAGTTATTGCCAAAGTATAAATTGGTGAAATCGCGAGCGACTTTGGGTGAAAGACTCTTTCACCTGAATGACGCGGACGGCGCGATTGCTTTTATCCCGCCGGTGTAAAATTTTCCCGCTTTGTTGTCCTAGTATCGCGAAGGATCTCTCCAGGCTAGGCGCATCGCAGTATTTTTATTTATTTTTTCCAAAATATTTATTAATATGAGCTAAGCTTCAGTTAAGTATTTTGGCGTTTTTCGCCAAAATACTTAACTGAAACTCTATATCATCACTATTGAAGGAAATCGTTATGACGGAAACGCTACTGCAAAAACTAGAAGAAAAAACAATGAATATCTTGACTGAGCTCGAGAATCTGCGGAATGAGCTCAAACAGTTAAAACATGAAAATTTTTCTCTTCGATCCGAAAAAGACAACAACACTCGCAAACTGCAAGACTTAATGGCCTTGCTGGATGCGACCTCATTTTCCGATTCCGCCCCGGTGGAACGAGCTTTTCTTCAGGAAGAAGCAAGCGCGGCCTAAGGTCGGATTGGAAGGTTTCAGGTTTTAGGCTCCGGAAGGTTTTTCCGGAGCTCTAAGACTTGAAAAATGGCAAAGCCCAGGATGGGTTTATTCGCTAAGGAGAGCGCTCCAATGGCAAAAAATACAAAAACTTTAATCCGTCGTTTAAAAAAGCAAGTCCGCGCCCTGCATCGCAAAGAAAAAGCAGCTTCACACCAACTCCAAAAAACTTTTCGCAAGATAAAAGCCTTAGGGAAGGTTTATGAAAGAAAGGCGGCGGCGCATCTCAGAAAAATGAAAGCCAAGGTGGCTTCGGCCCAGGCTGGCGCTTATCTTAAGTCTGCGCGTGAAGTGGAAAAGCACGTGAAGCAAAAGGTGCATGCTAAGCAAAAAGCCCTGGGTCGGGTGCTATCCCGCTTTGAAAAGCATTTTGGAGCAAAGCTCTCGAAGACCTTGCAGCAAAAAGCGAAGCGGGTGGGGAAGGGTAAAAAATCGGCTACTAGAAGACTGAAATAGGGGCACTTTGCTTCGTAAGTTTCTGCGTTAGCGGGAGCCACTAAGATTTAGGGAAGTTTAGATGAACGGAATTGGCTCGCGGCAGGCAGGCCGTTATTGTTCTTCTTTCCTTACCTCCTCCACGACGCAGTCCAGTGACCCCTTCATCAAGCGCACATTCACTTTATCTCCCTTCTGTACCTCGTCTACTGAACGCAGGATATGGTGGTCCGTCTGCCGCGCGGTGATGGCATAGCCGCGACTTAGGGTATTCAGCGGGCTCAGTGCATCCAGCGTCGCGGCAGCTTGACTCATCTGCAGTTGTTGCTGATGAAGCACCGTCCTAATCCTGGTTTTGAAATTTTCTTGCTGCAGTTTCAATTGCTGTAACTGGTGATTAATCCGATGATAGGGTGTTAAACCCAACAGCCGGGCCGAGCAGGTCTTCAGAATGGCTTGACGTTCTTGCAGCAATTGGGTCTGCAGGCGCACCAAATGGGCTTCATAGGAGTCCAGCAATTGCGTTTTTTCAGCTAATTTTCGCTGGGGGTGCTGTTGCTGTAAGTTTTTCTGCGTCCAGTCCAGTTGTTGCCGCAGCGGCCCCAATTTAGCCAGCATCTGCTTGACTAAATGTCGCTTCTCTTGTTGCAGCGTCAGCCACAATTCGCGGCGATCCGGCGTCACTTGCTCTGCTGCGCCGGAGGGAGTGGGAGCCCGTTTGTCGGCGACAAAATCCGCGATCGTGAAGTCAATTTCGTGGCCGATGCCGCTAATAACCGGTAGCTCGCTATGATAAATGGCCTGGGCCACGATTTCTTCGTTGAAAGGCCATAAATCCTCCAGCGAACCGCCGCCGCGCGCCAGAATAAGGACCTCACATTCTTTGCGGCGGTTAGCGCTGCGGATGGCATTCACGATCTGAGCCGCCGCCGTTTCGCCTTGCACGAGGGTGGGATAAATAATGACGGGAATGCCGGGAAAGCGCCGCTTTAAAATACTTAAAATATCGCGAATGGCGGCGCCGGTCGGCGAGGTGACCACGCCGATGCAGGCGGGAAGAGTTGGCAGCGGTTTTTTATGTGCCGGATCGAAGAGGCCGGCTTCCGAGAGGCGCTTTTTCAAGGCTTCGAAGGCTTTTTGCAATTGGCCTAGGCCGGCTTCTTCCATGGTGTCGACAATAATTTGATAGGAACCACGTCCTTCATAGAGGCTGACTTGCCCGCGAATTTTCACCTGCAGCCCGTCTTTGGGTTGGAAGCTGATCTTACGATTTTGACCTCGAAACAAGGCGCAGCTGATTTGTGCCTGGGCATCTTTCAAGGAAAAATACCAATGCCCAGAGCTATGGGCTTTAAAATTGGAGAGTTCGCCCTCTACCCAGACGGCGGGGAAGCAGCCCTCCAGAATTTGGCGGGCTTCACGATTGAGCTGGCTCACGGTATAAAGGTTTTCCTGGGCTTCTATCATGGTTATTCCTTGATTTTACAGCGTATCATAGCAGGTTAATTTGATGTGGCGTATCGCGCAGTCGGTTGTGCCAAAATACAGGTTACCGAAGAAGGCAAAATTGCGACTGCTTTTCCCCTTAAATTGTCGCTTAAGTGGGGGCTTTTAATTTAAGATTGCCTTAATCTCGAAGCGGTAAAATGAAACCTCATTCTGACAGATTGGGTAATTATAAACTGGATAGCGGAAACACAAAAGACGAGGTTTAAAATGTTTAGAGGACTGGGGCTTACGGTATGGTTTGGAGAGCGGCAGCGCATAGCGCCAGGCTCTAGTAGCGGGACTGAGTTGAGACCTCTGCACGCCAGTATGCCGCCTGCTGCACCGATCATAGAGTCTAAAAGTGAAGTCAAAGAACCCGAACGCAAAGATGCTGCTTTCGGCCCGGCGTTAAACATCTTTGATAATCTGAAAACCACCGTCACTCAGCTTGAAATCCAGCTCCGCCGCCAACTTGAAAAAAACCTCGACCCCGACATTTATCAAGCGGTCATTGCGCACGGCAAAAAGGACCCAAGCGGTCGGCGTTATGAAGTGGCCCTCTTGAACGGCTGTGACCTCTCTTTAATATCTGAAACCCCAACTGACGTGATGCGACGCAAGGCGCTGCAAAAAAATAAGCCCATTGTAATAAAAAGAGGAGATCAATATAGTATTTATGGTTGTCTAGAAGGGCTCTGGGAGACGAGAGGCTTAGACGATTTGTCAGTCGCAGAACAGAGTGCTCTGGATTCTCTCTTCGAGGCGAGTCCCGAAAATGAAGGGGTGCGGAGTTATGATCCGGTACTTCGCGGAATATTAAAGAAAGGCCACGCCCTCTTGAGGAAGGAGGACATGACTTTTTATTATCAGCATGTGTTGAACCTCTTGACGGATTTTCAAGGACTCATGGGGTCGGTTAGCGTACTCCATCGAGGAATATTAAAATTTCGGAACTCGCAAGGCTTCATGGCTAAGACCAAACAGCTTTTGTCATCATTTTGGTCCAGTGACGAAGAGAGGCTATTGGCCACCATCAAGCGGTTAGTCGAGGATTATTGCAATTTTGTAACGACCTTCGGTGAGCTGGAGTTGGATACGGTCCTTGGCCACTTGCCTGCTTTTGAAGAGCTTAAAGAGTTAATTAAATTACTCAAGCCTGTCCAAACCACGACCGATCTGCTTAAGCTAAATCCCATTGTTGCCTCCTATAACAGGAATAGTTCGCACTTAAGAGAACTCATGGGGTTGCAACCGTCGGACGCGCCTCAGCGAGACGCAGCGGATAACGCCGAAGAAGCGGATGCGGGCTACGGCGAAGAAAAAGAGTCCAAGCATGAAGCGAAGGCAGTCGCTGCAAGTGTGGCCGCTGAAACAAAGGAAGTTCAGGAAGGCGAATCTTTAGCGCAGCAAGGAGCCTTGCAGATACTGCACGACCTGCCTCGGAAATTGAATGCGATCGAAAAAGTCCTCACACAAATTCTCGGCGACCTCAATGGAGAGGAAGTCTCGCTTTCCGTGAAAAAAGATTATGAGCAAACCATTGTGCTCGTCACCCAAATTTTAAGGGAACTGGAGCAGTTTTCGCCGAAGACAAAGAATTTGAAAAATATTATTAGCTTTATCCATCGTATCTATCCTTTGGTGAAAACGTTACTGGCTTCCTTGCCTCAGGCTTATGTCTCCTTAAATAAAATCCTCAGGGAACATCTCATGACCACGGCCCGCCAGTTCAATCTCATCCTTCGAGACTGGTTTCTTTTTGCGGATCGCATGGAAAGCCAGCTTTATTTGAAAGACGGGTTACTCTTGGGTTTGGATGAAGAAGAAAGAACCTGCCCTCTTTTTATGATGCAGGACAATCCCAGGGATCTGGACTCCCGGCAGAAATTGGCAACCATGCTGGGCAGCGCGCAACACGCTTATATTCTCCATGAAGATGTCCTTTATTATGCGAATCGCTATTTCAACCGAGAAAAGCAGGAGTGGAGAATTAACGTAAAAAGTCTGCGTTTCCAGGATCGCGAGACAGTGGTTAAAAGAGAGTTGGGTGAGGATAAGCGCCCTGTTCCCGACCAACGCGAAGAGCGGGCGCGACGAGTTAACGTATTAAGAATGGCCTTAGAAGTTCCAGCAGCCGTGGCGATGGACAAGGACGGCTATTACCGCATTCATCCAAACTTAAAGCCGTATCAGCTTCGACTGATTGATGCGATGCTGAAGGAGCAGGGTCCGTTGACGGGCCGCTATCTTCAGCCAAGCCAGTATGAGCCGCATGATTTCTCGATAGCGCATTTTGCCAAGGAATTTAACGCCTGGGTCGAGGGCCTGGGCTACGAATTTTTGGAAGAAGAACGTTACCCTTATACGCGTGATTTTATCGATCAAAGGCAGAAATTACTGAGCGCAGAGCAAGAAGCGGCGCGGGAACAAAAAGGGTCGTTGCCGAGGGCGCCTTACAAGAAAGACTGGCTGGCGAAACGACTGGCCGCTAAAACAGCGCTTTTAGCCGCCGAAGAAGCCTTGGCAGAACGAAACAAACGGGTTCAAGACCTCGAGCTGTGCGGCTATAAGCAGTCCCTCATCCTGGCGCAAATCGATAAGAGAATAGCGGACTTGAAGCAGGAAATGGAGACAAGATGGGTGAAGCTCTCGGATAAGAAAGAGAATAAAATCGTGCTGCTGCAGCGGTTAAGAGCCGACTTTATCGGGTTTCCGTACTTGAATTGCGAAGAGCACCTGTCTAAATTAAATCAAGCCGAGCAGAATTTGTTGCATGACGGACGCACGGGCAAGCTGCTGCAGACTTTGAGCTTAGTCACCACGACTCCCGCTGATCGCGATCGGCTAGTGGACATCGAATTAGCCAGGTTGAAACAGGAATGCGCGCAGGCTAGAAATGCCTGGTTTTTTGCGGAGCGCCGCCAAGCAGATTTAACCAAACGCATTGACGCTCTTGAGGCATTCCGCCGGTTGCTGAAACCCGGTTACCGTACGCAAGAAATTCTAGATGATATCAGCGCAAAACGACCAGAGCTATTTGCAGTACTGCTGCGCGAAAGCACGTTTTTGGCGCAGCTGAAGAAAATTGACCAGTTCACGCCGGACTGTGTGCTAGGCAAGAGGTCTGTTGATTTCGTCGATTCGATGTTTAGAGGTTTTAAAGAGTCAAGAGAGAGAATGCCTCAGGTCGCCATTGAAGAAGGTGGAGTGAGACCGTCGCGCCGCCAGACCTATTTTTTCAGCGCGCTATCGGGAGCATCTACTCCAACCGGGCCAGAAGAATCAAAACGTGGCGGTCTGCTTCCTTCTCCTCGTGCTGTGTCCGAGCAGCGCTCTGCTGACCGGACACCGGACACCGTGCGACTTGTCTTCACTTCTTAATAACCGCAATTGCTTTTCCGGTTCATCTGGGTATAGTATCTCGATTTCAAACGAGCGGATAAGGAATATTTGCATGTATTCACCAGGTAAAGCTGCTCACGTGAGCCAACAAGAGGGTTTCTTTAACAAAAGAAGAAAGGGGCCGCATCCTTTAGCCTCTCCCCAGCAGGCTGATTCTTCGTCTGATCAGAGAGACGTTCTAACCGCATCGCCCTCTCCCTCTCCCTCTCCTTTGGATCCCTTGCTGTCCTCCCCGTTACCTCCTGTCGTTAAATTGACAAAGGAAGGCTGCTGGTTTCATTCAAGTGTCTGGGAGGGTAAACCACAGGAAGAAAATGAACCGTATAAAGCGATCGAGGCCTTGATCCTGGAGGCTGCGTTATTAAAAGTTTTTAGTCCACTGACTGCGCCGATACAGCCAAGAAGCGATGCCGGGAGCGTCGCGTTGCAGCAAGAAAGCAAGCAGGCTCCGATCCATTCCGCCGACCCGCGTCTTCTCAGGACGAGAAGTTGCCCAGATTTAAATTACTGGCTAGCGACGCCCAGTCTCATTGAAAAGAGCAGGGACTGTTTGGCGCGTTTTAGCTTTGCGAGTATTGCGGCAACCAAGCCTCTGCCTCTAGCTTCGAGAGAGGGGGAGGAGGATCTGCTCGCGCCTTCAGAATTGCATGATCATGCGGGTAAGCCCATGGTGCTTAAACTGCCAAAGCGGAAATAGAAAATTCAGCTCGAGTTAAGGCGAGTACAGGGTCCATCCATGACAAAATAAAATGGACACTGTACTCGTTTGTATGTAAACTGAACGGCCACTATCATTGCGATAATGACTGAGGTGAGAATGCGAATTGTTCAAGATGCCTTAACTTTTGATGATGTCCTGCTGTTGCCTGCTGAATCTGCCGTTTTGCCCAAAGAAGTTAGTCTCAAGACCCAATTGACTCCCCAAATTTCGCTTAATATTCCACTGGTTGCAGCCGCTATGGACACGGTGACGGAAGCTCCTTTGGCGATCGCTCTGGCGCAAGAGGGCGGTATCGGGATTATTCACCGCAATATGTCCTTGGAAAGACAGGCGCTGGAAGTGCGGCAGGTTAAGAAGTTTGAGAGCGGTGTGGTGAAAGATCCACTGACAGTTTCTCCGCAAACGCCAATTCGCAAACTGATTGAACTCGGTCGTATCCATAATTTTCATGCTTTCCCCGTAGTGGATGAACATAAAAAATTAGTTGGTATTGTCACTGGCCGCGATCTGCGCTTTGAAACTAACCTCGACCAGCCAGTTTCCCAGGTGATGACGCCACAGGAACGGTTGGTGACGGTCAAAGAACCGGCGGCGCGCGCCGAGGTCATTCAACTTTTACGCAAACATCGCATTGAAAAGGTCCTGGTGGTGAATGACGCCTTTCAATTGCGCGGAATGATCACGGTCAAAGATATTCTCAAGGAACAGGAAAAACCCTTTGCCTGCAAGGATGCGTTAAGTCAGCTGCGCGTCGGTGCGGCGGTGGGCACGGGAGCAGATACGGAGGCGCGGGCGGAAGCTTTGATCGCCGCCGGTGTCGATCTTCTCGTGGTCGACACGGCGCACGGACACGCTAAATCGGTGCTCGATAAGGTACGCTGGCTTAAAAAACACTATTCCAACCTTGCCGTCATCGCCGGCAATATCGCCACTGCGGCAGCCGCGAAAGCCATGGCTGACGCCGGCGCGGACGCAGTGAAAGTGGGCATCGGCCCCGGCTCCATTTGCACGACGCGCATTGTGACCGGCGTTGGCTTGCCGCAAATCACCGCGATAGCCAATGTGAAAGAAGCCCTGCTGAAAACGCAAGTCCGTGTTATCGCCGACGGCGGCATTCGTTATTCGGGTGATATTTGCAAGGCTATTGCCGCCGGCGCCGATGCTGTCATGATCGGCGGTCTTTTTGCCGGAACCGAAGAAGCGCCCGGCGAAGTCGAGCTTTATCAGGGCCGTTCCTATAAGGCTTATCGCGGCATGGGCTCTCTCGGCGCCATGGCGGAACGCCAAGGTTCCAGCGAGCGCTATTTTCAAGACAACACGACCGCTCTCGAGAAATTTGTGCCGGAAGGAATTGAAGGTCGGGTGCCTTACAAAGGCAAATTAATCCACATTATTAACCAACTCATCGGCGGACTTCGCTCTGGCATGGGCTACACGGGTTGTGCAGACCTGAAAACGTTGCAGGACAAGGCGGAATTTGTCCGGGTCACCGCTTCCGGTGTCCACGAAAGCCATGTGCATGACGTGCAAATCACCAAGGAAGCGCCGAATTACCAAAGTAGCCAAAAATAGCCATGAATATACACGCACAGCGCATTTTAATTCTGGATTTCGGTTCACAGTATACGCAGCTGATAGGCCGCCGGGTTCGTGAAGTCGGTGTTTATTGTGAAATTCATCCTTATACGGTGTCTAACGACTTTATTCAAAATTTCGCACCCGATGGCATCATTTTATCCGGTGGACCAGAAACCGTGCTGGATAACGGAGCGCCGACCGCGCCGGACCTGGTTTTTAAACGGGGCTGCCCGGTGCTCGGAATTTGCTACGGCATGCAAACCATGGCCCAGCAACTTGGCGGTGTGGTCGAAGCCGGCAGTAAACGTGAATTTGGTTATGCGGAAGTGGAGCTGATCGCACCGGGTCAATTGCTAAAAGGGATAAAAGATAAACTAAAAGCCAAGAAGCCCATCCTGGACGTCTGGATGAGTCACGGCGACCATGTTTCCGACTTGCCGCCGCACTTTACGGCGCTGGCCTCCACCAAGGATTGCCCCGTGGTTGCCATGGGTGACGACGAGCGGCGCTTTTACGGCTTGCAATTTCATCCAGAGGTGACGCACACACCGCAAGGAAAAGCGATTCTGGAACGCTTTGTCCTCGAGCTTTGCGCCTGCAAGCCAACCTGGACCTCTGCCCACATTATCGACGAACTGACGCAGGAAATCAGGGACAAGGTCAAAGACAAACCAGTGATTTTGGCTCTTTCCGGCGGTGTTGATTCCTCCGTCCTGGCCGCTTTATTGCACCGCGCCATCGGTGACCAGTTAATCTGCATCTTTTTAGACACGGGTTTACTGCGCTTGCGGGAAGCCCAACAAGTGCAGGACTTATTCGCCAAGCATTTGGGCATTCGCTTGATCACGGTATCGGCGGAAAAGCGTTTCCTGGTCGCCTTAAAGGATGTGACCAATCCAGAGCAGAAGCGGAAAATCATCGGCAATCTTTTTATTCAAATTTTTGAAGAAGAGTCGCAGAAAATTAAAAACGCCGATTGGCTGGCCCAGGGGACAATTTATTCGGATGTTATCGAATCGGCCGGCGGCAAGAATGGCCAGGCCCACATGATCAAGTCCCATCATAATGTCGGCGGTTTGCCCAAGCACATGCGGCTTAAATTATTGGAGCCGCTGCGTGAACTCTTCAAGGACGAGGTCAGAAAAATCGGCCTTGAACTCGGTCTGCCGGAAGAATTGATTTATCGTCATCCCTTCCCTGGCCCCGGCCTCGCCGTGCGCATTTTAGGGGAAGTGAAAAAAGAGTATCTGGATAAATTGCGCCTCGCAGACGCCATTTTGATCGACGAGCTGTATCGTGCCCAGCTTTATCAGCAAGTATCGCAGGCATTTGCCGTTTTTCTGGCGGTGAAATCCGTTGGCGTGATTGGCGATCGACGCCATTATGATGACGTCATTGCCTTGCGTGTGGTCGAATCGACCGACTTCATGACGGCCCACTGGGCCGAGCTGCCGCACGCTTTCCTCGCCCAGGTGTCGAATCGCATCATCAATGAAGTTCCGGGAATTTCCCGCGTCGTCTATGATGTCACGGGCAAACCGCCTGCGACCATTGAATGGGAATAGCAATTTTCGCTACCTTATTTGTATCGAACCCCCGTGTTAGCGGGAACAGCTTGGGAGTGGGAATAAGCCGTGTTTTCAGAACAAGATTATTTTTGGATGCAAAAAGCCTTGGTTTTGGCCAAAAAAGCCGAGACCCAAGGCGAAGTGCCCGTCGGCGCTGTTTTAGTGCTCAACGATGAAGCGCTGTCCGAAGGCTGGAACCGTCCTATTGCAACCCAGGATCCCACGGCCCACGCTGAAACCGTCGCGCTGCGCGAGGGAGCCAAAGCCTTGGGGAATTACCGCCTCTTGAACACAATCTTATATGTTACCCTCGAACCCTGCCTCATGTGTGTCGGCGCCTTGATCCAGGCGCGCATCGCCCGCCTGGTTTTTGGTGCCAGCGATCCCAAAGCCGGCGCTGTTCATAGCGTCTGCCATGGCTTCGAGATCCCCTCCAACCACCGCCTCACCTACGAAGGCGGCCTCCTCGCCGAAGACTGCGGAGCTATACTAACCGCATTCTTTCGCAAAAAACGCACCTAATTCCCCTCCACGCTCTTAGGGTGTTGTTGAATAAAACGGACTTCCCGTTAAAGTCCCCTTTTCTCCACAAAGAGCGTGGAGGAAAGGGGACTTGCGTGTTAAGGGTTGCCCCTATTATCCCCCTCGTTTAAACTGTAAGAATAAGCTTTTTTCAATCTAAACAGGAAGGAAAACAATGGTACAGCTACCTAAATCCTTCTCTCGTTGCATTTCGTATTGCACAGCCAGTGGCTATAATTTGGCTGGAATTGCCCATTTTTTCAAAAAAAGAGGCTACAGCGTCCGCTTGTCACGCGATTTGGTTCAGGTTTCCCATACCCGCAGACCGGTTGAGTTATTTTTCTTCATTCATGGTTGTTTTGTTAGCTGGGGTTTAACCAAGAACCAAGAGCAAAAGATTTTGGAACAGCTGCAGGAATTTGCTAATTTACCACTCGAAAAGATTGAAAGCGATTTCTTTTGTTACACCATGGGGGAAGAAACCAGCATTGATACCGAGGAAAGACTGAGACTGGATGTCATCACGTTGGACACCGACAGTTCCTTGGTAAAACTGGCCTTTTCTTATGCCTTGGCCCAGTCGACCAAATTGGAAACCTTTGAAGAGGCCATTCAAACCGCGATTCGCAAGAATAGCTATCTTCCCCAGGAAATCGCGAGCCACGGCATTATTTCGCTCTCACGCAGCGCCATCTTCAAGCGCATCGGCGAAATCTTTCTGGTGCGTAGCTCGATTAATTTAAACTCGGAATACCTGGATGTGCCGGAATTCTTTTGGCGCAATCCCAACCTGGAACCGATCTTTGTCTCCGCCAAAAAATTTCTCGACATTCCCAGCCGCGTGATGGCCCTTAACCAAAAACTGGACGTGCTACAAGAGCTGCTGCACATTTTGCATATCCAGGTGCAGCAAAGCCATTCCAATCTGCTGGAAAGCATCATCATTATCCTAATTTTGGTTGAAATCATGATTAGTTTATTTAAATTCCATTTATGGTAACTTATTTCTGTGCATAGAGATCAAAAAGTCAAAAAAGCTTATCTTGAACGCAGCGGAGGCTCTCCCCAATTGCGCAAGAAGAATGGGATTGTTTTAATGGCAGGGAAATGTTTTGGTATTTTTTACCAAAACATTTCCCGGAAACTCTGTAAACTGTGGCTGCTCTGTCTGCTTTTTCCCGTATTGTGCGGTGCCCAAGCCGGCTCCGAGCCAGCCTCTCCCTTTCAGCTTAGCAAATGGAATAAAAGCGTTGATTTAATCGAGTCTAAATTAACCGCACAGGACTGGACGTCAGAAAAAGTCAACAGTACGCTCGCCGTCCTGGCGGATTTGCAAAGAAATGCCAGAGAATGTATTCGTGCGTCCCAATCCGAGTTGGACAAGATTAATCAGGCGCTGGCGCAGTCGGTGGCGACCAATGCCAATCAAGTACAACAGACTGCAACCGCGGACTTAAGCGGAAGAGAAATTGAGCTCAATGATCTACGCGCCGAATGCCGTCTGTTTTTGCTGCACTCCCAGGATGTGTTGGCGGAAGTAGACAAACTGGAAGAGCGTCTCATCGAGACTGAAATTTTTTCACGGGGTGCTTCCCTCGGCGCTAATCTCCACAATACGCCGACTTTTAACAGCTTGCTTGCACAGACCGATACTTCGCTCTTGCGTCAAAAGCTCGGCCTTCCTTATGTCAGCTTTTCGCACTTTTTAGTGCTGAGCTTGCTAGTCTTGTTTGGCGTTGCTCTGGGCCGCTACGGCGTTCTTTTGAGTGGCAGACAACTAAACCGGTTTAAAAAGAACGCCCCAGCTTACACCCTCCTGGCCACGTTCTCAGGCTACGCCTATTGGCTGGCTTTTTCCCTGCTGTTCGCGCTTTTTTTTAATTTCTACGGGGGGTCCCCTTACTTCCCCTTGCTCAGTCAGGTCAGCGGCTATGTTTTGATCTATCTGGTTTTATTGGCACTGATCGAGGCTGTTTTTTACCCCCCGGCAGGGGCTAAAGCCCTGGTTGGGCTGCCCGAGCCGATTCCGCGGGAATTGCGCCTCCGGCTTTTCGCTTTGCTCTCCCTCACTTTCATTTATTACCTCTGCAGCGCTTTTGTTCAAGGACAAAATTATCCCGTGGCCGTGTTGCAGTTGGGAATGACCTTATACCTCTCCCTCCTCAGTGTGAGCGTGGTCAGCCTTGTCTGGCTGGCAATGCAATTGCCGCAGATCCGGCGTCTCCATCGCTCCCTTCGCGGCCTTTTACACGGCTTCATTACAGCCCTTTTGTTGACGCTGCTTCTTTCCGAATGGTTCGGATTCCATTATTTTGCCATCTTTTTAATTAAAAACATCGTCCTGACCTTTATTCTGACGTGCTTGGCCTTGAGCCTGCAAATCCTCATCGTTCAGCAGCTTCACCGCTTGAAGAAAAGTCATCCCGTTCGCCATTTTTTTGGGGTGCATTATAACCGTTCCCTTCCCGAACTGACTCTCTTGCAGGTCGTTTTACTGGTCGTGGTGTGGGGAAGCTACCTCGCAGGGTTGTTAAACGTCTGGGTTTTGTCTGAAACTTATTTCGGCCAATTGATGCGGGGCTTGATGGATGGGTTCTCGATTTTCAATATATACCTGGTGCCGAGCCGAATTTTATTGGCCACCTTGCTTTTTGTCGTGCTCATCCTGGTCAATCGCCTGATCCAGGCTTATATTAGCCGGCGCAGTCCTTACTATGTCGAGGAAGGCGCGCAAGTGGCCACGGCTTCCATCGTCGGTTATGCCGGTTTTACCCTTTTCCTGATTCTTTGCTTGATCATCGCTGGTGTCAATTTTACCGGTCTTGCCATTATCGCCGGTGCCTTGTCAGTGGGGATCGGTTTCGGTTTGCAGACCATCGCTAATAATTTTATCTCCGGCCTGATCCTCTTGTTGGACAACCCGATCCGCCCTGGTGATCGTATTCAAGTCGGCGATATTGAAGGCATCGTCAAGCGTATTCGTCTCCGCGCGACGCATATTTACACTTCCCGGCATACGGACGTTTTTATTCCTAACTCTGAGCTGATTTCCAAAAGTGTGACTAATTTCGTTTTCCATGACACAACCTGGAGTCTGGTTTGCCCGGTGATGGTGGAATATGGCTGCGATGTGGTCAAGGTGAAGAAGATTTTATTAAAAGTCGCCGAGCAACACCCCGAGGTGATTAACGAGAACAATAAAAAACCGACTGTTTTCCTGAAGAAATTTTCTGAAAACGGCCTCTTGTTTGAACTGTGGTGCTTGATCAGCGACGTAAGCAAGAAGGGCCAGATCGAAAGCGACTTGAACTCCGAGATTTACGAAGCCTTCAGGGAAAACAAGGTTCACATTCCCTATCCGCAACAGGATATTCACATCAAAGAATGGCCCCAGCTTCCAGGACAGGAATAGGCGTTGTTAAATCAATCGGATTTAGTTAAGGAGACGATGGTAGTTGTTTTACCGTATGCGTGTTTGTCGGTGTCGGTGTCGGCTGAGCGTTTTGCGGCAGCAGTTTCTTCGCGGCACTCTCCATGCCCATTAAAGGATGATTCCATAACGTGACCTTGCTGCTCACATAGCTAAAAACCATGCCTCCGATCGCCGTGCCAACTACGGCGCCGGCTACAGCGCCGGCTTTAGCAAGCGCAAGTGCTGCGAAGGCTCCCGCGGGTGGCGCAAAGGCGCCGATTATGACGCCAAGAAAGAAACCCAGAGCAGCGCCGATGAGGCCTCCTAGGATCTTGCTGAGGCCGGTCGATTTCTGCATCGCCGGCTGGGCTAATTCGTCGAAGTTAGATATATCGTCTGCTGATATGGGAGGCTTAGCGATCTTTCTTGTCAGGATTTTTGCGCCATTTGCACAACCCAGAGCATCCTCATAGCTAATGGTTTTACTCGATAGGTCAGCTATCACTCGGGTCTTTGCCAACCTTAAATAAGCTGTATAATCCTTGAGGCTGCCCTGGCTGAAATCAACGGTATTATCCTGAGAGGCTGAAGGCGTAGTTATACGGATAGCTTGCTCAAAGAGATGGTCAATCATGTCTTTCTGTTGAGCGAGGGATATAGGAAGCTCAGTTTTATCGACAACAGGCTGAAGTTTAGTCTCTCCATTGTGTGCAGGTTCAGGTGCACGTTTAGAATCAGAGGGGAGGAGTGAGAATTCCAAGGCCGAAGGCTCAAGCATAAATGGTTCTTCAGCGATCCGCTTCTGAGCGATAAGCTCTTTTACTTTTTTATAAATTAAATCAGTAAGTTGAGTCACGATACCTGTTTTAGCCGAGGTATAAACAACATCCGCTGGATGCACTTGCAAATTAGTACTAAGCTTAGCGATTTCTGCTGGGGTAAGCTTGATAGCCCCCGCTACTGTTTTAGGCCCTCCTACAGTCGAATCATCCGATTTTGCTTCTGCCTCATGAGAAGCTTTAACCATTTTATTGATTACTAAAATACGGGGAACAGTTGGAGGCTGAGAGTTAGCGAAGCCTAGCATTTGCACTCGATCGCGCTCTGTTAGAACAGCATTGCCATCGATTACGAAAACAATGACTGAAACACCGGCGGTGTAATAACCAAAAGTGACATCACGTGAATACTCCCCGCCGCCAAGCTCACTGAATCGAAGTTCAACCCGGTGATCTGCGTCTTTCGCATCAGCCAAAATGAGGTTACTACTGCTATTATGAAGGCCCAGTGTTGGTACGTGCTTCACTTCAACGGGCGCAGATGCCCCGCTCAGTCTTGATAGTAAACTTGACTTTCCGCTGCCAGTCGGGCCGGTAACAAATACCCTTGCACGTGCAATAGTCATTGATGCTCCTCGCCTTGTTTAAAGAAATATTTATATAAAATCGCTAATATAATAGCAAATTTAGCTTAAGGAAGTCTTACCTTATTCGGGCAATTCAATTGTTCTAAGCGCCTGCTGTCATTCCGTTCTGGATGACATACAGGATGCTATATTAGCTGCTTTTTTCCAATTCCAATAATGCCATTTTCACCCGCAGCAATTTCCCCGCCTTTACCCCGCAAAACCCACCCAAGCCATTTTTTGCCACCACACGATGACAGGGAATGAATATCGGCAAGGGGTTTTTCCGACAAGCATTCCCCACGGCCCGCGCGCTGGTCTTTAATTTGATCGCCAAGTCTTGGTAGGTCAACGTTGTTCCGCTGGGAATGGCTTGTAACGCTTTCCAAACGGCTTTTTGAAAGATCGTGCCCTGTGGCTGCAAAGCCAGCTTGAAGCGATGATGGGGGTTGGCGAAGTAAGTCTTTAGTTCAGCCAGGATAGGCTTGAGCTCTTTTTTCAAGGCGGGATTCAGGGCCTTGGTTTGAGGAAGAAATTGAATGGCAGTCAATTTTCCCTCAGTCAGTTTGAAACCTAAGTTTCCCACGGGGGAGGGGAGAATGACGTCAACCGAGTTTGCTTTATTCATAGTAATGAGATGGTGCAGTAGGTCTGGAAGGAAAAGCCCCTCCCCAGAAGGGGAGGGGGAGCCAAGGGGACTACTCTTCCGTGCCCTGAGCAGGCTCATCAGCCGGCGGAGTGGGCAAGTTGGCAGCTTCTTGCGTTCCTTTAGAGGATAGCTTCTCGCGAATACGCGCTGCTTTACCGCTCAATTCACGCATGTAGTAGAGCTTGGCACGACGGACAGCGCCGCGGCGCTTTACTTCAATGTTTTCAATCACAGGGCTGTAGGTCTGGAAAACGCGTTCAACGCCGACGCCGTGAGAGATTTTACGCACGGTGAAAGCCGAGTTGTATCCGCGGTTACGCTTGGCAATGACAACGCCTTCAAAAGCCTGCACACGGGCGCGCTCGCCTTCTTTGACTTTGATATGGACGATAACGGTATCACCGGATGAAAATGCGGGGATGACCTTGGCGGCTTGGTTTTCACCGGGTTGCATAAACTCACTTTCAAGCATTTTGATAACTTTATTACGCATGGCACAGCTCCTGTTAAAATTCGTTTTCATCTTTAAATTCTTGCAACAATTGCTGCTGATATTTATTCAGCTGCATTTTTTTCAATAAGTCTGGTCTTTTTAACCAGGTCTTTCCTAAAGATTGCTTTAAACGCCAATCTTCGATCACCCGATGGTTGCCGCTGAGTAAAACGTCGGGCACTTTTTTGTTCTTATATTCTTCCGGTCGGGTATATTGCGGATACTTGAGCAAACCGGAACTCAAGGAATCCTGTGACACGGAGTCTTCTTCTTTCACGACGCCGGGCACTAAACGGCTCACGGCATCGATCACAACCATGGCCGCCAACTCTCCACCGGATAAAACGTAATCGCCGATGGACCATTCTTCGTCAATGTCTGCTTCGAGGATCCGTTCGTCAATGCCTTCGTAACGGCCGGCAAGCAGAATGACAGCTTTTTTTTCCAGGAAGCCTTCGGCTGCTTTTTGGTCGAAGCGTTTTCCTTGCGGCGACAAATATACCACTGTTGGCCTCTGAGGGGCAGCTTTTCTTGCTGCTTCAAGGGCCTCGGCCAAGGGCTGGGCCATCATGACCATCCCCGGCCCGCCGCCATAGGGCTTGTCGTCGACTGTTCTATGTTTGTCCAAGGTAAAGCTCCGGGGGTTCCAGGTCTCTACCGTGACCAAGCCCTTTTTAAGCCCCCTTCCCGTCACACCGCAAGCCAGAGAGTCAAAGAGCTCTGGAAAGAGGGCGATTATACCAAACCACATGCTAAATTAAATCCCAGTCGACATACATGCGGCGCTGTTTAAGGTCGATTTCTTTGACTACTGACCCGGGGAGGTAGGGGATAGCCTGTTCCTTCCCATGCTGGTCTTTGACAACTAAAACGTCATTGGAACCCGTGGCAATCAGGCGGCTGATTTGACCCAGGGTTTGGCCTTTTTGATCAATGACCGTGAGACCTTCCAAATCGGCCCAATAATATTCATTTTTAGGCAGCGGCGCTAATTGCTCACGCTTAACGGCAATCAGTTTGCCGGCCAATTTTCGGGCTATTTCCGGCGTTTCAATGCCGGTAAATTTGACGACAATGCCTTTACCGTGTTGTCGTCCGTCTTCCAGTTCAAAAGCTTGCCAATTTGGGCCCTCGGCTAAATACCAAGGGCTATAGTGCAAAATTTGATCAGCTTCTTCCGTATAGGAGTGAATCTTGAGCCAACCCTTAATTCCGTAAGCGGCTCCCACCTTGCCGGTAATGATATATCCGCGGTCAGGAGCGCTCATGGAGAGACTAGGCTTGGGTTTCTGTTGCGGTATTAGCTTGCTGTTTCAGAAAGTCTTTAATCAGCTGCTGCATGCGATCAGAAGGCAGGGCACCTTTTGAAAGCCAATACTGCACACGTTCATAATTCAAGTGCAAGGGCACTTCTTTCCCTTTCGCGATCGGGTTGTAATAACCCAAACGCTCTATGCACCGGCCCTTCAAGGCACGACGCTTGTCTGCTGCAACAATTTGATAAAACGGGCGTTTTTTCGCACCGCCTCGAGCTAAACGAATGACGACCATAGTCTGTTCTATTCCTGTAGGTTAAACCACTTAAAGGCTGGGAATTATACGTGAATATTTCGGGCTTTGTCAAAGGTAACCGTTCACGGTCATGAGACCCTGCGGGCCTCATGACCGTGAAAAAAACCCATATCGCGGCATTAGATCCATCAGGGTCTAACACCGTGAATGCTTACTGTCAAAGAAAGATCCTGTTTTGTAAATGACCCCTGCTCTAAACGATAAATTTATTTATAAAACATGATGTTAGCATTTTTCAGGTCTAGAACTATACTGAAAGTGAGGTCATAATTTATCCAATAAAGAGGATTGTATTATGAGATCTGATTCAATCAATCCTGAAGATACTTCAAGCTCAGCTTTACCCGATCTGTCCTCTTCCTCTTCCTCTTCCTCTCCATCAGCGTCTTCGGAGCCCCGGCCGCTGGATCGAGAATCGAAACAATCCCTGCTTCCCGTTCGCTCTCTCAGCGTCGAATTTGAAAACATTAAGATGAGTTTGACTTTCGATGCGCTAACGGTCTATCGAAAATATGAGGATGTGGTTGGTTCGGGTCGTGAAGCCGAGGCGGATGCCGAGGGCAGAATTGAGATTGGGCTGGGCTCTTTAAAAGGAAAAATTTCTGAGGAAAAGCATGCGGCAAGTTATTTCGCGATGAGGGAGGCTCTGGAAGGAAATGAAGTTCTGGAGGATGAAGATGACCATCCGCTTTTTCATCAGGATGAGTTTTCGCGGGAAACGATTCATACACATGTTCGCTTTCCTCATCTTCTGAGGCGGGATCAACTGGAGACGACCATCCTGCCGATTATGCTTGAAAATGGGCTATTATCAGCTCAGGAAGCGCAGGCTTTGCTTGCCCTATATGATCAACGTTATCAAAAGTGCAGGGAAGTCTTGGATGTGGCGCTGTCTGTGCCGCCAGCTCCCGGCGCTTTGCCGCGGGAGCTGGAATCCAAAATCCCGGTGCTGGCTCTCGAAGGCGTCGCAGGCGACGCCGAGGCGATTATTCAACTGATTAAGCGCTGTAAAACGAATGACGTCGTCCTTGATCTGCATGCTTATCTTTTATCGGAAAAATTTGATTATCTGAGAAAGGGCAAGGAGGGTTACCGAGGGACGGATGCAAAAGATCAGATTGTTGAAACAACCAAAATCTGGGCGGATATTCAGCAAGCCATCTCCTTGCAGCTTCGCGTGAATGTGATAAACAGCCTGAGTGCCACCACGCAAACCGAGGCGGGGCCGGTTTACTTCACGCTTTTCAAGCCGGGATCCCGGGCGGCGTCGATCTATGACGAGAAATTTCAAAAAATGTGCCCCTTTTATTCTTTGCAGCGCAAAATATCAGATTCACCGGAACCGTATGATCCGGCTTCGGCGTCACCCACTCCCGCTGCTCGCGCATTCGCGAAGGGTGATCAATGGGGCTTTTTTAAGTTACATCCTGATTTAGCTAATGAAGTTCAGAAACGTGAACTGGAGCGTTGGCAACGGGAGCAAGAACGGGAGCAACGTAGACGGGAGGTGCAGCGGCGGAGAAGTGGGTAGGTTGATCGGAGGATGGGTTCGTATTCTCGCTATTTAAATAATTTTCCCGGGGTGTTCGGGGTTGTTGAATAAAGCAGAGTTTGCACCAAGCTCCCTCTCCTCCACGCTTTTTGTGGAGGAGAGGGGACTTTAAGGCGGGCGGTTTAGTTTAATTAATTATTTTTTTCCGTAAACAATAGTATGAGTCGGGGGTGGCGGGGGTTCATCATCCTTTGAGGGATTTTTCTCGCGTAAGAGCTCTTGTCCTAGAGCGTCACGCGCCTTTTTAGCAGTGTCATAGGCTTTCCCGCGGGGGCTAAAGAAACGAGAGTCCTCGTTGGTGACAAGCTTCTTGATTACTGGCAACACAAGGATAGCCTTCAAAAGGGCTCGAGACAGCTTTGCACTCCAGGAATTTTTGCTTTTATCAATGGAGGCTAAATAGTCATTAATTGGCCTTTCCAGTGCTTTAACAGCTGCTCTTTTTGGGATTTCTTTTGCTGAGCGAACTTGTGAAAGCACATGTTCTATACCCTGTATTGTTTTCTTTAAAGGGCTTAGCCTCTTATTAATTTCCTGTATTGTTTTATTTACAGCTTTTAGCTTCTTATTAATTTCCTGTATATTTAATTCTTGAATTTGCTTATTAATATAAGTAATCTGACCTTTTTTAGATGGGTCTTGTCCTAGCTGATCAAGAGATTCGACTAACTGCGCCACCGATTCTTTTTTCGCTTCTAGTTCCGCTTTCTCACTTCTTGCTCGATGAAGGCGTTCGTCTAGTTTTTTCTGCTCCTGTCCAAGAATATGAAGGATCTCTTTTCTTACATGGCTCTCTAGCGCTGTAGCACTAACTGTTTCAGGACCGGTTGGAGTTGGTGTTGGTTGCTTCATTTCACTCTTAGGCGGGCCTGCAGTAGGACTTTCGCCTGCTTTCTTCACTTCAGCTTCAGCAAGGCGGTCGGCGTGTAGACGTGCTGTTAGTTGCTCTACACCTGTTTGATTCTGTGCAGAAAAAGCGATGATGTCTTGGGGATTTATTTTTATCTTGATACGCTCAGCTTCATCCTTACCCTCATCCCATGGAGATCTTAGAGCCTCTAGAAATTCTACTGCCCTCGCGTAATTCGCCGATGAAATTTTACCTGTACCCTCCGTCTGAAGATCCGTTTTAGTGAAGGCTAAAATATATCGCAACGAAAAGTCACACCTTTGTAAGGTTTTCTTAAACTTATTGAGTTGCTCCTCAAGAGGCTTCGTGGAATCAAAGGTGAGTATCACCGCACCATCGGTTTTTTTTACCCCTAGCATATAATGAGGCAGCAGATCAGGGTCGGCATCCCCGCCTACTTCCCAAACATAAGTACCTGTTGATAACCGAGAAGCGTCTATGCCTTTCGTGGAGACAGTCGATTCTGAGAATGACCCCCCTGCTAGAGCTCTAGCTAGTTTTGTTTTTCCAGACCCGGCCTCACCAATCACAACTATTTTTCTAGACTTTGACATGGCTGTACCCTCCTCTTCTCGTTACAACTAAAAGTATAGCCTAAATTTGGAAGTTGTTTACGCAAGGCACGCTAAACCGAATTGTCTCCTAAGAAATGGTACAGAAAATGAGTAAAATCAGGGAAGTATCCTTGTGTGGTCTGGGTAGATAATTTAGGCTGTAATAAGTCAAATGATCAACCGCTTTAGATTTGGCGGATTACGACGCAAAAAGCGCGTCTAATCCGCCCTACATGCTACATGTTTATATTTGACCAAAGATTGAGCAAAAACAAATAAGGCTTTTAAAAGAGCGCTGGTCTTTTATTCAATGCGAGTTTCCATTGTTTTTTTTAGAAGTAAATATTCGGTTCACCCCTCCATATCCCCCTTCCTCCACGCTTTTGGTGGAGGAAGGGGTAAGGGGAAGGAGGTATAAAATTAATCCTAATCAGCGGGTTATAATTAATAAGACCTCCTCTCCCTAACCCTCTCCTCCACCAAAGGCGTGGAGGAGAGGGGACTTTAAAATGAGGACCGAATATCTACTTTTAGAAGGTTTAAGATCCTTACCGTTTAAAATAATTTTCCCTTCATGCTTTAAAAAAGGTGGGCGGCTATTCAAGGCTTCTTGGGGGCGGCAGGTTTTTTCTCGTTTACGGGACCTTGTCTTAGAGCATCACGTGCTTTTTTAGCGGTGTCATAGGTTTCCCCGGGGGGGCTAAAGAAGTGAGCATCTGTACCTGAGAAAACCTTGTTAATTAGAGGAGCAAAAAATTTAAAGGCTGAAATGGCATTTAGCACAGCTCGGGCTAGCTTTTTGCCCCAGTTTGCGTTGAAAGCATGGCCTGAGTGTTTATCAAGCTGGGGTAAATTGGCATTAATCGGATCTTCCAGTGCCTTTTTAGCTGCTTTTATAGTCATCAACGGATTAGCCCTAATACGGCTAAGTGCGCCATTTATTTCAGATATTGTTTCCCTTAAAATGGCTCGCCTCTGTTCAATCTTTTCACGTTCTTCCCCCGCTAAAGGCCCGCTTAGTCTTATCTCCTCCTCGCTAAGAATTGGAATGACATGATCAGTTACATGATCATGTAGAGCGCGATATACAGGATGATCCTCAAGGCTGATATCTTCTAGCTCAGCTTGCTGATCTTCTTTTCTTTGGGCTCTTTTGGGTAACATGGCTGCGCCCCTCTTTTTCTTGCTTAACTAAAGTATAAGATAAGTTCAGAAATTATCCACACAGACAAGGGAACGAATTGCTTCCTAAAAAATGTTACAGGGAATCATTAAAAACAGTGGGTTGGTATCTTTGCCTGCAGGTTCTTTGGGGTCGCTATTCTTTTCCTCCGCTTATCAATTTATCAATAGTGTTGCAGAAAATGAGGGACCTGTCTTTTTGGGGAATATTTTTATGAGGCAATTCGCGGGCAGTTCGCATTATGCAGAAATGCTCTCAACGTAAGCTATACTTTAGGGTAGATAACTTATAAGAAGTAATGATAACAAAGAGGAGAATGGCCATGTCAGCATCGAGAGACATCGATTTTACGAGAGACATCATTTTTGTTGGTCAGACAGGGTCCGGGAAAACGGCGTTAATGTACGCGCTGATGGATGACCCAAGACAGGCTTATTTTCGCGAGCACACGACGAGGCGCGTAGATAAAATTCAAGCTCGTCCGGTCAGATCATCTACAGGCGATATAATTGAATTACGTATGCTGGATACACCTGGGAGTGACGATCATATTGCGTCGATGCCGTACTACATCCAGCCTATGAAAAAAAATACTACGGTAGTAATCACTCTGGATCCCACGGGTGATGTCGATACTCAGCTTGAGTATTTGAAGAAAGCCTTGTCGAAAACGGCGAAAGATGATGCTTCGGTTCAATATGTTTTAGCTATTACGAAAGTAGAGCCAGTAGAGGGTGGCGATGTATATGGAAAATATAAAATGCGCCCGAGTGACGCAGCCGTACACGCACGGGAGGCATTAAAACCGCTCGGGATAAAGATAGCCTCTGTTGTTGAATGTTCCGGAATGTCTGTAGAGGGAGTAGAGAAACTAAAAGAATGTCTAAGCGTTGCCGGCCCTCTAGAGATGAAGGCGGAGCGACCAACAGTTTCAGAACGGAAGGCGGAGCGAGAAACGGTTTCAGGACGGGAGGCGAAGCAAGTAACAGCTCGCAGTGCTGCTGGCTTATCGGCTCAGCACGAGGAATTGGCGAAATATGTAGAGGAGAATATAATTCGAGTTTTAGATGCGGAAGAAAAAAGGATAAAAGCGGAGTTTCCTAAGATTGATGCCTTTATAACAAGTGAAAAAAGCAGGAGGGTGACAGAAACGGATGCAATGGTTGTGCCTAAGAAATGGGAAGCAGGGCTAAGTGATCAAGCGCGGGAAGCAGTGCAAGCAATACAAGCAATACGTGCGACTTGTGAAGAACTTCGTCAGGTCGTGGCCTTGATTCGGAGTCAGAAGAACCCGCTTCCACTGTCGAGTGAAGCAGACAAACGAGGTATTAAAAAAGCACTGGAAAAACCCATTAAGACTCATTTGCGGGGGCTCGGAGAGCACAATAAGGTGGTCCAGAATATTTTGCATACCCTTGAGCGTTTGATAGGAAGTGAGAAGGCTAGCAAAATCGGTTTGTTTTTTAAACAACCGAAGGACCGGCAAAAAGTTCTTGCACAAGTGGGTAGAGCTGTGGATAGAGCTCCCGTCGTGCGCAAAAAGTCTTAAAGCCGCTGGACCCCGCGCTAAAAGCTCCCCGGAATGACAGGGGCTGCGCTCAGGATGACAGAATCAAGTCGTCACTGCACTGATTTGTTTGATTGGGTGGATGAGGTGTTTTTTGCTGTAATCTAAATGCAATCAAGCTTGTTCCTCGTCGCTTGGAAGGTTTTTTGAAGTGCTCTTTGAGGGCTTCACTTCTTTTCCATTTAAAATAATTTTCCCCGCTTGAATATCAATCCGTGTTGAATAACCCTGGGTATCGGCTTTTAGGGAATCAAGAGCCAGATTCAAATCTTGCGGCAGGCCGGCTGCCGTGCTTGAGAGGGCTTGTTTGACTTCGGTGGTCATATTAATCGTTCCTTTGCTGTAGAAGGCATCCACCAGTTCGGCGCTGTTTTGCCAGGGGGACTGGACTAGGTCGCCATGAAAGCCGCCTTGAAATTGGGCGCTGACCTTGCCCTTGGGCGTGGTGAGGTCGCTGCTTAGGTTGAAGAGCGCGTCCTGCGCGAAGAGGTTCGATATGCTTTTTTCCAAGGTCTCTCCTTGCTCCGGTGTGAGGTCTGTCTTCTGTGTGCTGAGTGTTTTCAAGGTGGTGGCCAGGAGCGTTAGGCCTTCGTTGCGCAGACCGCTTAGATCGAATTTAAACTCAAAGGGACCGACGGTCAGCGGCTCCGCTTTTAATTGATCGAAGTGCAAATTGAGGTTCAGGGTTAATTTATCGGTCGCGGGCTTGCTGCTTTGCAGGTTCGCGCGCAGCACGAAATTGCGGATGGTGGCGGAACCTTTTTCTTTCAGCGGAAGGGTGATTTCCTTGGCGGAGAAAGAAGCGATACGGGTGTCCGGCTGAATGCGCAAGAGGCCGGTATTCAGGTTGAGCATCTCGGCGCCGTCCAGGCGGCTGACTTTCATCGTGGGCACTTCTAATTGCAGCAGACCGTCGTCGTCGAGACTGCCGCTGACTGCTTGGAAGAGATAGACCAGGCTGTTTCCTTTATCGGTGATTGTCATCGGCGGCAGCAGGCTGTGCAGTTCGCGATCCTTAAAATAGGGGACGAAGGCGGTGATTTGGATCGGGCCGTCCATTTTAACGACGCCTTGTTGGCCGAGCAAGGCGCTGCTTTCCAGGCTGCCTTTGAAATAGCTCAGGCCCAGGCGCGCGCCGTGTCCGGCGTTAAAAATAAAGGGTCCATGATAGGCCGTGAAGTGGACGGCGATTTTATCCTGCAACGGGCCGCCTGTGAGCACCAGATCACCGTCGGAAGTAAACCAGTGGCGCTGATAGTTCTGCAGCTCGAGGCGAAGGCCGCCGTTTCGTTGGTTCATTGCCTCCATCCAGCCGCGCAGGTATTTTTCCACGTCGGCGCCCATTATGTACGGGACGACGATAAGAAAGGTCAGCAGCGCGCCGAAGAGGCTGCGCCACACTTTGAAGGGACTCTTCTTGACCTCTTTTACCATGGCATGACCCCGGGTGGCAGTCGACCTTGCAGCCCGCGCATCATTTTGAAAAGACCGCCTTTGGAGGCTTTCTTCATCATTTTTTGCATCATCATGAACTGCTTGAGCAACTGATTGATGGTTTGAATCTCGGTGCCGGAACCGATGGCGATGCGGCGTTTGTGCGAGCCTTTGATGTTGTCCGGGAAGCGTCTTTCCTTGCGTGTCATGCTGTCAATGATAGCGACGTAGCGCCGGGTGATTTTGTCGTCGAATTGGTTTTTCAAGGCCGGCGGAATTTGATTCATGCCCGGCAGTTTGCTCATGATGCCCATCATGCCGCCCATCTTGGCGATTTCCTTTAGCTGGTCGCGGAAGTCTTCGAGGTCGAAGGATTTTCCTTTTTTAATTTTATTGGCTAGCTTTTCCGCTTTTTCGTGGTCCAGCTTTTGTCCGACTTCCTCGACCAGGCTGACGATGTCGCCCATGCCTAAAATGCGCGAAGCAACGCGTTCCGGGTGGAAAGGTTCCAGGTTGTCAATTTTTTCGCCGACGCCCATGAATTTGATGGGTTTGCCGGTGATATAGCGGATGGAAAGCGCGGCGCCGCCACGGGCGTCACCGTCGGTTTTGGTGAGAATCACGCCGGTGAGGGGGAGGGCTTCATGAAAGGCTTTGGCAGTGTTTGCGGCGTCTTGACCGGTCATGCTGTCGACGACAAAGAGGGTTTCAATGGGTTGAATGCCGGCGTGGAGGCGTTTGATTTCATCCATCATTTCTTGGTCGATGTGCAGACGGCCTGCGGTGTCGATGATGACGACGTCGATCATTTTAGCTTTGGCGGCTTGAATGGCGTTGTGGGCGATGGTCAGCGGATCTTGCGAAGGGTTGCTGGGGTGGAATTCTGCGCCTACGGTGGCGGCCAGGGTTTGCAATTGCTCGATTGCCGCCGGCCGGTAAATGTCTGCGCTGGTCACTAAGACTGATTTTTTCTGAATGTGCTTCAGCCACCGTGCTAGCTTGGCCACGGTGGTGGTTTTGCCGGAACCTTGCAAGCCTGCCATTAAGATCACGGCCGGCGGCTCGGTATGCAGGTTCAGTTCGGCACAGGAGTCGCCCATCAGATAGATAAGCTCATCGTTGACCAATTTAATAAAGGCTTGTCCCGGGGTTAGACTGCCGATGACCTCGGCGCCAATGGCTTTTTGTTGAATTTGCTCAACAAGCTCTTTGACCACTGGCAGGGCGACATCAGCCTCAAGGAGGGCCAGGCGAATGTCCCGCAGGGTGTCTTTAATATTGTCTTCCGTCAGCCGGCCTTGGCCGCTTAAGTTCTTGATAATACGATTTAATCGTTCTGAAAGTTGGGTAAACATAATGAACGCCGTCACCTTATAAATTGTCGCCGAGAAGTATACCGCGCCGGCCTCTGCTTTGCGAGACTGTTCCCGCGCATCCTGCGCGATTGCTTTTCTCATTCACCGCAGATGAAGTATGATCAGTGGTTCCTGCTAACCTTATGCGAGGGGGAGGGCTGGGGAGAGAAGGTGAGAATTTAAGTCTATCAATCATTTTTTACCTCCTATCCCTAACCCTTTCCTCCACAAAGAGCGTGGAGGAAAGGGGACTTTAGCGTCAAATGGGCTTTATTTAACAACGCCATTATTAGCTTGGGTTTTCTGCTGAATTAGAAATGGCCTTTTAGGAGAGTTCCGTTGAGTGAGATAAAACTGATCATACTGATCGCAGTCCTGGTGTTTTTAGTGGTGATTTCAGGATTTTTTTCCAGTGCCGAAACGGCCATGATGGCGATTAATCGTTATCGCTTGCGACATCAGGCCCGCTTGAAGAAGCGTTCCGCCATCTTGCTCCTGAATTTACTCAAACGGCCAGACCGTCTGCTGGGGGTGGTGCTGGTCGGCAATACCCTGGCGAATGTGCTGAGTTCCGCGATTATGACGGTTGTCACGGTTTACTTATGGGGCGAAGGCGGTGTGTGGGCGACGACCATATTGCTAACCCTGATTCTTTTGGTGTTTAGTGAGGCTGCCCCCAAAACCCTGGCGGCGCTTTATCCGGATCGGGTGGCGCGTTTTATCGCTTTCCCCATCTATGCGCTCCGGCAAATGTTTTATCCGCTGATTTGGTTGGTGAATGTCATGTCCAACGGCCTCTTGCGTCTCTGCGGCGTGAAGCTGAAGCATTCCCTGACGGAATCTCTGTCGCATGAGGAGCTGCGCTCCATCGTTTATGAAACCACGGGAAAAATTCCGCATCGCTATCAAAGCATGCTCTTGGGTATCTTGGATTTAAACAAGCTCACGGTCAATGATGTCATGGTTTCGCGCCGTTACACGCAGGGTCTGGACTTGAACCAAGCCTGGGCGGAAAACTATGCGCGTCTCGCCGAGTTGCAGCAAGACTGGATTCCGCTTTATCGCGAGAGCATCAATCAGCTGAGTGGTGTTTTATATCTGCGGGATTTAGCCACCTTTTTACTGAAAAACAAGGAGCTCACCCAAGAAAACCTGCTTTCTCTGCGGCATGAACCTTATTTTATTCCGGAGCAGACGCCGCTGAATATTCAATTGCATAATTTCCAGGAGAAACGCGAGCAGGTGGCTTTTGTCGTTGATGAATACGGCGAAATTCTTGGCTCCATCACGGTGGAAGATATTTTAGAGGAGATTGTCGGTGAGTTTACGCTCGGTATCACCGGGCTTGAAAAAATGATCCAGGTTCAGGCCGATGGCAGCTATCTGGTGGATGGCATGACGCCCGTGCGTGAATTTAATCGTTTGGTTCATTGGGACCTGCCTGTCAAAGGGCCGCGTACCTTGAATGGTCTCATTACGGAGCACCTGGAAGCCTTGCCGCGCACTGGTACTGGTCTTTTGATTGCGCGGTATCCTATTGAAATTATCGAGGTCCGCGCGAATCGCGTCAAAGTCGCCCGTGTTTTTCCGAAACGGGAAAGCAAAGAGGAACCGCCGGTCTAGCTAGTTCTGTCTGAGCGCAGCCTCTGCCCTCAGAATGACAGGTAGGCACGCAGAATGATAAGTAGGCACGCCGGAGGGTAGGGGCTATTCCAGGATCACAGGCAGACGTCGGACAGGTAGCAGGCTGTGCTTCAAGTCAGGATTAAAGCGGCTACCACGTCTCGATTTTCCGAGGTTAGTGCATTGTAAGTTCTGCACGCCGCGGCTGTATCCATCACCTCTACCCCAATTCCTTGATTCAAAAGTTCGCCATAAATTTCCAGGGGAATAAATTGCTGCGTTTTGCCTGTGCCGATCAGCAAAATGGTCGGTTTTAGCGCGACCGCCGGCGCCAGAGCTTCGCGCGTGATTTCAGCGGCCTGCGTCGGTGGCCAGTTTTCGATGAGTTGCTGTGCGGAGAGGATCAGGCTTTGATTCAGGATTTTATCGTTTATTTGAATTTGCCCGGGTTTAAAGCCGCGAATTTGATAGTTCGCCTGATTATTGTCGAGAGAAAATGAAGTCATGCTTGTTATCCTTGATGTCTATCCGCAGTGGCAGTTTACAAGGTTTGATGGAGGTTGTCATGAAGAGGCAGATTGAATATACTATCTATCCGAGGGTTGTAGCAAAATGGATAGTCGTTAATGGACAACGATCGGGAGACAAGGATGAGCGAGTTCAGTTCTGCGGTTGCAACGATGCAACCTTTGCGTCAAGCGGCATATGAAGGTAATTTTCCGGAAGTAAAAAGATGGTGTAAGGTAGAAGGGGCTGATGTCAACGAGCCGGGCCGGAAGTCGGGTAGAACAGCACTTCACTGGGGCGCCTTCGTTGCAAGTAATAAAATAGTCAGCTATCTCCTCAATGCCAAAGGAGCTGAAGTTAACGCTCCTGATGCTCATTTAGACACCCCTCTTCATTTGGCCACTCAATCACCAACTCAATTTTTGCAGCAGAAACTGGTCGTGATTGAAACGCTGCTGGCTCATGGGGCAAATCCCATTTTGCCAAACAAGGAAGGCCAGACGCCGCTGATGAATCTGATCTGTCTCAGAGAAAATATTCCTCCGAGTCATTATTTTCAGCGGAAAAACATTGATGCCGTGATCAGGCGAATCAAGGAAAATATCTACCAAAATACCCAGCAGCCTGTTGCGATCTATCCGAATGGGCAGGTCGTTGTTGATGCCAGGGCTTATAATCCCCCTGTTCCGGCAGTGAGCAGCCTCTATATTCCCAAGCCCGGTCCTTTAGCGACAACGGCGCTGCGTTATCGTTGATCTTAAGAAAGGTTGGTCGAGGGGCTTAACTTCTCTGCAGGGGAGAGAGATCCTTCGCTGCGCTCAGGATGACAGGATACTGTACAGAGGGGTTTGCTTAAAAACTTCTTAATGGGTGCAAACTTAATAAAGCTTTGCTTAAAAACCTCTTAATAGGTGCAAACTTAATAAAGCTTTGCTTAAAAATCTCTTAATGGGTGCAAACTTAAAAGCTTTGCTTAAAAACCCCTTAGTGAATGCAAACTTAAGCTTTGCTTAAGCCTAGCTATAGAAACCAGTGAGCAACTATTTTTCTCGCTAAAATCGTAGTATTATTTCGCTCTATTGTACCTGTTCGGTAGAGGCTAAACTGGGTTTTTACCTCCTTCCCCGAGCCTCTTCTTCTACGCTTTGCGTGAAGGAAGGGGAATAGGGAGGGGGGACCGAATATTGACGTTCTATTTCATAGCCATTTAAGGAAAGCGAAATATGCAAAATGAATTTCTTTTTACCTCAGAATCGGTCTCCGAAGGCCACCCGGATAAAATTGCGGACCAGATTTCGGATGCCATTTTAGACGCCATGATTGAAAAAGATAAACGGGCCCGTGTCGCTTGTGAAACCTTTGTTAAAACCGGCATGGTTTTAGTCGGCGGTGAAGTGACTACCTCGGCCTGGGTCGATGTGGAGCAAATCGCACGCAACGTGGTGCGCGATATCGGCTACGATAGTTCTGAAATGGGCTTTGACTGGGCTTCCTGCGCTGTGATGTCAGCCATTGGCAAGCAATCCGTCGATATTGCCCAAGGCGTGGACCGAGAAAAAACCGAAGAGCAGGGCGCCGGCGACCAAGGGCTCATGTTTGGTTATGCCAGCAATGAAACGCCCGGTCTCATGCCAGCTCCTATTTTTTATGCGCATGAACTGGTCAAGCGTCAGTCGCAACTCCGCAAAAAGGGTGTTTTGAAATGGCTGCGCCCCGATGCCAAGAGTCAAATCACCTTCCGTTATCTGGATAATAAGCCGGTGGGGGTGCAAACCGTGGTGCTTTCGACGCAGCATCATCCCGATATCAGCCATGCGGATTTACAAGAGGCCGTCATCGAAGAAATCATTAAGCCCGTTTTGCCCGAAGAGTGGATGACGAAGGACACCCGCTATTTGGTCAACCCTACCGGACGTTTTGTCATCGGTGGTCCTTTAGGTGATTGTGGTTTGACGGGCCGCAAGATCATTGTGGATACCTATGGCGGTATGGCCCGTCACGGCGGCGGTTGTTTCTCCGGTAAGGATCCCTCCAAGGTCGACCGTTCTGCCGCTTATGCCTGCCGGTATGTCGCAAAAAACCTCGTGGCCGCCGGTATTGCGGATCGTTGCGAAATTCAAATCTCTTATGCGATTGGTGTCGCCGAGCCAACCTCCATTCACGTTGATACTTTTGGTACGGGGAAGCTGCCGAATCATGAAATTATTAAATTAATTCGCCAACATTTTGATTTGCGCCCCTATGGCATCATTAAAATGCTGGACCTTCTGCGTCCCCTTTACCGCCAGACGGCGGCTTACGGTCATTTTGGCCGGGATGATTTGGATGTCAGCTGGGAAAGTATTGATAAGGCGAATATGTTGTTGAAAGCGGCCTAAGCTTCCTTCGCCTTCACTTTTGTGGGGGCGTTGTTGAATAAAGCGGATTTCCCGTTAAAGTCCCCTCTCCTCCACGCTTTTTGTGGAGGAGAGGGCTTGTACAAAATATGTTTTATTCAACAACGCCTGCTCTTTGTGGAGTGGCAGTTTTTTTAATTTTAAGAATTTAACGAATCGATTACACCCAAAATGACCCAGCAACAGAAAGTAAACCTAGAGCAACTCCTGCAAGAACGCATCCTCCTGCTTGACGGCGGCATGGGCACGATGATTCAGCGTCATCACTTGCAGGAAAGTGATTATCGTGGCCAGCGCTTTTGCGATTTTGCGCACGATTTAAAAGGCAATAATGATTTGCTCTGTCTCACCCAGCCTCACTTGATCGCGGATATTCACCGGGCTTATCTGGAGGCTGGCGCCGATCTGATCGAAACCAATAGTTTTAATTCCACTGCCATCTCCTTGGCCGATTACAATATGTCGGATTTGGCCTATGAATTGAATTTTGCCGCGGCCCAATTAGCCCACCAAGCGGCTAACGAATTTACACGGAAAACACCGGCTAAACCCCGTTTTGTGGTCGGCATTCTGGGCCCGACCAATCGCACGGCTTCCTTGTCACCGGATGTGAATGATCCAGGTTTCCGTAATGTCAGCTTTGATGATTTGGTGAAGGCCTACTCCGAAGCCATTCGCGGCTTGGTTGACGGCCAAGCCGATATTCTGATGATCGAAACCATTTTCGACACCCTCAATTGCAAGGCTGCGATTTTTGCCGTGGAGAAGTATTTTGCGGAGCGGCAACTGCGTTTGCCCCTGATGATCTCCGGAACCATCACCGACGCCAGCGGCCGTACCTTGTCAGGACAAACCACCGCGGCTTTTTGGAATTCGGTCAGCCATGCCAGGCCGCTGAGTATCGGTTTGAACTGCGCCCTTGGCGCTGCGGCGCTGCGGCCTTATATCCAGGAATTGGCGAAGATCGCGGAGACTTACACCAGCTTGCACGCCAATGCTGGTTTGCCCAATGCTTTTGGTGAATATGACGAGTCGCCAGAAACCATGGCGGCCATCGTGCAAGAGTTTGCGGACAGCGGCTTCCTGAATATTGTCGGGGGTTGCTGTGGCACCACGCCGGCGCATATCCGCGCTGTGGCGGAAGCCGTAAAAGACCAGGCGCCGCGTTCCCGGCCAAGGCTTCCCAAAGCTTGCCGGCTGAGTGGCCTGGAGCCTTTAACCATCGACTCCCAATCCCTTTTTGTAAACGTTGGCGAACGCACCAATGTGACCGGCTCCCTGCGCTTTGCCGAGTTGATTCGCAGCGAAAACTATGCCACGGCGCTTGAGGTCGCACGCGAGCAAGTTCTAAATGGTGCCCAGATCATCGACGTTAACATGGATGAAGGCATGTTGGACGCTGAAGCGGCCATGGTGAAATTTTTAAATTTAATGGCTTCCGAGCCAGACATTGCCCGCGTGCCGGTGATGATTGATTCTTCGAAATGGTCGGTCATTGAGGCTGGGTTAAAATGCATTCAAGGCAAGGGCATTATCAATTCGATCAGTCTCAAGGATGGCGAAGCCGCTTTTATCGAAAAAGCCCGTCTCGCTCGTTGTTATGGTGCGGCAGTGGTTGTCATGGCCTTTGACGAAACCGGACAGGCCGACACCGAGGATCGCAAGGTGGCCATTTGCACCCGCTCCTATGAATTGCTCGTGAAGCAGGTTGGCTTTCCGCCAGAAGACATTATTTTTGATCCCAATATCTTTGCCGTGGCCACGGGCATCGAAGAGCACAACAACTACGGCATGGATTTTATCAACGCCACCCGGCGCATTAAGGCAACCCTGCCCTACGCCTTGATTAGCGGCGGTGTCAGCAACGTTTCCTTTGCTTTTCGCGGTAATAACCCCATTCGCGAGGCGATTCACGCGGTTTTCCTCTATCACGCTATCCGTGCCGGCATGACCATGGGCATTGTCAATGCTGGCAGCCTGGCCATTTATGAAGATATTCCAAAAGAACTGCTGCTCCGCGTCGAAGACGTGATTTTGAACCGCCGACCGGATGCAACCGACCGTTTGCTGGAAATCGCGGACTCGGTGAAGGGCCAAGCCAAGGCTAAAACGGAAGATTTAAGCTGGCGGGAAAAGCCGGTGACGGAGCGTCTCGCGCATGCCTTGGTGATTGGGAATAACGCGTTTATCACCGAAGATGCGGAAGCAGCCCGCCAAAGCTTGGGCAGCCCGCTGCGGGTCATTGAAGGGCCGTTAATGGACGGCATGAATATTGTCGGCGATTTATTCGGCGCCGGTAAAATGTTTTTGCCCCAGGTCGTCAAGAGTGCGCGCGTGATGAAGCAGGCCGTGGCTTATCTGCTGCCTTTTCTCGAAGCTGAAACCAGCGGGAAACAACAGCACAAGGGCAAGATTTTAATGGCCACGGTCAAAGGCGATGTGCATGACATTGGCAAAAATATCGTCGGCGTGGTTTTGCGCTGCAATAACTACGATGTTCTGGACCTGGGCGTCATGGTGCCCTGTGAAAAAATTCTCGAAACGGCGCGGCAGGAAAAGGTGGATATCATCGGTTTGAGCGGACTGATTACGCCCTCGCTGGAAGAAATGGTCCACGTTGCGCAGGAAATGCAGCGACAGCAGTTTGGCATCCCCTTGTTGATCGGCGGCGCGACGACTTCTCGCGCCCATACAGCTATCAAGATTGAGCAGCACTATTCTGGAGCGACGGTCCATGTGGTGGATGCTTCACGGGCGGTCGGTGTTGCCTCTCAATTATTGAGCGAAGACCATCGGACGGCGTTTATTCAAACCACGCGGGCAGAATATAGCAAGCTGCGGGAACGTCATAAAAATAAGAAATCTGAAAATGAAATGCTTTCCCTCGAAGCAGCGCGTCAAAATAAATTATCCCTGAGCTGGGAAGGCTATTTGCCGCCGAAACCGGCTTGTCTGGGCCTGCAAACGCTGCGGGATTACCCCTTAACGGCTTTAATCCCTTACATCGACTGGTCACCCTTCTTTCAAGCCTGGGAGCTGGCGGGCTCTTATCCTAAAATTTTGCAAGATCCGGTGGTGGGTCCGGCGGCCCAGAGTTTATTCGCCGATGCAAAGATCATGCTGCATAAAATCATCGAGGAAAAATGGCTGCGGGCGAACGGTGTCTTCGGCTTTTTCCCCGCCAACAGTGTTGGCGACAGCTTGGAACTCTATGCCGACGAAAGTCGGAAAGAGGTCGTGGCTATTTTCCACATGCTGCGCCAGCAGACTCGGAAGCCCAAGGACAAGTATAACCTTTGTCTCGCCGACTTTGTGGCGCCGAAAGCCTCTGGTCTTGCGGATTATGTCGGAGGTTTCGCGGTGACTTCGGGAATGGAGTTGGACGAAAAAGTGCGTCAATTCGAGAAAGAGCACGATGAATACAGCAGTATCCTGCTAAAGGCCCTCGCTGACCGGCTGGCGGAAGCTTTTGCGGAGCATCTGCATGAGCGTGTGCGCAAAGAATATTGGGGTTATCAGACCGCTGAAGCCTTGAGCAACGACGATTTGATTGCGGAAAAATACCAGGGGATACGTCCCGCTCCGGGCTATCCAGCCTGTCCGGATCATACTGAAAAGCCTTTGTTGTTTACGCTGCTGGATGCCCCGCGGCAAGCGGGAATGGTCTTGACCGAAAACTTCGCTATGCTGCCAGCTTCTTCGGTCAGCGGCTTTTATTTCTCCCACCCGCAGTCGCAGTATTTCGGCGTGGGCAAGCTTGGCCAAGACCAGGTGGAGGATTATGCAAAGCGCAAGGAAATGGATTTGGACCGTGTAAAGCGCTGGCTAGCTCCGAATTTAATGGAGTATGGAGTTTAGGGCAGTCAGTGTCCGCTTGATTTTGTCCTCCTGAGCGTAGCCCCTGTCCTCCTGAGCGCAGCCCTTGTCATCCTGAGCGCAGCGAAGGATCTCCTTGTTGCAGAGGGAGTGAGATCCTTCGCTGCGCTCAGGATGACAGAATCAAGTTGACAATGTCCTAGCTTAATATAATGTTAAATTTTTCAGTCACAGATCGAAAAGGTTCAACGATTCATGAAAGCAACATCTGACTTCAGCATCAGCTTTGAGTTTTTTCCTCCCAAATCCCTGGAGGGGAAGGAGAAACTCTCTAGCACGGCCGCGCGCTTGGCGGAAGTTTCGCCGCAATTTTTTTCTGTGACCTTCGGGGCCGGAGGCTCGACGCGCGAGGGGACAATCGAGACGGTTAGCAGTCTGAAGGTGCACACCGCGATCCCAGTTGCGCCTCACCTGGCTTGCATTGGCGCCAGTCGTGAAGAGATGGCTGCAATGATACGCCACTATCAGACGCTCGGCATCCAGCGTTTGGTGGCCTTGCGCGGTGATCTGCCTTCGGGTATGGGGCAAAGCGGTGAATTTCGCTATGCCAGTGAGCTGGTCGAGTTCATTCGGGAAACCACCGGCGATCATTTTCACATCGAGGTCGCAGCTTATCCGGAATTTCATCCCCAGGCCAGGAATGCCCCCAACGATGTTTTGAACCTGAAGAAAAAAATAGAGGCCGGCGCCAACAGCGCCATTACTCAATATTTCTTTAATCCCGATGCTTATTTTAATTTCCTCGATTATTGCGCGGAGTTTGGCGTCACGCTTCCCATTATCCCCGGCATTATGCCGATTGCTCAATTTAGCAAGTTGCAGCATTTTTCAAATCTTTGCGGCGCGGAAATTCCACGCTGGATCAGCGAGCGTTTTGCAGCTTATGCGGATGATCCGGAGTCTGCTCGAAAATTTGGTTTCGAAGTGGTCCACGAACTTTGTCGGCAACTCATTGCCGGCGGAGCGCCGGGGCTGCATTTTTATACATTGAATCACGATGAAATCTGTTTAGAGCTGTTGAGAGAGCTTGATTTACCAAGCCGCACGGGTGAAATTTCAAGGCTTAAAGTATTATAGGCAGCGTGAGCGGTGTTGAATAAATCGGTATATATTCGTTTCACCCCTCTATATCCCCCTTCCTCCACGCTTTTTGAGCGTTGATAAATAAAGCAGATTTTGTACAAGATCCTCTCCCCTCCACGTTCTTTGGGCGTTGTTGAGTAAAGCATATTTTGTACAAGACCCCCTTTCCTCCACTAAAGAGCGTGGAGGAAAGGGGACTTTTGCATTAAGATGGATTGATTCAACAATGCCGGTGGGTTATATAAAAAATTAAATTGGTTTTTCCGCTCGTGGCGGCATAAAATGCAGACTTTATGACAGGAAGTTTTTACTATGAAAAAATTCCATGTGTATGCCATTGGCAATGCGTTGGTTGATATTGATTTTGAAGTGAGTGAAGAGACGTTGAAGCGCCTCCAAATTGATAAAGGCGTCATGACCTTAATCGACGAGGCCAAGCACCATCGCTTACTTGAAGAACTGGACGGCGTTAAACACTTGAAAACCTGCGGCGGCTCTGCTGGCAACACCATCTATACGTTACAGCAGCTCGGCGCGAAAACCTTTTACTCCTGTAAGGTGGGCCCTGACGAAGCGGGGGATTTTTTTTATCAGGAATTGATTTTACAAGGCATCCAAACCAATTTACAGCAAGGGCACCGCGAAGGAACGACCGGAAAATGCATTGTTCTGGTGACGCCGGACGCCGACCGCACGATGAACACCTTTCTAGGCGCCACCGCAGAGTTTTCCAAGGCCGAATTATCCGAGGTTGCGCTGCAAAATTCCGAATATCTTTATATTGAAGGCTACCTGGTGGCCTCGCCGCCGGGCTGTGAAGCGGCTATCATTGCCCGTCAGCTAGCTAAAAAACATCAGCTTAAAACCGCGCTCAGCCTTTCTGACCCCAATATGGTGATCTATTTTAAAGAAGGCCTGTGCGCCATCATCGACGACCAGGTGGATATTTTATTCTGTAACGAACAAGAAGCCTTGCTGTTCACGCAAAAAGAAACACTGGCGGAAGCCCAGTCAGTTCTCAAGCAATATGCGCGCACCTTTGTGATTACCCTGGGCGGCGAGGGCGCCATCATTTTCGACGGCGAGCGTTTTTCCTTTATTAGTGCCTATAACGTGCCGGTGGTCGATACAGTCGGTGCCGGTGATGTTTTCGCCGGGGCTTTCCTCTATGCCATCACGCACGACTACGATTATTTTGAGGCCGGCAATCTGGCCAGCTTCGCGGCGTCCAAAGTCGTTTCAAAATTTGGCTCGCGGCTGAATAAAGAGGAAATTGACCAGGTGCGCGCCAAGGTGCAGACGCCGGCGCAAGTTGAGTGCGCATGAGCTTAAACGCTATAACACCGGTCCTTCTTTGCGGCGGCTCCGGTACTCGGCTTTGGCCCCTGTCCAGGATTTCTTATCCCAAGCAGTTGCTGCCCCTGTTTCACGGGAAAAGTCTTTTGCAGCAAACCTTGGAGCGAATCCGGGACTTGCCCCGGCTGAATCCGCCGGTCGTAGTTTGTAACCAGGACTATCGTTTCCTTGTGGCCGAACAATTGCGCGAACTCGGATTTGCCGGTGCGCAAATTATTTTAGAGCCGGAGGGAAAAAATACAGCGCCGGCGGCAACCCTCGCTGCTTTGGAACTGCAGGACAGGCAGAGAAACGATTTAATGCTGGTCCTTCCCGTCGACCACCTCATCGAAGATCACGCTCGCTTTGTCGCCTCCATCCGTCAGGCGGAAGTCGTTGCTTTGCAGGGGAGCTTGGTTGCTTTCGGTGTTGCGCCGAACAAGCCCGAGACGGGCTATGGCTACATTCAAAAGGGAAAGGCTCTCTCCGAAGACATTTTTCAGGCGAAAAAATTCATTGAAAAACCGGACCTGAAGACGGCGGAAGACTATCTGCGTTCTGGCACGCATTTTTGGAATAGCGGCATTTTCCTTTTCACGGTGGAAACCTATTTAAGCGAATTGCAGAAGCATGCGCCGGATATTCTAGCCGCCTGCCGTCTTTGCATTCAACAACTCAAGATTGACCTGGATTTTCATCGCATCAAGCCCGAGCTCTTTAGTCGTTGCCGCAGTGAATCGCTAGACTATGCCCTCATGGAGAAAACCGACAAACTGGCGCTGGTGGCGCTCTGTTCCGATTGGAGAGACCTTGGTTCCTGGTCGGCCCTGTGGGAAGCGAATGAAATGGACGCGGACCGTAACGTGATCAAGGGCGACGTTGTCACCGAGCAGGTGGATAACTCTTATCTGCATGCCGAGAGCCGTTTGCTGGCGATCATGGGTGTTTCCAATCTGGTCGTGATCGAAACTGCCGACGCGGTAATGGTGGCGCACAAAGATAAGTGCCAGAATGTGAAACATCTGGTGAATAAATTGAAAGAGAGCAAGCGCCGGGAAGTCGAGCATCACCGCTTGGAATACCGGCCTTGGGGCTATTACGAAGTTCTGAACGAAAACCCGGATTTTCAGACCAAACGCCTGATTGTGAAACCCGGCGCCAAGTTATCGCTGCAACTGCATCACCGACGATCGGAGCATTGGGTGGTGATCAAGGGCAGGGCGACGGTGACTTGCGGTGAAAACACCTTTGAATTAAGCGAAAATCAATCTACCTTTATTCCGGCCGGAGTGAAGCACCGGCTGGAAAATGCCGGCAAGCAGGATCTGGAAATCGTAGAAGTGCAAACGGGCACCTATTTTGGCGAGGACGACATTGTGCGTTTTGAAGACCTCTATCAAAGAAGCGAAGAGGAAGTAATATGACGCAAAAATCCCAAAAAAATGCGGACTTCATCGTCATCGGCGGCGGTATCGTCGGCCTCAGCATTGCGCGTGACTTGAAACGCCGCTATCGCGATTGCCACGTCCTGGTCCTGGAAAAAGAAGAACACATCGGCGAACACGCCAGCGGTCGCAATAGCGGCGTCCTCCATGCCGGGTTTTACTACACCAAAGACAGCCTCAAGGCGAAGTTCACCCGCGAAGGCAACCGCCTGCTGACGGACTACTGTGTCGAACATAAACTCCCCCTCAATCGTTGCGGCAAGCTGGTTGTGGTCCGAGATGAAAGGGACATGGTCGGGCTACGGGAACTTTTACAGCGTGGCCAGCAGAATGGTATTGCTTTAGAGTTGATCACCGCCAAGGAAGCCAAAGAAATTGAGCCGCGGGTAAAAACCTGGGAACAGGCGCTTTTTTCTCCCTCGACCGCTACAGTTTCTCCCAAGCACGTCGTCGATCAAATGTTGCGCGATGCCTGTGACGAAGGGATCGAAGTACTGCTGGGAGTAAAATATTTAAGCAATCAAGGACAGGTGATCCACACCAACCGGGGCAATTATGAGGCTGGCTATATTGTGAACGCCGCCGGCTTATACGCGGATCTGATTGCCAGGAATTTCTCCTTTTCGCAAAACTATACCATTTTGCCCTTTAAAGGCTTGTATCTTTATGCATCCAATCCGCAGGAAAAATTAAGAACGCACATCTATCCCGTGCCTGATTTACGAAATCCCTTTCTTGGGGTACACTTTACCCTCACGGTGGATGGCGTTGTAAAAATAGGTCCAACGGCAATTCCGGCATTTTGGCGTGAGCATTATCGTGGGTTATCGCGTTTCAATTTTTCCGAAATGCTAAAAATTATGACGCGCGAATTCGGTTTGTTGGTGAAAGCAGGCTTTGATTTTAGACAGCTGGCAATTGAAGAAATGAGAAAGTATCGCCGCGTTGTTTTGGCAAAAAGAGCGGCGGAATTGGTGAGCGCGGTGGATCCCAGTAACTATAAAACTTGGGGCAAGCCCGGTATCCGCGCGCAACTTTTGAATATCAAGGCACGCAAATTGGAAATGGACTTTATTTTGGAAGGGGACAAACAGTCCATGCATGTATTGAACGCAGTGTCACCGGCCTTTACTTGCGCTTTGCCTTTTGCGCAATATGTGGTTGATTTGATCCAAGCAAAATTGAATTAAAAGAGCTCATTATGCACTCTCTTATAAAAGAAGAACTGCAAAAATCGCGCGAGCTGATCATCGCGATCCAGGCCAATGATGCTTTGCTCAAAACCGCGGACGCCATTGCCCGGCGCTGCGTGGATGCCCTGAAAAAAGGTGGAAAAATTCTCTTTGCCGGCAACGGCGGCTCGGCTGCGGACAGTCAGCATTTAGCGGCGGAATTAGTCTGCCGTTTATCTTACAATCGACCAGCCATGGCTGCCCTGGCCTTAACGACCGACACCTCGGCTTTAACCGCCATTAGCAATGATTATTCGTTTGAATATTTGTTCGCGCGTCAGGTGGAAGCCATCGGCCAGTCAGGCGATGTCCTGATCGGCATTTCCACTTCTGGAAAATCCCCCAATATCTTAAGAGCCTTGGAAACGGCGCGTGCCAAGGGGTTGGTCACGGTCGGCTTCAGCGGCCAGTCGGCGCCTTTACTGGCCGAGCGTTGTGAGTTGGTTTTAAATATCCCTTCGCAGGAGACTCCCAAAATTCAAGAAGGCCACATCCTCTTTGGCCATATTATTTGCGCTGTGGTGGAAGAGATCCTGTATGGCGCTGACTATAATCCCGCGTATAAAATGGCGGCCGCAGGAGGGAATTTTGCGCTATGAAGCAGTGGTTTGCCGTCCATACCCAGCTTTATCGGGAGCCCTTAGCAGTTGCTAATCTGGCCCAGCAAGGCTTCGAAACCTATTTTCCCTGTTATCAGCGTCAACGCCGTCACGCCCGCAAGGTGGAGGTGATTCAGGCGCCGTTGTTTCCACGTTACCTCTTTGTATCTTTTGATTTAGAAACCAACGGCTGGCAGTCGATTGACTCGACCCAAGGGGTTTCCTATTTGCTGCGCAGTCAGGGTCGCCCCGCGGCGCTGCCGGCGCAAACGATTCAAGCTTTAAAAAAACAACAAGATAGCACGGGTTATGTCACGACCGCCGCTTTGGCCTTATTTGCCAAAGGGGAGCGCGTGCGCATCATCGACGGTTGCTTTAGCGGCCATACGGCGGTTTTTGAAAAAATGAACGACCAGCAGCGGGTCGAGCTGTTGTTAGATTTTTTGGGCAGGGAAACCCGGGTCTCCCTGCCAGTTTATGCGGTCGAGGCGGTTTAAGCGAAGGCCTCAGCTCGCTAGAGCGGCTTGCTAAAGGTTGCGCAATTTTTATTCTTTTATCTGGAAGATTTTCACCCGGATTGCGGTAGCAATGGTGGAACCAATCATCTAAAATCGATGTTTAGGAAATAATAATAAATAATATTGGATTGATACATGAGCTTAGGACAAGTCATACGAAAGGAAGACCTTGCCGCCAGCGATGCTGCAGCCTTGGCCATGGAAATTAAAAGCCAGGTGAGCGCAGGTAAACGCATGGCCTTTGTTTCCGGTAATTTTAATATCGTTCACCCCGGGCATTTGAGCCTACTGAATTTTGCTGCGGAATGCGCGGATTTTTTAGTGGTTGGCCTGAATCCCGATTCCTACCCTGGCACCCATCTTCCACAGCATCTCCGTTTAGAAGGGATTCGCGCCATTGGCTGCGTGGACTATGCCGTCCTGCTGCCCTGCACCGCGGAAGAGCTGATCACCTGTTTACAACCCGATATCGTCGTTAAAGGAAAAGAACACGAGCAGCATGTGAATCCCGAGCAGGCCGTCGTCGAAAGCTATGGTGGGAGCTTGCTCTTTACCTCCGGCGAAGCTTCGCTTTCTTCTCTCGATCTCTTGCGGCGTGAATTTCTGGAAGTCGATTTTTCAACCATTCGCAAGCCGGTCGATTATCTCGAACGCCATGGCCTCGACATGAAAAAATTGGCTGACGTGGTCCGGGGCTTTGCGGATATCAAAGTCGTTGTTTTGGGCGACTTGATCATTGACGAGTATGTGACCTGCAATCCTTTGGGAATGTCGCAGGAAGATCCCACCATCGTCGTCATGCCGATCAAGAAAGATCTTTTCGTGGGCGGCGCCGGTATCGTTGCGGCTCATGCTTGCAGCTTGGGTGCGAAGGTCAACTATTTCACGGTCGTCGGCGATGATGAAACAGCCGCCTTTGCAAAAGAAACTTTGCGCAGCTATCAGGTTGAGGCCTGTCTGATCAAGGACAAGAGTCGCCCGACTACCTTGAAACAACGTTTCCGTGCCGGCAACAAAACCCTGCTGCGTGTTTCGCATTTGCGTCATCATGAAATCGGCAAGGAACTAGCTAAAAAATTACGCAACGAATTGGCCAAGACAATTAAAGACGCCGATCTGGTGATTTTTTCCGACTTTAATTATGGCTGCTTGTCGCCGTCCCTGGTCGACGCGGCTATTTCGCTTTGCAATCAGCATGACATCCCGATGGTAGCCGATAGTCAGTCTTCCTCGCAGGTCGGCGATATTTCGCGTTTTCAAGGCATGCTTCTGATTACACCGACCGAGCACGAGGCAAGATTGGCGGTACGCGATTCCGGTTCCGGCTTGGGATTTTTAGCCGAGGCACTTCAAAAAAAGGCCGGCGCCAAACATGTGCTGATCACGCTAGGCGCGGAAGGCTTATTGATTCAGACGGCCGATAGCACGAAAAGCGGCATTCACATTGACCGCCTGCCGGCCTTGAACTCCGCTCCCAAAGATGTGGCCGGCGGCGGCGACAGTTTATTAACCTGCGCAGCGATGGCCCTGGTAGCCGGAGCAAATATCTGGGAAAGCGCCTATTTAGGCTCGATCGCAGCGGCCTGTCAGGTTGGCCGCATTGGTAATTTGCCTTTGACCGCGAATGAGATCTTGCAGGAGTTGAAGAATTTATGAAAGCCGTTTTACTGGCCGCCGGGTTGGGAACCCGCCTGCGGCCGCTGACGGAGTCCATGCCTAAGTGCCTGGTGCCGATTCACGGAAAACCCTTGATGGAATACTGGCTGGATCTCCTGCTGCCGGAGCACGTCGATCACATTCTGGTGAATACCCACTATTTGCCCGAGGTTGTCCGCGACTTTGTGCAAGCTTCCCGCTGGCGGGCTGCGTTGACGCTGGTGCATGAACATGAATTGCTTGGCACCGGCGGAACGGTACTTAAAAACCGCGACTTTTTGGCAGACGGCCCTTTTATCCTGGCCCACGCGGATAATTTAACCCGCTTTGATGTTGCTGCCTTTATCGAAGCGCATGAAAGGCGTCAACCCGGCGTGGAAATCACCATGATGACCTTTGATACCGACACGCCCAAGAGCTGCGGTATCATCGAACAGGATGCGCAGGGGAGGGTGCTCGCCTTTCACGAAAAAGTTGCGAACCCACCCGGCACGCGCGCCAATGCGGCCGTGTACCTCTTTGAGCCCAGTGTTATAGCGTTTTTAGCTTCCTTTGAAAAGGAAGTGATCGATCTTAGTACGGAAGTCTTGCCTCATTATTTAGGAAGGATGCAGACTTTTCATAATGCCGATTATCATCGGGATATTGGCACCCTGGAGAGTCTGCGTTTAGCAGAAGAAGAGTTTTAAAGAGTGATCTCTCCTCTACACAAGAAAATCCCCGCTCCTCCACGTTTTTTGTGGAGGAGCGGGGGCTAGGGAGAGGAGGTAGAACGCATCTTCCTTCTCTCCCCACTGTCTCGCTCTGTAGGAGAGGGGTGATTGTGGAAGGTGAGGTTTTGGTCAGATATGAATATTAAATAAAAGAAGAGGTTCTATCATGAAAATCCTAGTTACCGGCGGTTGCGGCTATAAAGGCCACGTTCTCGTCCCCAAGCTCTTAAATCGCGGCTACGAAGTCGTCGCCTTCGATACCCAATGGTTCGGCAATTTTCATCAGCCCCACCCCGCACTCCAGGTGGTCAAGGGCGATATCCGTGACATCAACAGCGTTCCGCTCAAGGGCGTGGATTGCGTCATTCATCTTTCCTCCATCGCCAACGATCCCTGCAGCGATTTGAATCCCCAATTAACCTGGGAAGTGAGCGCGCTTGCCACCATGCAGTTGGCCGACAAGGCCAAGCGTCACGACATCAAGCGTTTTATTTATGCTTCCTCCGGCTCCGTCTACGGTGTCAAGGAAGAAGAGCAGGTGACAGAAGACCTGGAACTGGATCCAATTTCCGCCTACAACAAGACCAAGATGGTTTCCGAACGCGTTCTGATGAGCTATGCCGATGACATGGTTGTGCAAATGATCCGTCCAGCCACGGTGTGCGGCTATTCACCGCGCATGCGTCTTGATGTTTCCGTCAATCTGCTGACCATGCAAGCCCTCACGACCGGCAAAATCAAGGTTTTCGGCGGCAAGCAGGTGCGGCCCAATATTCACATTGACGATATCACCGACGCTTATCTTTTCCTCTTGGATCATCCGGAAGCCACCGGCGTCTACAATGCCGGCTTTGAAAATATTTCCATTCTCGACATCGCCAATATGGTCACCCAGTATGTGCCGGCGGAAATTACCGTCACTGAATCGAATGACCCCCGTTCTTATCGCGTGAACTCCGACAGACTCCTGAAGGCCGGCTTTAAGCCCAAGAAAAACGTCAAAACCGCTATTCAGGAAATGGTTGAACACTACCAGGCTGGCGTGCTGAAGAACGAAGATCATTTTTATAATTTAAAATGGATGCAAAAAACCGTAGTATAGAAGAGGAATTCATCATGACCTTGCTAAAAGCAATTGCCCCTATCGAGAATTTTTTCTCGGACTATGCCAGCCGTCTGCAGGCCATTTTGGCCAGCAGCGATTGGTCCCCGGTGGCACAGCTTGCGGAAGACCTGCGCCGCTGCTGGATCGAGAAAAAACAGGTCTTCATTTGCGGCAACGGCGGTAGCGCCGGCAACGCTATCCACCTGGCCAATGACTTTGTCTACGGCATTGCCAAGCGCACCGGCGGCGGCATGCGAATCAACGCGCTCTCGGCCAACCCCGCTGTGTTGACCTGTCTTGCCAACGATGTCGGCTATGATCGCATCTACTCCGAGCAATTGGCCGTTCAAGCCGAGCCCGACGATTTACTGCTCGTGCTCTCCGGTAGTGGCAATTCAGCCAATATTCTCGCCGCGCTGCAGCAGGCCAAGGTCATGAAGGTCAAATCCTACGCTATTCTGGGCTACTCCGGTGGGCGCAGCAAAGATCTCGCCGACGTCGCGATCCATTTCGCAGTTGACGACATGCAGATCGCAGAAGATTTACAATTGGTCGTGGGCCATATGCTCATGCAATGGTGCTATGAAAATCGACCGCAAGTCGAATTAGAGGAAGGAGTTTCTTGTGCCTAAATTAGTTGTCATTGGTAGTAATTCATTTTCTGGGTCCAGTTTTGTCGATTACGCTCTCGACCAGGGAGCGGAAGTCATCGGCACTAGCCGCTCACAGGAGCCGGTTGACGCGCTCTTGCCCTACAAGTGGCGCGCCAACAAACAATTTCGCTTTCATCAACTGGACCTCAACGGTCATTTACCGGAAATGATGGACTTGATCAAAGAATTCAAGCCTGACTATGTCGTCAATTTCGCGGCGCAAAGCATGGTGGCCGAAAGCTGGCGCACGCCCGGCGACTGGTTCATGACCAATGCCGTTTCCACGATTAAATTGCATGATGAATTGCGCAAATGCGACTTTATCCAGCGCTATGTGCATGTCTCGACGCCGGAAGTCTATGGTTCCTGCTCTGGTTTTGTGAAGGAGGATTTCCCCTTTAACCCCAGCACGCCTTATGCCGTCTCCCGCGCCGCGGCCGATATGAGTCTGCGCACCTTTCACAGCGCCTATCAGTTCCCGGTGGTGACTACCCGCGCCGCCAATGTCTACGGACCGGGGCAGCAACTCTATCGCATTATTCCGCGCACCATTCTTTTTATTCTCTTGGGCCGCAAACTCCAACTGCACGGCGGCGGCGTGTCTACCCGTTCCTTTATTCACATGAAGGACGTTTCGGACGCCACCTGGCGCATTATGGACAAAGGCGCCAACGGCAGCACCTACCATATTTCCACCCAGGAAGTGGTCTCTATCCGTGAATTGGTCGAGCGCATCTGCAAGAAGCTGGATGTTTCCTTTGAAGACCAGGTGGAAATGGTCGGCGAACGCCTCGGCAAAGACGCGGCCTATCAGCTGGATAGCGGCAAATTACGTGCGGAATTAGCTTGGCAGGATCGCGTGAGCCTGGATCAAGGACTCGACGATTGCATCACCTGGGTCCGCAAGCATTTCGACACGCTGAAAGCGCAACCCTACGATTATACACATAAGCCCTAATGACGATGACAACACTCCAAGAACTGCAAGCGCATGCGCGTAAACTGCGCGCGCGAATCATCAAGACCTCGCATCAGGCCTCGATCCCGCATTTAGGCTCTTGTCTATCCTGCGTGGATATTTTAACGGCGCTTTATTTTTCCGTGCTGCGTCTGGATCCCGCTAAACCGCGTGATCCCGACCGCGACCGCATGATTCTCAGCAAGGGACACGGCGCACCCGCTTTATTTCAGGTCCTGGCGCGGCGCGGGTTTTATCCGGAAAGCATGTTGGATACCTACGGCGAAGACGGCGGCCTTTTTGCCGAGCACCCACCGACGCCAGAGCAGTTGCCGGGCATTGAAGCCGCGACTGGTTCGTTGGGACATGGACTCCCCTTGGGTCTTGGCATGGCCTTGGCGGCACGCATCAATAAGAAAGACTACAACGTCTACGCGGTTTTAAGCGACGGCGAATGCAACGAAGGCTCGGTTTGGGAAGCGGCAATGATGGCAGCGGCCCAACAAGTGAGCAAGCTTTGCGTGATTATCGATTTCAATAAATGGCAGGCAACGGGTAGAAGCTGTGAAGTCATGGCGCTTGAACCCTTGGCCGACAAATGGCGCGCCTTTGGCTGGAATGCCTGTGAAATTGACGGGCACGATATACCGGCCCTGCTGGACACGCTGACAACCTTCCCCGCCGCTAATGGCAAGCCAACGGCGATTATTGCGCATACTGTGAAAGGCAAAGGGGTTTCCTTTATGGAAGATGACAACAATTGGCATTACCGCATACCCACCGCCACCGAAGTTGAAGCGGCGGAACGCGAGCTGGAGACCGGGACATGAGAAACGCTTTTGCTGACACGCTGACCCAATTAGCCAAAGAGGATGAACGCGTCGTTCTGCTCTCGGGTGATATTGGGAACAAGCTCTTTGATAACTTCAAGAAAGTAGACGCGTCGCGATTTTATAATTGTGGCGTGGCCGAGGCCAATATGATGGGCGTGGCCGCCGGCATGGCGCTTAATGGTCTGCGACCTGTGATTTATACCATCACGCCTTTCACCACCACGCGCTGCTTTGAGCAGATCCGCGTTGACGTTTGCTACCATCACGCACCGGTGGTGATTGTCGGCACCGGTTCCGGTCTTTCTTATGCCGAACTGGGTCCCACGCATCACTCCCTGGAAGACATGGCGATTCTGCGAACTCTGCCGGGCATGTGCGTCCTGGCGCCTTGTGACGCGACGGAACTCGACTTGATGCTGCGCGCCGCCTTGCAGCAAGATCACCCGGTCTATATTCGAATTGGTAAAAAGGGTGAACCGGCAATTCATAAAGAGAAACCCAAACTTCGCATCGGCGAAGTCCTTGTGGTGCAAGAGGGGACAGAAGTTGCTCTCTTAAGCGCCGGCATTCTGATGCCCGAAGTCTTGAAAGCCGCCGAAATCCTAAAAGATCGCGGCATTTCCGCTGAGGTGGTGTCCTTTCACAGCATCAAGCCCCTGGATACGGCCTATCTGCAACAAGCGGATTCCCGTTTCAAGCTACTCGTCACCATCGAAGAACACAGCCTCATCGGCGGTTTAGGCGGCGCGGTGGCGGAATGGCGCTCTCAGTACAACGCCCAAATCCCCCACCTAAGCCTGGGCGCTCCCGACCAATTCATGCACGAGATTGGCAGCCAAAAATACGCTCAAGTAAAATATGGCTTAGAAGCAGAACAGATTGCCGAACGCGTTTTAACTGCAATTCCCGAAATGCGCGCGAGAATTGTAGCCTAAGCTGTAATGGGACCCTCTCTCATGGGCTTCATACAGAAGAAGCACCGCAAGCTTATAGTCCCCTCTCCTCCACGCTTTTGGTGGAGGAGAAGGCTAGGGAGAGGAGGTATTATTAATCATCAAAAACAGGCCCCCCATGCGAATCGGTCTAGACTTCGATAACACCATCGTCAACTACGATAAAATTTTCCACACCGTGGCCCTGGAGCAAGGCGTCATCCCGCCCGATCTCCCCGCCAACAAAACCGCCGTCCGCGATTACCTCCGTAGCGTCGACAAAGAAGACCGCTGGACCGAAATGCAAGGCTATGTCTACGGCGCCCGCATGGTGGAAGCCGAAGCCTATCCCGGCGCACTGCACTTTATCCGCCGGGCCAAAGAAGCCGGCCATACGCTTGCCATCATTAGCCACAAAACCAAGCATAATTACCTCGGTCCCCAATACGATCTTCACCTGGCTGCACGCACCTGGGTCGAGCGTTATCTCTGCGAAGACCACGTTCCCTTCATCCCGGAAAACCAAATTTTCTTTGAATTAACCAAAGATGAAAAACTGGCCCGCATCGGCGCTTTTGGCTGCGATGTATTTATAGACGATTTACCAGAGATCCTCCTGGCCGCGCATTTCCCGCAGCGCACCCAGCGTGTTCTCTTTGACCCACAAAACCATCACCAAGAAAAAAACTTGCCGCAGGTGGAAGTAATTTCCGCCTGGTCGGCTCTTGAAAAATACATGGGTTTATCATGATCGGCTCTAACCTGTCCTCCACCGAATTTATCATGCAAATCGCTGCCTTACTCAGCGCCGCTGGATTATCACCCAACGTTTTATCGATTAAAAACTGTACCCAGGGCAAAAATAATCGCACCTATCGTATTCATACCGTCGACGGCCCCTTTGTCATCAAACAATATCTGCGCCAGGAAGGCGATACCCGCGATCGCCTGGCTGCCGAATTTGCCTTTCTTTCCTATGCCAAAGCCGTGGCCCCACGGCAGGTGCCACAGCCCTTTTTTCAAGACCTAAAACAAAGCATGGCCCTCTATGAATTCATGGAAGGCCGACCGCTGCAACCCGAGGAAGTGACAACCGCAGAAGTGGATCAGGCCGCCGAATTTTTTTGCGCTCTGAATGAGCCCCAGACCCGAGCTCATGCCGCAACCTTGCCTGTGGCCTCGGAAGCCTGCTTTTCGCTTCAGGAACACCTGGCTTTGATTAGCGCCCGAATCGCTTTATTACAGAAAATAACGCCAGAAGCGGATGCGGCCTTGCGTGGCCGTGGCAATCTGGATGCCGTTGAAGATCAAGCCGCCAAACGGCTGATTCAGCGTTTGAGTGACTATTGGCAGAAACTCGCCGCCGCACTAAAAACCGTGGCCGATAACGAAGGCCTTGATCTCACCGCTTGCCTCGATCCTAGCCAGCGTTGCATTTCGCCCTCTGACTTCGGTTTTCACAACGCCCTCAAAATGCCAGACGGCAGCCTCTGTTTCCTCGATTTTGAATACGCCGGCTGGGATGACCCGGCGAAAATGACCGGTGATTTTTTCTCGCAATTAGCTTTGCCCGTCCCCGAAAATCAGTTCAACGGTTTTGTTGCTCAAGTGATGCAGTCTTTTGCCCGCTCAGAAGAATTGATCCGCCGTGCCCAGTTGCTGCGCCGGGTCTATCGCGTCAAATGGTGCTGCATCGCCCTGAATATTTTTCTTCCCGTGCATCTTGCCCGCTACCGCTTTGCCAATCCCTCTTTGAAGGTGGCGGATTTCAAACGGAAGCAATTAGACAAGGTGACTCATTTAATTCAAGCTTTGGAGACTCAAGATTATGGCCTACATTGATTTTTTATCCGTATTGCACAAAAGCACGAAGCGCGACTACCTTGCCCGCGTGAATGAGCCGGAATATCCTAAGGCGAAAGCGGCTGTCTTAGCCAAAAAATGGGACCAGGATTACTGGGATGGTGATCGCCGCATTTGCTACGGGGGCTATCGCTACATGGAAGGCCGTTGGGAAAAAGTCGCCCGCGCCATGGTCGAACAATATGGCCTCAAGCCCGGCGACAAAATTCTGGATGTCGGCTGCGGCAAAGGCTTCCTGCTTTATGATTTCACCAAGGTTTTGCCTGGAATCGAAGTTTACGGTTTGGATATTTCCCAGTATGCTATCGAAAACGCCAAAGAAGAGGTCCGCGACCGCCTTCAGGTTGGCAATGCGAAGCAACTGCCTTTCCCGGATAAACACTTCGACCTCGTGATTTCCATCACTACTTTGCATAATCTGCATAACTATGACCTGGATCCAGCGCTTCGCGAAATCGAACGCGTTGGCAAGAAAGATAAATACATTTGCGTCGAGTCCTATCGCAATGAGGAAGAGAAGGCAAATTTGCTCTATTGGCAAGTCACCTGCGAAGCCTTCTGTACGCCGGAAGAATGGGACTGGTGGTTTAAACAAACGGGATACACGGGCGACCATTCGTATATTTATTTTGAGTAAAAATCTCACTCACTTAACAACCAACCAAACCCATAAGAGATTCTCCCATGACCACCATCCCCAAAACCATGCAAGCCGCCATTCTCACCGAACTGCGTGCCCCTCTCGTCATTACCGAGATCACACTGCCCCCTATATTGGCCGTTGGCCAAGTCCTCGTTAAAGTCCACTACAGCGGCATCTGCGGCTCCCAACTCGGCGAAATCGACGGTGCCAAGGGTGAAGATAAATTCCTTCCCCATCTCCTCGGCCACGAAGGCTCCGGCACGGTGCTCGCCATCGGCCCCGGCGTGCGTCACGTCAAGCCCGACGACAAAGTCGTCCTTCACTGGCGCAAAAGCCAAGGCATCGAATCCGAAACCCCATCCTATTCCTGGGAAGGCCGCAAGGTCAACGCTGGCTGGATTGCTACCTTTAATGAATACGCCATCGTTTCCGAAAACCGCGTCACCAAAATACCAGCCGACAGCGACCTCGCCGTCGCTGCTTTGTTCGGCTGCGCCGTGACCACTGGCTTCGGCGTAATTGAAAACAATGCCAAAGTCCGCATCGGCGAATCCGTGGTCGTCTTCGGCGCCGGCGGTATCGGCCTGAACATCGTGCAAGCCGCAGCCCTGGTTTCTGCCTACCCCATTATCGCCGTCGATTTGCATGATAATAAACTGGAACTAGCCAAGGCTATGGGCGCGACACATCTGATTAATAGTTCCAAACAAGATGCCCAAAAGGCCATTGCTGATATTATTGGCACCAGCGGCCTGGATGTCTTCGTGGATAACACCGGCGTGCCGGCCATTATCGAAATGGGCTACCAACTGATTAAACCGCAAGGCCGCGTTACGCTGGTTGGCGTTCCGCGCAAGGGAAACAATATTAATATTTACTCCTTGCCCCTGCATTTCGGCAAAGGCCTCAGCGGCTCCCACGGCGGCGACACCATCCCGCACCAGGATATTCCCCGCTATCAGCAATTATTCAATACCGGCCGCATCAAGCTGCGTGAATTGATCACGGATTTTTGCTCCCTGGATAACCTGAATGAGGCTATCGCAAATATCCGGAGCGGCAAGATCGGCGGACGTTGTATTATCCGCATGAGCGAAGGATCTCACTCCCTCTGCAGCAAGGAGATCCTTCGCTGCGCTCAGGATGACAGAGACTTTGCACAGGACGACAAAATCAAGTTGGCGCTCTACTAGCTCCTCATATCATGGCCACCCCATGGCAAGAGCTGGACAGGGTTTTTAACCTATAAAATAATGATTCTTCACATCCCTATTTAAAGCGTGCTAAAAATGAAATCCAAACTCCAATGCATCCTCTGCCAAACCGACCTCGTTGGCCCCCGGCTGGAACTCGGCAAGCTCCCCCCTTGCAACCGCTTTGCCGCCGTGCCGGAGGTTTCCACACCGACTTATCCACTCGCACTCACCGAATGTTCTCATTGCTCCCTTATTCAGCTTTTCGACCCCCCACCCATCGAAGCCCTCATCCCACAGGTCCCCTGGATCCGCTACAATGAACCCGACGCCCATTTAGAGGCAGTGACCTCACAACTCCTCCCCCAACTCAAAGCCCCAGCCTCGGTCTTCGGCATCGGCCCCTTTGATCAGCCGCTCTTAAAGAAACTGGCAGCCCAGGGCCTCACCTGCAAAATGCTCGATCTCTTCGCTCTGGAGCCCAAGCGCGCCATTGAAACTTTTCCTTACCTGGAAACGCTCCAAGCTCGGCTGCATCCCCAACCGATGCAAACCTTGGCGACAACGCACGGAAAAAGCCAGCTCCTGATCTGCCGCTATCTCCTTGAACATTGCCGCGACCCGCTCGCCGCCCTGGACAGCTTTCGCCCCCTGCTCGCCGAAAACGGCCTGGTTCTCATCGAAGTGCCCGACAGCAGCAAATTCCTCACGCGCAAGGATTACAGCTTCATTTGGGAAGAACATGTTTGCTATTTCACTGCGGAGAGCTTCACCCGATTGCTGCGGCAGGCCGGCTATCGGTTATTCAATTTAATGCGATTTGAAGGTCAGCTCGAAGACGCTTTGGTGGCCCTGGTCCAGCCGCTTCCCCAGACTGCCGCCCCGAGTCCGATGGTAAAGGAAAAAGCCCCCAGTCTTTTCACGCCTTACGCGGCTGCTTTTGAAAAAGTTCGTGATGCTTATCAGACAGCACTGGCGGCTATCCAGGCCCAAGGCGGCAAGATCGCCATTTTAGGGGCAGGGCATCAAGCCCTGATGTTTATGCACGCCCTCGGACTGCAGGACTTTGTATCCTACCTGGTTGACGACGATGCCAACAAACAAGCTTATTTCACCCCCGGCGCCCATTTGCCCATTGTTTCCTCGGAAAAAATGCTCGCGGATGATAAAATCAACACTTGCTTGCTAGCCGTGAGTCCCCGGATTGAAACAAAGATCCAGGAAAAATGCGCTGCCTTCTTAGCGCGCGGTGGAAAAATGTATTCTATTTTCCCTGGCAGCAAACTGTATCAATCTCCCTCTCCGCAACTTCGTTACGGAGAGGATCGGGCAGAGGAGGATAAATTTCGATGCACTTTATAAAGAAATCCCCGGAGGTTTACCTGTCCCAGGCTGAAATTGCCACCATCAGCCAAAAAGAAATCGACTTCCTAAAAGTGGCCGTAACCGAGACCCCGTTGAAACGGGTGAGAATCAATCTCCACCCCTCCAGCGAGGACGGTCTGCATGAAATGTTCA
>JABDGC010000005.1 GCA_013286215.1 Gammaproteobacteria bacterium
GAGGCCATATTCGCTCCCTGAATTTTGTTTCAACGAAAAAGAAGGTTATATTATACCCTAAGGACTCCATTAAATTAAACTGCTTCTTCTGAAGGACTCTAAAAAGGCCATAAAATGCAATTTCCGCACAGCTCCCAGCTAGATCTTTGGTTGATCCGACTGGATGAAGATTTATATCAATCGTCCAATGCGCCGCTCTTGAGCGCGGAAGAAATGGCGCGAGCCGTAAAATTCAAATTCGAGCTGCATCGCAAACGTTTTATTACTGCCCGCGCTGGATTAAGATCCATCTTAAGCCTTTATCTTGACATTGAGCCACAAAATATACAATTATCAGCCACGCCGAAGGGGAAACCCTTCGTTGAAAATTGTGACTTGCAATTTAACGCCTCTCATTCTCACGATTTTGCACTTTACGCTTTTATCCAGCAAAACCCGGTTGGCGTCGATATTGAGAAGATTCGCAGCCATTATAATGATGCGGTTGCGGAACGCTTTTTTAGCTCCGAAGAATATGAAGCCTTTACTAAACTGCCGCCGGAGAAAAAACGAGCCCAATTTTTTAAAACCTGGACTGGCAAAGAAGCGCTGGTCAAAGCCCTTGGAGAAGGCCTGGGCTACCCCCTTTCCACCTTCACCATCCCCCTGCAAGGCCGAACCCAGGAAATAAAGCTGAATCACCAGGGCACCGACCAGGTCTGGTACCTTGAAAATTTGGATCTTTTTCCCGATTACCAAGCCGCCTATGCAACCAATAAAAAAATGACCCAACTCTCTTACTTTGAATGGACCGCTGAGGGAAAAAAGAACTGGCGCAAAGAGGAGCAGCGAAGCTAGCCTTGCTTATTGCAGGGAACCACCGCTATAGTTAAAAAACCGCTTACCACCAGGAGGCCCCCCCATGAACCACTATGATGAATTAATGCAAAATTGGCAGCGCTTTACGCAAATCATCCAGGCTCCCACCCAAGCCAAGGACGAGCTCACCGCCAACATGGTGAAACGGTATGCTGAGCAAAACATCGAAATTTTGAATGAGGTTTTAGTCAGCAGTATCGACCATTTAAAACACCTGCAAAAAGTAAAATCCTTAAATGACGTCATTTGCATGCAAGCCCGCCTGACCGACGAAATCGGCAAGAAATTAATGAAAACAGCCCAAGCGTTTTTTAATACTTCCCTTGGCAACGTATCGGATTATAATGAATGGCTCAAAGCGCATTGTGACTTAGCCACTGATTAAAGGTATCGCATGAACGATCTACGCTACGTTAACGGAGAAGCTTATCTCGATGGGATATCTCTTAAAAGTATCGCCGACCAATTTGGCACACCTTGCTATGTTTACTCCCGTTCCACGCTAGCGGCGAATTATCAAGCGTTTGACAGCGCCTTTCTCGAACCTGCGAATTCCGGCTTGAGCCATCAAATTTGCTATGCGGTCAAGGCGAATTCCAATCTGGCCATTTTAAATTTACTCCAGCGCCTCGGCTCCGGTTTTGACTTGGTTTCCGGTGGAGAACTGGAGCGCGTCCTGGCCGCCGGCGGCGATCCGCAAAAAGTCATTTTTTCCGGCGTTGGCAAACAAGACGCGGAAATTGAAACGGCTCTCGGAAAAAATATCTCTTGTTTCAACGTGGAGTCCGAAGCCGAGCTGGCACGTATCCAACGCATCGCGCAACACACCGGCAAAGTGGCGCCCATCGCCTTGCGCGTCAATCCTGACATTGACGCCCTCACGCATCCTTATATTTCGACGGGGCTGAAAGACAACAAATTTGGCCTCGCCCTGACGGCCCTAGCAGACCTGCGGTCTACCCTAAAAAAAATGAAAAACCTCAAGCTCATTGGCTTGGCCTGTCACATTGGCTCTCAACTCGTGAATCCCGAGCCCTTTGACGCAGCCCTGCGCTGTTTGCATAGACTCGCTCTGGAGTTTTTGGCCGCGGGTTTTCCTCTACAACATCTGAACGTGGGCGGCGGACTGGGCGTCCGTTATCGCAACGAGAACCCGCCCTCCCGACAAGACTATGTCACACTTATTCAAAGCCGGCTTTCCGACCTCAAACTCAAAATTATTTTAGAACCCGGCCGATCGCTCGTGGCCGAGGCTGGGCTGCTGCTCACGCGCGTGGAATATATCAAGGAAACCGCAGAAAAAAATTTCGCTGTCATTGACGCCGCAATGAATGATTTGCTGCGGCCAGCACTTTACCATGCCTGGCACGATATTATCCCAGTCACCGCCAGTCCGGCGGAGGTTAAAACCTACGATGTGGTCGGCCCCATCTGTGAATCCGCAGACTGCCTGGGTCGCGATCGGCGCCTGCGGCTGCAAGCCAATGATCTCCTGGGAATCTTGACGGCCGGCGCCTATGGTTTTTGCATGAGTTCAAACTATAATTCCCGACCGCGCCCCGCGGAAGTACTGATTGATGGAAGCAAGGTCCAGCTGATCCGGCGGCGCGAAACCATCAAGGAACTTTACGCATTGGAAAAAATACCTGGTAAATATCCGCTTCTCCCCTCTCTACTCCCCTTCCTCCACGCTTTTCGTGGAGGAAGGGGTTAGGGGAAGGAGGTAACAATAAAAGTAACAATAAAAGCTATTTATTTACCTCCTCTCCCTAACCCTCTCCTCCACGAAAAGCGTGGAGGAGAGGGGATATGGAATGGGAAGCGGATATTTACTGCAGGCAGGTTGCCTCCACGGAATAAAAAAGCGATTGGGATATAATATGGATTTTACCCTAACGGAAGAACAAAGCGCGTTTCGACAGCTGGCCCGCCGCTTCGCGGAAACGGAAATGCTTGAGCAAGCCAAAATCTGGGATGAAAAAAACATTTTCCCCGTGGAAACCTTGCGCAAAGCTGCCACGCTTGGCTTTGCCGCGCTCTCTGTTTCCGCCGAGTGGGGCGGCGCCCAGCTTAAACGCTTAGACAGCGCCCTTATTTTTGAGGAATTGGCTACCGCTTGTCCCTCAACGGCCGCCTATCTTTCCATTCATAACATGGTCTCCTCTTTGATCGATCACTACGCCTCGCCTTCTTTACGCCAGAAATGGCTGCCAAAACTGGTCACCTTGGAAGCGCTGAGCAGTTATTGTTTGACCGAACCCAGCTCAGGTTCCGATGCCGCCTCGCTCAAGACCAGCGCCCAGCGCTCCGGAAATGACTATGTCTTGAATGGAGCGAAGGCCTTCATTTCCGGAGGCTCAACCAGCGACGTCTATGCCTGCATGGTACGCACCGGTGAAGAAGGCCCCAAGGGCATTAGCTGTGTCCTGATTGAAAAAGACAGGCCCGGTCTTTCCTTCGGCAAGAAGGAAGTTAAACTCGGCTGGCACAGCCAACCCACCACCATGGTGTTTTTCGAAAACTGCCGCGTACCGCTTGAAAATCGCATTGGCGAGGAAGGCCAGGGCTTCAAAATTGCCTTGTCCGCTTTAAACGGCGGCCGCATTAACATCGCGGCCTGCTCCCTGGGAGGAGCACGCCAATGCCTGACGCTGGCCCGTCACTATATGTTTGAGCGGCAACAATTCAAAAAGAAACTCCTTGAATTTGAAGCGCTGCAATTCAAGTTCGCCGATCTGCTTACGGCCTGGGAAAGCGCCCGGCTGATGGTTTACCGCGCGGCCACCGCCCTGGATCAAAACGACCCGCAAGCCATCCGCTATTGCGCAATGGCCAAGCTCCTGGCGACGGACAATTGTTTCGCCATCTGCGACGAAGCCCTGCAAATTTTTGGCGGCTACGGCTATTTGGCGGACTATCCGATCGAACGCTATTTCCGCGACCTGCGCGTGCACAAGATTCTTGAGGGCACCAACGAAATCATGCGCCTGATCATCGCCAGGCAAGCCTTCACAGAAGAATTTGTTATCGAGTAAACAGGAGGATTTTCATGGCTATCCAGGATCTCTTTCGCACCAAGCCGCTGTATCAGCGCCCTCCCCGCGGCGAAAGTCTACAACCTTGTCTCAATGCCCTGGATCTCACGCTCTTTGGCATTGGCGCCATTATCGGCGCCGGCGTTTTTGTTTTAACCGGTGTGGTTGCCGCAACCACCGCCGGTCCAGCCGTTGTTTTTTCCTATTTCATGGCCGGTCTCGCCTCGATGTTCGCGGCCCTGTCTTACGCGGAACTCGCAGCCAGTATCGGTGGCTGCGGCAGTGCGTATAACTACGCCTATATCGGTTTCGGTGAACTTATCGCCTGGCTGATCGGCTGGAATCTGATCTTTGAATACGGCCTGTCCGTTTCCACCGTCGCGATCGGCTGGTCCGGCTACGTCAATGACGTGCTGATCGCTTTGCATATCCACCTGCCTCTCTCCCTGGCGCAAGGCCCTTATTTAGGTGGCACGGTTAATATACTGGCCGTGCTCATTGTCGCTATCCTGACGGCCCTGCTCTGTATTGGCGTGCGAGAAAGCGCGCGCTTTAACGCGATTATCGTCTTCATTAAACTGCTCACCATCGCCGCCTTTCTGGCCATCGCAGTCACGCATATTCAATCCCGTTACTGGGTTCCTTTCTTTCCTTTCGGCTGGTCCGGCGTCATGGAAGGAGCCGCCCTGGTATTTTTTGCCTACATTGGTTTTGACGCGCTATCCACCGCAGCGGAGGAAACCGTTCAGCCGCAACGTAACATTCCCATCGGCATTATCGTTTCCATGGTGGTCTGCACCCTCCTTTATATCGTCGTAGCGATCTGCTTAACCGGCATCGTTTCTTATAAGACCTTAAATGTCAGCTCACCCGTCGCGGCCGCCCTCCTGCAACTGAACCATCCACTGGCTGCCGGCCTGATCGGCGCCGGAGCCATCGCCGGTTTAACCACGGTCATGCTGGTCATGTTTTATGGTTTAACCCGGATTTTCCTCGCCATTAGCCGAGACGGCCTCCTGCCGACCGTTTTTGCTAAAATCCATCCCCGCACCCGCACGCCGGTTCCGATTATTATAGTAAGCGGTCTGATCATCGCCTTCTTTGCCGGCCTCATGCCGATTCACCGCGCCGCCGAACTGGTCAACATTGGAACCCTAACCGCTTTTACCCTGGTCTGCTCCGGCGTCATTGTTTTACGGCGGACCCAACCCGACCTGCCTCGTCCTTTTAAATTACCCTGGAACCCTTTGATTCCCGGCTTGGGCGTGATTTTTTGCCTTTACCTGATGGCAAATCTGCCATCCATCACCTGGTGGCGTTTTCTCATCTGGCTCATCCTCGGCCTGATTATTTATTTTGCTTACAGCAAGAAACACAGTATTTTGCAAAAAAGTTGATTCCTGACGCAAGGAGGTTGAGAATAGATATGTTAGCCTCTTTATAAGGAGCGAGAAGGAAATGAACATCCTAATTTGCTTTCGGGAGTGTGAGGCCCTATGTCTTCCCCGACAACGCTAACCACAAACCCGACAAATGAGACGCTTGAGATAAACATTAGAGCAGAGCTTGTTCATCTTCTATACAGTCAGGCTAAGTTTGCCATCATCGGGTCCTGTGTTGTCGCCACCCTTTTTGTCTACGGCCTCCATTTTGCTGAACCGAATAAAATGCTCTTTCTCTGGTATCTGGGGCTGCTCAGCGTCGCCTTGCTCCGCTATAGTATGGTCAGGCTCTACCTTTTAAAAAACCCTTCCCCGGAACAAGCCACGCTGTGGAAAGCCATCTTCGTCAGCACGGCGCTGATCGCTGGCTTAGTCTGGTCTTGTGCCGGACTTTGGCTGGTCCCCAAGAATCCTTTGTATCAAGCCTTTTTAGCCTTTTCATTGGCCGGAATAGCCGGTGGCGCCGTGGCCTATTTTTCCGGCAGCCGTCTGGCCTGCGCCGCCTTTATCCTGCCGGTACTCTTGCCTTTTTCACTGTGGCTCTTCTACCAACGCAGCGAACCCTACGACTTGTTAGGCTATCTTGTGCTGTTTTACACAGCACTCTTATTGATTTCCTCCGCGCGAACCCATCGCACCGTCTATAACGCCGTCAAATTGAAGTTTGAGAACGACGACCTGCTGCAAAATCTGGTCGGCGCGAAAAAGGAATTGGAAATCGTTAACCAGGAATTGCGCAACGAAATCAGCGAAAGAAAACTGATTGAAAAACTGCTGCGCGATAGCGAGGAGCAATATAGCTTGGTGACCAATGCCCTGCCGGTGCTGATTTCCTATGTGGATTCGCAACTGTATTACCGTTTCAACAACAAAGCCCACGAGGAATGGTTCGGCAAATCGCTCAACCAAATCACTAGCAAGCCCATCAAGGACGTCCTGGATCCAACGGCCTTTTCCATCTTTTCGGAGTATTACAAAGAACTACTCACTAAAAAGCAGATCACCTATGAATCGCTGATGCAATTCAAAAAAGGCGACGAACGTTATGTCAGCGTCACGCTCATTCCCTATGTTAAAAGCAAGGAAATGCGCGGCTTTTTCTCCTTAATCAGCGACATTTCGCCGCGCATCAATTATTTGGCAACGCACGACTCCCTGACCGACCTTCCCAACCGCGGCTTATTTAACACGCGCTTCACACATGCCCTCAAAAACGCCAACCCAAAAAAATCAAAACTGGCGCTGCTCTTCATTGATCTCGATCATTTCAAAAATATCAACGACACCCTCGGCCATTCCACCGGCGATCATTTATTAGTTAAAGTGGTCGGCAAAATTAAAAGCTTTTTGCGCGACGAGGACACCTTTGCTCGCATTGGCGGCGACGAGTTTGCGGTGATTTTGGAAAATATCGGAACCGACGAGCTGCTCGCGCTCACGGACAAGATCCATAGCGCTTTTACCGAGCCTTTTCATATCGACGGCCATGACATCTTCACCAGCATCAGCGTGGGAATCAGTATTTCTCCGGACGATGGCGACGACATTCAACTGCTATTGAAAAACGCCGACCTGGCGCTCTACCGCGCCAAGGAGAAAGGCCGCAATTCCTTTGAGTTTTACACCACCGAACTGAATGAAAAAGTGAATAAACGCCTCAAAATTGAAACCGAGCTGCATAACGCGCTTACGAACAAAGAGTTCCAACTGTACTACCAACCGCTCATCGACCTGAACAAAAGGAAAATAACCGGAGTGGAGGCGCTGCTACGCTGGAAAAGCCCTGTTTTGGGCTTCGTCGGGCCGGACGAATTTATTCCCATCGCAGAGGAAACCAGTCTCATCGTTCCCATCTCCGAGTGGGTCTTAAACACGGCTTGTACCCAAAATTACCTCTGGCAGCAAAATTTAACTTCCCTGTCCTGCCCACGGGTGTCCATCAATCTGTCGGCCCGCCAATTCCGGGAAAAAAATCTAGTGGGTAAGATCACCGAGATTTTGCAACGCAGCGGCGCTCAGGGACAAAACCTCACGCTGGAGTTAACGGAAAGCTTGATCATGCAGGATGTCGAGCATAGCGCCCATGCGATTGCGCAGTTGAAAGATCTGGGCGTCGCTATTTCCATCGATGATTTCGGCACCGGCTATTCCAGTCTCAGCTATCTGCGCCGCTTTCCCATCGACATTATTAAAATCGATCGCTCTTTTATCACGGATATCGGGCCCGACAGCGGCGACGGCGCTATCGTAAAAGCCATTATTATTATGGCGCACAGTTTGAAGATGAAAGTGGTCGCGGAAGGTGTTGAAACACTCAAGCAGTATACTTATTTAAAAATGATTGATTGTGACGAAATTCAAGGCTTTATCATCGCCCCACCGTTGCCTGTTGAACGAATTGAAACAATTCTGAGAAGCGACGTTTTTGTCGATGAGCAGCTCGCGGCCGTTAAATCGAAATCCATACTTGAAATCAGCGAATAAATGGGTATTTTAAACCCCTACAAGGATCCCTACCTGGACTTCGCGGAAACAGAGCGGCGCCGCGGAAAACGTCAGTTCTCACCCTGGACCACCTCAGACCCGGAACTTCTGGAGCTGGCTCGACACTACTTTCCTGAGATCCCCCTCCTCCCAACCGAGCTACTTGAAAAACCGGATATGCAAGCAGTGGAAATTCGGGCGCTAAAGGATCGGCCGGCTCTCGCACGCTTGGCACATGAAGCTGGTTTTATCGCTGTCGGGGGTCCACCGGCCGCCGCTGTCGCATTGGAGCAGGCCCTCCAGGGTAACTCTGTTTTATACGCCAGTGATCTCGATAAAAGCCTTGACGGAAAACAAGCCCGGCCTATCTGGGCCGGAGCTGGCAATCATGGAGAACCGGACACACTCACCGAAGCACCGGCGTATATTGCCGGCTATCAGCCGTTGACCTTTATTCTGAAAGAACTCCTGCGCGCGCTCCTGCCCGCAGGTTATCATTCCCGGGTCCTGGATCCCGATTATCCCTGGCTTAGCCTGAATTTAGCTGAATGGCTGCGCAATCCGCGACAGTGGCCGGCTGCTTTCCGTATCGCCTGGGGTAATCATCGCTTGTCGCGACGTTATGCCCAAGAACTTCAGGAGAACCACTTGCCCGAAGTCTTGCAGCGAATGCGCAAACGCACCCAGATCAGCTGGAATTATCTGGAAAACCTGAATCAACGCCTCGGTGGGTTAATCCGCGAGCCGCGCGGCTCACTGCTCATCGCCGGCAGTCCTCGCCAAGCCGAGGCTTATCTGCGTGATGCCGCCTTTTTAAAAGAAGAAGGGCTACAACTGCTGCCATTCACGCCGGAGCAAGCTCTGGAAAAATACGGCCTGCTGCCGCGCAAGGCCTTCGCTTTAATGGAAAAAACCCATGATTTCATTTTTGAGCCGGATTTTTTAAAAAAAATGACCGCAGCAGTGCAAAAACACGGCGGTGAAGTCCAAAACAAATGGCGCTTGCTCCGCGTTTATGTTGACACCGACAAAAACGAAGGGGGTATTCTGGAGTTCCGTGAGTTCACAAAAGCCGGTGAAACGATTCAGCATTACCGAAAATTTTCTCGCGCGCATCTCTCCCTGGGAGCAACCCCTTTTCACCCCTCGGTCTACGATCTCATTTCCGTCACCGGCGTATCCATCAATGCCTTGATTATCGGCGCTGAGCTTAAAGGCGGCCCACTTGTCTGTGGCAGCAGCAATCACATCGTTCCTTTACTGCCCCCGCAGATCATCGAGCTGAAGGATCCGCACAGCGGCCAAAAGCGACCGGTCAGCGTCACGTTCGTCCGGCTCAGTGCCGCCGGCTGCGTCAGCCCCGTGGATCGCGGCGACAACTGGTATACTTACGATGGTCGACATGCCGTCCATCTCCTGCACCGAGTACGGGAAACTCTGCCGCCCGAGTGCAGCGTGAAAACGTTGTCGGTCACGGGTTGTAACCGGGTTATCGGCAAAGAAGGCCAACAAATGGAAGTGCATCCGACTTTGATCGTGGCTGGCAAGAAAAAAGTTTGCGAACAGGTGACGATTCAAATCGGTGCCGGCGGCGGCGGTTTGACGCAGATGGGGGCAGTGCCCGGCGCAAAAGCGGAGTCCTGTTTTAGCGCTTCCTTTCGGGTGAATTGAGCATTTCGAGCAAGTCTCCTGGCAATAAGACGTCCTCCATTGGGAGCATCGCCGGCCGGGCTTTCCACCCATAATGCAGCCGCTGAGGACCCGTGAAAAACAGCATGCTATGCTCCGGTGCAAAAAAGGCAGAATAGCCAGCGCACTGGACTGTTTTCAAATAGATGGTCGCTTCCGCTGCTTTTCCCTTGGTAAACAGACTCAAGACATAATTCATGGGATGCGTAAAGTCACCCGTTGGATATAACGGCTTTTTCCCCGCCGCATTCTGCTGTCGGGCCAATTGCTCCATAAGCCGGGTCGCAGCTGGAGGACCGAGCTTGCTCATCAAAAAATCAATGAATGATTCGAGAGCAGGCAGGCAGCCGGTTTGGGCCAGTTCATGCAAGCAGTTGTCTTGATTTGCTGCACCAAACTGGAAGAGTTCCATGAGCTGCGCGGGCCGAGCGACCTGTTCCAGACAGCGAAAATAGGCTACAAGCAATCTGGACCTCCCTAAACTAATGAGCTTCAGCAAGGGCGTCAGGCCTTGCTTGTCCGGTAAGCTTAAATCCTTAAAGTAATCGGACGGGTCCAGCCGCTGCGCGCTAAAGTCGACTTTCATCTGCCTCAGACACCGATGAATCAGTCGCACTTCATCGTTCTCAATCGATCGCTCCGCACGCCACAACAGGCATAAATAATCGTTGAGCCGCCAACGAAGGCGTCTGGATTGCAAAGCCGGCATTAGCCCGTCTAAATAAACACGCACCAGATTGACATCCAACGCCTTCTCCTCACTCAGGCTAGCAATGACCTCCGGAGCCAAAACAGTGCTTTCATATTGTCTTGGATTGATGACCGCCTTCGCTAGCAGCTTTTGAAAGCAGGCCAAGTAGAGCGTCACCACCACAACCTTGTTGGGTTGGAGCAGATAAACCAGCAAGCGATAGCCCTGCTCCAGGAAAATAGTTGCAAGCTGAGCATGCGTCACCGATTCGATGAAGAGGGGCAAGATCCGATGCAATAACAGGTGTTTGCCATCCGCGTTATACAAGCTATCAAGCTCAAACAGATCGCTAAAAAAAGAGGCGAGTACAGCGTTTTGCTTATTTTTGCTGGTCTCGAAAATAAGTTTGCGCAAGTTTTTTAATACGAGCGGCGATTTGTTCTGGGTAAAGATAAAAAGCTGCTGCTGAAAGGAGTCACGCTCCACGGTGGTGGAGGGTAAAAAAAGCGCGGGAAGAACTGTGGCATCCGCGGTTATAACGAACCCTTGCACCGGATGCAGATGAAAACGCATAGCCATACTGGACCTCTCGTTTTGAGTCCTCATTTTGTAGTGTAGGACTTTACCTCAAGCGCCGCCGTGCCGTCAATTCGAGCCGGTAGCATTATTGACCTTAGATTGCGGCTTTTTGCCCAACTGGTGCGTGATAAAACGTCCAACGCCGATGAGCTTGCTCAGATCCACCCGGGTTTCAATGCCCATGCCGTTAAGCAGATACAACACATCCTCCGACGCCACATTGCCAGAAGCACCCTTGGCATAAGGACAACCGCCAAGTCCAGCGACGGAGCTGTCAATCACCGCGACACCGGTTTCCAAAGCAGCATAGATATTGGCGAGCGCCTGTCCATAGGTATCATGAAAATGCACAGCAAGTTTTTCCACCGGCATTTTTTCGATGACCGCCCCTAACATCTGCACCACCGCCAGCGGCGTGCCCACCCCGATGGTGTCGCCCAAAGAAATTTCATAGCAGCCTAAATTGATAAGCTGTTCGGCGAGGGCCGCCACTTTTTGAGGCGCCATTTTTCCCTCATAGGGACAGCCAAGGACACAGGATAAATAGCCGCGCACACGCAGCCCTTGCTTTGCCGCGGCTGCCAGGATTTGTGCGATGCGCTCCAGACTCTCCTCTACGGAACAATGGATGTTATGCTGATTAAATTGCTGCGAAGGCGAAGTAAAAACAGCGATGTCTTTCACACCCACCGCCACTGCGTTTTGCAAGCCCGTTAAATTAGGCACCAGGACCGGATAACACACGCCCGCCTTTTTATGGATCCCCTGAAAAACCGCCGCATGGTCGGCCAATTGAGGAATCCACTGGGGAGAAACAAAACTGGTGGCTTCGATGACGGACAAACCCGTTTCAGAAAGCCGATTGATAAAATCAATTTTGACCGCCGCTGAAATCATTTGCGGCTCATTCTGCAAGCCGTCCCGCGGACCCACCTCCACCATTTTGACATAATGAGGAAAACTCATGAGCGAACGTCCCAATGCGGCGACCGCTTCTCCAAAAACGCATTTAATCCTTCTTGTGCTTCTGGGGTGATGCGCATCTTGGCGAAGATTTCCGCGGTCTTTTCAGCAAGCTCTGGCGTAATTTCTTGATTCGCAATCAGCGAGAGCAAGCGCTTCACCTCCAACAAAGCCGCGGGACTGTGTTTTAACAGGGTTTGTGTCATTTTTAACCCAGCGGCAGCTAAGTCTGTCCGTGGCACACATTTATGCACCAGCCCCAGACGCAGAGCCTCTGCGGCGTCAAAACGTTCCGCGCTCAAAAAATAATAGCGCGTGGCCGGTTGGCCGATCAGGGAAAGAATATAGGGACTGATTACGGCCGGCACCAAACCCAACTTGACTTCGGAAAAACAAAAAGTGGCATCCTCCGCGGCAATAATCAAATCCGAGCAAGCCAAGAGTCCCAGTCCACCGCCCAGGGTACTGCCCTGGGCTAGCGTAACGATTGGTTTCGGAAAAGAATACATGAGCTGCAACAAGGAAGACAGGCTGATGGCGTCATCACGACACAGCTCAAAGGAACTTTGCGCGAGCGTTCGCATCCAGTCGATATCCGCGCCGGCGCAAAAATGAGGACCGGCTCCAGTCAGCAAAACGAGCTGCGTCTGCGCATCCCGCCCAGCCGCGAAAAAAGCATCCCGCAGCTGAGACACTAACATGCCGTCAAGGGCATTGCATTTCTCCGGACGATTCAAGGTCAGGGTGGTAACCCTGTCCTGGGTTGAAATAACAAGGACTTCGTTCGACATGGGTTTCACATCCTGAATAAACCAAATTGCGTGTTTGGAATCGGTGCGTTTAAAGCCGCCGACAAACTGAGACCTAAAATCTTGCGCGTATCGGCGGGATCAATGACACCATCGTCCCAAAGTCGAGCGCTGGAATAATAGGCATGCGATTGCGTCTGGTATTGCTGGATAATCGGCGCTTTCAAGGCTGCTTCATCCTGGGCTGACCAGGCTTCGCTGTGCCGCATTTTTTTTTCGCGCGTGACCTGGGCCAAAACATTTGCCGCCTGCTCGCCGCCCATCACTGCAATGCGCGCGTTGGGCCACATCCAGATAAACCGCGGTTCATAAGCGCGTCCGCACATCGCGTAGTTGCCGGCACCATAACTCCCGCCGATAATAACCGTGATTTTGGGAACCTGGGCACAGGCCACCGCGGTCACCATTTTAGCACCGTGTTTGGCGATGCCTTCCGCCTCGTATTTGCTACCGACCATAAAGCCGGTGATGTTCTGCAAAAAAATCAGCGGGATTTTTCTTTGGCAGCAAAGCTCGATGAAATGCGTTCCTTTGAGAGCCGACTCTGAAAAGAGAACCCCGTTATTGGCAATGATGCCGACCGGCATACCATAAAGATGGGCGAAACCACAGACCAGGGTTTTGCCGTATTGGGCCTTGAATTCGTCGAAGAGCGAGCCATCGACGATGCGCGCGATAACCTCGCGGATCTCGAAAGGGTAGCGCGGATCAGCTGGCACCAGACCATAAAGTTCTTTGGTCTCAAAAAGGGGTTCTTTGATTTCTTTTAAAAAATTTTCCTGACCTGTCTTACTCGTCCGGCAATTTAAATTTGCGACTGCGCGCCGCGCCATGGCTAACGCGTGGGTATCGTCCTCCGCATAATAATCCGCCACGCCCGAAACGCGGCAATGCACCTCAGCTCCGCCGAGCGCCTCCGCGGTGACCACCTCACCCGTCGCCGCCTTCACCAAAGGCGGTCCCGCTAAAAAAATGGTCGCCTGGTTTTTCACCATGATGGCCTCATCGGCCATGGCTGGAATATAAGCGCCGCCGGCCGTGCAAGACCCCATCACCACCGCAATTTGCGGCAAGCCCTGACTCGACATCGTGGCCTGATTATAGAAAATCCGTCCAAAATGATTTTCATCTGGAAACACTTCGTCTTGCAGAGGGAGATAAGCGCCACCGGAATCCACTAAATAGACACAGGGCAACCCGTTGGCAGCGGCGATTTTTTGCGCTCTTAAATGTTTTTTCACGGTGATCGGATAATAGGTGCCGCCCTTCACCGTGGCGTCATTGATCACGATCATGCACTCGACGCCCATGATCCGGCCAATTCCGGCGATCAAGCCACCGGCAGCCAAGTCCGTGCCGTATAATTCATAGCCGGCCAAGGCCGACAGTTCGAGAAAACTGGAATTTTCATCGATTAATAATTGCAGACGCTGCCGCGGCAGCAATTTCCCGTGCTCTTTATGGCGCTCGAGCGCCTTGCCGTCGCCGCCTTGCTGAATTTTGGCGAGCTTTTCCTTTAAATCCTTGACCAAGACTTCCATCGCCTTCGCATTGGTTTTAAAAGTGGCGTCCTTAGCATTGATTTGTGTTTTAAACGTCGTCATTTTTAGCTGGTCTCATTATACAATTCGCGCCCGATCAACATGCGGCGAATCTCGGAGGTTCCAGCACCAATTTCATAAAGCTTGGCGTCCCGCAGTAAGCGTCCTGTGGGAAAATCATTGATATAGCCATTCGCGCCCAAACATTGAATGGCCTGCAAGGCCACTTGGGTGGCATGCTCCGAAGTAAAGAGAATCAGCGCGGCAGCGTCCTTGCGTGAAAGCTCACCGCGGTCGCTGGCCTGGGCTGTGGCGTATAAATAAGTACGGGAAGCCATCAAGGTGGTGTACATATCGGCGATTTTGCCCTGCATTAATTCAAATTCGCCGATCGGCTTATCAAACTGTTTACGCTCATGAATATAAGGCAGCACCACGTCCATGCACGCTTGCATGATGCCAACGGGCCCTGCGGCCAGAATCACGCGCTCATAGTTCAACCCTTTCATTAAAACCTTGGCGCCCTCGTTCACGGCGCCAAGGATGTTTTCAACGGGAACTTCGCAATTTTCGAAGACTAACTCGCAGGTATTGGAACCGCGCATGCCGAGCTTATCCAGCTTCTGCGCGACGGAAAAACCAGGAAAATCTTTCTCGACGATAAAGGCTGTGACACCATGCGCGCCAGCGGCCAGGTCGGTTTTGGCGTAAACCACGAGCACCTGCGCCTCTGGGCCATTGGTGATCCACATTTTAGTCCCGTTTAAAACATAGTGAGCACCCTTTTTTTCGGCACGCAAACGCATGCCCATCACGTCAGACCCCGCTTGGGTTTCGCTCATGGCCAGCGCCCCGATCCAGTCACCACTGCATAAAAGAGGAAGATAACGCGATTTTTGCTCATGTGTGCCGTTCAGGCGAATTTGATTTAAGCAGAGATTGGAGTGCGCACCATAACTCAGTCCGATTGCCGCGCTTGCCCGGCTGATTTCTTCCATCACCACCGCGTGTTCCAGATAGCCGAGACCGGAGCCGCCATATTTTTCTTCGATGGTGATTCCCAAAATGCCCAGCTTACCTAATTTGGACCAGAGCCCCACAGGGAAGTTATTTTGCCGGTCAATTTCTTCGGCATGCGGTGCGATTTCAGCGGAAGCAAAATCACGAACCGCCTCGCGCAACAGATCCACTGTTTCTCCCAGCGCATATCGAAAGAATCCCACGCAGATTTCCTCTCTGCCTTTAAGTAAGCTTTATGTTAAAGGATAAGCGCTTATTTTGAAAGCAGGTATATATTCGCTCCACCCCTCCATATCCCCCTTCCTCCACGCCGTTCGTGGAGGAAGGGGTTAGGGGAAGGAGGTATAAAATTAATCATAATCAGCGGGTTATAATTAATAAGACCTCCTCTCCCTAACCCTCTCCTCCACCAAAAGCGTGGAGGAGAGGGGAATTTAAAATGAGAACTGAATATTTGCAAAAGCAGCTTTATCGGTCCAAAAGAAAGGGCAACACCATCAAGAGGCAGCCGAGGGCCAAAAGCCACCAGAACTGGTCCACGAAAAAGGGCAGAAGCAGCAGAGCGATCCCGGATAAAAGATAGTAAGGATTATTTTTTCTGCCGTGGGAGCAATAACCGATACCGACGATACCGATGATGACGGAAAAGACGAATCCCACGATATCCTGGTCGAGCATGCTTATTTCCCTCAGCTTATTCCTTTTAGCTTAGCAATTAATCAACAAAGCGTCATCTGGAGTGTATTAGGGGGGAATGATAGATGATCAACCGCTTTAAATTCGGTGGATTACGACGCAAAAAGCGCGTCTAATCCACTCTACAGATGCTCAGGATGACAGGGGAGGGGGCAGAGCTCCGGAGGATAAATTTGTGAATACCGCACAATAATGACCCGAATTGAGTTAAAATAGAAAAATATAGGGAAGAATGACGTACATATTTGGTTTACCCTTCCATATCCCCCTTCCTCCACGTTGTTGGTGGAAGAAGGGGTTAGGGGAAGGAGGTATAAATAAAAGCATTTATTTACCTCCTCTCCCTAACCCTCTCCTCCACACAAAGCGTGGAGGAGAGGGGAATTTGAATGAAACCGAATATATACCGAATATATACAGAATGCTAGGGAGCTTGCATGAACGGCCATACCCCCGTCCTCATCATTGGCGCAGGGCCCACTGGCCTGCTGATGGCTTGTGAATTGGCGCGTCGCGGGATCAAGTTCCGTATTATTGATAAGAAGCCTGAACGCACCCTCACCGCCAATGCCGTCGGCATTCAACCTCGAACCCTGGAATTGCTGGATAATCTTGGCCTGGTCCATCAATTCCTGAAACTCGGCCATGAATGCAGCGCCATCCATCTCCATGAAGGCGGCAACGATCTCGCCCGCATTTCATTTGAACACCTTGATTCTATTTATCATTTTATTTTAGCCCTGCCGCAAAGCGAGACCGAACGCTTGCTCAATGAGCATTTAATGGAACAGGGACAAGAAGTCGAGAGGCCGCTGGAATTAACCGCCCTCACGCAGGAAAACCAGCTCCTCACCTGCACCCTGACCTCGCTTGAAAATGGCCAAAGCGAAATCCTCCGCTGTGACTGGTTAATTGCCTGTGATGGCGCGAACAGCAAGGTCCGCGAACTTTGCCAAATTCCCTTCCCCGGCCAAGACTTGACTGAACAGTTTATGGTTGCAAACGCTGAAATGAGTTCTTTTTTATCGAATAATGAAGTCCACCTATTTTTTAATCCGGGTACGCTGTTGATCACCGTTCCTTTTGGCTCGCATCACTACCGTATCGGCGTCAACCTGCATCAAAGTCCCCGAAAATTCCTTATTGAAAAAGAGGTCAAAGAATTAATCCAAGAACGGTCGCAAGGCGACTACGACGTCAACAGTGTTTCCTGGATTTCTCCTTTTTGGATCCATAGCAAAACCGTCCAGAAACTACGGTATGGCGCCGTTTTCCTGGCCGGCGACGCGGCTCATATCCATTCGCCAGCCGGCGCGCAGGGAATGAATACCGGTCTGCAAGACGCTTATAATCTCGCCTGGAAACTCGCTTTAGTGATTCAAGGTCAGGCCAAGCCGGAGCTCCTGGACAGCTACCAAGAAGAGCGCTATCCCCTCGTCAGCCAGATCGTAAAACAGGCGGAGAATTTCACGAAAATCGCCTTGTTTGAAAATCCTTTCCTGCGGAAATTGCGCAATCTCCTTTTTAAACTCTTGAATAGTCAGCCGCGCCTATTGAAAAAATTCAGCATGCGACTCACACAGCTGAGCCTGCGCTATAAGAAGAGTTCCGCCATCGATTACCGTAATAAAGTCAGCCGCAAAGCCCCGCGGCCCGGCGAACGCGTTCCGGACGTCTTGATCAATCAGGGTAATCGACTTCATCTTTTCCTGCGCCATCCCCAGCACAAGGTTCTCCTCTTTACCGGACCAGCCGCGAAAGAAAAAGACGTCAAAAAAATACAGGCGCTGCTCGCTTGGCTGGAGCAACAGTACCCCGAACTCATTAAGCCTTTCATTATCATGCCGAATAAAACGGTCGGCGTGAATAACCTGATTCTGGACGAGCGCAGTGCCATTCATAAGCGCTTTCACATTCAAAGCCCAGCGATCTATCTCATTCGACCCGATAATTATATTGCCTATTGTTCCAAAAACCTCGATTCCACTCGCCTGCAGAAAATCCTCGAAACCCGCTTTATTTGACATGAAGCGAGGATGCTGGTCTAATCTTTGACTGCCTAAAATCATTATCTTCTTGAGGAGTGGTGTCTGTGAAGAAACTCTTTCGCACCAAAGCCGTTGGTCATCGTACCGATGAAAACTCTGAATTACGCCGTTGTTTAACCGCCACTGATCTGACCATGCTCGGCATCGGAGCCATTATCGGCGCCGGTATTTTCGTGCTCACGGGCGTTGCCGCCGCCACACAAGCGGGGCCGGCCATCATCCTCTCCTATCTGCTGGCTGGCTTGGCCTGCAGTTTTGCAGCCCTCTCTTATGCTGAGTTAGCTTCCTGTTTCGGCGGCTGCGGTGGGGCTTATAGCTATGCCTATGCCGGTATCGGTGAATTTTTTGCCTGGGTTGTGGGCTGGGATCTTTTGCTTGAATACGGGATGGATGCCTCTACGGTGTCAATTGGCTGGTCAGGCTATGTGCAGAGTGCGCTGCATGCCGTTGGCATCACGCTTCCCTTTAATCTGGTAACCGACCCCTTTAACGGCGGTCTGATTAATTTGCCTGCCGTCCTTATCATCCTGGCGCTTGCCGGTGTTTTGTCCATCGGCGTAAAAGAAAGCGCGCGTATTAATGAAATTATCGTAACGGTTAAATTAGTCGTCATCGCCCTCTTCATCGGCATCGGCCTATTTTACTTCAAGGCTGAAAATTGGCATCCCTTTTTTCCCTTTGGTCTCCAGGGAATTGTGAATGGCGCCGGCTTGATTTTCTTCGCTTACATTGGCTTCGATTCAGTGGCCTCGGCCGCGGAAGAAACCATTAATCCACAACGAAACCTCCCTATCGGCATTCTTGCTTCCCTCTTGGTCTGTACTATTATTTATATTTTGGTCGCGGGCATTCTGATTGGCATGGTGCCCTACTATCATCTTAATGTCTCTTCGCCAGTTGCCATGGCCCTCTTGAAAATCGGCCATCGTTTTACCGCAGAAATCATTTCCATTGGCGCTATCGCCGGCTTAACCACAGCGATCCTTGCCATGTACTATGGCTTTTCCCGCGTTTTTCTCGCCATGGCTCGGGACGACTTACTGCCTCACTTTTTCGCAAAAATCCACGCCCGCAGTCATACGCCGCGTCGCTTAATCTGGATGGCGGCCATCTTCATGGCTGCCATCGCCGGTATTTTCCCCATTAGCCATATTGCCAGCTTAGTCAACATTGGAACCCTGGCGGCTTTTATCGCCGTCTGTGGCTCGGTGCTGGTGTTACGCATCACCAAACCCGATTTGCCCCGGCCCTTTAGAACGCCCTGGAGCCCCCTCGTTCCGGTTCTTGGGATTCTTCTTTGTTTATATCTGATGAGTTCTCTGTCGCAGATCACCTGGCTGGGCTTTGCTGCCTGGACAGGCATTGGTTTAGTGATTTACTTTGCCAGGCAGTGGTTTTTAAGCATCCAAGCGCAGAAAGTCAAAGCCTAAACGGAATTAAATTAATTAATCCCCGTTCCCGTAAAAGAAGCGCTACTCCCGTTGGGGCCGGTGAGGGTGCAAGTGGAGGTCGTACCGACGCTAATTGCAAGACTGGTTATGGTATAACCCGTTGGCAGCACCCCCCCCTGGAGAGTCGCGGACACGCTAGTACAATTGGTGACGGAAACTCCATTCGCCGAACTCGCCGAGCGCGCCGAGTAATTAATCGAATTGCCGGCCGACAAAGCGGCAGCGATACCGTTGGTAGCCGCCGTTTGCGCGTCCGTAGAGAAATTAATGAACTTCGGGATCGCCATCACGGCTAGAATACCCAAAATAACAATCACAATGACTAATTCAATCAAAGTAAAACCAGACTGCGTCATTCGCATCATTCACACCGCTTGTTTTTTATTAATTAATGCCCGTGGCAGAAAAACTTGCCGTGGTGGAGCTCGGACCATTAAGCGTACAGGTGACGGTGTTACCCACGGTAACCACCCCTGAAGTAATGGTGTAGCCCGTCGGTAGCGCGCCTCCCAGGAGAGCCCCGGACACGGCAGTGCAATTCGCCACCGCAACGCCATTGGCCGAATTTTCAGAGCGCGCCGCGTAATTGGTCGCATTCGCGGACGATAAAGCAGCAGCCACACCATTCGTCGCGGCGGTTTGCGCATCGCCTGAAAGATTAATAAATTTGGGTATCGCCATGACTGCCAAGATGCCGAGAATAACAATGACAATCACTAATTCAATTAAAGTGAAACCGACTTGTCCCTTACCTTTCTTCATAATAAAGCTCCTTCCTTATCGAGTGATCGAAGACACCAACTTCCTGATTTTATTATATCATGTGTGAGCCAATTTAATTAAATCCCAAATGGGTAAATAGACCGCAAAGGCCAATAGGAGAATGACAACGGCCAGACAAACAATTAAAAGCGGTTCAATGATATCGTTTAAACGTTTTAAATCATAATCTACTTCCCGCTCATAAAACGAGCTCATTTGTTGCAACATTTCGGCAAGTTCGCCCGTTTCTTCACTCACCGTTAGCATTTGAATCTCCAGTGGCGTAAAAAAATCAACCATCAATGCTGATTGTGTTAAAGTTTTGCCTCTCAAGATGGCTTCCCGCATCCCTAAGATTTCCTCCTGCGCATGGGAATTATTAATAGCCTGGGCGACCAGCGTCAGGCTTTCGAGCAAAGGCACGCCGGCCTTGGTCACAATGGCGAAGATTTGGGTAAACCGCAATAAAACAATCCGTTTCATCAGCAAGCCGATAATCGGGATCTTCAGCCGAACGGTGTCCCACCACAGTCGACCCTCGGGCGTTCTTAAATAATAGATCCACCATCCCAGACCCGACAGGAAAAGACAGAGTAAATAAACCCAATAATCCATCGTGAACTTGGAAATCGCAATTAAAGCAATGGTCAAGGTCGGTAAAGTAATATGCGCCGTCGCGTATACTTTAGAAAAGGTTGGAATCACGAAGGTGTTTACTACAAAAACCGCGGCCACCATCACGGTTAAAATAAACATTGGATAACGCATCGCCGAAGCCAGCCGTTTGATTGCGCTCGATTCCAACTCAATATATTGGTTCAGATGCAAAAAGGCCTCATCCAAGCGACCGCTGCTTTGTCCCACGCGGATCATGGAAATCATCACCGGCGTAAATACCTTCGGATAACGCTGCATCGCCGCGGCTAAATCCTGCCCGGCTTCCAACGCCTCACCGATGCCGTTCAAAGCCGCCGTCATGCTCCTGGAACGCGCCGTTTCAGCCAATCTTTTGATGGCGATCGAAATAGGCACTCCGGCTTTGCTAAGCGTGTACATTTGGCGAGAGAAGATGCCTAGCTCATCGGCGGAAATACGGCCACCTTTTAACCAATCATCAATAAATTTCCAGGCGTCCTCTTCCATCTGAACCGGTTTGATTTGAACCGGGGTGATGCCTTCCCGGATTAACTGCGTGCTGATATTGTCAATATTGGAAGCCAACCGCAGGCCCTCGACCACTTTGCCGGCCGCGTCACGTCCTTGAAATTCAAAGGTTGGCATTCGGCTTCACCTGCGTCTCGAAAGCCTGCGTGGTTACCAAATTCTCGCCCATAATACGGATCATTTCACTGATCGTCGTGACGCCCTCATCGACGAAATCCAAGCCGCTCAAGATCAAGGGTTTAAAATGCGGACTACGTCTCGCGGCATGATTAAATTCAGCGGTGTCTTTCAAGCGCAGCATTTCCGCTAAATACGGCGTAATTTCCAGCAACTCAAAAACACCAATTTGCCCTTTATACCCAGTGTTGTGGCAATAGGTACAACCCTGTCCTTTGTAATAGACTTTGCCTTCGTGAGAATAATGAGGCACGGTGTCTAACCAGACCCGCTCTTCCGGCGTGGGCGGATGGATTTCAACACAGTTTTGACAAATACGCCTCACCAAACGCTGCGCAAGGGCCGCGCGCAGAATAGTGGCAACCAAAAACCCTTCCGCACCCATATCCAGTAAGCGCACCGCCGAGCTGATGGAGTCGTTGGTATGCAGGGTGGACAAAACAAAATGGCCCGTCATCGAGGCGCGCAGAGCCATAGCCACTGTTTCCTGATCGCGTAATTCGCCCACCATGATAATGTCGGGATCTTGACGCAGCACAGCACGCAAGACCCGCGCGAAACTCAGGTCGATGCGCGCATTGACCTGCACCTGGTTGATGCGCGCGAGACGGTATTCAACGGGATCTTCGACGGAAATGATTTTTTTATCGGGCTTGTTTAATTCATTTAAAATGCCGTAGAGGGTCGTGGTTTTACCGCTGCCAGTGGGTCCGGTGACCAACAGCAAGCCGTTCGGCATCGTGATGATTTTTCGGATAATCGACAGCAGAGGTGCGGGCAAGCCCACGCGTTCCAGGCCAAAGCTCTCGGCCGACTGATTTAATAAGCGCATGACCACGGACTCGCCGTATTGTACCGGCATAGTCGATAAGCGAACGTCAAAATTTTGATTGCGGATTTTTAAGCTGAAACGTCCGTCTTGCGGCATGCGTTTTTCAGTGATATTCAAGCCAGCCATTAACTTAAGACGCAGGGCCAAGGCCGGAGCGACTTGTTTTTCCTTGATCATCTGTTCATGCAGAATCCCGTCGACGCGCTGGCGGATGCCGAGACCATGTTCCGCGGGTTCAATATGGATGTCCGAGGCATTGATTTGCACGGCGTCCTCAAAAATCGTTTGCAAGAGCTTGACGACAGGCGCGTCCGACTCGGACAAACCCGCGCTCAGTTGCTCGACGTCATAGTCACTCTTGGTGATTTCCTCCGACAATTCTTCAGCAAGCTGAACGATTTCCGTCGCATGGCGATAAATGACGTCAATGGATTTGATCAAGTCCAATTCGCGCACCAAAGCCAGACGGATTGGGCTTTGCAGAATACGGGCTAATTCGTCCTGGGCCACCAGATTTTGCGGATCGACCATGCCGACGAGCAGGTCGACGTTTTCTTTCGCCAGGACAATCGCGCGCAAATTGCGGGCATACAATTCGGGTAAGAGCTGAACAACTTCCGGGTTCAAGGTATAGCTTTTCAAGTCGACGAAGGGCATGTTTAACTGCTGGGACAGCAGTTCCATCAGCTTATCTTCTTTAATATAACCCAGATCAATCAAAGCTTGGCCTAACTTTCCCCCGCTGGTGTTTTGATGGGCGACAGCGGCTTCAAGCTGCTCTTGTGTGATCAGCTTCAGCTCAAGCAGCATTTCACCGATGTGGATTTTTTTGGTTAGGGCCATTTTATCCTCTTAAACGGTTTCCCACATAACCGCGCAACTCAGGATCCAAATCCGGGCTTCTATCCGCCCTGCTATAGGCTTCCATTGCTTGGGCGGTTTTGCCCAGGCCTTCTTCCGTGACGCCCAGACCCAGCCACCAAACTCCCTTGTCCGGATGCAAGGCCGTCAATTGTTGGTAGAGATTCTCGGCGGCAGGGAGTTGGCCGAGGCGTTGGTAAAGAGCGGCGAGAAAAGCATAATATTCTGGATTAGTCGCCAGGGCCGGCGGCGCCTTTTTCAATAAATGAAGCGCCTGATAAACCTTGCCTTCGTCCACTAAAAAGCGCGCCTTGATTTCGATGAAGCCCGGGTAGTAGGGCTGCAGCCGCAGGCCAGCTTCCAAAAACGCTTGCGCTTGTTGTTGGTGCCCGCTCTGAATTAATAAACTGATTAAAGTTTCGCGAGCCACTCCGTAGCCGGGGAATTTATCAACGAGGATAGCCAGACGCTGAATGGCCTTGTCCGTTTCACCCGCCTCGGCCAAATTCACGGCATTTTGATATTGCTCATCGGTGGATAAGGCAACGGCGACCTTTTTTAAGCTACCCGGCGCTGGTTCAGACGCAGACGCCACCGCCTTTCCAGCAGATAATACCTCGCGATCGCCGAGCCCCGGCGTTTCCAGCAGAAAATCGGCTTGCAATTCGGGGAGGTTGCTTTCCTTATTTAATTCCAGATTGCTCAGCTTGGCCTCCGGTTTGAGCAGTAAAACAATTTTAAGTCCATCCTTGGTCTCGGAGCTGATTTGCAGATCGCGCAAAGCACTGTTGCTAAAATCAAGCGGCGGAAGATTCACGCTGAGGCGGGTGTTATCCAAAGTCAGCGTGATGCTATGCTCGAGCGGATCGGAGTTAACACGATAAAAAATGTCCCGACTCAACAAAAAGCGCAAATAAGTCATTTTGCCGTGGGCCTGCATGGAGATGCCGGTCAAAGCGCCGAGAGCGGGCATTTCCGGCGCCGCCTTGCGGAGTGGCGTGGGAGCGGCCAACTTCGCCGCCAGGACGGGCGTGGATAACGACGCGGGGTTTGCGGGTATCACCTGCGGCTGTTTTTGCGCAACGCGCGCGATGGGATGGTGAGCACGATAATAATGCGCTATATTCCAGGTCCACACACCCATGAAAGCCGCAACGCCCAGAAGAAATAGATAATTTCGCTTCTTTTGCGGCTTTTCTTTATCGTCCGTGGACTGCAGTCCCGTGAGCACCGTCTCGGGCTGCACGGACTGCGTATTCCGTCCCTCCAAATCTTTTAGCATTTGATTAATTAAACTCATCAAATGGATCCTTTTAAGCGATGATCATACAAACCAGGCCCAGCATCAATCCCGCGCCGAGCAGCAGCGATAAATACCAGCGAGCACTCCGATTGGGCAGCGTCGCCGCTTCCGTGTCTTGAATAGCAAGCTTCAACATTTTATGCGTGATAACCCTTTCGCCGCGTCCATAGGCGATCAAGAGTGCCTTGTGACAAACCACATTGACGATACGTGGAACACCGCGGCTGGTTTGAAACAAGAGATTGCGGGCTTTTTGGGTGAACAAGGCACCGTAGGTATAGCCGGCGACGGCCAGGCGATGAAATAAGTAAGTGTCCAATTCCTCGCGCGATAACAAGGACAAATAATAGGAAAACGTGATGCGCTGCTTGAGCTGGCGAAAATGCGGCTGATTCAAGTGTTCGTCGAGTTCGGGCTGACCGAATAAAACCACCTGCAAGAGCTTGGCTTTTTCCGTTTCCAGGTTAGTCAGCAAGCGCACGGCTTCCAGGCTTTCCAAGGGAAGGGCCTGCGCTTCATCGAGCAGCAGAACGACTTTTTTCCCCGCGGCGTGCAATTCCACCAAGCGGCTGTTGATGATGCCCAATAATTCGTGTTGATCCTGCAAAAGTGCCGGGTTAATTCCCAGCTCGCGGGCGAAAGCCCGGCGCAGCTCGAGTGGCGTTAAATCGGGATTGGGGATGTAAGCCGTGAAAAAGCCCTCTTCCAGGCAATGCAGCAGCTTGCGGCACAAGAGCGTTTTTCCAGAGCCAACCTCGCCGATGATTTTGATGAACCCCTCCCCGCTGCGCAAGCAAAACAATAAGGTGTTCAAGGCTTCGTGATGGCTTTTCAATTGACAGTAAAACTCGATGTTCGGCGTCAAGGCGAAGGGCAAATCGTTAAACTTAAAGTGATCGAGGTACATCGGCTACCCCTTGCTATTGATCGACCGGAGGACAAGTCGATGGTTCCCTGCACTTATAATCTTCCTTTTCCGCCTCGGAACCAAAAGTCTCCGGAAGCCCGCCAGTATGAAAGCCGCGGTTCAGTTTCGCGAGTTTGTCGTTCGCCCGCTCTAATTCTTCGCCCCAGGTACGATTGTCCACGATGATAGGCCGCAATAAAATAACCAGCTCTGACTTCTCCGAAACTTGCTCGGTGCGCCGGAAGAAGGGCCCAATAATGGGCAGACGCGACAGGAAAGGCACCGCAGCCACCTGCTCGGTCATATTATTCTGCATTAAGCCGCCGATGACGATAATTTGGCCGCTCTTGGCCCGCACCACATTGTCGGACTCCCGAATGGTGCTTTGCGCCAGGGGCAGAGTAAAGGTATTGTTCGAGGCCGGAACACCGGGGGTAGAGGAAGGTGTCGTGCCGAGGACAATGTTTTTCTGTTGTTCCGTCACCAAGCTAATCGTGGGATGAATATGCAAAATAACGTCTTTTTGACCGCTGATTTGCGGCGTCACATCCAGGGTAATTCCGGAGAAGAAGGGCGTCAGGTCCACGTTTTCCGAAGGCAGAGTATTCGTTCCCACAACCGTATTGGAGGTGGAAACGCCGGTCACATAAAAGGAGTCACCACCCACTTTAATGACGGCTTTTTGATTATTCACCGTTGAAATACGCGGGCTTGATAAAACCTGCACGTTACCTTGCATTTGCAGCAATTTAATCAAGGTGCCAAAATTTCCAAAAACGCTGAGAGTGAAGATGCTGTTAAAGTCATTGAGGTTAAAATCAAGGCCAGTGAGCGATTGGGAGCTTTGTTGTCCCACCCCGGCATTTCCAAGAGCAATTCGGCCGAACAGGTTCCAATCAATACCGGCATCAAATTGATCGTTTAACTGCACTTCTAAAATTTTAGCCTCCAGCACCACCTGACGGCCTAAATTCGTCTGAATGCTATCCAGATATTGAGCCACATGGTGTAGTTCACCAGGGAAGGCACGCACCAGCACTAAACCGGCCTGGGCATTGACCACCACAGCGCGCCCATCCCGGTTCCCGACCATCGATTTGAGCGTCGTTTCTAAACTCGCCCAAAAGTCCATCTTGGACCGGGTGTCTACACTGCTGCCCGAGGTTTTATCCGGCGTACTCACAACCGGCGTGGAAGTGGCACCGTTCACGCTGGTTCCTGATATTTTTTCACTGATTTGACCCGAGGAAACCTCGGTGAAGGATTTTCCGGTGCGCTTGATGTTGAGATAATTGACGGTGAACATTTGGGTAGCCAATTCCTGCGGCAACACTTCATAGCCGTAGGCCGTCTGGCGATACTCATAGCCGTAGACGTCACGCACCATTTCCATGGCTTCGTTAATCGTGACGTTCTTCAGATTGAGGGAAATTTCGCCCGTGACTTTAGGGTTGACGACCATGTTATAAGGCGTGCCCTCGACCAGGCCCATGAAAAAGGCTTTGGCCGGCATCTTGTTGGTGCTAACGTCAAAACGCTTTTCCACCGTTCTGCCTCTCATGGTCGACAGATTCGACGAAAATGACGGCAGCAAGCCCTGGCTCACAGTAGTGGGTAAATGGATGTTTTTGCGGGCGATGGCCCGATCGGTGCGGGCTTCCTGCTTCAAATCCGCGCGCATCTCGTCCCAGGAAGTTGGCTTGCTCGAGGGTTTAGGCGTGGTGCAGGCGCTAAAAACGAAAGCTGCCAGCAGCAAGAGGATCCATCCCTTTATCGTTGGTTGCATAGCTCCGATCCTTCCCTATATCGCCTCATCCACTGATTTTTTAATTGTTTGATTGAACAAGAATAAGGTCATTTTACCATCAGGCCCTTCCAGATGCACGGTATTCGGATCAATGGCGACGACCTTAAAACCTGAAACCTCACTGCCCAAATGCAGGGTCTCGCCGTTAAAAATAGCGATTCGCCTCCCTTTGGAAATAATAATGGCCTGCAGCTCCCAACTTTGAATCGTCGAACCGACCTTTTCCGAGATCACCAAGGGACGGGTGGGATCCGTCAAGCTGGCAAAGCCGGCTTGGATATAGAACAAGGAAAATAACGCGATCACCTGAAAGAGCATTCGCATCGGCTAACCCTTTTGATTACTTAAGATATAAAACCGCGCCACCACCTTGGCCTCAGGATAATTGAGGACCTGATAATCCAAATGGTCCCAATAAAGATGCCAGGGCAGTTTTTCCAGATGCCCCAGAAAAGCGATGGTATTAAAATAAGTTCCGCGAAACTCCAGCTCTATTTTATGCTTGTAAACATCCCGCAGGCTGGAAAAATTTTGCTTGACCCCCGGCGTTTGTAGCCAAGGCTCCCCAGAAAAAGTCTTCAAGCTAACCAGCGCGACCTCTGCTTGCTGGGCAATGACGTCATTGGTCACCTGCGACAGCAAGTCAACCGGCACAAAGGTCTCCTCGATACTCTGCAGCACCGCCCCAGCCCGGTGAGACTGCGAACTGAGCTGCTTCTGCTTTTGCAGGTTGCGGGCAAAAGCAGAACTGGTGATAATTCCCTCGATGCTGTTTAAGTTTTGCTTTTGCGTCTCCAGTAGTTTACCGAGATCCTGGCTTTGGGTCTCTAGCGCTTCATTCTGACGACGCAGAGACAACTCGAAGATGACATTCCAAAACAGATACACGACGGAAAGGCCGGCCAGGAACAAAAGAACGGCTTCGCGGCTATTCCGCTTTTCCAGCCATTGCTGAACCGCCGCTTTATCAAGATTGAGTTTCACTGCTCACCTTTGTTGAAATAATAAAATGGAGTACGACTTCCTTTTCCAGTTCCTCTTTCTTCACTTCCTGCAATTGAAAATTGAGTCCCGAAAATTCGGTCTGGAGGGTCAGCTGATTGATGAATCGCTGAAGGGCGCTGGAATTCATGGCATAGCCTTTCAATGTCAGGTCCTTCTCATCCATCTCCGCTTGAATGTCCACCAGCCAGAGATCGGGCACTGCCGCTTTGGCAATCCCCAGCAGATAGCTTGAAAAAATGCGCTTGCCAGACACTAAATCAAAGATTCTATTTTTTTCCTCCAATTCATCTTGCAGTTTGCGCAGCGATGCCTCCATGTCCTTGAGATCCAGCATGGGATATTGCTCGTGAATTTGGGCGAGCCTTCCTTCCACCTGGTTTAATTCCTGAGTCGTTGCCTCGACCTGTAGTCTTAGCCGGTGTTTTCCCCACCATTCAAAGCAAAAATGCAAGGCGAGCAGGAGAACAAAAATCCCGTAAGAAAGCGTCAGCCGCTGCAGGGTCAGAAAAGGTTTTTTCTGCTGCGGCAACAATAGACAAAGGTTAATTTCCTGTTGCATAACTTTGTTCCCATTCCCTTAAAACACCGCCCAAGAGCGGCAAGAAATAACCCTCCTGCTTTAAGTCCACGTTTGCCTTGTTATCAAAGTACTGTGCCACATCAATTTTATTCACAATGATATTCAAGCGCTGCGACAGCAGGCCATGAAGATCCACCGCGCAAGGTGTTCGCGTCTCCAAAAAAATTCGTGCGGGTTCCGATTGCCGCCACTGACTTTGGTAATAATCAAAAGACCGTTGAATATCGAGCGCGGCGGCGTTCAGCAAGGCATCCAGGCCTGCGTTACTATCCTGGCTCTCCAGCGCCTTGCGAATCGCTTTCATATTCAAATCCAGATTGCGGGAAAAATAGAGCTTCTGCCGGTTAGTCACGATCAAAAGGCTTTGCTCCTCCCGCAAAAAGATCAGCGCCGAACTTTTTTCATCTTTTTCATAGAGCGCCGTTAAATTGCGAAAGCAAAGTTCTTGGATATCAATGGTGGTCAACCTTAAACCGCTGGCATTAATTTGATCGGCGATCGGCTTGAGGACGCTGCTGCGGGCCACGACCAGCATGATCGTATTCAACGAGGTCGCCTGCTTGGCCGCGGGCAAGGAAAAATTGTCAATGAGCGCATCTTCCAGGGGAAAATGGAGCAGACCCTTTATTTTCCAGCGTATCGCCGACTGAAATTCGCTGGGCGCAACGGGCAAAGCCTCGGTTTGCAGCAGTTGATATTGTTCCGGTCGCAGGATCCAGGAACAACGAACCCCTTTTAAAGCATGCTGGTCGACAAGCTCCGCCAAACGTATTTTGATGTCTTGACCCTGATAGTCAAGTGCCTGGCTATGAAGCAGCTCGATTTTTTGGTCCGTCTTGCGGACGTGTAGGAAAAAAATCGTTTTCTCATCGAGACTCAGGCAGCAACGGTCCGGGGAAAAGACGGTGCTTTGGGAAGGCATTAAAGTGAAATACCAATCCTTGAGTTTCCGAGCCACCTCATTTTCAATAAAATGCTTCGCTTGGGTGAGCACGAACTGATTTCCCTATCGTCCATTAATACGCTAAGATCTATCCTGTTAGTACATATTCGGTTCATCCTTCCGAATTCATCATAAAGTCCAAGTAATGATGATACTTCATCTTGGATAAAAAAGGGAGACCATATACACTTTGAATAATTCATTAAGCAGCACGGGGTTGTTTTAGTTTCAGCTAAATGTTTTGGTTCTTTTTAGCAAAACATTTAGCTGAAACTCTATACCAGGATCTAAAAATGATATGAGCATCCTTGGCTTTTCCGGTCTCTTGCTCCTCCTTTCCTATTTCGCGGGAATCCTGGGCGCCATCACCGGTGTGGGCGGCGGCGCCGTTCTCATTCCCGTGCTGGTTCTCCTCTTCCACATCAACATCTACTATGCCATGGGCGCTTCCCTGATTTCAGTAATTGCCACCTCCTCGGGCACCACCTCGGTTTATCTGCGTCATGGCTTAACCAATCTTCGCATCGGCATGCTCCTCGAAGTAGGCGCCGTCAGCGGCGCCTTGTTGGGGGCCTTGCTCGTTAAATACATACCTGGCTCAATTATTGCTATTATTTTAGGTTCTGTTTTATTAATATCCGCTTATTTTGTTTTACAGCGCCATGAGGACGGTGAGACACCGGCTGTATCGCACCCTTGGGCCACAGCGTTGAAGTTAAACGGTGAATTTCCTGTCCCCGGCGGAACCAAGGCCTACCAGGTGCAACGCGTGCCTCTGGCGCTTTCCCTTATGTCGCTAGCAGGCCTTTTGTCGGGCTTGCTGGGTATCGGCGCCGGTGTATTAAAAGTGCTGGCGATGGATCAAACCATGCGTCTCCCCTATCGGGTATCAACCACCACCTCAAACTTTATGATTGGGATTACCGCAGCGGCAAGCGTCGGCATTTATTTCGCCCGCGGTTATATTGATCCCGTCCTGGTTTTCCCCGTGTTACTCGGAGTCTTGCTCGGCTCTTTCACTGGGACCCTGGTGTTGGCTCGTCTCCATGTTCGGGTTTTGCGCATCATTTTTAGCGTGGTCATTTGCCTCTTGGGCATGGAACTCATTTATAAAGGGCTCACCGGAGGGTTGTAAGCGATGCAGAAAAAAATCAATCTTGGGCTTAGCTGGCTTTTGCTTTTGGGGATTTTTTTAGCGGTTATCCTGGTCTTGAGCGGCGCTATTCTCTATCTACTGCAACACGGGTCAAACCCTCTTTCCGATCAACATCTTTCCACGGTTTCCCTGACCTACTACACAACCTATAGCCCCATTTTCCAAGGCGCCTTGCATTTCGAACCTTTCGCCTTGATTCTTCTGGGCTTTCTCATCCTGGTGTTCTCTCAAATCCTGCGCGTCCTGGTTCTGGGCTGCTATTTTCTGCAAGGCGCCGAATATTGGCTCGCCCTGTCTAGCTTCTTTATTTTTATCGTCTTGATGTATAGTATGTTTTAAGCTTACCGTTTTTTAAGGAAGATACGTTATGGCTGATCTTTTTTTTATAGGAATAACCTTCGTTTTTTTCATCCTCTGTTTTGGACTCATCCGTTTTTTTGATTCTCTGTCTGAACCGAATTCAGGGAGCCACTCATGAGCCTCTATCTCATTTGCGGCGTCATTACCGCAGCCTTGTTTGTGTACTTGCTGGTAGTTTTATTTAAACCGGAACTCTTTTAGAAAAACCAGGCCAGACCGGCGCCGAGGTAATGATTAAATTGCCCTAATTTTCCACTGATTCTTTGACCGAGCTCCAGATCGGAGGCCAAGGTCGGCGTAAATAAATATTGAATGCCGGCGTCCGCGTTGAACCCGGCCCCTGCGTTCGGTGAGGTTTTGCTTTGGCCGTAGACTTCCCCATAGGTCTGGAATTTGGCAGTGGCTTGCCAGGTTAGCACTAAATCCGGATTCACACTGTTATAACGCCCGCCGCCCGCGGAATAAGCTAACGTTTGCGTGCTCACTCCCAGCATAAAACTTAAACTCCAATGATCATTAATCGTGTAATTGACGATGCCATTGATCGTTCCACCGAGACCGTCACTGCCATAAGCAGAGCCTCCGGAAGCCAGAGTCAACAGTCCCTCCACGGTTGCCAACCATTTCGCGTTATAACCTAGCTCATGCTTAAGGCCGACAATCGTTGGCCCCCAGCCGGCATGCGGTATGACCGTTTGCCGCGTAAAATTCGGTGCTGTAATCGATAATTCCGTTTTTGCCGGCAGCCCCAAACGCAGTTCGACCTGTGGTAAATTGTAGCCGCTCTTGCCGCCTTTTATATTCTGGTATTGCACGCCACCTTCAACCAGGCCTTTTTCAAAGGGCACCACACAGGCACTATCTGCGACCGTCGGCCGGTTCTCCACATTCAAGAGCGCGCTCGGTCCCGCGCAAGGGTCCGCCACCTCCAGGGCAAAAGCCGCGCCGGAGGTCCACATGAATAACGGTAATAAGCTACTTCCACGTTTTTTAAGACCCATTCCTTTCATCCTTTTTAAATGGAAAACCCCAATAACATCCTGTAGTATAATTTAAAAATCCATTTGGGAAAGGATTTATGATCACAGGGATCGGTCTCAGTCAAATTGCGCTCTATTTTTTGGTTCTTTTGCTCTGCGTCAAGCCTCTAGGCTGGTACATGGCCCGCGTCTATGAAGGCAAAGCCTGCGGCCTGGATCGTCTCTGCCATCCTCTGGAAAAATTAATTTATCGCCTTTGCAATCTGCGCTCGCCGCAGGAAATGAACTGGAAGCAATATTTATCCGCCATGCTGATTTTTAATCTTTTTGGCGTCCTCGCTGTCTACTTGATTCAAAGACTCCAAATTCACCTTCCCTGGAATCCACAAGCCTTTCCCAACGTCGCGCCTGACCTGGCCTTTAACACCGCCGCCAGCTTTGTCACCAACACCAATTGGCAGGCTTATGGCGGTGAATCCTCCCTCGGTTATGCGACACAAATGCTGGCCCTCACCGTGCAGAACTTTCTTTCCGCGGCAACGGGACTTGCTTTAGTCATCGCCCTGATACGGGGCCTCGTCCAGCATGAAACCAGCCATTTAGGAAATTTTTGGGTGGATACGGTTCGCAGCACCCTCTACATCCTACTACCCTTGTCACTGGTGTTAGCGCTGATTTTAAGCTCCCAAGGCTTGATCCAGAATTTTAAGCCCTACCCAAAAATAAGTCTGCTCACTCCCCTCCGTTACGTGCAAGCCAAGACCGATGCCGCGGGACAGACCCTTCAAGACGCCAAGGGAAACCCGCTCATGGAAACCATCCAAAGCGGCACGCAGGAGCTTCCCATGGGACCGGTGGCCTCCCAAATCGCCATCAAACAATTGGGCACCAACGGCGGCGGTTTTTTCAACACCAACTCCGCTTATCCCTATGAAAATCCAACGCCGCTGTCTAATTTTCTGGAAATGCTGGCGATCCTGCTCCTACCCGCCGCGCTCTGTTATACCTTTGGCATGATGGCCAACGATAAACGACAGGGTTGGGCGCTCTTGCTGACCATGTTTCTGCTCTTCCTTCCTTTTATGAGCGTCGCGCTGGTCCTGGAACAAAAAGGAAATCCGGCGCTCGCCGCGATGGGCATTGATTCCGTGGCAGAAGCCGCGACTTATCCCGGCGGAAATATGGAAGGCAAAGAAACGCGCTTTGGCATCATTAACTCCGCTTTGTGGGCCGCGGCCACCACGGCGACCTCGAATGGCTCGGTAAACGCCATGCATGACTCTTTCACGCCCCTGGCGGGACTGGTCCCGCTTTGGCTCATGCACCTTGGTGAAGTCGTGTTTGGCGGCATCGGTTCGGGTTTGTATGGCATGCTGATGCTGGTCATTCTCACCGTCTTCGTAGCCGGGCTCATGGTAGGCCGAACGCCCGAATACCTTGGAAAAAAGATTGAACCCTATGAAATGAAGATGGCCGCCGTGGCGGTTTTGCTCATGCCCATGATCGTCCTACTCCTCACCGGCTTGGCTTCCGTCTCGCCCCTGGGAACCCATTCCATCGCCAATCCCGGGACACATGGATTTTCAGAGATTCTCTATGCTTTCACTTCCATGGGAAATAACAACGGCTCGGCCTTCGCAGGACTCAATGCTAACACGCCTTTTTATAATCTTGTCGGCGGTCTTGAAATGCTGCTCTTGCGCTTCTGGATCGCGATCGCCACGCTCGCCCTCGCCGGCTCGCTGGTGCGTAAAAAAAGGATTCCCAGCAGTTCCGGAACCCTGACAACACATACGCCGCTTTTCATTATCCTGCTGCTATCCGTGACCTTGATCATCGGCGCCTTGACCTTCTTTCCGGTCCTCGCGCTCGGGCCGATCGTTGAACAACTTATGCTGTGGGGGCACTATGGCTACTAAAATTTCAATCTGGGATCTGGGCATCATCAAAACAGCGATCCGAGATTCTTTTTTAAAATTGAATCCGCGGCACCAAATACGCAATCCCGTCATGTTCACGGTCTATATTGGCTCACTGCTCACTTCGGGACTTTTCATCCAGGCTTGCTTGGGCACGGGTGAAGCACCGGCCTCCTTTATTTTCGCGATCACCCTCTGGCTCTGGTTTACCCTGCTATTCGCTAACTTCGCCGAGGCAATGGCCGAAGGCCGCGGCAAGGCGCAAGCACAGGCCTTACGCAAAGCGCGGCGGGAGATTCAAGCGAAAAAGCTGGCAAAAGCGGACAAAAACGCCAAGACTATTCTCGTCCCCTCCGCCAGCTTGCGCGCCGGCGACCTGGTCTTGGTCGAGACCGGTGATTTTATCCCGAGCGACGGCGAAATCATTGAAGGCATTGCTTCCGTCAACGAAAGCGCCATCACCGGCGAAAGTGCGCCTGTCATTCGTGAAAGCGGCAGCGACCGCAATGCCGTGACCGGCGGCACACAGGTCATTTCCGATTGGATCATCGTGCGCATCACCACCAATCCCGGAGAAACGTTTATCGACCGCATGATCGCACTGGTCGAGGGGGCCAAACGGCAGAAAACACCGAACGAAATCGCACTCACAATTTTATTGGCAGCCCTCACACTGGTCTTCCTGCTGGTCTGCGCCACCTTGTTGCCTTTTTCCTTTTACAGCGTCGGCGCCATGAAAGCCGGTAAGGTCATCAGCATCACGGTTCTAGTCGCCTTGTTTGTCTGTCTGGCGCCGACCACCATCGGCGGACTACTTTCAGCCATTGGCATCGCCGGCATGGACCGCATGATTCAAGCCAATGTCATTGCGCTCTCCGGACGCGCCGTAGAAGCCGCGGGCGATATCGACACCTTGATCCTCGATAAAACTGGCACCATCACCTTAGGCAATCGACAAGCCACCGCCTTTATTCCAGCGGAAGGCGTCAACGTCGAAACCCTGGCCAACGCAGCGCAACTGGCCTCGCTCGCGGATGAAACGCCGGAAGGACGCAGCATCGTTGTTCTCGCCAAGGAAAAATATGGTCTGCGCGGTCGGGATCTTGTCGAACTGGGCGCCACCTTTATTCCTTTCACCGCACAAACGCGCATGAGCGGCGCCAATCTGCCTGGCCGGCAAATTCGCAAAGGCGCCGCGGAAGCCATCGAGAGCTACGTGAAGGATTTGGGCAGCAGCGTTCCCTTCTCGGTGCAGAAAAGCGTGGACGCGATTGCTCGGCAAGGTGGTACTCCGCTGGTGGTGGCCGAAGGTAAAAATGTCCTCGGCGTGATTCACCTCAAGGATATCGTCAAGGGCGGCATACGCGAACGTTTTGCGCAATTGCGCCAAATGGGTATCCGCACCATTATGGTCACGGGCGACAACCCGCTGACCGCCGCGGCCATCGCCGCAGAAGCCGGCGTCGACGATTTTCTAGCCAACTCCAAGCCCGAAGACAAGCTTAAATTAATTCGCCGCTTGCAAGCCGAAGGTCATTTAGTCGCCATGACCGGTGACGGGACGAATGACGCGCCAGCCCTGGCGCAAGCTGACGTCGCGGTTGCTATGAACACGGGAACACAGGCGGCGAAAGAAGCCGGCAATTTAGTCGACTTGGATTCCAACCCCACCAAGCTCTTGGAAGTTGTGGAAATTGGCAAACAGCTGCTCATGACCCGCGGCTCGCTCACCACCTTTAGCATTGCCAACGACGTCGCGAAGTATTTTGCTATTTTACCAGCCGCCTTTGCCGGCACCTATCCCGCGTTGAATGCGTTAAACATTATGCGTCTCTCCTCATCGAACAGCGCCATTCTATCCGCCGTCATTTTTAATGCGCTCATTATCGTCTTTCTCATCCCACTCGCCTTGCGCGGCGTTGCCTACCACCGCATGTCGGCCACACGTCTGCTACGCAGCAACGTGCTGGTTTACGGCTTGGGCGGACTGCTGGTGCCCTTTATTGGAATCAAAATCGTCGACCTGCTGTTGGCATTTTTCGGGTTAACCTAAAAGGATAAATGACATGATTGCTGAAACGCGCAAACAAATAAAAATCGCCTTGAAGCTGCTGGTGGTCTTTACCTTTTTAACCGGCTTCGTCTACCCGCTCGTAGTCACGGGCCTCGCTCAACTGCTCTTTCCTTGGCAAGCAAACGGCAGCATCCTCAAAGTAAACGACAAGGCCATCGGTTCCCGCTTCATCGGCCAGGCCTTTACCGATCCCAAATATTTCTGGGGCCGCCCGTCAGCAACAACGCCCTTTCCCTATAACGCTGCCTCCTCGTCAGGCTCGAATTTAGGACCGTCCAATCCAGACTTTCTATCCGCCGTTCAAGGACGCGTCAAGGATCTGCAAAATGCAAACCCGCAAGCACCGGACGCAAAACGCATTCCCGTCGATTTAGTCACCGCTTCCGGCAGTGGTCTGGATCCGGAAATCAGTCCCCGGGCGGCTTATTATCAAGTGCCACGCGTAGCGAAAGCACGTGCACAAAGTGAAGAACAAATTCGCGCTTTGGTGGCAAGCTTCATCCAAGCGAGAACCTTTGGCATTCTTGGAGAACCGCGCGTCAATATTTTAGAGTTAAATTTAGCCCTGGATCATTTGCCCGTGCATCACTAAGAGATAAGCATGCATTCCCTGAGGATTTTATTGATCAGTATCTTGTTATCTTACTCCAGCCTGGGTTGGGCTGCCTCTTCCGACAACGGCTTTTCTTTCAGCGGCTATATCGAGCCTTCCTATAATTATTTAACCCGAAGCAATCATTTCACCAGCGGGATTCATGACCGCGTTTTCGACCTCGAAACCAAGGGCTTCACCCTTCAGCAAGCCGCCATCACGCTTGCCAAGCAACCCACGCAAGGGTTTGGCGCCTTGCTGAATTTAATTTTAGGCCGCGACGCCAACACACTGTCTCCGGCCGGCATCAATCCCGATTATTTTGGGTTACAAAATGTGGGATTGACCGCGACACAAGCCTATCTTCAATATGCCGTTGGCGCCTTTAAAATTCTGGGCGGCAAATATAATTGCTCCATGGGCGAGGAAAACTACAACCCCACCACAGACAGCAACTTCTCTCGCTCCATCCTGGACGGCTATGCCGAACCCAGCACCTTTATTGGCATTGAGGGAAAATACACGGTCAACGACAAGTTGAGCCTAAGCGCGGACGTCAATAATGGCTGGGACACCATCCAATACACTGGACGGCAGAAAACCGTTGAAGTCAGCGCGGCCTACACCCCAAATTCAAAGGCTTCCTTGTCAATCACCGGCATTACCGGCGTACAGCCGATCACCGATGGCGCGAGCTCGGGCCCGACCGGCAGGCGCAACGCCCTCGATCTAATCGGCGCTGTGAACGCCACCGACAAACTGAGCTTAAGCGTCAACTATGACTATGGCATGCAGAGCAAGGCCGCGCTGCCGACGGGGCAAGCGGGCAAAGCTTTTTGGCAGGGGCTCGCAGGCTATGTGAACTATCAGTGGACTGACAAATGGCAAAGCTCGCTGCGGGGCGAAGTTTTTTCCGACCGCAAGGGTTATCGAACTGGCGTGCAACAAACCTGGAAGGAAGTAACCTTCACCCTCGCCTATTCACTCCTAAAAAAACTGCAATTGCGCGCAGAAACGCGGCACGATTTCTCGAATGTGAAAGCGTTCGTGACGCTCAACGGCGTCTCCGCCAATACAAACCAACAATCCTTCGCCCTTGAAGGCTTATATCAATTCTAAGGAGCGTCATGCCAGACCAACGTCGCAATCCCGAAAGCCTTTTGAAGCAAGCACAGAAGGAAGAGCGGCAGGCCGAGCGCGGCAAGCTTAAAATTTATCTCGGCGCCGCTCCCGGCGTTGGTAAGACCTTTATGATGCTGAAAGACGCCATCGCCATGCGTGAGAAGGGACTGGACGTGGTCGTCGGTGTAGTTGAATCGCACGGCCGTGAGGAAGTCATGGCTTTGCTCAAAAACTTGGAGATTCTGCCGCCCCAGGAAGTCTTGTATCGCGATCACAAGTTGTCCGAATTCAATTTGGACGCCGCCTTGAAACGAAACCCTGGCCTCATCCTGATCGATGAAATGGCCCATACCAACGCACCGGGACTACGGCACAACAAGCGCTGGCAGGACATCAAGGAAATCCTCGACCGCCGCATCGACGTCTACACTACCCTGAATGTGCAACATATCGAAAGCCTGAATGACGTCGTTTCGCAGATCGTTCACACGCGCATCAAGGAGACCGTTCCCGACTCCATGCTTGAAATGGCCTCGACCATCGAATTGATTGATTTGCCGCCGGACGATCTGATCAAACGTCTCCAGGAAGGCAAAGTCTATTTCCCGCAACAGGCAGAGCTGGCTGCGGAAAATTTTTTTCGCAAGGGCAATCTCAGCGCCCTGCGCGAGCTCGCGCTGCGTGTTACCGCCGAGCGCGTGGGCGCGGAGGTCTTGCACTACCGGCAAGGCCAGGGAATCAAGCATATCTGGCCTACCCGGGAAAAAATCATGGTTTGCGTGGGAGCCGGCACCCAATCGACCAAGCTTATCCGCGCTGCCCGGCGCATGTCCGCCAGTTTGCAAGCACAGTGGTTTGCAGTGCACGTGGACGCCCCGCGCCTGGAGTTATCGCAGGAACAGCATAATAGCGCCATCCAAAACCTGCGGCTGGCGGAACAACTCGGCGCGCAAACCCGCATTGTCAACGGTTTTAATGTCGTCACCGAGATCATGGACTTCGCGCGCGAGCAAAATATCACTAAGCTCATCATCGGAAAAACGCCCCGTTCACGCGTGCGAGACCTTCTCTTCAGTAATCTGGCCGATGAACTCTTGCGTTTTAGCGGTGAAATCGATGTCTATATCATCACTAGCCAGAAGACGCCGCTGCCAAAATCGGACAAGCCCGTCTCCGGCCAACAGGTTCCTCTGACGACCTATGGCGGCGCCGTCGCCGGGGTCGGGCTCGCAACCGGGATTGATTTTCTCTTGCATCCCTACTTCCATGAAAGCAATTTAATCATGGTCTACTTCCTGGCCGTGACCCTGGTATCCCTCTTTGGCAAAGTCGGCCCCTCCGTCTTAGCCTCCGTTCTCAGCGTCTGCGCCTATGCCGTTTTCTTCATGACGCCGACCCTGTCTTTCTCCAATGTGCAGTATATTTTTACTTTGCTGGTCATGCTCCTGGTGACCCAGGTCATCAGTCATTTAACGATCCTGACACGGCGTCAGGCCGAAGCCGCCAACGCCTCCGAACATCGAACCGCCACCCTGCATTCGCTGAGCCAGCAACTGGCGAGTACGCGCGGCGTCGATAAATTGCTCCATATCGCCGTGCAATATATTTCCGATGTCTTTAATAGCGAAGTCTTGGCGCTCCTGTCCGAAAACGGACATTTGGAGATTCGTGCACGATATAAAACCGAGGAAACTTTGAACGCCAAAGAAATCGGCGTCGCTCAGTGGGTTTATGATTTAGGCCAGGTGGCTGGCCTCGGGACAGATACCCTGCCTTTCTCGGATTCAATTTATGTTCCTTTAATCACGACTCAGGGAACCATCGGTGTGCTACGCCTCCATCCCTTTCAAAAAAACACTCTCTTTACTCCGGAGCAAATGCACCTGCTCGAGGGTTGCTCCAATCAGGTCGCCTTGGCTCTGGAAGTCGACCGCTTGCAAGAAAAAACCAAGGAATCCGAGTTCAAAACAGAAACCGACCGTGTGCGTTCTTCCTTGTTGCAGGCGGTTTCCCATAACATGCGCGCTCCGCTGATTTCCGTCATGGGCGCGGCCAGCACGCTGATCGAAATGAACAAGGAATTGCCGCCGCAAATGATTCTCAAGTTAGGTAACGCCATCTATACCGAAGCAGAGCAAGTCAGTCATTTGATCAACAATTTATTGCAAATCACCTACCTGGAATCGGAGGACGTTAAATTAAAGAAGCAGCCAGGCTCTCTCGCCGACGAACTCAATCTCGTCCTTAAAACACTGGGTAAGCGCCTGGGAAAAAAACCGATCAAGCTGCACTTCCCGGCCAAGCTGCCGCCGGTTCCTTTTGACAAGGTGCTGATCGGCGAAGTGTTCAATTGCCTGATTGACAATGCCATCAAATACACCCTGCCCACTTCTCCCCTGGACATCTCCGCCGACGTCAAAGATAACGAAGTGATTGTGAGCGTAGAGGACCGCGGCCCCGGAATTGTTCCCGACGAGATCAATAAGCTCTTCGAAAAATTTTACCGCGGTCGTATGTTGGCGACAGAAAGAGGCTTGGGCTTGGGGCTAGCCATCTGCCAACACATCATCCTGGCGCATGGCGGGAAAATCTGGGCAGAAAACCGCAAAGATAGCGGCGCCGCCTTCCGTTTTACGCTTCCTTTAGTCTGAATGATCCGCGGGCACCACATAAGCAGGCGTGGTAAGGATCAAAGGGTCCCCTTGCCGTTCCTGAAAAGTCAGTTCGATGAAATGGGCTTTCCAACCCTGGAGCGGTGCGTTGACCTGGACTGGATAGTGATAAAAGCCTTCGCGATAAGCACCAACCAGATTTTTGTCGAGATATTTGATCTGGGCGGCCAGACGAAAATCCCGGGACTGCGCATTTTCCGCCTCCCAGAGTTTAACCTGCTGCGGCGGCTTGTCCGTCAGCACGTGACAAAGGGCGCCGCGTTGCGTGATACTCCATTGAACTTGTGGCAGCGGGTTGCGTTTAATAAAAGCACGGAAATAGCCCAGCAAGGCTTCTTCCACAATTTTCAAGTCCATCGAATGGCCCTGATTCGGCACCAGGCGCACCCGGGTTTCACCCGGCAATTCGTCAAGATATAAACTCAAACAATCCGGCGTGAAAAAATCATCACCGCTCGCACTAATGATATATTTTGGGATACTCAGGCGCTTTTTGTAAAATTCGCCGTTCTCCTTGCGAAGATAGGCGAGCGGATCCTCAATTTCCATGAGTTGCTTAAATTCCATGGACTGCATGCTCTCAGGAATTTTTTCCTGGATGAAGTCATAGAAAGCCAGCGGCCAGTTGTTGTTATAACTCGCATAAATATGCTTCATCGTTTTTTGAGTGTTGAGCGTGTCAATCACGATGGGAACGATGGCCGAAATGCGCTCGTCGTGCAAAGCGGCCAACCAGGTCGCCAAGCCACGTTTAGAAAGCCCGGCCACGACAAAATGTTCGATCGGAATGAAATACTCCTGAACCATGATTTGCTGAATGGCATCCATGGCCTTCACGACGGCCTTAGTCATGGGAAGCGACAAGGGCCAATAAGCGTTCTTCTCCAAGTCACTCATATAACGGTTCCAGGAGTAGGCATAGATGCTGTCGCCTTTGCGCGAAACCGCATCTTCAAAAGTTAAATATTGATTGGGAACGTCCTGCAAATCGACGACCAGCGCTTGGGTTTCAGCGGCTAATCTCGAAAAATCCAGCTCATGCGGCTGGGGATTGTCCTGCTGTGCATCCTTGTTCCGAGTCCCACCGTTTACAAAGAGCAGTGCCTGCGCCGCTGAGATCACGTCTGGACGATAAAACACCAGGGCATGGCGCCAAGTCTGTCCCTCCTTTTCCACGGGCCCTTTCGGCCACAGTTGCGAGCTGAAAGTATAGCTTTCAATAGAAATACCACGCGCCGCATCACGCCTTTTGTCCGTCCGCACCCAAAGCGAATCCAGCGCTTCCGGCTCCGCCAGATAACGCGGTAAATTCAGTTGCTGCAGTTTACTTATGCTCATGAAAAATCCACCCTTAAATCTAAACCATCATATTACTTCATCTTGTAAAAAAAGGGGAACCATATAAAATTTGAACGATTATAATAAATTTTAATCTTAATTTATACTAAATAAATATATTTGCACTTAAAATATACCAATTAAAACTCAAATTGATCTAGGAAGAAAAGTGTTCCACAATATAGAATACCGCAAAACATTTTGGAGTCCTTTTGTGACAGAACATACTAACGTACCGTCGGTCTTGCTTGAAGAAAACAAGCGTCTCTCTGAATCCGCTTTATGGCGCATGCAGCGGGAATACTTTGATAAAGAAAGCATCAATGCCTGGGTAAACCAGGTTCCTTTTTATATCACCAGCAATCCTTTTATCGCGTATTGCTATGCCCAAATTGTACTCAATTTTATTCTTGACTGGATTCAGCAACATCCTGAGGCCACGCAACATCCCTTTTACATCTTAGAACCGGGAACCGGTTCGGGACGCTTTAGCTTTTTTGTTATCAAAACGCTGGTTGAATTGATGGAGTCTTTAAATCTGACTGATATCCGCATCTGTTACGTCATGAGCGATGTCACCCGCAATAACATCAATTATTACGAGAAACACCCAGCCTTGCTGCCCTACATTGAAAAAGGCCTGATTGATTTCGCCATCTACAATATGGAAACAGACAAGCCGATCACGCTGTTGCGGCAGCATATCCACCTCGATCCAAAAACGCTGCAAAATCCGCTCATCGTTTTCGCCAATTATATTTTTGATACCATTTCGCACGATGCTTTTACGGTCCATGATAAAAAATTATACGAGCTGCTGATTAGCTTAAAAACGGAGACCAGCAATCTAGAAGGCAACCGTCCCGTGAATCTAGAGAAATTGGAAACGGTTTATCATATCCGCGAAATCAAGCCCGATTATTATCCCGACCCCGTACTCAATAAAATCCTGGCGGAATATAAAGCCGAGCTTCATGAAAGTAGCCTCCTCTTCCCCATCGGCTCCTTTCATGCCATTAAATACCTGAAAAAAATATCCAATGACAAATTATTCATTATCTCGACGGACAAAGGCTACAGTACGGTCAAATCGCTGGATTACCACGGCCATCCTTCGCTGTCCTTTCACGGCAGCTTCTCCATGATGGTGAATTTCCACGCCCTGGCCGATTATTTCAAAAACACCGGCGGTGACTATTTCCTGCAAACGTCACGCAAGGGCATCAAAACTTCCGTTTTTTGCGCTGGCATGAACCTGACAAACTTGCCGCGTACCGCGCTGGCCATTCAACAATATGTGGAAGGCTTCAGTCCCTCCGATTACTTCACACTTCACCGCCGCGTCAGCGATTCCTTCAATGAATGCGATTTGGATACAATTGCTGCTCACATGCATTTAACACGCTGGGATCCGCATATGTACCTCAAGATCAAAAATCGCATTATCAGCCTGGTCCCGGAGGCCGAAGCGGAAACGCTGGAGTTTATAGCAGCTTGCATGCCAAAACTGGCCGCTCATTTTTATCATCTGCCCAAGACGGAATGTGTTTTGTTTGAAATTGGCGTTTTCTACCACGCCGTCAAACAATACCAAGATGCGCTGGTCTATTACGAACAATCCATACCCTACGTGGGCGAGCAGTTCAGCCTGCGCTACAATATTGCTCTCTGTCAGCATCAGCTTGAGAAAAATGCTGAGGCTATGGTTAATTTCAAGAAGGCGCTTGAATTAAATCCCGAGTCAAAAGAAGCGGAAGAGTGGATTACTTATCTGGAAAAGCAGGGTAAGGAATAAAGCTGCCCTTTTAAAACCCTCCCCAAGCCCTGCTGTAACCAGGAGGGCCGGGGAGGATTTTTATAAAACTGCAATTTTGCCTTCAGTACTAGGGCGAGCCCTTCTTCTTTTCGAGAACCAGCAGATAAATCAGATAACCCGCGGCAATACCAATTGCCAGACAGAGCAGACGGGACAATAAGCCGCCTAGAATGGCATGAAAGAAATTAATTCCGAAGATTCCATAAAGACCAAGATCGATACCGCCGAGTAGCAAGAGAACAAAACAAGCGTAGGAATAGAGATCCCAACTTTTCAACATCAACAACTCCATAGTCCAAGCTCCTTATGTGGTTGAACCTTCCCGCTTTTTAGAATAGCACAGAATTAGTTTGACCACCATCGAGACCTTAACGCTTGATAATCCCATAGTCCTTAAGAAGCTTTGAAAACTGCTCCCCTTCTGGAGTCGGGCGACGATAATAATAAGCCTGCAAGTAATTTTGCAGGATGTATTGATAGCGGGTATGTTGAAAAACGGACAAAATAACCTCCGTTCGGGTCTTGTCGGACATCTGCCCGCTCCCGCAGCGCTGAAAGAGGATAGCCGCCAAAATCTCGGCCTTACAGGCTTTTCGGATCGAATCGGCCTCTTTAAAGCTTTGTAGGCAAAACTGCAGGGCACGGTCCTTGTTCCATTCACGCCAGCGCTGATAGAAATTCAAGGCCAGGGATTTATATTGCGCCAGAGAATCCGCGCCACCGGGCAAGGAAGCGAGGATTAGGAAGAAGAGGGTTGGGATACAGGCTTCCACGTTCGCCCAGGAACAATTACCGCTGATTTGCGACTCCACCTTCAGCTCCGTAAGCGGCTCAAGCGCTAACACGCGATGCAAGTCTTCGTTGATAAACTGTCCACTCTGCTTCTTATACATTAAGTCCATGACAAATTCACTGGTGAAAACCTCGGGCTTGCCGATGCGGTAGCACATAATGTTGTCGAAAAGACGGCTGTCCTCGCGACGGTCGCACTTCGCGATAATACGACCATATTTTACGAAGGTAATGGCATGCCCTTCGTAGCCAATGGGGATAATCAAGGGTTCCTGATGCAGCAGGTTTAAGAGGGTGGATCGGTGTTTGGTCACGTCCACGCGATATTGCCGATAACGCACCAGGTCCGCAGCGCGGTGCATCACATCCACGATCACTTGAGACAGGCCCAAATAGCGCCTTAACTTGCGCGCACCGTAGTTATTCTGAAATTGGGCCAGCGAATCGCAAATTAAGCCCAGCGTGATTTCCAGAAAAAAACCCTCAAAATCCACTTCCACATACCGATTCTGCGGATCGACCAGGTTGGCCGTTCCGACCAGTTCAAACATGTGGCCTAGCAGTTTCAAGTTAATAAAATCCTGAGCGAAGATCTCATCCGCGCCGGCATCGTAGAGAAGCCGACGAAGTTCCGCTTGCCGCCGCAAAATCGGCATGACGAGAACGGGCTGCCCTGCCAGGGTATAGGCATTGGGATTCGCATTGCGCGACAGTAAGAGCTGTGCCAACGCGAGATTGTTATTTTCAGCCGCCCAGTGCAAAGCCGTGTTCCCAGTGGCATCTTGCCCATTCACGTCAGCTCCGTGAGTAAGCAAGAGCTTGGTGATTTCAAGGTTGTCGGCAATAGCCGCCTCAATCAAGGGGGTAAAGCCGTATTCATCCATTGCATTGAGATCAACGCGATGCCGCAGCCACTCTTTAACAGCGTGGATATCTTCTTCAATGATCGCAGTAGCGAGGGACATTGGGGGCCTTTAAAACGGAGAAGGTTTGGGATTAAAGCGCGGCTGATTTTCAAGGCCAAGACGCAATTGATGCTGATAGGTTAATTCCTCTTTCTTCTCAGAGTTGGTATCGGCATCGTAAAGGGTGGGATCCAAATTGACCTGGGGATCGATACCGTCAAACTCCGCCGCCTCGCCCAAAATGGGGTGCTTCAAGAAAGAGGAAGTTCGCTCCGACATCCCGGCTCTCCACTGATTACCGGCCGTTCGGCCTTCTTTTCTGTCCTTACGTTCTTCGCGGAGTTTCTTCGCTTTTTCAACCAGGCTGCCATTCGCCTCTTTGTGCTGGGCTAAAAGTTGTTTTTCCTGTTCGGGAGAAAGTTTGCGTTGTTTTTCGTTGGCGAAAATAAAATCATGAAACTCGACCACGCCACCTTGGCCGCCGGCACCGCCCTCTTCGCCTTGATCGCCGCCGCTCTCCTCTTCCTCACCAGCAGCTCGTTTGCGTTTTTCTTCATCAAAATCAATCATCTACTTCTCTCCCCGTATATATTCGTTTCACCCTTCCATATCCCCCTTCCTCCACGCTGTTGGTGGAGGAAGGGGTTAGGGGAAGGAGGTATAAAATTAATCATAATCAGCGAGTTATAATTAATAACACCTCCTCTCCCTAGCCCTCTCCTCCACCAACAGCGTGGAGGAGAGGGGAATTTAAAATGAGAACCGAATATTTACTCTCCCCGCGTACTTCACCCCGGCCTTCTACCTGTAATTATAATTGATAATCGCTAGAAAGGGAGGGTTTTAAACAGCCAACCCTAAAAACCAGAACAAGCCAAATATACCTTTTGCACTTCAAAACGTGAAGTACGCCGGTATCCCTAACTTAATAGCAGTGCACTCCGCCGTTCCCACTAAAAGCGTGGGAGCGGGGACAAAAGACATTCAAAATGCAATCGGTATATTGCATTATTTTCCCTGTTTGTCTAATGCCGCCTGCAATTCCGGTAAAATCTGAAAAAGGTCGCCGACCAAGGCATAGTCCGCCACTTGAAAAATGGGCGCATCCGGGTCGTTGTTAATAGCAACGATCACCTTGCTGTCTTTCATCCCCGCCAAATGCTGGATCGCTCCAGAAATGCCGATGGCGATGTATAAATCAGGGGCGACCACCTTGCCGGTTTGGCCAACCTGATAGTCATTCGGGGCGTAACCAGCGTCAACCGCCGCGCGCGAGGCACCGATCGCAGCACCCAATCGATCCGCCAGCCCTTCGAGTAATTTAAAATTATCCGCGCTCTTTAAGCCGCGGCCACCGGAAAGCACTACGCGGGCCGAGGTCAATTCAGGCCGCTCGGAAACCGTCAAACGGTGTTCGACAAATTGCGACAGGGCATTGGGCAAGGGTTGGCTGAGCTTTTCAATCGGCGCCGTTGTTACACCAGGGGAAGCAGCGGGAAAAGCTGTGCCGCGAACGGTCATCATTTTAATGGGATCCAGACTTTGCACCGTGGCCAAGACATTGCCGGCAAACATCGGCCGGATAAAGGTGTCTTCGGACAAGATCTCCGTGACTTCCGAGATCATGTTTACACCCAACAAGGCCGCCGCTCGTGGCAGAATATTTTTTGAAAAAGTCGAAGAAGTCGCCAGTATATAATGATGCCGCTTGCCAAGCTCCGCTAAAAGTGCGGCCGTATTTTCAGCCAATTGGTACTGATAGACTTCGTCGTCGACCAGCCACACCTTTTTGACGGAAGGCCGTTTTGCCGCTTCCTGCGCCACACCTTCGCAACGCCAGCCGACCACCAAGATTTCAAGATCCTGATTTAACCGTTGGGCAGCACTAACCGCGTGGCCGGTGACTTCTTTCAAGCGTTGATTATCATGTTCCGCTAAAATCAATATACTCATGCGCTTCCTTTATCCCTTATAATACCTTTGCTTCTTCTTTCAGAAGACGCACCAGTTCCGCAGCATTTTCAACGCGCACTGCATTGCGTTTCTTTTCCGGCACAGACAACTTCAACACCTTCATTCCACAGGAAAGCGATACCGCTAATGTTTCCAGCGGCAACACCTCCAACAGCTTGCGCTTGGCCTGCACAATATTGGGAAGCGAAATATAGCGCGGCTCATTCAAACGCAGGTCCGTCGTAATAACCGCTGGCAACGAGAGCGCTAAAGTCTCGAGACCACCATCGATTTCCCGAGTAACCTGCAGGCCCGCGCCTTCGAAGCGCAGCCGCGAGGCAAAGCAACCCTGCGGCCAATTCAGCAAACCGGCCAGCATCTGGCCCACTTGATTATTGTCGCTATCAATGGCTTGTTTCCCCAGAATAACCAGCTGCGGGGCTTCTTTTTGAACCACGGCGGCTAAAATGCGGGCCACGCTTAAAGGTTGTACTTCCTCTTCCGTCCGCACCAGCAAGGCGCGGTCCGCGCCCATGGCCAACGCCGTGCGCAAAATCTCCTGTAAAGCCACATCGCCGATAGAAACAACGATCACCTCCTTCGCCGTCCCCTGCTCTTTTAAACGAACGGCCTCTTCAATGGCAATTTCATCAAAGGGATTGATCGACATTTTTACGTTGACTGTTTCAATGCCGCTGCCGTCTGCCTTCAGGCGAACAGACGTTTTAAAATCCGGGACTCGCTTGACCGCGACTAAAATTTTCATGGCTTTCCTTTTTGGTGAAGGCTATTTTATTTCACCCTTAAAAAGAATATGTTAGAGAACTAGAGATGACAAGAAAAATAAGGAAGCCTTGATGAAAATTAAAAACACGGTCGCCCTCATTAGCGGCGGCGCCTCCGGGATGGGAGCTGCGACCGCGCGGACCTTGGCCAAGACCGGCGCCAGAGTCGTGCTCCTGGACGTGAACCTAGAAGCCGCCGAGACCCTCGCGAAGGAAATTAAAGGCCTGGCCTTGCGCTGCGATGTCGCGAGCGAAAACAGCGTGGAAACCGCGGTCCGCGAAGCCGCCACGGTTTTTGGACCGGCTCGCATTTGCATTAATTGCGCCGGCCTGGTTTTATCAAAACGTCTGGTAGGCAAAGAGGGACCCCTGCCTTTGGAAGAGTTTCAGAAAATCATTAACGTCAATCTCAACGGCACCTTCAATCTGATGCGTCTCGCCGCCGCCGGCATGATCCCGCTCGAACCACAAGGTGCTTCCGGTGAACGCGGCTTAATCATCAACACCGCCTCCGTCGCCGCCTACGAAGGGCAGATTGGTCAAGTCGCCTATAGCGCCTCCAAGGGTGGCATCGTCGCCATGACCTTGCCGGCTGCGCGCGAATTGGCACAATTCGGCATTCGTGTCATGACTATTGCGCCTGGCCTCGTGGACACGCCCCTGTTTGCAAAATTATCCGAGGAGGCGAAACACGCGCTAACCGCAGCAGTTCCCTTTCCCAAACGCCTTGCGCAACCAGAGGAATTCGCCCTCCTGGTGCGGCACATTATTAAAAACCCCATGTTAAACGGCTCGGTCATCCGCCTGGACGGTGCTTTACGGATGCAGCCAAAATGAGGTATGTTATAGGGTGATCACACGAGGCCGATATGTTTAAACGAATACTCTTGTTTGTTTTGACGAATATCTTAGTCATTACCACCATCTCGATCATTACTACCGTTCTAGGCCTTCATGGGTATTTAACGTCCTATGGGCTCGATTATAAAAACCTAGCTATTTATTGTACTATTTGGGGCATGGCAGGTTCTTTTATTTCCCTGTTACTTTCCAAGACCATGGCTAAGTTTGCCCTCGGCGTGGTCAGCATTAATTCTCAATCCGCGACCCGTGAAGAACGCTTTTTACTGGACATCGTTCAAGGTTATACCCGCCGCTTAAATCTGCCCGCTCTCCCCGAAGTCGGTATTTATCACTCGCCGGAACTTAACGCCTTTGCCACGGGGCCCTCGAAGAGTAACGCCCTGGTAGCCGTTTCTTCCGGTCTCTTATCGAACATGAATCCAGATGAGATCGACGGCGTCATCGGCCACGAAATGACGCACATCGCTAATGGCGATATGGTCACGATGACCCTCTTGCAAGGCGTGGTGAATGCTTTTACTCTTTTTTTCTCGCGCATCGTGGCCTACGCAGTTTCCATGGCGCTCTCCAAAAATGAAGATCGCGAAGAAGGCCCTTCCTTCCTGATTTATAATCTTTTGATCATTGTCTTTGACATTCTCTTCACCCTCCTGGGAAGTATCGTCGTCGCTGCCTTCTCGCGCTTGCGTGAATACCGTGCCGACGCTGGCGGCGCCCGTCTCGCCGGTCGCGATAAAATGATCGCCGCCTTAAAGCGTCTGCAAAGCGCCATGGGTTATGAGGACGATCGCGCACCGTCAATGGCCGCCCTTAAAATTACCCACCGTCCCGGTTGGCTTGAACTTTTTTCATCTCACCCTCCGCTGGAAAAACGAATTGAGCGTTTAATGCATCAGGGATAAAGCAGAGGGCTTAGGAACCTCATCAACGGACATTGAAATGAAATTGAAAGCTCGACTAAAAAATTTATTACTCGGTCATCCTCTCAACCCTTTTAATCCGGCTATCTTGCGGCATGCCTCGCTGGTTGCCTTTCTCGCCTGGGTCGGCTTGGGCGCCGACGGTCTTTCCTCCTCCTGTTACGGACCGGAGGAAGCCTTCCTTGCCTTAGGCACGCATACGCATTTCGCACTCTATATCGCCATCGCGACCGCGATCACCGTCTTCGTGATTTCCCTGGGCTACAACCAGGTGATCGAACTCTTTCCCAGCGGCGGTGGCGGTTATAAAGTCGCCACCCAGTTACTTGGCCCCTACATCGGCCTGATCTCCGGCGCAGCGCTGATCGTGGACTACGTACTCACCATCGCCGTATCCATCGCCAGCGGCATGGACGCGATTTTCAGCCTTTTACCCACAGCCTGGCTTTCCTCTAAATTACTGGCCGAAGCTCTCCTAACCTTATTTCTGATCGTACTCAACATGCGCGGCATGAAAGAGTCCATTAAAGTGCTTATGCCGATCTTTCTCAGCTTTGTTCTCGTGCATTTTACACTCATTATCTACGGCATCGCCGCGCATCGCAGTGGCGTGGTTCCCGTTGTTCATGAAACCTTGCAGGAATCCCACAACTTCATCCAGGCCCTGGGTTGGCTGCCCTTCCTTGGCCTGGTCTTGCACGCTTACTCCCTGGGCAGCGGTACTTATACCGGGCTCGAGGCCGTCTCGAACAATGTGAACCGTTTGCGAGAACCGCGGGTCGCTACCGGGAAATGGACCATGCTCTACATGGCCACCTCGCTCAGTTTCACAGCTGCCGGCTTTATTTTGCTTTATCTCCTCTGGCAGCCCGTTCCCGCCTTGGGACAAACCTTGAATGCGATTGTTTTCCACGCCATTTTAGGGAACTCTGACTTTGGCCACGTGGTTTTATTCATCACGCTGCTTTTGGAAGCCAGTCTCCTTTTCGTCGGCGCCAACACCGGCTTCCTGGCCGGCCCCGCCGTTTTGTCAAATATGGCCATTGACGGTTGGATGCCAAACCGCTTCCGCCATTTATCCACCCGCCTGGTGGTGCAAAATGGCATTATTCTCTTCGGAATTGCGGCCTTGGGCATTCTGATCTGGTGCAAAGGCGCGGTTTCGGTGCTCGTCGTCTTATATAGTATTAATGTTTTCATCACCTTTACTCTCTCCTTATTGGGTATGTCCGTCTATTGGCTTCGAAAAAGAAAGAAGGCCTCGCCCAACTGGCACTGGCGCCTTGTCTTCTCCTTCGCGGCCTTTCTCATCGCGGCCGGCATTCTCTGCGTCACGTTGGTGTCGAAACTGCAAGCCGGCGGTTGGTTGACTATCGCCATCACCTGCGCCGTTATCGCCCTCTGCCTCTTGATCAAACAACATTATAAGCGCGTCGCGAAAAAGCTGGCTGAACTTGACGTTCAGCTCCGACAGCCCATCACCGAAGAAGACAGCAATCCGCCCTTGCCCGACCCCCAGCAACCAACCGCCGGCATTTTGGTCGGTAAAAATTTAGGCGTCGGTATGCATACCTTACTGTGCGTCCTCCGCATGTTCCCCCATCATTTTAAAAATTTTGTGTTTTTAAGCGCGGGCATCGTCGATGTGAAAAGCTTTAGCGGTCAGGACGAACTGGAAAAAATGAAGCTGGAAGTCAATCAAACGCTGGCTTATTTCGTGAACTATTGCCATCAATACGGCATTCCCGCCGAGGCCCACTCCGACTTTGGCACTGACACCGTCGAAGAATTGGATAAACTGGCTGAGGAAGTCTGCGCCAAATATCCCAACTGCATTTTCTTCTCAAGCAAGCTGGTGTTCAAGCACGACAACTGGATCACGCGTTTCCTGCATAACGAAACCCCGAACACACTGCAACGCCAGTTACACATGGAAGGCAAGGAACTCGTCATTATTCCGATGCGAATTTAGCGCCTAATCCTGCTTCCGGATGTCAGAAATAAGGGCCACACTCGAGAGCGCCACGGTGAACGCAGGGACCAGAAGCGCCGTAAAAAGATTGGGCGGGTGCATCCCCAGCAGCTTCAGAACGAAGCCCTGCACATATAAAGTGATCACGGCGGTCAAGACTAAAAAGACCAGACAGGCCAGCCAATAACCTACTTCCGGAAGGTGCTTCAAAAAATGTGCCGCATGCTTCCCCGGGCGATGAAATTTCCTGATCAGCCAGACTGTAGCGTCCTGACGCAGACGCGGTCTTTCAAAATAATCCATCATAATAAAATAGCCGTCCATGTCCTGGGCGGGATTGAGCATGGCAAAACCTTTGATATAAGTCATTAGCGCGAACAACCACAGAAAAGACTGTAAATAGAGCGAGGGAACCAGCAAGACCAATATCGAACAAAACCCAGCCACGAGAACATTGGCATACAGTCCCGATAAATTAACGGCAATGCGGTGCCCGCGGGTATCCAACCACATATCCGTCGTGTCCGTGAAAGCGATCGGCCGGATCCAATTCCAGCCGAGACCCATGCAATGCACCTGGCGACCGTAGGCCTTGGTGCCGAAGGCGTGGCCCAACTCATGCAAAGCAGCCGTCAGGAGCATCAGAGGTAACATGCAAACGAGGATCAACCAACTCGCATGCAGGGTTTTTAACAAATGCACGATATGGTTTTCCGTCATAAAAAAAGCCGCCAGGCCGCTCAGTGAGAGCGTCGCAAGAAAGACTTGTCCGAGGCGGGTAAACAGGAATTTGCCGCCTTGGTTATAAATCCGCGTCAGCCATACATCGGCTTGCTTAAAGATGATTCTAAAATCGAAAATGCGTTGTAGCCGAGAACGCCAGAGATCCAGCACCGTCTTTTTTCCCGTTGGCAAGGCGCCCAGGCTGACATGCAAAACGAAGCCCGAAGCCGCCAGCTTGGAAATCAAAGCTACCACCATGTTGGGAGAAAAAACTTGGTATTGATTCGCAAGCGCCATGGTGATTTCAAGCAGCGTCTGCTTGCCATTCATTTGCTGCCAGATAAACCAGCCCTCCTGGGACAATTTAAAATATCGCGCCGTGGCCGCATTTTTTAGAATGACGAGTGTCTGACCATCTGGCGCGGTGCGCGGATATTCACTGACCTCGGGATTGCGCTCAGGACGGCTACGATCCACCATCAGCGTCATGAACATATCTGCTACCTTTTGCTCTTTCTCCCACAAATCACTTAAGTACTCGAAAGACAGCACCAATAATTGAGAGTCCTCCTGCGCGCGCGCCGTTGCATTTCGCGGCTGCTGCGTCACCAAGGTTGCCTCGCCAAACAAGGTCGGCGGTTTGAGAACAGCCAGGAGATGCGAAGAACCGTCTTTTTCCTCGGCAATGATTTCAATTTTTCCCGAACGCACCAGATAGCATTTATCGCCCGGATCGCCCTGATGAAAGATCTCCGTTCCAGCCGGCATGGTGAGCTTTTCGATTCGCTCACAAAGCCAGAGCAAACGTTCGTGTGTCAGTTTGCTAAAGGGCAAACTTTGCTTGATCAGTCGCATGCGCAGCATTTGTTCGGCCGCCGCGTACATCCCGGATTCCAGTTTATTCTTTTCCAAAAAAGCGTGCAGATTTTTTAAGTCGAGGACCAGCAATAAAAGCTTGGCAGTGGCAGTGACCGTGGCAGTCCGTTTGCCGGTTGAGGAAAAAAAGCCGCTGTCATTTAAGCCGATGCTTTCACCTGCCCTCAGCATTGCAACCGGCGTTTTTATTAGCTTTTTTTTGTATTCAGAGAAAGTGCTCACCTCGGCCTCGCCATTGACTATAAAATAAACAGAGTCAACCAGTTCATCTTGCGTAACCACCACCTCTCCTGGCGTGTAACTCACCTCGCGCATTAACGTTGCTAAATGATCGCTTTGATCTGAAGATAGACCAGAAAAGCAGGGAAAGGCTTGAATAAGAGCCTGCCGCTCGGGGATGCTTATAGTGGCACTTTCGATAGAAGTGGGCATAATTAATCCATACTGAGTGGATATCAATTAATGGCACTTTTTTCTATTTTAACATGATACGTCTGCATTCTCGCATTCGGCTAAAAATACTCATTTCAAAACTATTCCTCGCTGTCTATAATGTTTTTTTACCGCTTCACGGAATCAATAGGAGAAGCTTTTTGTGTTTTCAAAAATTGTTAAGCGCTTGTCTCGCCTGTTTCACCCCAATCAAAACATGGCCCCTACTGCACGGGAATATATAAACTATTTACGAGCCTCCTACCCAAACAACCATAATTACAAAGTGAAAAAAACCCGCTTGATCCCCACTCGTGAATTAGCCAAACGCTATAACCGCGTGCGCGATCTGCTGCCGCAGCCGCTAACCAGTTTTTTGGACATCGGTTCCTCGAAAGGTTTCTTTGTTTTCGCCGCCGGCGAAGATCCCAACTGCACACGCTGCCTGGGCATCGACGTTTATCAATATGACATTGACGTCTGCCGTTGGTTGCAGGAACATTTGCACAAAGATAAAGTGCGCTTTGAATTCCTGCGTCTGCATGAGCTAGCGGATCGAATTGACGAATTCGGCGGACCCTTTCAGACGGTGCTCATGTTGAATATGTATCAATATCTTTATTTCGGCAGCGTTCGCAATCCCGACCGTTACCTGGATCACGACGAAATCTTTAAATACCTTCGAAAAATTTGCAGTGAGCGTATTATCTTCAACAACCGCGTCAACTTGGCCGACTGCCAAAACGTCGAGCAAATCGAAAAAGCCAGTGAGCACAGCCAAAACTATTCAGAAGAAAAAATCATCACTGCCGCCTCCCACTATTTCAACGTCGTGCCCCACGGCAAGATTGGCCACTACCCGTTATGGACTATGGATGTGAAGGAAGCCGCCGCCTCGACCGTCTCTGCCGCGGAACTGAAAGAAGTCTTTGAAGTCTGGGCAAACGATCTTGATTTTCGCGCCCAGTTCAAGAAAAATCCGGAGAAAGCGCTACAAGAATCGGGTTTTTCTTTTGACGCCGCCAAGCTACAGAAAATCAAGTCCCTGCTGAAACAGCAGGAAAGCCATATTAAAAACGAAGCCCTGGATAAAAGAGAGAGCCGTTAATTCAAGGAACCGCTGCATGGATAAAGATCCCATCGTCATCGTCGGTCTGGCCAGAACGCCGCAAGGCAATCTCCTGGGTGAGTTAAAGGATTTTTCCGCGCCGCAGCTCGGTTCTTTCGTGATCAAAGCCGCCTTGGAACGCGCCGCGATCAAAGCAGAAGACGTTGACGAAGCCTTTATGGGCTGCGTTCTCCCCGCCGGGCAAGGACAAGCTCCGGCGCGACAAGCTGTTCTCGGCGCCGGCCTACCCGTCAAGACCGGGTGTACCACGCTTAACAAAATGTGCGGTTCAGGCATGAAAGCGGTCATGCTGGCCCATGATATTCTGCTAACCGGACAGCAACATGTCATTGTTGCCGGCGGCATGGAAAGCATGAGCAACGGTCCCTACCTGCTTCCTAAAGCGCGTCAAGGTTATCGCTTCGGGCATGGGCAGTTGCTTGACCATACCCTGCTGGACGGCCTAGAGGACGCCTACGATAAAGGCAGACCCATGGGCTATTTCGCTGAACGCTGCGCCAAAGAATTTGGCTTTAGCCGCGAAGCTCAAGACCAGTTCGCCCTCTCTTCCTTTGAGCGCGCTCGAAAAGCGATTCAGGAAAAAAGCTTTGCCAAGGAAATTGTCGTGCTCACGGCAAAAACCCGCGAGGGAGACAAATGCATTGACACGGATGAACGGCCTGGCTCCGTCTCGCTTGAAAAAATCGCTCAATTAAAGCCGGCCTTCGATAAAGACGGTACCGTCACGGCTGGCAACTCTTCCTCCGTTTCAGATGGCGCCGCGGCCTTGGTCTTAATGCGACAGTCTGAGGCTGAAAAACGTGGTCTCAAACCACTGGCACGGATTGTTGCTCACCAATCCTATGCCAAGCAACCTGAACAATTCACCACCGCGCCCATCGACGCCACACGACTATTGCTGGAAAAAATCGGCTGGACGGTCGCGCAAACGGATCTCTTCGAAATCAACGAAGCCTTCGCCGTAGTCGCCATGGCCGCCATGCGTGAATTAAAAATCCCGCGCGACAAACTTAATATTCACGGCGGTGGCTGCGCCTTGGGCCATCCCATCGGGGCAACCGGCGCGCGTATTCTGGTCACGTTGGTCCACGCGCTGCAACAATACAGCTTGAAACGCGGCATCGCCTCCCTCTGTATCGGCGGCGGCGAAGCCACAGCCCTTGCGGTGGAACTCGGATAAGGGAAAATCATGGCGCGTGAAAGCATGGATTTTGATGTTCTCATCGTCGGCGCCGGCCCCGCCGGACTGTCTGCCGCAATTCGCCTGGCACAAGTGGCACAACAGGCCCATAAAACGCTGCAAATTGCCGTTTTAGAAAAAGGCAGCGAGGTCGGAGCACATATTCTCTCCGGCGCGGTCCTCGAGCCACGCGCCCTGAACGAGCTGATCCCGGATTGGCGCAACCTGGACGCACCCATTCACACGCCCGCCACACGAGATGAATTTGTCCTGCTGACGGAAAAAAAATCCTTCCGCCTACCAACGCCTCCCCCTATGAAAAATCATGGCAACTATCTCATTAGCCTCGGTTTATTATGCCGTTGGCTGGCGCGCCAGGCCGAAAACCAGGGCATCCATATTTTTCCCGGCTTCGCAGCCACGGAAATACTGTATGAGGGAAATGCCGTTTGCGGCGTCGCGACCGGCGACAAAGGCGTGAAGAAAAACGGCGAACACAGTGCGCTTTATCAACCCGGCATTGAACTGCGCGCCAAGCAGACTTTTTTCGCGGAAGGCTGCCGCGGTTATCTGACACAGCAATTATTTGAACGTTTTAGCTTGCGCCAAGGTGTGGATCCCCAAACCTATGGCCTCGGCATCAAGGAATTATGGGAAGTGCCTGAAGCCGTGCATCGCGCTGGTGCCGTGCTGCACACCATCGGCTGGCCGCTGGATGCAAAGACCTACGGCGGATCCTTTGTCTATCATCTGGAAAATCGAAAAGTCGCCCTGGGCTTTGTTGTCGGACTGGATTATGAAAATCCCTATCTCAATCCCTATGAGGAATTTCAACGCTTTAAGACTCACCCCGCCATCGCCCCCCTGCTCAAGGACGGCAAACGGCTAGCCTATGGTGCACGAACGCTGAATGAGGGCGGCTTCCAATCCATTCCTAAACTCTCTTTTCCCGGCGGACTCATCCTGGGCTGCGGCGCGGGTTTTCTGAATGTTCCCAAAATCAAAGGTATTCACAATGCCATGAAGTCGGGCATGATCGCCGCTGAAGCGGTTCTGCCCTTGTTGGAACAAGCAGGGTCGCAGGAATGCCTGGAATACCGGCGCCAATGCGAGACCAGCTGGATTTGGAAAGAACTCTATCAGGCGCGCAACATTCGCCCCGCACTACGCTGGGGCCTGTGGCCGGGGCTGGCTTATTCCGCCCTCGACGCTTATCTTTTTCGCGGACACGCACCCTGGACCCTGCATCATACGATCACCGATTCCGGCAGCCTGAAAAAGGCCGCAGCTTGCCGCAAACTCGTCTATCCCAAGCATGACGGTCATTTGTCCTTCGATCTGCCTGCTTCTGTTTATCTCGCCAATATCGAGCACCCGGAAGACCAACCCTGCCACCTTCTATTGAAAAACGCCACGGTACCCGTACAAGTCAATTTACCGGAATATGCCGCGCCGGAAACCCGCTATTGCCCAGCGGGGGTCTATGAAATGATTGATCACGGCGGTCAGCCCCAATTACAAATTAATTCGCCCAATTGCGTTCATTGCAAAGCCTGTGACATTAAGGACCCTACGCAAAACATCGTCTGGACCCCGCCGGAAGGCGGCAGCGGACCGCAATATGAAATGATGTGAGGACCTCCCTCGGCCATGAAAAAGCTTTCCCGTCGCTTTTATAATCGAGACACCGTTTGCGTTGCTCAAGACTTACTGGGAAAATATTTAGTCCACCGGGTGAACGGCCTGAAGCGCATCGGAAAAATCGTCGAGGTTGAAGCCTATCTTGGCCCGCATGATCTGGCGGCTCACTCAGCCAAAGGTTTAACCCCCCGAACCCAAGTCATGTTTGGCCCGCCGGGATACGCCTATGTTTACCTGATTTATGGCATGTATTACTGTATGAACATTGTGACAGAGGAAGAAGGTCATGCCGCCGCTGTCCTGCTGCGCGCCCTAGAACCGGTGAAGAATATCGCAGAGCGCACCCAGGGTCCCGGGCTCTTATGCAAGGCCATGAGCATTGATAAAAATCTGCAGGGCAAGGACCTGCTCAGCCCCGACTTCCACCTCACCGAAGGAGACGACTCCGCCTTCACCCTGGTGAAAAGACCGCGCATTGGCGTGGACTACGCCAAACACTGGGCAAAACGTCATTTGCGGTTTTATATCAAGGGAAACTTCTTTGTCTCTAAACGTTAATGCGAAAGAATCGCCGCAAGAAAGCCGATATTCGCCAGAATGATGATCAAGGCACAAGCCCAACCGAGGCACTGAATTCAGACCAGCGTTCCCATGATGCGTCGCGCATCGGAGGTAAGCAAAAGCAGGGATAGCATGGCAAAGGGTTGAATAGGGGCAGAAAAAGTCGGAGATTTGTCATTTCCGTTTAGAACGCTTGGTTCTCAAAGCAGAGGCAGCTGATCCAAATGATAGCTTTTTCATCAGCATGTGCGTGGAAGGAAGTGCTGATTATTTAGTGACTGGCGACCATCGAGAAGGCAAGGGCGCATTTTCAGTGCTGCCCGGGACTACTACTTCTCAGCTCTGTTGTGCTTGAAGAAGTAGCGATTACGGACAGATCCTGTGGGTCCCTCCAAAAACCTTGAGACCCGCGAAGGAGACTAGGACTATGAGGTGGGGAGCTACTCACCGGCGGCGGACTGATCCTTGGGCTCCCCGCCGATACCTCAAGTTGTCTCCTCAGCTCGCGGTTTTCCGCGCGTAAAGTGAGTAGCTCGAGCTTATCCTTATAAACCTGTCTGAATACCGCTTCAGATTTTGGTAAAAACTGCTCGTATTGGGCCTTCGCGTCTTTAAATTTTTTACTGGCTGGATTGAACATACTGACCATTGCTTTTCCGCGCATAGAAAGAAAGTAGGCTAGCATGGTGATGACGCCGATACTCAGTAAAACCCAGCCGATAGGTGTGCCGACGAGAGCCGGCGCTGCAAAGAGCAGCAGAGAATTCGCCATAAAATAGCTGGAGCCGGTGACCATGATCCCGCCGATCAGGGTGACCGCGTGACGGAGCATTTTATGCGAGCGCTTTTCGGGGAGTTCCTCTCTATGGAAATGCGTTTTAGCCTGAATCGTTTTGTTAATCACAGCAGCCAGATGAGCATAGGTATAATAGGTCTCTTGCTCCACGCTGTCTTTTGCATGGTTCATCATAAAATCGTTTATTGCTTTGGTTCGGACAATTTGCTCCTCGTCCATTTCCAGTTGCTCGCCGATTTCATCCATGGATTCCAAGCCCATCATTTGCCTTAACATGGCGGCTTCAAAGGAATAAAACAAGGCTGCATTAATTAAACTAAAGCTGATGCCAATGATCATTCCTACTGGACCGGCGATGCTTGGAATTAAATTAATGAGCTCCTGCCCGCCTAAAAAGCTGCCGATGCCGTCCATCACCATCCCAACGACCAAAAGCACGCCGTAGCTGAGGTAGTGAAGAGTCTGTTTCCACCAAGGAATCGGTGGCGGGTTCGGCGCGCTGGGCTTTTGCGGGGTGCTTAGGCGAAGATGCTCGTCGAAGGCTTTGATGATCGCTAATCGATATTGGTTAATCAGCAGCTTATCCTGGCTTTCCTCCGCCAGAGTGGTATCGATTTTATTAAGTCTTTCCAATTCATCGGCGAGTTCTTGAATGAGAGACAAGGCCTGCCCTTCGGGGAGAGTTAAACCAGAATGGAGTTTCAGGTTTTGATTCAGGACGTTGAGTTTTTGTTTTTGCACATTAGCAAGTTTAAAGGCGAAAAGAGTCGTTGTCGGAGGCAACGGTCTTTCTGCGCCTAATCCAGCGGCTATTCCTCGCGTACCTGACCGCATCACAACGCTTCCACTCCTCTTGTGTCATTTTAAAGTTGATTATAAACACCTTGGGTACTTTTTTTCCATCAGTTTTTCAAGCAGCGCTTTGACCCTTTTGGCCCGCGTTTTTCCCATAGTGCCATAGCCTTTCTGTCTATGGATGTTTGTTCATTCTAAGTATTGAATTAATGGTTTAAAATCAAATGGATAAACGCTAAATGGGTAAATATTCGGTTCTCATTTTAAATTCCCCTCTCCTCCACGCTGTTGGTGGAGGAAGGAGGGTATGGAAAGGTGAACCGAATATTTATAACGCTGTACTCGCTGCTTCACGCCAAGGTACTGAGATCAATCACAAAACGGTAGCGAACGTCGCCTTGGGTCATGCGTTCAAAAGCTTCATTGACTTTCTCAATGGAAATCACTTCAATCTCCGCTGATAGACCATGCTGGGCACAGAAATCCAGCATTTCCTGCGTTTCTTGTATACCACCGATCAAAGAGCCGCTCAAAGAACGCCGACCCTGAATCAATGGGAAAAAACCAAAGGACACTGGATGTTCAGGCACGCCGACTGCCACCAAGGTCGCATCCAGTTTAAGCAGCATGAGATAGGCGCCAAGATCTAGGTTGGCAGAAACTGTATTGATGATCAAATCGAAATAGGCGGCATAGGGATCCAAAACGCCCGGTTCCGCGGTAATTACAAAATTCTTGGCTCCCATTCGGAGCGCATCTGCCTTCTTGCTGCCGGAATGGCTCAAGACTGTCACTTCCGCGCCCATCGCCGCAGCGATTTTAACCGCCATGTGTCCTAGACCACCCAGACCGAGCACACCAACCTTGGAGCCGGCCTTGATTTTCCAGTGCTTCAAAGGAGAATAAGTCGTGATGCCGGCACAGAGCAAAGGCGCCGCCTTATCCAAGGGCAAGCTGTCCGGTATTTTCAGAACATAATTTTCGTCGACTACAATTTTCTGCGAATAGCCGCCATAGGTCGCGGTTTTTCCGTCTTTTTCAAGGGCATTATAAGTTTGTCGCATGCCTTTTTCACAATATTGTTCCAGGCCTTGCTTACACGGCGAACATTGGCGACAGGAATCCGTAAAACAACCAACGCCGACCCGATCGCCGATTTTATAACGCTTGACCGAGGCACCAACGGCACTCACGAGACCCGCAATTTCATGGCCAGGAACCATCGGAAAGCGGGCTCCACCCCATTCATCCCGTACCTGGTGCAGATCTGTATGACAAATACCGCAATATTGAATATCAATGACTACATCAAAAGGACCGGGTTCACGACGCTGGATTTGGAAAGGGACTAAAAGTTCCTTGGCTTTGAGAGCCGCATAGCTTTTTATCGAGGTCATATTTCATTCCTTAGTTGTTAATCGTTTTAATGCAGAGCTTCCACCGGTCATCCAACGCAAGGTTACCTATTTTTTGGCTCGCCGCGCCTTTACATGACCAAAATCCAGTGGAACAACGGCAATGTTCTACATAGAACCTTCGTTCTATCCCATAAACGTCACCTTTCCCAGGCATCCCACAAGCGTCACTGTTCGTGAAAAAAGAAACCGAAAATGTGAATTACTGTATATTCAGTTAGTTACAGTCTTGTTCGGTCACCGAAGTGGCGCCGCGGATCATTCTTTGGATGATACTGGCCCGTATCAGATTGCTTTTAACCCCTTCCATCCCCGGATACTGGCGCCGCACGTGAATAACCGCCTCATCCAATTTGCGCATCAGCAGCTCGGGGAAGCGTAAGCTAATCATGTCCGTCAACTGATCGGAGCAATTGGCAATATCCACCAGGTTGGGGTAATCGGGTAAGGCCAAGAAGGACTCGATCGCCTCAAGAATCCACTTATTTTTCCCGCGCATACCATACTGATCATTGACTACAGTCAACTGCAGCTTGTGATGGAGCTTCTTTTGTAATTTGATTGAAGTGATTGCTGTTTTCATATCTGCCCTACTAATTCCCTTTCGAGAATATCAACTAATTGACGGAAAGCCAGTGCGCTATGCTTCACATGCGCCCAATCAATGGCAGAAAAAATCGGAACATATTTCTGATACCTGGCCTGGCCCAAAATAGCATCTACAATTTCCTTTACCACCGCAACTTGTCCGGTGGATCCCATATTAACGCGTCGTGACAAAGACCGAGTCTGCTTATCTTGCAAGGAGATCTGCTTCTGTTTCTTGGATAAATCGCGTTGCTGCGAAATCATCTGTCTTAACTCTTTCAAACTACTGCCCTTAATGCAGGCTTCAATCGCCTGCTGTCGCAAGTCTTCGCGCTCGATCCCAGCCAAGATGGCAGCCTTATCTAAACTGCGAATTTCACTCTTGGAAATGGCGGCTTTCAGATCAGCGGGGGCGTTCAAAACAACGACATAGTAGGTAGCCTGTGGTAACGAAAGGCCGGTCAGCTCACGCAGCAAGGAAGCAGTGACTTCTGTGGGATTGTTTTGTTGTTGGTACTCCCGCAGCAAATCACGCACGTTTTCAATGCGCTCATCCAGCGTCAAATCTTCACGGGCAGTATTTTCGATCCATTGGACAAGTTTGAGCTCAAAACCTCTTGGTTTTTCATTGAAGACCCGGGCGTCAATTTCATGCTTGCTCGCAAGAATCGAAGCCAGACAGCGGCGTTCGCCAGCAACGACGCGGTAAAGCTCGCCCCGTTTATACACCACAATGGGATTAATCACGCCACTGCTTTGAATAGTCGCCATCAATTCTTTCAAACGTTCCAGTTCCCCTAGCTTTTGGTTATAGAGCGGATCCTGCTTATTCAAGCCTATTCTCACATCCGTCAGATTAAGCGCCAGTTTGCGCGGATTGTCTGGGTCAAGCTCAATGCGTGACAACGGCAGAACGACGTTGCGAAAGGTGCCAGAATTGTTTTCTACCACATGAATCGTTTCACTGAGGCCGCGGGTCAACGCTGTTGATACGCCAAAGCGTTTTTTCTTCGTCATGAATAGATCCTCTCTGCAATATGTTGGTAAGCTTCCAAGGCTTCTTTTTTCGCGATGTGGTCATCCGGGAAGTCAAAGATGGAACGGGGATTCGCTTCTTCTGAATCCACTTCCGCATAGACAATGCGTTGGTTTAATTTCACGGGAAGAATATAACGGTTAATCGCCGGATTGCCCTGTAAGCTATTCAGCAGGTCCTTATGCAAGCGGGTTTGCTTGAACATGTTCGGAAGAATGCCGACCAGATTTAAGGGGCGCGACTTTTCGCGGATCAAGGATTCCTGCATCCATAACTGCAACATCCCATAAATTCCCTGCACCGGCTGTTCTTCCATCACCGAGGGGATAACGATATCCGTCGCCGCCTTCATCACGGAGATCGTCAACGGTCCCTTGGAAGGAGCCGTATCAATAATGACCGCATCATAAGCCGCGCGTACATCCTCAGAATTCAAAAAGTTAGCTAATTGTTTGTGTACTTTTTCAACAACTTCTGTTTTTCTGACTGATTCTGCAGCGAGCAGCCGCTCAGCATGGCCGGGTGCAAGATCGAGGTTCTCAATATAAGTGGGATAAGGCACAACACCTTGACCGTAAAAAATTTCAGCGATGCTGCTGCGGCCCTCCCAGTCCATCTCCTCCAGATCTTCGGGATTGTAATCAGGATGGATCGGTGGAATAAGGCCTTCGGGTGCAACGGGATCGATTTCCATTTGCAGATATTGATGTGAGAAATTACATTGAGGGTCAAAATCAATGCCAAGAACGGACATTTTTTTTACTTTGGAAAGATACTCTGCCATTATTTTACTGCAGGTTGTCTTTCCAACACCTCCTTTGTTATTCACGAATGCGATAATTTTCATTCCATGCTCCTTTTTTTTCCAGGAATTGTATTACAAGAAATCATAATATATTATCAATTTTGTGTCATCGAAAATAAAAGAACACCACCGCCATGTTGAGTTTTTGTTTAATAACGTTTATCTTTTGTTTAGAGCAAGGCAAACTATTGAAAGATAATAAATTTCACCTTGATTTGGTGACCTTTATGGGAGTAGAAGGGACGTTTATGGGAGAAACTGCGACGTCCTTGGGATAATCGGTGACGGATATGGGATTAATGTGACGGATATGGGATTGAAAGCCAAAAAAGAAAAACCGACTCGGCCCGCTGAAGCGGGCAAACGCGAATTAAAGAAGCATGCTGCGACCATTCACTGCTCGAATACCCTTAGTTTACTTCAACGCAAGATCACCAACGCGCTGCTCTATCACGCCTACCCGGAACTTCTGTTGAAGGAAGAGCATGAAATCACCGTGAAACAGCTCTGCAAGCTGATTGGCTATCAGGGCAACAATCATGCGGCGATTAAAGAAGCCTTGAAAGAACTGCTCTCAACCGTCATGGAATGGAATGTGATTAACGACAAGACTGGCCAGGAAGACTGGACAGCTTCCTCCATTCTGGCCAGTGTCAGCTTGCAGGGGCCGCTTTGCTATTACGCCTATTCGCCGCGCATGAAACAATTGTTGCATTCGCCCTCCATGTTTGGTCGTATTGATCTCTTCATTCAGTCGCAATTCCGATCCAGCTATGGTTTAGCCTTATATGAAAACTGTATTCGTTATCGAGGCCTGCCGTTTACCAAGTGGATTGAGATCGATACCTTTCGCAAGCTGATGGGCGTGCCAGATGACAAGTATCCTATTTTCCGCGATTTCAAAAAGCGGGTGCTGGATAAGTCGGTGGAAGAAGTGAATACCTACTCTGACTTGGTGGTTGAGGCGGAAGTGCAAAAGGAAGGACGGCGTGTAGGCAAGCTGCGTTTTTCCTTGAAGGAGCGGAGCAAACGAACCCGCATTGGCGTCAAGCCGGTCCTGCCTCTCGTGACGGAGGTGGCAGCGGAGCTGCGCGGGCTTTTGATTGAAGTCTATCACTTTTCCAGGGAACAGGCCGAGCAGGTCTTGAAGGATTATTCGCGGGAGGTTATTGTCGGGAAGATGGACCTCATTGAGAAATCCAAAAATTACCAAGAGGGCCGGGTCAAGAATCTGACCGCTTATTTGATGAGCGCTTTGCGGCTCAATTATCAGGAAGCCAGAACAGTGGAAAAGGCGGTTGGCCGTTCGAAGGAAAAAATCAAAAAGAGAGCTGAGAGCGGTGATTTCAAAACAGTGGCCGAGGGAATCCGTGAGGACTACCAGAACTTCCGCAGCCAGGTGATCGATCAGACCTTGGAAAATTTGTCTGAAACGGATCGACAGGCTTTTATGGAACGGTTTCACAGCTATGCGAAGGTTGCCATTAACACGGTTTTGCATCTGCAACGTACGAAATACACCGTGGAAACTATTCTTTCGTCGCCGCAAATTAAGGCCATCCTGCGTCAGTTCATCGAACAGGAGCTGATTCAGAAGGAAGCACTCTCTCTGGATCAATATGTCGAGAGTCTGCCGGCAGACAAGCGCGCCGCCTGGAAGGCGGCGGGAGAGGAAGCTTAATAAGCGTCAACTTGATTGTGTCGTCCTATGCTTAGCCTCGTCATCCTAAATCCTAAGCCCTACTGCTGTCATCCTGAGCGCAGCGAAGGATCTCACGCCCTATGTAGTAGTAAGATCCTTCGTTACACTCAGGATGACGAGGCTATACTTAGGATGACAAGGGCTATGCCGGATGACCGAATTAACCGAACGCTGTTAGTGCAATGCCGCACTCAGTCCAAGACTGCTAACTTTAGCCTGTCATTGTGAGCGAAACGTTGTAATCCAGAATGACAGCTATCAATTCCTTGGATTGCTACGCTTTGTTCGCAGCGTTCAAGATGACAGAAGCGTTCAGGGTGAAGGAATTAACCGATGCTGTACTAGGTGCTTTTCTAATTCGACCTAGGGTTATTACTAAGCCCCTCTCTGGGTGTTGGGTGGAACATAAGACTGGCTAGGTTGCGAGAGGAGGGTGCTTTGGACCCCCTTTTTCTTCCGAAACAGTGATGGAGAGGGTTGATTAACCGCTTTTACCCCTAATTCTTTTCTTCCGCATGGTCCGCGCAAAAAATATTTTTCAGGGTGTAGAGGCAAGGTGAACGGTCGCGATTTTGATTTTGGACCGAAGAAAGGTCGCTTTCTTTTATTATCAAGCAGTGAGAATAATCCATAAAAAAGCCGAAATTTTGATATTTTTCCAGGAAAGCACACGACGGATGCCGCTCTTTCATCAATGCAGAAGCCCATTTTTCTCTCCGAGCTCCGTTCATAAAAAAAGGAGGTATGAAAAAAAAATGATAATAAGTATTCACAAATAGCTAAAAAAAAATATATAATAAAGGTTGTTCGAGTTATTCGAGCATCCTAACCAACCTTTGAAGGAGAAGAAACATGGCAGGGAAAAAGAAAGCGAAAAGTAAGGCTAAATCAAAAGTGAAATCAAAATCGAAAGCGAAAAAAAGCACTAGCAAGAAAAAGAAGAAGAGGTAACGATAAAGGGGAAGATGGCTAAAACCATCTTCCCCCCCGTTTTATCCCGCCACCCTGTAACTTCCAGAACCCTTCCAACCTTCAAAGCATAAAGCACTCTCTCTCTATGCCTCGAGTCGTCGCAGAATGATGGCTTTGAGATAGTCCGTCTCTGGAATGGCTAAATGTATCGGATGGTCCGGCCCCTGGTGGCCTCTTTCGAGAACCTGCAGGGGGCAGTGGGCAGCGAGGCTCGCGCGTTGCAGTAGCCTCAGGAAATCCTCATTGTGGAGGTGCATGGAGCAAGAGCCGGATATTAGGATGCCCGTCGGCGTTAATAGTTTGAGGGCGAGCAGGTTCAGGCGTTGATAGGCCAGGAGTCCCTCCTTTTGATCTTTGCGCTTTTTGATAAAGGCCGGCGGGTCCAGAATAATAACCTCAAACTTCTTTTTCTCCCGCGCGAGTTGTTGTAAGGCGGTGACGGCATCCTCGCACGTGACTTGAACCTTGCTTTGCACCTGATTGAGGGCGGCGTTTTTACTGATCCACTCACAGGCAAACGCCGAACTATCGACGCAATGAACTTCCTTCGCGCCAAGGCGCGCAGCTTGAATACCCCAGCCGCCCAGATAACTAAAAACGTCCAAGACGCTTTGGCCGCGGACATAGTCCTTGAGTCGTGCGCGATTCAGCCGATGATCGAAGAACCAGCCGGTCTTCTGCCCCTGCCAGAGGGGAACGTGAAAGGCGGTTTCATTTTCTTCAATTACGACGATTTCAGGCGGTTCACCCAGACCGGCGGTGACAGAAGAGGTTAAACCCTCTTGTTGACGAATAGGGCTATCGTTACGCCAGATCAAAGATTGCGTTGTCGGCAGCACTGCGCGGATGGCGCTGAGCAATTCTTCTTTCTTATTGTCCATGCCGTAGGTATTGCATTGGACAGCCAGGTGATCTCCATAACGGTCGATAACCAACCCCGGCAACGCGTCGCTTTCGCCGAAGGCAAGCCGGTAATAGGGTTTTTGAAAGAGCGACTCCCGCAACTTTAAAGCTTGTTGCAGACGCTCGCTCAGCAGTGCCACATGCAGCCGGTCTGTTGGGTTTCGGGAAAAGAGACGGGCGGCGATGAGCGAATGCGGATTGACATAGGCTAACCCCAGGACGTCTTGGTTGGCTGCCTTCACCACGACTTCTTCGCCGGGCTGAAAGTTCTTTAACGGCGACTTTTTGATGTCGACCTCATTGCTATAGACCCAGACATGGCCTTCTCGGAGGCGTTTATCTTCGTTCTTTTTCAGTTGTAAGATGGGCAGGGACATAAATAACCTTTAAAAAGGGTGGCTTTTAATTCAAAGCGTAGAAGGATAGCGGTATTGCGAAAGGATCGTCAATCGATGCTTGCGGGCTGAGTTCATCCGGATTGGGATCTTCATTGTAGCCATAGGGGTCCCGACGGAAATTCAAAACCCCGTTGCGGTCTACCCAGGCGGTGGCATAAATGATATAGACCGGCAACGGTTTCACTTTGATAGTGGTTTCTTTTCCCGACTGCAAAACTTCGGCCATATGCTGGACGTTCCACTGGGGATTGCCGTTTAATAAATAGGAGAGCAGGGCGAAGGGCTTTTCAAGGCGAATACAGCCGGAGCTGAAGATACGGTTATCTCTGCTAAAGAGCTCCCTGGCCGGCGTGTCATGCATGTAAATGTCGTATTCATTGGGAAAATCAAATTTAACCATTCCCAGGGCGTTCTTTTTACCGGGCTCTTGGCGCAGTTCGTAGGCAAAGCCATTCTTGACAGCCTCATTCCAATCAATGCGGCTGGCATCCAGGGTCAGGACCCCCGATTTTCGATGCTGCACCACTTTGATGTCCATTTCGTCCAAATAGTGTGGGTCTTTTAAAATTTTAGGCAGAATATCTTTCTGGATAATATTCGGCGGAATATTCCAATAGGGATTGATTTCAATTTGGTTCAGTTCAGAAATCAATTCCGGTGTGGGCCGCTCCGGCTTGCCAACGATGATTTTCATGGTTAGCACAGGATGGCCATTTTCAACCAGATCAAAGCGGAATTCAGGAATATTGATGAAGATAAAACGATGGCCCAGTTGGGGTGGCAGCGCGGCCCAGCGTTGCATATTGCGGCGAATTTCCTCGGCCCGTTCATAAGGTGGGACATTGAGTTCCCTTTCCGTTTTAGAACCCATAACGCCGTCCGGTTTCAAACCATGACGCGCCTGAAAACGCTTCACCGCGGTTTCCAGTGCCTGGTCGTAAAGTTCGCTCTGTGTGTCTTCGGCGCGAGCGAGATCGCCGGTTAAACGCAGACGTTCACGTAATTCGGACACACCGGGATTGGAGCTGCCTTTTTTCAGGTCGAGGGTGGAAATGGAGGGCCAGGGGTGGGTCTGGATCGATTCGTAATAGTCCAAGGCTTTCTTGAGGCGGTAATAATTCTCATTGGCGGGCTGACGCGGTTCTTCCATCCATGCTCCGAAGGCTAAGGGATAGAACAATAAAGAGCAAAAAACAGAAAATAAATAGAATTTAAGCCAATTATTTTTCTTGATCATCATTGCTGCCTGCCGTGAAGAACTAGCTTGATTTTAGCACGAGTCGACCCCGGCGTCATTCCTCTTACTGCGAACAGTCTGGCAAGACACCGCACTAGTCATTATCGCTGGTGGCGTCTTTTTTCTGGGTTTTGGCAGCGCCGCTCTTATCCGAGGCCTTATCCTTGATCGGTGGCAGGGTCTGCGCGGGAATAACGATGACCGGCATGACAAAAGGCGTGCCATTGTTATACCACTGGGTATTCCAATGATAAAGATTGTTCATGTCATTGATCATGTTTTGCATGGCTTTATTCATATTTTCCTGTATCCGCAATTGCTGTTGCTCGGTTTGCTTGAGCTGCTGCTGGATTTGTTCCGGCGTCATTTTATTAGGGCCGCCGAATTGAATAATTTGATAGGTTTGTGGCGAGTTTCCAGTGTTGATGAAACGCTGAGTAAAGGTGTAGTCGGTGGTGCTGGCCGAGCCCAGGTCTTTTACTTTGACCCAGCCGACGTTGCCATTGCGGGGATCGGCGACTTTAATCCAAGTACTTTTTTCAGGGGTATAAATCGCGATGATTCCCTCTTGGGAATCCAGGGTGCCGATTACTTTGGCGCCGTCTTTCGGTTGCTCATAAAGATCGATGGTTTTGGCAAAGACGGGAAGGGGGAGGACGAAAGTCCACAAAAGAGCAAGAATAAGAGTTAAGTTTCTAGGCATGAGAGTCTCCTTGTCTTAGCAATCGATAATAT
>JABDGC010000006.1 GCA_013286215.1 Gammaproteobacteria bacterium
TTTCACTTCGCCGATTCGTCGCTACCCCGATCTTCTGGTGCATCGCGGCATTCGCAGCGTCTTGCAAAAGCAGGCTCCCCCCGTGGATGCCATGTCGGCCTATGAAAAATTTGGCGAACATTGCTCGACCACCGAGCGCCGTGCCGACGATGCCACGCGCGAGGCTGTGGATTGGCTGAAATGCGAATTCATCATGGACAAGGTCGGCGAGACCTTTGACGGCGTCATCTCCGGTGTCACCGGTTTTGGCCTCTTTGTCGAACTCACTGGCATCTATGTAGAAGGCTTGGTGCATATCAGCACCCTGCCCAACGATTATTATCATTTTAATTCCATGAAGCTGAGCCTCGAGGGCGAACGCTCCAAATGCGCTTATCGCCTCGGAGACACCATCAAGGTCCGCGTGGCACGCGTTGATTTAGACGAACGCGAGATTGATTTTGTCGTCGCCGATGTGGAAGTCCGCGAGCGAGCGCCGAAAAAATCCGGAAAAAGGAAAGACAAGGAAAAGAGCAAAGAGAAAGAAAAAGAGAGCGGCAAGAAAGCACCGAAAAAGAAGAGAAGACGCCGGCGTTAAAGGTAGGGCTATTTTTCAAGGTACTGTGAACGGTTTTTCCATTCTATGAGTGAAAAGAACATCATCTTTGGCCTCCACGCCGTGGAGGCTTTGCTGGCAAACCAACCGGAGCGCATTCGGCGCGCCTATCTGATTGATCACGCGAAGCAGCACGAGCGTTCGGACCATAAACTGCAGAAAATTATCAAGGCCTTTGGTGGTCACGGCATTTCCTATGATTGGCTGTCCCGCGAGGCGCTGGATCGCTTGACCCATCAAGGCAAGCACCAAGGCGTCGCTGTGGAGTGCGCCGCAGCTCGGAGTCATAGCGAAAGCGATTTGAAAGATTTGCTGGATAAGCTGCAAGAGCCGCCGCTTCTGCTCATCCTGGATAGCATTCAAGATCCGCATAATCTGGGAGCTTGTCTGCGCACGGCCGATGCGGCCGGTGTGCACGCCGTGCTTGCTCCCAAGGACAAGTCGGTCGGCTTGACTCCCACGGTGACTAAGGTAGCCTGCGGCGCGGCGGAAGTCGTGCCCTTCGTCCAAGTCACTAATTTAGCTCGCACCCTGGAGCAGTTAAAAGAAAGAGGCATCTGGCTCTTCGGTATGGCCGATGGGGCTGAAAAAAGCCTCTACCAAGAGGATTTGAAAATACCGTTGGGCCTGGTTTTGGGCAACGAAGAGAAAGGCCTGCGTCATCTCACGCGCGAAACCTGCGATGTGTTGCTGAAAATTCCCATGCAGGGCTTTGTCTCCAGCCTGAATGTGTCCGTCGCGACCGGCGTTTGTCTCTTTGAGGTTCTGCGACAGCGGAAACGGCTTTTATGAAGTGCTTTACACGTTAAACCGGAAGAAAATAACGTCGCCGTCTTTCACGACATAATCCTTGCCTTCCAGTCGCCATTTGCCGGCTTCTTTGGCGCCCTGTTCACCCTTGAAATGAATGTAGTCGTCGTAGGCAATGACTTCGGCGCGAATGAAGCCTTTTTCGAAATCCGTGTGAATGACGCCGGCAGCGGCAGGAGCGAGGGCTTTGGAAGGGATGGTCCAGGCGCGTACTTCTTTGACGCCGGCGGTGAAATAGGTTTCGAGGCCCAGCAGCTTGTAGGCTGCGTGGATCACGCGATTCAAGCCAGGTTCATCCAGTTTCAAGTCGGCTAAAAAGGCTTTTTTCTCTTCGTCGTTCAGCTCCGATAACTCTGCTTCCAGCCGGGCACAAAGGGTAACCATTTGCGCGCCTTCTGCGGCAGCGATTTGTTGGACTTGGTCGAGAAGGGGGTTGTTGCTAAAGCCATCCTCGGCCACATTGGCGACATAAAGAGTCGGCTTCATGGTCAGCAATTGCAGCGGGCGCAAGAGTTGGTTTTCTTCTGGCGTCAGTTTCAGGCTGCGTATCGGCAAGCCTTTATTGAGGTGAGGTTTGACACGCTCCAGTAAGGCGGCTTCTGCCTGCGCGGCCTTGTCGCCGGACTTGACCTGCTTTTGCAGGCGCTGCATGGCCTTGTCCACGGTTTCGAGATCGGCCAGCGCTAATTCCATGTTAATGACTTCAATATCGGCAGCCGGATTGACCTTGTCGGCGACATGGATGACATTGGGATCTTCAAAGCAGCGCACTACTTGAGCGATGGCGTCCGTTTCGCGAATGTGGGCCAGGAATTTATTTCCCAGGCCTTCTCCTTTGGAGGCGCCTTTGACCAAGCCCGCGATATCGACGAACTCAACGGTCGTGGGCACGATGCGCTCGGGCTTCACGATAGCCGCGATTTTATCCTGGCGGGGATCGGGAATGGGAACGATGCCAATGTTTGGCTCAATGGTGCAGAAAGGATAATTTTCCGCGGAAACCGCGGCCTTCGTCAGGCAGTTAAAGAGCGTTGATTTGCCTACGTTAGGCAGTCCCACGATACCGCATTTCAGACCCATTGCATTTACTCCGAATGTAATTGTTGCATTGCTTTTTGAATAGCGCCTTCCAGGATCAAAGGTAAAACCGTCTGAGACCGCTCCAACGCGGAATCAATGAGCTGGCGATCTGATTTGGACGGCGCGCTTAATACGTAATCCGCAACGTCATCGCTGTGGCCGGGATGGCCAACGCCGATGCGCAGGCGGTGAAACTGTTTCGTTTGTAATTGCTCGATAATGTCCTTTAAGCCATTGTGCCCGCCGGAGCCACCGTCGAATTTCAAACGCGCGACGCCCGGCGGCAGATCAATTTCATCATGGACGATCAGGATGGCTTCCGGGGGCAGATTATAAAATTGAGCCATAGCGCGAACACCGAGCCCGCTTCGATTCATGAAGGTTGTTGGAATAAGCGCATAGCACTTGAATTGATCGACTGCGAGAGAAGCACAGCTGCCGTGAAATTTTGCCTCAGGGCGTAAGATGCTGGAGGTCAATTTTACTAATGCTTCAACAAACCAGGCGCCGGCGTTATGTCGGGTTTTTGCGTATTTTTCCCCGGGATTTCCGAGGCCGACGATTAATTGAATCGGTTGTGACATGAGTTCGGTCCCCCCGTCCCCTCTTCCCACGCTAGTTCGGTTTCTCTATCCCCATGGCAGTGTCCCTAATCCTCATCGCCGTTGGAAACCGGCGGCGATGAGGGGGTGATATTTACTGAGAGCGGATTCTTACTTCTTATCTTCCTTCTTTGCCTCAGTCCCAGCCTTTTGTTCGGTTCCAGCGGCAGCGGCACCCTCAGCAGGAGCTCCTTCTGCCCCAGCAGCGGCCTCTGCGGCGGCGGGAGCGGGTTCTTCAACTTCAGCGCGTGGCATGTGGAGGTTGGCGACAGGTAAATCGCGACCATGGCTTAAGGCGACGAGTTCAACGCCTGCCGGCAATTTCAACTCAGAAAGATGGAGCAATTGGTCGAGGCCAAGGTTGGAGACGTCGACTTCAATGAATTCCGGCAGATTGGCGGGAAGACAGCTGACTTCCACGTCGGACAGCAAGTGAGACAACAGTCCCCCTTCTTTGACGCCCGGCGCTTGATCGGCGCCAATGAAATGCAAGGGAACGTGCATTTTGAGTTTTTCGTCGGCGCGGATTCGTTGGAAATCCATATGCAGGACGCGGGGTTTGTAGGCGTGGCGCTGCAAGTCTTTCAAAATGACTTTTTCAGCTTCGGCTCCCACTTTCAGGGTTAAAATGTGGGTGTAGAAACCCTCATTTTGCAGGGCGACCAATACCTTATTGTGGTCCAAAAGCAGCGGTGTCGGCTCTTTGCCGGCGCCATAAAGAATGGCGGGCACCTGATCTGCGCGACGTAGGCGGCGGCTCGCACCTTTCCCCTTGTCTTGACGCGGTTGTGCTTCAAGTTCAAACGAAATAGCCATGATCATCTCCAAAAATAAGTAAGTTAAGTTTCGTACCTGCGACCGGTACGAAAGGGCGCCAATTGTAGCTGAATTACTCCCCTTTGTCACCCTGGGTTATTCAACAAACATCTGGCTTAAGGAGTCCGCCGTGCTAATGCGGCGGATGGCTTCGGCCATCATTTTGCTGAGGTCCAGGCTGCGGATGCGTGGTTCCTTGCAGGCTTGCTCGCTCAGCGGGATGGTGTCTGCGACGACCAATTCATCCAGGGATGAATTTCTGATATTTTCAATAGCTTGACCAGAAAGCACGGGGTGGGTGATGTAGGCCGCGACCCGATTGGCACCATGCTCTTTCAGCGCTTCGATGGCGCGGCAGAGGGTGCTAGCAGTGTCCACAATATCGTCGACGATGATGCAATCCCGGCCTTGGACATCGCCGATGATGTGCATGACTTGGGCTTCGTTGGGGCGCGGACGGCGCTTGTCGATAATGGCTAAATCAGCTCCGGCGATGCGCTTGGCAATAGCTCTGGCGCGGATCACGCCGCCGACGTCGGGAGAAACCACCATGACATTTTTATAGCCATTCTTGCCGATATCGTCGAGCATAATGGGGGTGCTATAGAGGTTGTCCACGGGCATGTAGAAAAAGCCTTGGATTTGGTCGGCATGCAAATCCACGGTAACCAGGCGGCTGATGCCGACCGAGGCCATCATATCGGCGACGATTTTGGCGGTAATCGGCACGCGGGCGGAACGAACGCGACGGTCTTGCCGGGCATAGCCAAAATAAGGAACAACGGCAGTAATTTTAACGGCCGAGGCACGGCGCAAGGCGTCGGCCAGCAGCATCAGCTCCATCAAGTTGTCATTCGCGGGAGCGCAGGTGGATTGGATGATAAAGACGTCACGGCCGCGGACATTTTCCTCGATTTCAACCAGGGTTTCGCCGTCGCTAAAATGACTGACGGAGGCCTTCCCCAAATGGGTTTTCAGGTGTTCAGCAATGCGCTGGGCTAGATCGTGATTGGCGTTTCCGTTGAAAACCATGATTTCTGCCATGGCGGGTTCCTTAGCATGATTAAAATTTATTAAGAAGATGAAAAATCTGGGGTGCTAGGATTCGAACCTAGGAATGCCGGGATCAAAACCCGGTGCCTTACCGCTTGGCTACACCCCATTTGTAGGGGGGTATTGTGCTTATCGAGGCCCAGGGTGTCAATGGATATTTGTGTTAACTTCCCCACTGATAAATCACAATCTTAATATTCAATTGGGGATGCTGCAGTACAATTTTGGTCGGCAATTCTGCATGATTAAAGACAGCATATTGTTTAAACCAAAGCTGCCAGTTTTGCTGCGTGAGACGGGTCAGGCGATGGTATTGGTCAAATTCTTTTTGCGCGGGAAGAGAAGGGACTGGTAAACCCCGAGCCCAATAGTAGAGATTCGATACAGGTAGCTTCCACCCGAGTTGTCTGTATAAAAGTTGTTCTGCATCCGGCGCGGAAAAGGTTTTACCCTCGGGGGTTTGCAGCGTGACCAGGCCCGGCTTACCATAAATTTGTACCGCGTTCGCTCCCAGGGGGCCAAAAAGAGAGAGACTGTAGGTTTGACCATTTTGTTGCCAATTGAGGTTGGCGCTGCCGCCATCGGCGGGCGTGCGCACGGCAATGGCCCCTTGCAGTTTCCAGTGGCGCAGCTCTTGCAGGGTTTGCTGACGTTCTTTCCAGGACAGGGGCAGCGGCTTGGAAGAAGGCGGCGCTAGGGTGGAGCAGGCCGTGAGAAACAAGAAAAAAATAAAGCCGATGCTTTTGATTCCTTTCATCATAGTTATCCCTTTAGCTTTTCATACTATTGTTTTAAACTACGCCCAGTTTAAGTCAATTTTATAAACAAACAAAGCTGATTATTACGACCCTATGTCTATTATTGTTTGTGGCATCAACCATAAAACAGCCTCCGTCGCGTTGCGCGAAAAGGTTTTTTTTGCGTTGGAAAAATTACCGCTTTATTTACAAGACCTGCTGTCCAGTGGTCTCGCCAGGGAAGCCGTCTTGTTGTCCACCTGTAATCGTTCGGAACTCTATTGTGAAGCCGGGGCAATCCAGGAGGTCCAAGCTTGGTTTTGCCGTCAGGGACTGGATTGGAAAAGTGATAATGAAGCGTTGAAAGAGGAGCTGCGTTCGGTGCTCTATGTATATCAGGGCCAGCAAGCAGTTGAACATATTATGAAGGTCGCTTGTGGCCTGGACTCCATGGTCTTGGGTGAGCCGGAAATTCTGGGGCAGGTGAAAGTGGCTTTTTCGGAAAGCTGCACGGCTGGTGCTGTTGGCAGTTCCTTCCACCGACTGTTTCAACACGTCTTCGCCATTGCAAAAGAAATTCGCTCCACCACGGCCATCGGCGCCTGCCCCATGTCAATCGCCTCGACGACCATGACGCTGGCCAAGCGTCTCTTCAACGCACAGCCCAGCAAACCGCTTTCTGAAGCGGCTATTCTTTTGCTCGGCGCCGGCGACACTATTCAATTAATTTTGCGCTACCTGCAGGTTGCTCCGGTCAAAAAAATCTGGATCGTCAATCGCAGCCTCGAAAAAGCGGCGCAGTTAGCGGATATCTACGGCGCAGAAGCCATCGGCTTAAACCACTTGGCCGCCGTTGTGTCGCAGGCCGACCTCATGATTACGGCCACGGGAAGTCTGGAGCCTCTGGTGACTGCGTCCCTGCTGGAAAAAACCCTGGCTGCTGGTAAGGCCCCGCTGACTATTTTTGATCTGGCGGTTCCCCGAGACGTGGAACCGGAAGCGGCCGCTCTGCCCGGGGTTCAGCTTTATTGTATCGACGATTTGAAAGCCATTATTCAGGAAAACCATTCGAACCGGCAGCATGCGGCGGAAAAAGCCCAGGAAGTGATTCGCAAACGCAGCGAGGAATGGCTGCTGCAACAGCATTCTCAGGACCAGGTTTCTGACACCATTCGTGCTTATCGCGAACAGATCGAGACCATTTGCGAGGCGGAGCTTGCCAAGGCGCTGCGTCAATTGGGCAACCGGCAGGATGCGGAAATCGTGTTGCGCCAGTTTGCCTATGGGGTGACCAACAAATTATTGCACGCACCCTCGGTTCAGTTACGCCAGGCCGGCTCCGAAGGACGGCTGGATCTTTTGCGTTTGGCGAAACAGTTATTAGCGATCCCTGAATTTGAGCAGAAGGTAATATGAAGCCGGTACTCCTGAAAAAATTAACGAGCCTGAGTGAACGCTATCGTGAACTCGCAACCCTGCTTTCAGATCCCAAGGCTGCGGATGATATGAACCGCTTCCGGGATTTATCGAAAGAATACGCCCAGCTCGAACCCATCGTCGAAGGCTTTGCGCGCTATCAAGCGTTTTGCAAGGAAATTGAGGATATCCGGCTCTTGCTGGAGGACGCCGACGCCGAAATGCAGAGCCTGGCCAAGCAGGAAATTAAAGTGGCCGAGGAACAAAAAGAAAAAATGGAGCAGGAACTGCAGGTTTATCTGCTACCGACCGATCCGCACGACAATAACAATATCTTTTTAGAAATCCGCGCCGGCGCCGGCGGGGACGAAGCAGCCATTTTTGCCGGCGATTTATATCGCATGTACACCCGCTACGCCGAAACCCGCCGTTGGAAAACCGAAATTATTCATGAAAGCGTCGGCGAGCACGGCGGCTACAAGGAAGTGATTGTCCGCGTCATCGGCAAGGGCGCCTACTCGAATTTTAAATTTGAGTCCGGCGTTCATCGCGTGCAGCGTGTTCCGGACACTGAGGCACAAGGCCGCATTCATACCTCCACCTGCACCATCGCCGTGCTGCCGGAGTTGGACGAGGTCGAAGACATCGAGATCAACCCTGCGGATTTGCGTACGGACACCTTTCGTGCATCCGGGGCCGGAGGCCAGCACGTCAATAAAACCGATTCCGCCATTCGCATCACGCATATTCCAACCGGCCTGGTCGTAGAGTGTCAGGACGAGCGTTCGCAGCATAAGAACCGTGCCAGGGCGATGGCCTTGTTGAAAGCCAAAATGATCTCGCAGGAACGCGAGAAGCAAAGAAAGGAGCAGGCTGAAAACCGGCGGAGCCTGGTCGGCACCGGCGATCGCTCCGAGCGCATCCGCACCTATAACTACCCGCAGGGCCGCGTCACTGATCATCGCATTAACCTCACCTTGTATAAGCTGACTAGCATTCTGGAGGGCGACCTGGAGCCGCTGATCTCCGCTCTGGCCTTGGAGCATCAGGCCGATCTTTTGGCGACCCTCGAGTAACGTTGTGCGTTTGGATGCGGCAATCGCATGGGGAAGTCGGGCGCTTTCGGAGAGCAGTGACAGCGCCAAGCTCGATGCCGAATTGCTCTTGGCCGAGCTGCTGCAATGTTCGCGCGCCCAGCTGATCGCGCACGCAGAACGTTTTCTCACCGGCGCCGAGCTGGCGCATTATCAACACTTCATTGCTAGAAGAAAGCAGGGTGAGCCGCTAGCCTATCTGACAGGCCACAAAGAGTTTTGGTCCTTGGACCTGCGTGTGACGCCGGCCACGCTGATTCCCCGCCCGGAAACCGAACTTTTGGTGGAGCGCACTTTGGCGCTTTTTCCAAACGATGAAAGGCGGCGGAGCATCGCGGATTTGGGAACAGGCAGCGGTGCTGTGGCTCTAGCGTTGAGCCAGGAGCGTCCGGCTTGGGAAGTCTATGCCACAGATCAATCGACGGCCGCTTTGGCCGTGGCCCAGCAAAACGCGGTGCACTTGGGACTGGAGCGGGTGCGTTTTTTTCAGGGAAGCTGGTGCGCGGCTCTGCCAGCTTTGCTGTTTGACGCCATCGTCAGCAATCCGCCCTATCTTTCCGAGAGTGAATGGCAGGGTTGCCAGAAAGAACTCCACTTTGAGCCGGTCTCGGCTTTGGTCTCAGGCGAGGAGGGCTTGCATGATTTGAGTGAGCTGGTCCACGGCGCCAAAAAATATTTGCGTCCCGGCGCTTATTTGCTGTTGGAGCATGGCTGGGAGCAAGGGCCGGCGTTGAGAAAGCTTTTGCGGGAAGAAGCTTATCAGGAAGTATGCTCCTATCACGATTTAGCCGGCAGAGAAAGAGTGACAAGCGGGCGTTGGGCGATATAAATACATTGTTTAAGGCGTCGCTTTTTGGTATAGATGCGAGAAATGGACTACAATTGAGAGTAACACAGGAGAGAACCTTCATGGCCATTAAAGAAATCCGTGAAAAAGATATCTTAGAACCCAGTCTTGAGACCCTTGGCATTGAACCCTATAAACCGAAAAAGAATGAAGAATATATGGGGCCCAAAATGCTGCCCCATTTTCGAAAAATTCTGACGGCAATGCGTGACCAAATTATGAAAGGCGTGGATCGAACGGTGACGCACATGAAGGAAGAAGCCATTAACTATCCCGATCCCAATGATAGGGCCACCCAGGAAGAAGACTTTCGATTGGAATTGCGTGCCCGAGATCGTGAGCGCAAGCTTTTGAAGAAGGTAGAAGAAGCGTTGGAGCTTATTAACACCAAAGAATATGGCTATTGCGAGGTCTGTGGTGTCGAAATTGGCTTAAGACGCTTAGAAGCCAGGCCGACCGCAACCTTGTGTGTAGATTGCAAAGCGCTCGAAGAAATTCGTGAAAAGCAGAAAGCGTCTGATGAGTAGCTAACGTCTTGTTTTATTTGTAGTTATATCTATACACTGCGCCCGACTAGACCGCTGGTCGGGCTGGTTGAATGATGGACATTCCCTTTAACTCTGAGCTAACTCCTTTCGTAAGGTATATACTTAATGAGGTAAGACTAAAATGAGGTCAGCTTCTATGCCAGGAGCAGCACCCGCGCAACAAGGGCAAGATGATGGAGGTACAGCCATTTTATGGGCTGTAGCCGGTCTCTTTGCCATTCTTGGGTTACTTTGGTATGTCTTCAAGGACCACATCATCTACGCCTTCCTTGAGCTTAAAATCTGGGAGTTAGATATCCTGAGTCTCTTTACCACCAGCACAACCGTGGCGCAACTCAAAACCATGGTCCAACAAGCCCATTCCACCACAATGAGCTTTGGCGACATGGCGGCGATCGGCCAATTGGTTGGTACCTATTTGCGCATTCCTTTTGCGGCAATTCTCCTCGCCCTTGCTTTCGTGGTTTATTTTGGCAATGCCACCCGGATTTTTAAAGCAACCTATTCCATGAAGACCCTGGCTCTGAACGAAAAAAACAACTGGCCGCAAATTCAGCCCGTGCTGGGTTTGGATCTGGTCCATACGGACATCGATAAAGGGCCCTGGGCCATGGCGATGACGCCGGTGCAGTTCTGCAAGCAAAATAAGCTGATTGAAGAATACCGGAAGCCTCGAGCGGAGGGTGGATTGCGGCGCGATGCCGACCGCATTGAGGCCATGCTGAAACGAGGCGAGGCCAATAAGATTTTCGCGATGCAATTGGGTCCGAAATGGGAGGGAGTCAATCGGCTACCGCCTTATGCAAGAGCACTTTTCGCTGCTTTCGCGGCGCGCATCAACGCGGATAGTAAACCGGCTGCTGTGCTGTTCGAGCAGCTCAATCGTTCCTCGACCCTGAACGCGCTCAATTATACCGGTGTCGACGCGCTGATCAAGAAATATGAAAACACGAAGATCGTACAGAAAATTCTCCGGTCTCACGCCTATGTTTTGACTGTGATGTCTGCGATGCTGGTGGCCGCCCGTTTGGACGGCGTGCAAGCGACGGCTGATTTTCTCTGGCTCAAGCCGCTGGATCGGCGGCTCTGGTATGTGCTGAACACGATGGGCCGGCAAACACCTTTCGCGGAAAGTGCCGGGCCCTTCGCCCATTATTTGGCGGAAAAGGAAGCCGGTCGAAAATTAGTGATTCCGATGATTGAAGGGGCGACCAATGCCCTGGAACTTGCTTTGAAATCGATGGTTTACCATTCGGATGAAGAAAGTAAGTAAGGAGAGTAAAGCCGATGATGCAACGTGGCTTAGATGAACAACATGAAATGGCCCCAACACTCCTGCTGCGCGACACGCGCACGCTGGGGATGAAGATCCGGGATTTCTTCAAGGATCCGACCAATTCGGCGATCTTGATGTTCTCTTTTGCCATGTTTTCCTTTTTTTTAACGCCGATCACGGACTTTGTCCTGGTCATTGGCCTGTTCGTTTTTCTCTACGCCTACACCCGCAAACAAACGCTGCCTTTTCGCATGCCTTTAAGGGCCGGTGTTTGGGATTACAACGATATTCAGCCGGGATCGGGCAAGATCAATAAAGCCAGGGGTATTTGCTTTTTTGGCAATAAAAAATCGACCAATGAGGAACTTTGGTTCGCGAATGAGGATATGCGTACCCATGTTCTGATTTTCGGTTCTACCGGAAGCGGTAAAACACAGGCCCTGATGTCGCTGGCCTTCAATGCCCTGGTTCAAGGCAGCGGTTTTATCTACGTCGACGGCAAAGGCGATAACAGTGTGTTCGCCAGCATCTTTTCAATGGTGCGATTTATGGGACGCGAAGACGACCTCTTACTGATCAGTTTCATGACCGGCGCGCGCGATATTGTGGGAGCCCAGGAAAAACGCCTCTCCAATACCATGAACCCCTTCTGCACCGGCTCCTCCGACATGTTAACGCAGTTGGTGACCAATTTGATGGATTCGAGCAGCCAGAGCCAGGACGGAGACATGTGGAAGGGCCGTGCCATTGTGTTTGTGGCCGCGCTCTTCAAGGTTTTAGTTTACATGCGTGATCAGGGAAAAATTCTTCTCGATGCCAACACGATTCGCGCCTATTTTGATTTAACCAAACTGGAGGCCATCGGTCTCGATAAGGTTTTTCCCCGCGAGAATCAAGATCCGGTTTCGCTCGCGGATGCTCCGGAAATTGTTCTGGAGCCGATGATGAATTATCTGACGACCTTGCCGGGATTTGACAAGACCAAAAAAGGCAAGCAAAGCGGAACCGTGTTTGAGCAGCACGGCTTTATCACCATGCAGCTGACGCGTTCTTTCGGCTCCCTGGCGGATACCTATGGTCACATCATTCGAACGAATCTGTCGGAAGTGGACTTTAAAGACGTGGTGTTTAGTCGCCGCATTCTCGTGGTGCTCTTGCCGGCCTTGGAAAAATCACCGGACGAATTATCAAACTTGGGTAAGGTGATCATCGCCTCGCTCAAGGCCATCATGGCCTCCGGGTTGGGTGAAGGCGTCGAAGGAACCTATCGCGACGTGATCGGCCGCAAGATTACGACCGCGCCCACGCCCTTTATGTGCATCCTGGATGAGTACGGTTATTATGCGGTCAAGGGTTTTGCCGTCGTTCCGGCCCAGGCCCGCTCTTTGGGCTTCTCGGTTGTTTTCGCCGGCCAGGACTTGCCGGCCTTCCAGAAGGCGTCCAAGGAAGAGGCCCTCTCCATCGGTGCCAACACCAACATTAAAATCTGTATGAAGCTGGAAGATCCGATGGAAACCTGGGAATTTTTCCACAAGACGGCCGGCGAATCCTACGTCACCAAGGTCGACTCCTTTCAAACCAACGCCAGCAGTTTATTGAACAACTATATGGATGCACGCTCGGCCTCCTCGGAAAAGCGGCAGCGCATTGATTTGCTGGACTTGAAGGAGCAGACCGAAGGCGAAGCGCATATTTTCTTCAAGTCTCGCATTGTGCGCGCGCGCATGTTTTACGCCGCGCCCAAGCCGGTCGATAAAATGCGCTTGAACCACTTCCTAAAAGTGGAAGTGCCGGCGACGCGTATTCTGGTGGACATGGAAACGCGGGCGGAGCAATTTGCGAATGTCTTGAAAGAAAATACCGGCGCCTTGTATGAGCTGCCCCATGACGAGGGAGACGAGATCCATCTGATCGCGGAAACCATGCGTCAAAGTCCCGCGGCCAATCCGATTGAGCGTTCTATCTCCGCCTTGCTGGCGCTGCAGCATCAGCAGGAGCCCAAGGAAGAGGAAATCATCGAAGAAGAACTGCCGGACGGCAAGATGAATGTTTTCAGCAAAGCCTTCCTGCCGGATCGGGTTAAGGGCTTGGTTGGAGCCCGTGATATCGACAGTTTTAGCTCTCCGCTGCTCAATAAACCGGCTTTGAAGGATAAGATCGGCTTGCTGGAGCGCGTCTTGGGTCGTTCCGCTTCTCAGGTGAATGTGATTACCGATGAAATCATGAAAGATATGCTCCTGGCGACGGATTACCCACCCGAGGTTGAAAGCCTGTTGCGACCCAGTGAAGAGGTGATTGCCTCTGCTCACGAATTGTGCGATTACGTCAACTCCCTCAAGGGAACCGGGGAACCTTCGACCTAAGCGGGCCCGTTCTTCCTTTCACTCCCCAAAAGTGTCAAGATAGCGTTACTATGAAAAGATTTCATTTGATCTATAATCCTGTCATTTCGCTGTTTGCAATGATGGCTTGGACGGTGGTTTTCCTATTGCTGACCGGCTGCGCCTCTTCGGATCTATCACGCAATTCTGCCTCAGAAGTCGACCATGTCTATAATAACGCCAAAAACATAGGAAGCGGCCAAGGCCCTATCGGTGCTTATCGAAATGCCAGTCAAGAAGTCAAAGGCGGTCTCATTGGCGGCGCGGCGGGAGCCCTGGTTGGAACGGCGAGTTCAGCGGTGGGCGTGGTACCCGGAGCCATCGGCGGCGCCGTGTTTGGCGCGGCAATGGGCGCCTATATTGACAAGCATACCAACTGGCACGACCGCTTAGACAATGCCGGCGGCCAAGTCCTTGTTTTAGGCGATCAGATCAAAATCATATTGCCTTCGGCCTCGCTTTTTAACAGCATGACGGGAACGCTGAATGCCTCCGCTTATCCAACCCTGGATCGGGTCGCCGATTATCTGCGTTCGCTGGATAAAGTCTCGGTGAAGGTTGCCGCTTATACCAATGCCACCGGCCCGGAGCGCGTGAACCAGGAGCTCTCCCAGGAGCAGGCGAACAGCGTCTCGCGTTATTTATGGTCGCGCGGGGTGAACGCACGTCTCATGACTGCCGTTGGCTACGGCGGTAGTCATTTGGTCAGTCAGAATTCCTATGATTGGAATGGAAACGAAAATTACCGGATAGAGATCACGGTTGAAAAACTGTAGGAGCATCTTATGTCGATGGTGGGGCAAAAATATGAAATCGCACGCATGCGCTCTGAATTGCATCGAGACAATTACCGGCAATTGCTGCGTGTGCTGATCTTTTTAAACGCCCTGACCCTGGCTTTGATCCTCAGCATTATTTATGTCGTGTTTTTTCATCCGACGCCGACTTATTACGCAACCACGTCCACCGGTCTGGTCCTCCCCTTGGGAGCCCCGCGGGAAGAACAGAGATAGAGGTAAAAGGCCATGCCAGCAGCGCACGAGTTTCTACAAGAGCAACAAAACAACGTATTTTATCGCAACTATCAGCCGCGCTTCATTGTCGTGCTGATGGGCGCCACCGTTGTCGCCATGGTCTGGGTCGGCATCGTTTTATTCCAGGTCTATCACCGACCCTTGCCGAGTTTTTATGCCACACAGCCCAATGGCCAGCGGATGACGCTGCAGCCGCAGGATTTGCCGAATATGGTGTCCGACACCATCCTGCATTTCGCCTGCAAGGCCGCCGTTGCCGCTTACACCTTTGATTTTGTGAATTACAAGGCAGAAATCGGCCTGGCGCGCACCTATTTCACCGACGCTGGCTGGGACGACTATCTGAACTCCGTCGCGGGCGTGGTGCGCGGAATCGCTCAAAACAAATTATTTGTGACTGGCGTGGTCAACGGCACCCCCGTTATTTCGAACCAGGGTGACATTGACGGCGTGTATTCCTGGCGCGTGCAAATTCCTTTTTTGGTGACCTATCAAAGCGCGCAGACGGCGGAACAGAGAAAATTCACGGTGCTGATCACGGTCGTCCGTGTTCCTACCGTGGACGATCCCCTGGGCATTGGCATTGACCAGTTGGTGATGTCCTAAATGGAGGAAAAGAAGAGCATGGAGACAGAAAAAGCGCCGGAGTCTACGAACGCCCTGGCCTTGATTTTTTTGCGCCAGGAGTTTTATCTCCAGCAATTAAGGCTGATTCTGGGAGCCGTGTTATTAAATCTGGTCCTGATTTTCATCCTGGTGGGCCTGCTGATTTATTTTTTAAAGCATCCCGTTCACCCCATTTATTTTGCCACTGATAAAGTCGGTCGCCTGATGGTGGAGCCGCCCTTAAACGAGCCCAATATGTCCTATGGCGAGGTCTCGGCTTGGACGGTGAACGCCGTGCAAAGCGCTTATTCCTATGATTTCATCAATTATCGCGCGCAACTGCAGGGTGCGCAAAAATACTTCACCGATTTTGGTTGGCGGCAATATATGAAGGGACTGCAGAAGTCCGATAATCTTTTGGCCTTGACCGAGCATAAAATGATTGTCATCGCCAAGGTGGTGGCGCCGCCCAAATTGCTTATCCAGGGTATTTTAGCGGATCGCTATGCCTGGAAGTTTGAAATGCCGGTACTGGTGAGTTATTACGAACCGCCTTATGATGATAAAACGAAATTCTCGAATCCTTTGTTGGTCACGGTAGTGGTAGAACGGCAAAAGCTTTCGGAGAGCGACCATGGTCTGGGGATCGTGCAGACCATTGCCAACTTGGCGATCGGTACGCAGCCGCAAGAGATGAATAATACCCAGGGGGGATGAAATGCAGTCTACGCCTCAAGCCGCAAAAGAGACAGTTGAATCAAGCTCGCAAGTGGCACATTTTAGGGACGATTATTATCGCGATGGTTTTCGGGTGGTGCTGCTTTCTCTGGCGATGGTGGGTAGTGCTATTGGTTTGCTGATTGTGCTTTCCCTCTATTTCTTTTTGCATCAGGTCTTGCCGATCACTTTTCCAGTTTATGACGATTTTCGCGTTCAAGCCGACGTGCCCGTGGACCGTCCTTATTTGCATATTCCGGACTTGCTGCAGTGGGTCAGCCAGACCATGCCCATCATTTTGGCCCTGGATTTTGTCAATTATAATACCGAGCAAAAAAGCGCTGCTCAATATTTTACGACCAATGGGTGGTCAAAATATCTTGTTTTGACTAATACTTATATGGGATATGATGATGTTTTGAAGAATAAAATCTTTGTCCAGGCTATTGCTTCCGGCGCTCCCGTGGTTTTAAACCAGGGCCTGGTCGAAGGAAAATATGGTTGGTGGGTACAAATGCCCATCGATGTTCGCTATAGTGGTGTAGAAGGAAATAACCGCACCATCAAGTTGATTGTTCAAACGTTGGTTGTTCGAGTGCCAACCTTGAATAATTTAGATGGGGTGGCAATTGATAATATGATCGCAAACCAAGGTTAAACATTATAATGAGCTGGGTTGGTAAGATAGTAAAACTAAATAAGTATAAAATATTAACAACCTACCGGGTTTTGGTTATATTTTCACTTTTTTTCTTCTCTATGAGGGCTTGGACGCAAGATGCAGCACTCCCGCCTCCTGCAGAGAAATCACCGGCGAATGCGCAACAATTTGAACAATGGCTGCGTAAAAATGGTTTCGGTGCTTCCGAGGCTGAAAATGTGCCACCGCCGCCTTTAGGCCAAGCCCCGATCCCGATACGGACGACCGGTACACCCCTCGCGTCGACGAATACGCCGGCGGTGGATGCGGTGCCGGCGCAGACGCCGCTCCTGCCGCCTGCACCGCCTCCAACCTTGGAGCAATCGGAAGAGACGATGCAAAACTCCGTTCCGCCGCCGACGAATCCCCCGACCGATGACCAGCAAAAAGCCTTTGATATGTTGCTCAAGCAAAATATGCCGATGAGTACCGACCAGGTGATTCAACTACGCCAACAGATTGACCTTTCGCAGCGCGCGGCGGCTGTTCCGCCGAATGTGCCGCCCAAACCCGTCTCGACGACGCTGATGATCAATCTCGCGCCGGGTTCAACCCCGCCGCCCATCCGCTTGGCGCAAGGGTATGTGACTTCCCTGGTTTTTGTGGATTCGACTGGGGCACCCTGGCCCATCGCTGCCTATGAAATCGGCAATCCGAAGGCCACTAATATTCAATGGGATGGCAAAAGTAATATTCTGCTGCTCCAGGCGGTCTCACCCTATAGCGACGGCAATCTTGTCATTCGTTTGGCGAATTTGCCGACGCCCTTGACCTTGGAATTGATTTCTGGCCAGCGGGTGGTTGATTTTCGCGTGGATATTCATGTCGCGGGGATGGGGCCGAATCCTAAGGAGGTATCCTCCAAAATGGGGCTGCCAGCCAGTGCTAATAACCTCCTGCTCTCGGTCCTCGACGGTGTTGCGCCGCCGGGAAGCAAGATTTTGACGGTTAAAGGCGGCGATTGCCAGGCTTGGCTCGTCGGAGATAAGATGTATTTGCGAACGCGGTTTACGATTTTATCCCCCGGATGGCTGGGGAAGATGAGCAGTTCAGACGGCATGCAGGCTTACGAAATGCCGCGCAGCGCCTCGGTGTTAATTTCCCGTTATGGAGAGCCGGTTGAACTGAAGGTTGAGGGCTTTTAATGGCGTTCCAGTTCCCAAAATTTGATCTTGCTGATGCCAAAACCCGTGTCCTGATTATTTTCGTGGGGGTGCTCGGCTTTGTTGCCATGATTTATCTCGGCAAGCATTTTTTTTCCAGTGCCAAAACCACCGCCGGCCCTTCCCATGTGGCCAATGCCCCTGGTAATTTGCAATCCGTTCCCGGCGGACAGCTCACGCCGGAATATTATCGAGCTCTGGTTCAAGCCAATGCCCAGGCGGCTAAGCAAGCCCAGATTTCCGGTGGTAGCGCCGTGCCCACCTTGCTGAACGAACCCGGGGCCCAGCCAGCCTTTCAACAACCGTCGACGCCCTCCTGCACCGTGGTCTGTCCCACCGATCAAAATGTGAATGTCGAGAACGATATTAATGATCTGGTGAAAGCCGGAAAACTATCGGCCGAGGATGGCAAAAAATTAGCGGATCTCGCCAGGCAAAACGTGGCGGTCAGTGATTATGCCGCGCATCTGGATCAATGGGTCAAGCAAGGTAAGCTGACGCCGGAGCAGGCGCGAAAATTATTGGAAGATTATAAGAAACAGCACGAAAACGTGCTGCTTCAGGAAAGCGGCGCGGCGATGGACGCGCTCATCAAATCCGGCCAGCTGCCGATTGACGCGGCGAACGAGCTGCTGGACCTGCAAAAGAAAAAGGCCTCCCCGGCTGAATACGCCGATAAATTAAGCGAGCTGGTCAAGGAAGGAAAGATTTCACCGCAAACCGCCGAACAACTCTTGGCGCAATACACCCAACAGCATGCCAGAGAAGCTTCTGCAGAGGCGGTGGGGCAGTTGGAGCAGATGGCGGCTTCGGGACAAATCAAGCCGGAGGTTGCTAAAGAGCTGGAAGATTATCAGCGACGGCACGTACCGGAAAAAGAATATGAAGAAGAATTGGACCATTTGGTGAAGCAAGGCAAGTTAACGCCGGAACAGGCCCGCCGTCTCCTAGAGCAATATCATCAGCAACTTCCCCCGGATGTTGCCGATGAATTGGCCGATTATCAGAAGCGCAATGTGCCCGTCGCGGAATATCAGGCGGAACTACAAAAGCGGGTTGCCGCCGGTAAAATTTCGCCGGAGCAAGCGCAGCAGCTCTTGGACCAATATCGCCAGGTTAAATCTGCCGGCGCCGGCGAAGGGACGATGAACGACATTGTCCACCAGGCGGAGAAAGCGAACCAGGACGCCGTCCGGGAGCTGGCGGAAAGCGGCAGGATATCACCGGAAACCGCGCGACAACTCACGGCGTTGCAGCGCGCCAAGGTGCCGGTTGACGAATATAAGCGGCAGTTGGACGACTTGGTGCGCCAGGGCAAGCTGGACCCTGCCGACGCCCAGCGGCTGCTTGTCAGCTACATGCGGCAGCGGGGGGCCGGTGTGCAAGACCTGCTGGACAGCGGCAAGATTTCGCCAGACACCGCGCAGCAACTCATGGATTTGCAGCACGCGAATGTCCCGGTTGAGGATTATAAGCGGGCATTGGATCAGCTAACGCGGGAAGGAAAAATTTCCGCGGCGGACGCCCAGCGTTTACTCAATCATTATACGCAAATGAGACAGGAGGCCGGTGTGCAGGGTCTTTTGAACAGCGGCGCTATTACTCCGGAAACAGCGCAGACGCTCAATGCACTGGAAAAGGCCAAGGTGCCCGTGGACGAATACAAGCGCCAATTGGACAAACTGGTGGCAGATGGAAAAATCAGCCCCGCAGACGCCCAGCAACTCTTGAGTAGCTATATGAAACAAAGGGGTGATGGCGTGCAGGACCTCTTGGACAGCGGCAAAATTGCGCAGTCGACGGCGGATAGATTGTTGGCTCTGCAAAGAGCGAACGTTCCCGTGGAGGATTACAAGAAGCAGCTGGATCAAATGGTCAAGGATGGCCGGCTTTCGCGCAGCGATGCGGACAAGCTCTTGAACAACTACGAGCAGGTCAAGGGAGCTGGTGTGCAGGATCTTCTGAGCAGCGGTCGGATTTCGGCGGATACCACGCAGAAACTGCTGGATTTGCAGCGTGCTGGCATCCCCGTCGACGAGTATAAGCAGCAGTTGGATCAATTGGTGCACGATGGAAAAATTTCTCCGGAGGACGCACAGAAGCTCTTAAACAACTACCAGCAAATGAAGGGCGGCGGCGCGGTGGCGGAGTTGGAGAATGCGCATCGCCTCTCGCCGGAAACGGCACAACAATTATTGGAAATGCAGCGGGCGAATGTTCCGGTGGCTGACTATAAACAGCAGCTGGACCAGATGGTGGCGGATGGCAAGATTTCACCTCAGGAAGCCGCTAATCTTTTAAGTAAATATCAAAAGTTGCACGGCGTGCGCGAAGAGTCCGACCGCTTGGCTGCGATGCGTGCCAACAATGTCCTCCCAGAGGAATACGCGGCTGAATTAAAGCGCGCGCTCTCGGCTGGCACCCTGACCGAGGAAGAGGCGAAGCGTCTCATGCAGGAGTATCAAACTGCCCAGGTGCAGGCCACGGTGATTTCAGCCGGGCCCTTGCCTAATGTTAAAGGCGCTCCAGAATTTGCTGCTTTGCAGAAGCGCATTCAAGCCGCGGCTCCGACCGTGGCGCCGCCCAAGCCAACGCCGCCATCGGCTCCGACCTTGCCGTCCACCGAACAGATGAACGCCGCGCAGGCGAAGGCCAAGGCGATGGCGGAGCAGCAGGAACAACAGCGTCTCCAGGCTTTAATGGGAACGATGTCACAGCAGGCGGGACAGTTAATTAACTCCTGGCAGCCGCCGGTGATGTCTGGCCAGGTAGGAACACCAGAGAAAGAATTGGCTCCGGGCGGAGCAGGCAAGGGGCTCGATGCGAGCGGTGCCAAAGAATCTTCCGCCCACTCCAGCAGCGGAGCAGGAACCGCGGCGGGTGGGCCTATTATTAAGGCCGGCAGCATTTTCTATGCCATTCTGGATACAGCCGTGAATAGTGATTACCCCGATAGTCCGGTCTTGGCGACGATCGTGAGCGGTCAATATAAAGGCGCCAAGCTCTTAGGAAAACTGGCCATTACTCAAGGCCAGGACCGGGTTTCGCTGACCTTTAAATTAATGAACATGGATGCCTGGTCGACAGGTAAAACGGTTAACGCCTATGCCATTGATCCCGACACGGCGCGAACGGCTTTGGCCTCGGATGTGAATTATCATTACTTTGTGCGCTACGGCGGTCTTTTTGCCTCCTCCTTCATTTCAGGCTATGCCAATGCGATCAGCTCTTCCGGGGCGACGACCTCCTTGAGCGTCACGGGTTCAACGACAACCAACCCCGTTTTGAGCCCTTCGTCCAAGTTGATCTCCGGTTTCGGTGCGGTGGGCCAAGCTTTTGGCAAGGCAGTCCAGGGTTATACCACGACACCTCCCACGGTAAAGATAGACCCCGGCGTGAGTTTGGGGATCTTATTTATGGCGGATGTAACGGGATGATTAATTTTGTTTTTTTGAATCCCGAGTGCTTTGGGTGCGCCTGTGGGTACCGTGCGGAATGTGGAGCTGTTCCCGGGTTGCCCGGTCAGGACAGTCAAAGGGAAGATTCACTTAGAAGTATGGGAAGAAAAGCACTATACTTAAGGGTGAAAAAGAGTTTACCGATTAGGTGGCGGATCTATGTTAAATGAGCAAGAAAGAGAAGACGGGCCGGAAGAGGGTGAGTATCACTTCTCCGATGAAGGCCACTATGAATCCGGCGAAGAGGAAGCAAAGGCTCCCGTTGTCACGGAAAGCAGCGGTTTGGCCGCAAAATTTTCGTCCTATCGTCGTTTTGTGATTATTGGCGGCATTGCCGCCGGCGTGTTTTTAATTGCGTATTTAGCTATTCCTCCGCTCACGACTTCCACGCCCACTGAAATTACGGCGGTTACCACGTCTCCTCCTGTTCCAACGGAAACAGTGGTGGTACAGAGTCCGGCACCTGCCGCGGCCCCCGCTTCCGTTTCTGCCCCCATCCCTGCAAAGAATCTGGCGGAAGTACCCAAAGCCGTGCCAGCGGCAAACCAACCGCTGACCAAAGAATTGTCTAATTTAATTTCCGAGGAGAAGGAAAAAATAGTGGCGGAGAAGGAGAAGGTTATGGCTCATTTCACTTCGCAACAGCCCGTTGCTCCCGCAGCCACGATGCCTGCCGTGCAACCCAGTTTACCCAGCCAGCAGCCTGCCCGCCAAGTCGCTACGGAGTCGGTCTTTGCTCCCGTGCTTGCTGGAGCTCCGCCCTCTATTGTCTCCCCAATGGCGCAAGATTTTATTGCCGCGCCCATGGGAACCTTGACGCCGGGACCGGCGGCACAAGCGTCCGCTGAAAATAAAGCTGCTTTGGATCGATTGACGGCGATGGAAGAGACGAATACCAAGCTTATTGGACAATTACACGCTGAATATGCGCAAAAAGTAGCGGACTATGAGGCGCAAAATAAAACCTTGCAGGAGCAGGTGCGCACTTTAAACGCTCGTCTCGCCGGCATGGAAACCGAGCTGAGTAAGTTGGTGCAAGCCTTGAACAATAAGCAGACGGCACCTGCGGTGGCCAACGAAATCGTGAGCCCGATGGCTGAGAATACCAGCGTGACTTTGCCGGGCAGCCCGTCCGCTTCGGCCCAGAATGCTCCCGTTCTGCAAGGGCAGGGTGGCTACAAATCGAATTATACCGTGCAAGCCATTATTCCCGGCCGGGCCTGGCTCCGGACGGAAGGTGGGGAGACCATTACCGTGGCTGAAGGGGATATGTTGAAAAGTTTGGGTCGCGTGACCAAGATAGATCCTTATGACGGGACTATACTTATAGATACAGGGGTTAAGGTGATTACTCTGACTTATGGTAATGGAGATTATGCTTAGTAAATAAAAATCATAGGGTTATAGGGGGGTGGATAGGGGGGTGGGGGGTAGATCAATAGCTTTAATTTATACCTCCTTCCCCTAACCCCTTCCTCCACTAACAGCGTGGAGGAAGGGGAGTAAGGTGAGAAGCGGATATTTACGGGGGGTGAAACGATGTGGCTTGATCGTGAAACCAGAGGTGCCTTGTTCAAGGCTTTTCTATCTTCTTTATGGGTGAGCGGCATTTTCTTTAGTCGTGGTGCCTATGCTGTTACTGTGCCTAATCTTGCCACCATGGTGACCAATTTTGCGACTGCTGTTCCTAATTTAATGCAGTTGGTTACAGCGGGATCCTATGTTCTAGGCATGTTTTTTGTTGTGGCAGGCATTATGGGGATGAAGCATTTTGGTGAAATGAGAACCATGATGTCCCAGGAGCATGGCATAACTGGCCCTTTGGTGGAATTTTTTGTGGGGGTCGCGCTGATTTATCTTCCCTCCAGCATTCATGCCGGCTTAAGCACCTTTTGGTTAGTCACCAACCCTTATGCTTATTTAAACGCCACGACGGATCAATACACAACCTTTGTTAATGCTTGTTATGCGCTCTTTCAGTTGATTGGTGTGATTGCTTTCATGCGCGGTTTAATCATTCTCAAAAAGGTTGGCGGCGGTCGCGGCCAGCAAGCTACAGTTGGAGGAGCACTGGCACATCTTGTCGGCGGAATTCTCTGTATCAATTTATACAATACAATTCAAATGCTGGAATCCACGGTGGGTTGGACCCCCTAAAACCCCTTCTTAATCTGCCATTTAATACTTAACCTTTTTAAAAAATAGGCGTAAAATCACTGAAATGTGATTTGTTAACTTTATGGAGGGAACTTTAATGTTAAACGCCAGGTTGACGGGGTTGGTCTTCCGTTTATTGATTGCTTCCGCTTTATTCGCTCTGGGCACAGAAGTGTGGGCGGCTTCTACATCGGGGTCCGGTATCGGCGTAATCGCTGCCAATGTCACCAGTAACTTGAGCAACGTCGCTAAATTAATTACTGCGGGTTCCTATGTGGCGGGAATGGCTTTTGCCGTAGGCGCTATCGCCAAATTCAAGCAACATAAAGAAAATGCGCAGCAAACACCATTGAGCACGCCCATCGTTTTGCTGTTTGTCGGTATTGCTCTTATCTTTATTCCAGCCATCTTCAAGTCTGGCGGTGGAACCTTATTCGGTAGTAGCGGTGAAAGATCCAGAATTTCTGGTATGACCAGCTTCTAATTGATTCCAATGTCTGAACTCAAGCTGGCGGCAAATTTGACAGGGTGGCGTTTGTATATAAGACGCCGCTCTGACAAAGCTTTTGAACCGTTAGCAAAACGTATCTATGAACGTGACCAGTATACCTGCCAATATTGCGGGTTCCAGGCGCAAGAATATCAGGAAATCATTAACATCGATGGGAATTACCTGAACAATAAAAGCAGCAATATGATTACCACCTGCTGTTTTTGCACCCAGGTTCTTTTTTTACAAGCGGTGGGCTTGGATGAAATGGGTGGGGGGCAAATCATTTATCTTCCAGAAATTTCTCAGGCTGATTTGAACAGCTTTTGTCATGTGCTCTTTGTGGCCATGGGGAATACAACGGGTTTTCAGGAAGGAGCGCAAACCATCTACCGCAGCCTGCGGTTTCGCTCGCAAATTATCGAGAATAAGTTTGGCACGGGAACCAGCAATCCGGCTTTTTTCGGCCAGCTGCTGATAGAACATCTTGATAGCCATCCTGGCGAGTCGCTGGAACGAGTGACACAGGATGTTCGTTTGCTTCCCTCTTACACCAAGTTTAAGACGCAGCTCGATGCTTGGGCACAGGCTGCTTTAAAGGAGTTAGAGGAGAAGGAGTGATCTCACACAGGAGTCCCGCATGCGTAGCTTTATGGACCCAATTTTAGAAGGCCTGGATTCTTTCCTCGCCTGGTTTGGCACAGAATTAAAACAAACCGTTGAATCTTATTGCGATCTTGAAACCGCTGATGATGCTCATACCCTGGTTGCACGTGACGGTTCGCTGCTTTCAGTTATTCGGGTTCACGGAGTCACCAAGCTCGTGGGCACGGAAGAATTTGACCGGATCCACGAAGGTTTAACGCTGAGTTTACAGGCTTCCTTAAAAAGACAGGGCCACGCTATTCAAGTTTATTTTTCCTATGATCGCGAAAGTGTTAAACCGGAAATCGAGGGTGTTTTGGGCCCGGCAAAGGCCACTGCCAAGCGTTTAAATATGGAGCTGGACGACTTATTCAAGGAGCGCGTCGAATATCTAGCGCGTTATTGCGCGCATGAGGAATTGTACTTTGTTTTATGGACGCGTCCCTTTGCCATTCCTGGCGAACAGCTAGGCCGCGCTCAGAAAGACAAGTTGAACTTTATTCGCGAACATAAAATTCCCCCCTTTCAAAATGGCCAGAATTTGATCGCCGCCATCCCAGACATTCGCGAAGCCCATACCGCTTTCGTGCGCTCCGTGGTGAATGACGTCGGTAGTCTTAGCATTCACTGCGAGCTCCTGGAGATCCATGAAGCGGTGCGTGCCATTCGTAATTCCGCTGATCCGGAATTTACAGCGACGGATTGGAGTCCGGTTTTGCCGGGAGACAAAATTCCGGCGCGCGAATTGAGTGTCAGTGCCGGCGATGGCTTGTCGGGAATCATGTACCCACCCCTGTCACGGCAGGTTTTTCCCCGCGACGCCATGTCGCTGGATATTCGCACCGTGCGCGCCGGCGATCGGGTTTACACCCCTATCTTTATCGAGCTTTTTCCGCAGGATATTAAACCCTTCATGTCGCTCCTGGCCCGAACCCTGCCGACGAATATTCCCTGGCGCATGTCCTTTCTCGTGGAGAGCGGCGGTTTGAGCGTGTTGGGATTCAAATCCGCCATGGCTTCCATTCTTGCTTGGACAGCCGCGCGCAACGCCTTGATTCACGATGCCGCCAAGCTTTTGTCCGATATCGAAATCAATACCGATGATGCCGTTGTGAAATTGCAGGTGAGTTTGGCGACCTGGGCGCCAGAGGGCAATATGCGTCTCTTGCGTACGCGTGCGGCCGAATTAGCCAAGGCAGTTGAAGGTTGGGGAACCTGTGAGGTCACCGAGGTGGCTGGAGATGTTTTTGCCGGTATTGCCTCCAGCATTCTGGGTTTCACGGTCAACAGCGTCGCAACGCCCTCCGTGGCGCCGCTTTCCGACGTGATTTATATGCTGCCTTTTACCCGCCCAGCCTCAGCCTGGCGTCAGGGTGCTATTTTATTCCGTTCGCCGGACGGCAAGCCTTGGCCTTATCAGCCGGGTTCGGCGCAGCAAACGACCTGGATTGACTTGATCTATGCCCGTCCTGGCTCGGGTAAATCCGTGTTGTCTAACTCAATGAATTTGGCTATTTGTCTTTCTGCCGGTATTCAGCGCCTGCCGCGTATCGCCATCGTCGATATCGGTCCTTCCAGTAGCGGCTTGATCTCGCTTTTGAAAGAGGCCTTGCCGCCGGACAGCCGGCATTTGGTTGCCTATCACCGCCTGCGCATGACGCCTGATTATTGTATTAATCCCTTCGACACGCAATTAGGTTGTCGTTTACCGACGGCTCAAGAGCGCGCCTTTTTGGTTAATTTCATCACCCTCCTGGCCACGCCCTTGGGTGCTGAACGACCCTATGACGGTGTTTCCGACATGGCGGGTCTCGTCATTGACGAAATGTTCAAGCAGCTGAGCGAGCAGGGCAAGCCTCACCCCTATACCCGCAGCATTGAGCCCCTGGTGGATGATCTTTTGGATGAGATGGGCTTTGTCTTTGACGAGCACACCACCTGGTGGGAAGTGACAGACGCTTTGTTCCTTGCCGGCTTTCATCATGAGGCTTCCTTGGCCCAGCGTTTCGCTATGCCGATTCTTGCTGACATCACTTCTGTGTGCCGTTCGCAAATTGTTGAGGATCTCTATGGCCAGGTCAAAGCGCCCACCGGTGAACCGCTGGTTCAGGCCTTTGGACGCATGATGTCGAGTGCTATCCGCGAATATTCCATTCTAGCCAATGTGACGAAGTTCGACATTGGCGATGCTCGCGTGGTTTCGCTGGACCTGGACGAGGTTGCCAAAAGTGGTGGCGAGGCAGCGGATAGGCAAACCGCGGTTATGTATATGTTGGCCCGTTATGCTTTGGCCAGGCATTATTATTTAACAGAAGATGCTATTGGCGACTTTCCGGAGGTTTATCGCGACTATCATCGTCAGCGCATTGGCGAAATTCGCGAAGACGCCAAGCGCATTGTTTACGACGAATTCCATCGTACTTCCAAGGCGCGAGCCGTCCGTGACCAGGTGATCCTGGACATGCGCGAAGGTAGAAAATGGAATGTGCAAATTTCCCTGATCTCTCAATCGTTGGACGATTTTGATCCCGTGATGATTGAATTCGCTACTTCTATCTTTATTATGGATGCTGGCCCTGAGCTTGCGATTCGTAAATCCACGGAAATTTTTGGGTTGTCAGACACGGCGCAAACGGCCCTCCGGACCCGCGTGCACGGCCCGCGAGAAGGCGGCGCGACCTTTCTAGCGCAATTTGCCACAAAGTTTGGGATGAATACGCAATTACTGACCAATACTCTCGGTCCGGTGGAGTTGTGGTCGTTTAGCACCACCGCGGAAGACGCACGTACCCGCAATAAATTATATCAACGCCTGGGGCCGCGAGAGGCACGTCGGGTTTTAGCCAACCTGTTCCCCTCTGGCTCCGTCAAATCCTTGGTGGAAACGCGTTTGGCCAATTTAAAAGAGCAGGAAGGCATTATCGAGGAAGGGGCCGATCAGGGCGTGATCGATGCGCTGGTTCAAGAGATTCTCGAAGCCTACTCGAAAAACCCCGACGTGAAAAGTTTGCCGAAGTAAGCCTTAATTTGCACTTAAGCGTCGCAGCCATCGGGTGAAGATTCCGCTTTTCTCCCTCGGCGGCAAGTCTTTTGCCTGGCATTCAAAAATACAATCCATAGCGAGAAAGGCAGTCTTGCCCTGTGGGGTTCTGTGGGTGTACCACTTCAGCAGTAGATGGGGGTATTTGCGTTTGAGTCGTTTGGCAGCTGGGAAACCGACTTCGGCGATTACTTTGCCGGTGGGATTCAGATGCATCTTGGCCTCAGACAGAATACGTTTAATTAGATCAAGACCATCTGCGCCGGCTTCCAGTGCTAACCGGGGTTCATTCTTAAATTCCAGTGGCGCGCACCGGTAATGGGCGCTGGCAACATAGGGGGGATTGGTAATAATCAAATCGTAGCGTTCCCGGATATTCTCAAACAGGTCGCCTTGAATGCAGTTGACCCGTCCCTCCAGGGCATGTTTCTTGATGTTGACTGCCGCCACCTTTAAGGCTTCCTCGGAAAGGTCGGCTAGATCAACCTGGATTTCAGGGTTCAGCAAGGCCAGGCTGATGCCAATACAGCCAGAGCCAGTGCACAAATCCAGAACGCGTTTATTCTGCCAGGTGACGTGGGTCAAAAATTCCTGAAACCGTGTGTGCATCAGGGAGCGTGGCACCAGGACATGTGGATTAACATAAAAAGTCTTGCCGAGATATTCTGCCTCCTGCGTAAGATATTCAACCGGTATTCTTTCGGCGATTCTTCTTTCAAAGAGTGGTAAGACTTGCAGAACTTCTTCGTTGCTGAGGCATGTTGTTAAATCGTGTGAATCGGTCGCATTGTGCGGCCCATTCAAGCCATAGAAGGCCAGAAAACGCGCGGTGTCAGGGAGTCTGTTATTTCCAAAAAAATGCGGATGCAGGCCGTAACGGCGCATCAAGCGCTGTCCCAGCCGGATCAGGTCTTTCACGGTCTTCTTTTCTTGTCGTAAAAAAGCGTGATACTTCCGGTTTCGATGCGGGTTCTGCGATAGGCAGGGTTGTTCTTCATCCGGGCTTGCAGAAAGGTCCGGAGACGCCATCATGCGCGCTCGGAGACGGTGCCAAAGGAGGTCGGCTTGTTCTTTGATGAATAGGATTGAGATCATGACTTTTCCTGTGGCGATTTTGCTTCTTCGGGTGAACGTGGTGCTGGAAGAACGATCAGATTTTGTGCCTGAACGGAGCTCAGCGCGGCTTCTTTAACGTAAACTTTTTTGTTCGTAGCTGCTTTGCTATTCGGCAGCAAATAATTTTGCGTGGCTGAGAGCAGCGTCTGCAGCCAGTTTTTAATGGGTTCGGGATAGCTCTCCGCCGCGGCGCGAATGCGCGTGATCGGGCTTTGCGGACTGGTTAGTGCCGGGTTAATTTTGCCACCGAGCGCTTGGGTCGAGGCTTGTTGCAGAAATTGATGCAGCTCGCGCAAGTCCGTGAAAATACTGTAAAGGGAGTCTTTTTGCTGAGTCTGGGTTTGGGTGAAGAGGGTGTTTAAGGCCTGCAGCTTAAAGCTATTATTTAAAACCGGTTCCAAGTTCGTGTTCGTGTGAATGGTCTGCAGCAATTGCAGTAAAGGTGAATGGGTGCTGATCAGGTTCATGATCATAGCGTCGGTTTCAGTGATATTCTTGGGCAGGTTAATCGAAATATTGTCGACCAGACTTTCCCAGATGTCGATGTAGTGATTGAGATAATACTTGTTCAGTTCCTGGGTGAGAACGGTGACTGTATCCGCGCTTGAAATCAGCGAATCGTTGCGATAAAACTTTTTACCCAAGACTTCGTTGCCGTTGATGGTCTCCGCGGCGGCCAGGGGAAGGTCTGTTTTTATGACGGTTTCGAAAGCCGGCGCGGTAAATAGATAAGGCACCTGCGTCATGGTGCCCTTGCTGATCAAGGCCGGCGGTGTGCCAATGTTGGTGCCAAAATTGAGTTCGCTGTCCTTGCTGTTGTTGTTCCTGTTTTTAACCAGAATAAAGGCTAAATCCTCGTCCGGCAGGCTGTTCAGAGTCTTTCGGGCTTGCTTGATTAGGCGGTTATTGAGCAGGTTGGCTTGTTTGAGTTGCAGGGCATTCTGCAGGTGCCGGAGAAAGGCGGGCTGCGCGAGCGCGTTGTTGACAGCGTTTTTGGCAAAGGTGGGTGAAATCTGTTCCAGGGTGTGGATGATGAAACCGGTTTTTGCCAGATCGGCTTGCGTTCGGGGCGTGTCGGCATCAGTGTCCGGTCGTCTCAGCATGAGATAGGCTTTGAGAGTCGCATAGAGCTGTTCCGGATTTTTGTCGGTGGATGTTTCCAGGTATTTTTCAAACTCGTTGCGGATTTGTGGCAGGATGATGGTTTGCAGGGCTTTATTATAAATGGCGACGGCGGTCTGCTGGGACTTGCTGGAATAGGGCGCTTCGATTTGCTCAAGACGCGAGGTTTGGACCGGCATCTGGGTGGCGGCCTGCAGGGTATTGAGCAGCGGTAGGGCCGAGGTGAGCGTCGTGACCGAGGATTCTTGCGTGCTATTCTGCTGCAGATAAAGTTGATATTGCGCTAAATAACGTTGAACGGTCGAGAGTTGATAGAGCCCACGTTGAAAATCGACGCCCAGTTCGAAGACGCCGACACAGAGCAGCATAAAGCCAAGGCTGTAGGCCAACTGCGGCAGCAAGGCCTTCCTTTGTTGGTGGCGTTGCACAATCGGATGCGAGGTGTGAGGCAGTAAATAGGAAATGACGTTTTTGATAAAATAAGCCCGGGAAATAAATGGAGAGGCCGGTGGAACTTCCAGGGCCGAGGGAAGGTCATGATGAAAAAGTGTGGATGAAGTGGCTGCGCTATTTTCCTGCGTGGCGCTCATTAGATAGACGCCCTCAAGCTCCAGGTCAGGGTTGGCTGCCGTCAGCATTTTGATCACCTGGGTCAGGGTTTCTTTGATGAATTCCAGTTGCAGGGGGAAGTCTTTGACAATCGGCCGTAATTGCGGACTGCGCTCTTGATGCAGTCGCCAAATGAGCTGCTTGTTGAGTCTTTTAATTAAGGCGTTGAAACGGTCCGTGAACAGGTCCAGCAATTTTTCGTGCTCTTTGCGTCCCGACAAGGGAATGCCCCAGGGTTGCATGAGTTCGTCGCTGCCGATGTCATTAAAGAACTCGGAAAAGCCGGGCAAGAGATCGCATTTGGTGACCAGGATATAGACGGGCAGTTTGCCAAACTTGGCCCAGCATTCCAGCAAGCGTTGTCGCAGGTCCTGGAACCACTGTGTTTGTTGTTGCCGCGACAGTTTAATGAGCTCGGGAAGATTGAGTACGATGACGACGGCGCCAATATTATTTTTCTGACGGTATTTGATCAGCAGGTTCAGTAAACTTTGCCATAAGGCAAACTGGGCGTGGGGTTTGGCCGAAGCGGCGGCGGTGGTATTTTCTTCTTCTGGATGCAGTGCCTCGGTGAGGGTGTTCTTGGCAGGAGAAAAGGCATAACAGCCGGGAACGTCGACCAAGACCAGGTCGCGGGTGACCCACCAGTCGCAGACCGAGGACGAGGAGACAGTTTTTTCCTGGTCTTCCTGCTTTTTCTGCTTGGACAGGATGAAGTTGACGTTGGACTGGTTCAAGAGCGTTGTTTTTCCCGAGCCGGGTGGCCCGATTAAGAGATACCAGGGAAGGGTGTTCAGAGGAGTGGAGAAGCCGTGCTTATCAATGACAGTTTTCTTTAAAAACCGCAGCGCGCCTAAAAAGCGCCCGCGGAGCGTATGCAGCAATTGAGCCAGATTGCCGTTGTCTTTGGTCGGCGCTCGCAGGTGTTCCCATAATAGAAATTTGACCGCCCAGGCTAAAAATAAGGCCAGAATCAAGGCCAGCCTTTTTTGCGGCTCTTTTAACAGGAAATGATGGGCGATCATCAGGCTAGGACCGTGTTGCCAGATGAGTAAGGCGATGATGGCCAAAGGAAGCAAGAGCCAATATTTTTTAGGGGGTAAAAATTTATAAGTGTGCTTCATAGAAAGAAGATTTTCCGATTTGTTTTAAATCCTGGTTGATCTGGGTAATCATGGTTCCGAGGGAATACCCCAAGCCTGACATGACAATTAAAGCGAAGCAGCTAGTGAAAAGCAGTGTCCATCCCAGCGAGGAGGTTTTGTTGTGCTTTCGAGGGGAAGGGAGGGGGCGGAGAAAGTAGGGGGAGAGGTTTTTCGGAAAATCGCCGCGGTAGGCGCGTATTTGCTGATACAGTCCCTGAATAATTCTTTCAAATTGAAGATTATTGTAGTGGTCAGTCTGAGCGTGCTCCGGCATTGAGGCTGCACTGCGATAGGGGCCCTCAAAGCCCAGGCTTAAGCAAATGTACATTAATTCGAGGATATCGATGTAGAGCGCCGGCTCTTTGATGATGCGTTCCAGGATCACAAAGAAACGGTCGGGATTTACCGTGTCGGGATGAAAGGCGGTGAGTAGGCTGTACTGGTTCCACTGTCCTTGTGAACCCCAGTCAGTGTTTTTAATGATATCGTCCAGGGTGGCGCATAAGGCGTAGCGGCTCACGAGGATGTGTTCCGAGCTATAGCCCTGCGTTTTCGCCGCATTTTGAAAAGCCTGAATTTCTTGCATCAGCTCCTGGTGCAGCTTGCTTAAATGACGGTTGGTTTTAAGCTGCCGGAGGCGCCCGGAGATTGAAAAAAGCTGGGCGGCTGCGTCCGAGATCGGGTTCAGTCCAGCTTTGGCGTGATGAAGGATATTCCGGCGAGGAACCAGGGGTGCATTAAAAGAAGAATTGACGGAGGATGGGCGAGCGGAGGAGGGCGAAGTCTGCTGCCCTGAAATCGCAGTAGCGTTTTGGTTAAGCAACCGTTCGTCAGTTGTGGTCATTTTTATATCCCCTTATTAGGGACATTATACAGACTTGAAAAACAAAAATCCCGCCGAGGCGGGATTTTTAACAGGAAAAACGGAGGGTATGGTTGATTTTAGTCCAGCATACCGTAGGTTTTTAACTTCTTTCTCAAGGTGCCACGGCTCAAGCCTAAAACAATAGCCGCACGCGACTGATTGTTGTTGGTGAACTCCATGACTGCTCGCATCAAAGGTTCTTCCACTTCAGCGAGAACCAAGTCGTACAGGTTCTTGGGAACCTCGCCTTTCAATTGCAGGAAATAATTTTCGATTGCCTGACGAACGCTCTCGTGCAACGGCTGATTTTTGTGCGCAATCATGAAGGATGATTTTGGCGCGATTTCTTGTTTATTTAGAATGTCAGTGCTCATAGTTTTCTCTCAATTAAAAACAACCTGTGCTAATTATATACCATTGTTCTTTGTTAGAGCAATAGCTAAAACTTAGTTTATTTTGTTATAAAAAATGGACTGTAAGTTGTTCAATTTATGGGAATATCTGGTCAGAGGCTCTACATATTCATCCATTTTTCCAGATAATGAATGTTAACTTCGCCCTTTTGGAAGTCGGTTCCCCGAAGGATATCCTGGTGCAAGGGAATATTCGTTTTGATTCCGTCGATCACGATTTCATCCAACGCGCCGCGCATTCGGGCCAGTGCAATTTCGCGATTTTCGCCGTAGGCAATCACTTTGGAGATCAAGGAATCATAGTTGGGCGGAACTTTGTAACTGCTGTAAATATGCGAGTCAATGCGAATGCCGGGACCACCGGCGGCATGAAAATAACTGATGGTACCAGGGCAGGGGGTGAAGCTGCGTGGATCTTCGGCATTAACGCGGCATTCAATGGCATGCCCTTGAATTTTGACGTCGGCCTGGGTATAAGACAATTTTTCGCCGGCGGCAATGCGTAATTGTTCTCTGACAATGTCGATGCCGGTGATCATTTCCGTAACGGGGTGCTCGACCTGGACGCGGGTATTCATTTCAATGAAGTAAAAGCAGCCATTCTCGTATAAAAACTCCATGGTGCCGGCGCCGCGATATTGAATGGCGCGGCAAACCGCAGCGCAGCGTTCGCCGATTTCGGCGCGTTGTTCCGGGGTGATGCCAGGCGCCGGCGCTTCCTCGATAATTTTTTGATGGCGTCTTTGAATGGAACAGTCGCGCTCGCCTAAATGAATGGCGTTCCCTTGTCCATCGCCCATAACTTGAATTTCAATGTGTCGAGGCGTTTGGAGATATTTTTCCATATAAACCGTGCCGTTTTTAAAGGCTGCCAAAGCTTCATTTTTCGTCATATTGACCGCGTTCAGCAGGTGGGATTCGGTGTGGACTACGCGCATGCCGCGTCCGCCGCCGCCGCCAGCTGCCTTGATAATGACCGGGTAGCCGATGTCACGAGCCATTTTGACGGTTTGGGCGTCATCTTCGCCGATGGGATCTCCGGACCCGGGAACACAGGGAACGTTTTGTTCCCGCATGAATTGAATGGCGGAGATTTTATCGCCCATTTGCCGAATTGTCTCGGGCTTGGGACCAATGAAGATAAAGCCACTTTTTTCGACTTGTTCGGCGAATTCAGCATTCTCTGCTAAAAAGCCATATCCGGGGTGAATGGCGACGGCATCGGTGATTTCTGCCGCGCTAATGATGGCCGGAATGTTTAAATAACTGGCTGTGGATGGGGCCGGACCGATGCAAACAGATTCGTCTGCCAGGCGAACATGGAGCAGATCACGGTCAGCCGTGGAATGGACGGCCACAGTTTTAATGCCTAACTCTTTACAGGCGCGCAATATACGAAGCGCGATTTCTCCTCGATTGGCGATAACTACTTTATCTAATGCCGTCACCGCTGCCTCCTCGACTTCTCGTTAATTTATTCAATGATAAAAAGCGGCTGATTGAATTCCACCGGCATGCCATTTTCGACGAGTATGGCGCTGATGGTGCCGGCTTTGTCGGCTTCAATCTGGTTGAACATTTTCATGGCTTCGATCAGGCAGAGCGTGTCTCCAATGTTTACTTTTTGACCGACCTCGAGGTAAGCTTTAGCGCCGGGTGAGGGTGAAAGATAAACCGTTCCGACCATGGGAGCGCGCAGGGAATGCTTGTTGGCAAGCTCGGCAGCAGCAGCTGAGCTGCGAGCTTCACCGGTGTGAGCCGGGGGGGCGGCGGCAGCCTGTGTGTCGCCGGATGAAGCGATATAGCCCGGCGCTGGCCCTTGAGCCAGGTAGGGACCGGCCTTGACCTCGCGGGTAATGCGAACCGACCCCTCACCTTCCCGAATTTCGATTTCAGCGATACCGGTTTCTTTGATCAATTCGATTAATTTTCGGATTTTGCGCATGTCCATCGTATGCGTACTCCTTCCTCATAAATGTAAGGCAGAGAATTGTGCATGATCTGACTAGTTTTGTCTAGATGCTTACATGATCGCAGCAGTTCGCTGCAATTCCAAGCTTTTTAGGAGGGCTGTGGTTTTTGCCGGAAGTACGCAACCAGTGGGGGAAGCAGAGACAAGACAATAATGGCTAAAATAACGGTGGAAAAATGTTCTTTAACAAGGGGGAGATTGCCAAACAGGTAGCTGGTGTAGAGCAAGCCGCCGACCCAGAGTACTGCGCCGAGGATATTATAAAAAATAAAACGCTGGAAGTGCATTGAGCCAATGCCCGCAACAAAAGGGGCGAAAGTTCGAAGGATAGGAAGAAAGCGTGCAATTATGATAGCCTTGCCGCCATGGCTTTCATAAAACGTGTGAGCTTTTTGCAGATATTGTGGGTTAAACAGCCGCGATCGAGAAAAATGGAAAACGCGGGGACCGACGAAGCGGCCAATGCTATAATTGGCGGCGTTTCCCAAAATGGAAGCGCAGGTTAAGAGCAGGAAGAGTAGATGGATATTCAAGCTTTGCGCTGCGCCCGCCGCTAGCGTGCCGGCGGCAAATAAGAGAGAATCCCCGGGCAGGATCGGCGTAATGACCAGGCCAGTTTCACAGAAAATAATAATAAAAAGAATAGCATAGACCCAGGCGCCGCAAGCGCTGACCAAGGTTAGCAGCTGCAGGTCCAAGTGGAGGATGAAATGGATAAAATAATGTAAGGTTTCCATCGTTAATCAGATCTCATGAAAGGTAATGATAATGACATTTCAGACAAGCTCTCGTCAATTTCCAAAAACACGTTTGCGTCGTTCCCGGGCGATGGAATTTTCACGGCGTTTGCTGGCCGAAACCCAGTTGACGGTGGATGATCTTATTTATCCTTTGTTTGTTATGGAGGGTAAGAACAAACGCGAGGCGATTGCTTCGATGCCCGGCATTGAACGGTTGACCCTCGATTTATTGCTGAAAGAGGCGGAAGAGCTACTGAAGCTTGGTCTTCCCTGCATTGCTCTTTTTCCGGTGATCGCATCGGATAAAAAATCTCTCCAGGCCAAGGAGGCCTATAATCGCCGCGGTTTGATTCCGACCGTTGTGCGTGCTTTAAAGAAAGAATTCCCAGCGCTGGGGGTGATTACCGATGTGGCCCTGGATCCCTATACCGCTCATGGACAGGACGGGGTCATTAACGATCAGGGCTATGTCTTAAATGACAAGACCAATGCTATTTTGGTGAAACAGGCTTTAATACAAGCTGAAGCCGGGGTCGATATCGTAGCGCCCTCGGACATGATGGACGGCCGAATCGGCTTGATTCGCGAGGCGCTGGAAAAAGCGGGTTATGTGAACACGCAAATTCTGGCCTATTCCGCTAAATACGCCTCTTCTTTTTATGGTCCCTTCCGGGATGCGGTTGGGTCCGCTGTGAATCTCGGTAAAGCGAACAAGGCGCAATACCAAATGGATCCTGGAAACCGTGAGGAAGCATTGCATGAAATCGCCTTGGATCTGGCGGAAGGCGCTGATATCGTGATGGTTAAACCCGCCCTGCCTTACCTCGATGTTATCCGTCAAGCCCGGGAAGTTTTCCGTGTTCCCACCTTTGCTTATCAAGTCAGCGGCGAATACGCCATGCTCAAAGCCGCTGCCAGGGCCGGCTGGCTCAAAGAAGAAGCCGTGGTTTTAGAATCGCTCACCTCGATCAAACGCGCCGGTAGTGACGCGATCCTCAGCTATTACGCCAAACAAGCTGCTCGCTGGCTGAAACGGTTATAATTGTAGAGGGAATAAGCAAGTGAGGAAACAAAGGTCATTGGTTTTGCAGTCCTGGTTGGAAGATGGGGGATCTTTCATTCAGCGTTTGAAAAAGCATCGCTTGCAGCCGCAAGTATTTGTTTTGAAGGAAGGCTGGGTTTTGCCTGAGCCGGCCGAACAGGCTGCACTGGAGCTTCCATCGCGCCGCTGTGTGTTTGTTCGTGAAGTCGAGATTCGGGATCAAAAAGAACCTTTGATGTTTGCTCGCACCGTGATTCCGATTGCCACGCTGACGGGGCAGGAGCGCATTCTGGCGCATTTGGGTAGCCGCTCGCTGGGCTCGGTTTTATTTGCCTATCCCAAGATGGATCGCAGTCCTTTTGAAATAAAAACCTGTCGGCTTCCCCACTATGCTTCGTCGGAACTGTGGGAACGGCAATCGCTTTTTATTTTAAAGGGAAAAATTCTGTTGTTAAGAGAGGTTTTTTTACCTCGCTTGGTGAGCTTCATCGAGTCCTTATGAATTTAGCGCGTTTAAAGCAATATGCCTACCTCATGCGTCTGCATAAGCCGATCGGCGCGCTGTTGCTGTTGTGGCCAACGCTCTGGGCCTTGTGGTTGGCCGCGGCCGGCAGGCCATCCGCTGACCTGCTCTTCATTTTTGTGGCGGGCGTGATCGTTATGCGCGCTGCCGGTTGCGTCATTAATGACTTTGCCGATCGCCATTTCGACGGCCATGTGCAGCGCACGCGTTATCGGCCGCTGGCTGCGGGCCAAGTCACGGTGGCGGAAGCCTTGCTGCTTTTTGTCGCGCTCTGTTTTCTGGCCTTGCTCTTGGTTTTGCAATTAAACCGGCTCACGCTGATCTGTGCTTTTATCGGCGCGGGAGTGACGGTCCTCTATCCTTTTATGAAGCGCTTCACGCATTTGCCGCAAGTGGGTCTCGGGATCGCCTATACCTGGGGCGTGGTCATGGCCTTTACCGCCGTGCAGGGAAAACTCAGCGGGCCGGCCTGGCTCTTGTTTTTCACGGCCCTGCTCTGGCCGCTTATTTATGACACCTTCTACGCCATGGTGGATCGCGAGGATGATCTGAGAATCGGCATTAAATCGACGGCTATTCTTTTCGGCCGCGCCGACCGTGTCGTCACTGGCCTGCTGCAAGCCGGCTTTCTGTTGGCCTTAGGCGCGGTGGGTTGGGTTTTTCAATTGGGGCTATCTTACTATCTCAGTTTAATCCTAGTCGGAATTTTGTTTGGCTACCAGCAAAGCCTGATTCGTAGCCGAGAGCGGGAGGCTTGTTTCAAGGCTTTTCTCAATAATAACTGGGTGGGTGCGATTATTTTTTTAGGAATCTACTTTGCGCGGACATAAACTGAAGCTGGTTGCTGATATCGATCTTCCTTTTGTGCGGGATTATTTTGGGAGCGCTGGAAGCGTGGTCTTGAAACCCGGCCGCCTGATTGAGCGCGCTGATTTGCTGGATGCCGATGTGCTGCTGGTGCGTTCGATCACAAGGGTCGACGAAGCTTTATTACGCGGCACGCCGGTGAAGTTCGTCGGCACGGTGACGACTGGCGTTGATCACCTGGACACTGTCTGGTTGGATCAGGCTGGCATTCTCTGGCGATCCGCGGCTGGCTATAATGCCCAGCCTGTCGCCGAATACGTAATTGCTGCAATTGCGGCCTGGCAATTGACAAACCAGTTGCCGCCGGCCGCTCTGCGCGTCGGCGTGGTTGGCGTGGGCCAGGTGGGCGGACGGGTGGCCGAGCGTTGCCAGCAACTCGGTCACACGGTCTTCTTATGCGATCCGCCGCGTGCCGAGCAGGAAAAAGATTTCTCTTCGCGGCCCTGGAGTGACTTCAACGCGTTGGATCTCGTTACCGTGCATACGCCGCTGACAAAAACCGGAAAGCATCCGACTTATCACTTAATCAATTCCGCTTTTCTGCAAGCCGCTAAAAATAAGTGTGTTTTGCTGAATACCAGCCGTGGCGCGGTGGTGGATTTTTCCGCTCTTCCCGAGCATCAAAAAAACTGGACGTATGGTTTTGATGTGTGGGAGGGCGAGCCCGAGATCAACTGGGAATGCCTGCGCTTTGCTGCCCTCGCGACGCCGCACCTGGCCGGTTATTCTGTGCAATGCCGTTATCGCGGCATTGAGATGATTCACCGCGCCTGCCGTGAACTGCAACTCATCGAAACAGCCGAGCAGCCTGCTCCGGCTTTGCCGCGTCAGCGACTCTCTTTCGGCGGTAAATGCGTAAGTTGGCGGGAAGTCGTGCTGGCGGTTTTTAATCCGCTGTCTGTGACGCCGGTGATGAAGGAAGGTTTGTCACCGGAAAATGTTATATTGAAAGGGGCGGGGAAATGCGCGACACTATTCGACGAATTGCGCCAGCGCTACATTGGTGACGGGATTCAGCGACATGAATTTGGCTACACGATCGTCTCCAATCTTCGTTTGGCAGAGGCGGATCGTTTTGTTTTGACCAAACTGGGAATAACCATTGAAGAGTAGAAACCATGATACATAGTATGACAGCCTTTGCCCGTGCGCAGGCTCAGGGGCCCTGGGGTTCGGCGGCCTGTGAGTTGAAGTCAGTGAACCATCGTTATCTCGAGCTCCGCGTTCATCTTCCCGACACGCTCTCGGAGTTGGAGCAGTCAATGCACGAATATCTACGCCAGCACATCAAACGCGGTAAGCTGGAATGCTATTTCCGCATTCAGCCCGTCAACACGGCGGACGCGCCTTTGCAGGTGGATCTTGCTTTGGCGAAGCGTCTGATCGAGGCTAACAAAGCGATTTCTCAATTTTTACCCGGTTCCGTGGCGATCAATTCGATGGATATTCTGCAATATCCCGGCGTGATTCAGAACGGTGAAGGGAGTCAGGAGGGCGTGCACAAAGAGCTGATGCATCTGCTGGAGGCGGCCGTTAAAGACTTGTTGGCGACGCGGCAACGCGAGGGAGAGGAGTTAAAGAACATTTTTTTACAACGTCTTGAGGGCCTTCAGGCAGAATTGATCAAGGCAAAGGAGCGCCTTCCGGTGATCCTGCAACATCAACGCGAGCGTATTCTGAAGCATTTTAGCGATGCTCAGGTGGAGATGGACAAGCAGCGTCTGGAGCAGGAAATGGTGATGTTTTCCCAAAAAATCGACGTCACCGAGGAAATTGAGCGCATCGAAACGCATATCGCCGAGGTGCGACGCGTGTTGAAGCAGGGCGGCCTGATTGGCCGGCGCCTGGATTTTCTGATGCAGGAACTGAATCGTGAGGCCAATACACTGGGCGCGAAATCGGTGGATGTGGATACGACGCGCGCTTCACTGGAGATGAAGGTTCTGATCGAGCAGCTGCGTGAACAGATGCAAAATGTGGAATGATTCCTATAGCTCCTCCCTTTGAAAAAGGGAGGCCGGGAGGGATTTATAAAATATTTAGGCTTTGCTGGGCGTTGTTGAATAAATCCAATGGAACGTTAAAGCCCCCTTTCCTCCACAAAAAGCACGGAGGAAAGGGAATAAGAAAGGTGGATATAGTAGCTGGCAAGGAGCGTGAGTAGCAAAAATTTAATGATCAGCACAATCAAAATTTCCCTCCGAAAGTGACTGGCCTGGAAGAAGTGAATGATGCGCGCCAGCTTCATGAGGGATTCGTGCCTCCTTGGGCCTTGGAGATCAGGGTGTTGGCCTGGAAGCCGCTATTGGCGACGAGCAAGGTGTTGGTCATCGCTAAGGTGGCTAACATTTGTTTCTGGGTGTGGAGCAACTGGTCCATTAAAATATAAGACTGAGACGTAAAAAGCAGAATTTGGCGCAGAACCCAGCCTAAGTCATTGGTAATCACCGAGGTAAACCAGTCCGGGTTTGAGGATTGCATGATTAACTGACTTTGCAGGGAGTTATCATTGGACAGGGTTTGGCTGTCCTCATAAAGACCACTGAGCACATAGGCATTGTAAGTCTGAACCGCTGTGACCGTATTATAAAATTGGATATAATTTTTCTGGGCTTGTTGGCTGCCGCGCCATCCCGCGCCGGGGATGGGATAACTGATGCCCAGACTGGAGACGTTGGTGAGATAGTTCAAGGAGGCGTTTACGCCGCTTCGGGGATCAGGAGACAATAAAGGCTGTCCCAGCAGCGTCGTGAAACTGAGGTCATTTATATTTTGCGGAGTTGCGGCGGCAATATTAGCAGCGCCAAAAAAACTACTGAGCAGACTTTGTTGCAAGGTGAGTTGATTGGCTTGATTGTTTAAGGCGTCCGTGCTGAGTCCGCTTAGCCAGGTTTGTTCATTGGTCCAGTTGGTGCTCCAGTTGACGGGGTCGGTGCTTTGATCGTCAGAAGCTAAAAAGGTCGCAGCCATGTTGGCGACGCCTTTGAGATAGGTCGGCAGCTGATTGACGACTCCCAGGATAGAAGTCAAAGAATTTTCGGCGGAAACGTCCTGCACCTGCTGTTGTGCCGAGGCCGTTTGCGTGCCTAGAAAGAGGCTGAGTGTTGTTGCCGCGCTTAATTTACCGATCTTTTTCAGGGTGTCTAAAGGTTTACGCATGATCGAGTCTCCTAAGGCATCAGTATTTAATGTTCCATCCTCCGCCCGACGAAGGCTGATTTTGGCTGGGGGCTGGGGTTGTGTTTTGATTCGGGGTTGAGTTTTGGAAACCAGTGTAGACTTGAGCCTGATCCGGCGCGGGAGTAGGCGGCGCGGCGGGAGAGGGACCGGTCGGCGTCACCGCTGCTGCCGCAGGTGCTGAGGCGGCGGGAGAGGAGCCGGTCGGTGTCACCGTTGTCGCCGCAGGTGTCGATGCGGCCGGAACGCTCCCTGGGGTGGATGTTTGACCGGCTTCTTGCCCCCCGGAAGCGCTGCTTTCCTGGGTCCCGGGAGCGGCTTCATGAGGCGGTGGTGGTGGGGGCGGCGGCGGAATTTTAGCGAGCTCCTGGTTGAGTTGGTCGCTTAAGGCCTGATTTTTTTTATCTTGTTGTTGCTGCGTTTGGTTCTGGAAATTATTTACGGCCGGCGTGTTTTGGCTTGGCTGTTCGTTCATAAAATATGACTGGGCCGTGGCATAGCCTGTGACAAAGGAGATACAAATCATCGCCATGGCAAGCAACAATTTTTTTAACATGCAAAAACTCCCTCTCTCTTTAAAAAAATACTTACATGTGCTCTTGTTCCAGGGCTTTGAGCACTAATTCAAAGCGCTCGACCGCAAAAACTCTAGCCAAGAGCCGTAAACGTTCAAAAACAATGTTTCTTCTTAAAAACAGATTCGCCATCTGGTTCTCTGGCGTGTTGTTTTCTTCGGCGTACATCAGCAGCTTGGAGGCCGAGCCGGGGTCAATGGTGTCGATGGCTTGTAAAAGGCGCAGAATGCGAGAGGTTTTAATATGCGCGCAAAGCATAATGAAACGATCTTCTTTGCTGAGCTCAAATTTCGTGAGTTGATCCAGGGTGTCACCCAGGCTGTTGATGGCTTGCTCCAGGGAGGGGTCACCGTCTAAGGTCCAGTCTTCGGCGGTTTCCATGAAGGAAACAACGCGATAAATCATCGGATCATCGTAGCTTTTCCAATATTCATGCGAAGACTGTAAATCCAATTTGGGCATGCGCTTTCCGCTTGTAGGGTTGCAAACCATCAGTATACGGTATCCCTGTGGTCGCTGTCATCCCGAGTGCAGGATGACAATAAGGCCTCAGGCATATATGATAGACTGGTTCAGTGAAGTCGTTGGGCACTTTTTCCAAAAGACATCACTGAAACTCTAAACCTGGGTGCTTTTGATGAAGAAACTGCTATTAAGCTTAAGGATCGCCCTTGCACTGAGCCTTCTTGTGCTTGTTGGTTGTGTGAGCCATACGAACGATTTTGTGCAATCTCAGGTCCAAAATAATCTGCTGCAGGAAAATTGGCAGGGCCAGGTTGATCAAGATCCCATGCGATGGAGAAAACACGCCGATAGCTGGCTCTGGTTTGGAACACCGAATGCAATCGAGCGCGGTAACCGCAGCGCTCCCTATTCCGAGGCAATCAGCACCATGATGGTGCGCGTCCCTGATTTTACCCAGATTCGAGTGGACGGCGACTTTGAGGTGCAAATCGACGGCCGCTTTGCGCATAATTCCGTTTATCTCCAGGGTCCCAATGAAGAGTTACGCCAGGTTGCCGTTGAGGTCAAAGACCAGGTGCTCGATGTTCACCGTATCGTCGAGGTCAAAGATCCCCGGCATGTGATTGTTCGCATCGCTATTCATAATCTGCAAGGCTTGGTTCATAACGGCAGCGGCAAGGTGGAGGGCAGGTTTGTGCGGGCGAATCCGCTGAGTTTGACCTCCTCGGGCAGTGGTGACCTCATCTTGACGGGTAAAATCAACGTGAAACATATCGACCAGTCGGGGTCCGGCGACGTCACCCTTCTGGGGGTCTATACGCCCTACTTAAAAATCGATTCCAGCGGTAGCGGTACCATGAATCTCAGCGGTCGGGTCGGGGTGGCCTCTATTAACCATACGGGCAGCGGTGGTATCAATATTATTGGCGCTGATACCAATGGCCTTTTAATTTGGGCTTCCGGCAGCGGCAAAATCGGCATTAAAGGGGTGGCGAATCTAAAGCAGGTTACGGCCAATGGTAATACTGCGGTTTATCTCTATGCGGTGAAAAGTAAGGATGTCTATGTTTATACCCGTGATAAGGCCGTGGTCGGTCTCGCTGGAGAAACGAAAACGTTGTATGTTGATGCCAGAGGCTCGTCCACCTTTGCCGGCAGTAATCTGTGGAGCCAATATACCTATGCCCGTTCGCGTGAGTGGTCGCATATCAACACGACGGCCGACGATCGTGCCTTTGCGGCTGCGGATAATAACAGCAGTATTTATATCTTTGGTTGGCCGAATGTCATTTCGCCCTACGTTAACGATAATGCCGTGATTGTTCCTCTGAATCCTCCGCCCCGAACGCCGATCCAGGTGTTGCGTTATGAGAAGAAACGAGCCAAGCGCTTTGGCACGGAAACCTATGTGCCTTAGCCCAGCATTTGAATAAAATGGCCTAGCGAAGTTCCTAAGGAACCGGCCATTTTGTTGATCAGCGAGCTGGACGGGGTATAGTCGCGATAGTGGGACACTTTAAATTCCTGATCCATCACGTCCATTAAATTCCCTAAACCATCAACCAAGCCTAATTTAAGAGCTGTTGTTCCTGACCAAAAGTCGCCATTAAAGAGGGTCGCCGGGTCGGCATGCAGTTTGCCGCGTCGTGCCGCCAGCACGGCGTTATTAAAGTTTTGCTGAACTTCACCGAGCATTTGATTGGCTTTCTCAAGGTCGCTTTTGTTTTGCGGCATAAAAGGATCCAGGCGGTCTTTGGCGACACCGGACATGTAGACTCTTCTTTCAATGCCTAATTTGGTCATTAACTCGGTAAACCCAAAGCCCTTCATGATAACGCCCACCGAGCCGGTGATGGTGTTCGGATTGACATAGATTTGATCCGCTGCCACGGCGATATAATAAGCGCCGGAGGCTAGAAAATCTTCGCCGACCACAATCACCTTTTTGTGATATTTCTTTTTTAGCGTCAGAATGGCGTCGTGAATGATAGCGGCTTGCACCGGTGTGCCGCCGCCGGAGTTGATATCCAGGATGAGACCTTTGGCGCGTTCGTCCGCAAGCGCTTGTTTGAGAGCGGGAACAAGGGTGTCAGCAGAAAAATCGCTGCCGGGTTCAATGGTGCCGTTCATTTGCAGCAGCGCCACATAGCCGCCGTCCAGTGGCGACGATGATGATACATAATTTGAACTAAAAGCAAGCCAGACGAAAAATATGATCAATGAAAACCAGGCCAGGAAGCGAAAATTTTTCCAGCGGCGTTCGGAGCGCTTTTCTTTAAGGAGAGCTTGCACCAAGTCATTGCTTAGCTGGTTGTAAACTGATTGTTGCTCTTTTAAGTCGCTCATGCTATTCATACCGCCTAAAATTTTAATTTCATTAGAACAGAACTAACGTTATAATTCATCCCATTTTTGAAGCTCCAAGACAGAAAGGAGTGTTATGAGCTGCCTACTTAAATTTATTTTTCTCAGCTTGCTTTTAGCAAGCTCTGCGGTTTTTGCAAATTCACAGGTCAACTTGACCGAGGGTGTCTCACCCATTAGCCATGATATCTTTGAATTGCATATGACTATCTTTTGGATTTGCGTCGCCATTGGCATCGTTGTATTTGGCGTCATGCTCTATTCCATAATCAATCATCGAAAATCCCTGGGCGTTAAGCCAGTGGAGTTTCATGAGCATCTGGCGCTGGAAATTTTCTGGTCTATTGTTCCCTTGATTATCCTGGCTGTGATGGCGGTTCCCGCGACCAAAGTTCTAATCAATATGTACAACACGGAGAATGAAGACATCACCATCAAGATCACAGGCTATCAATGGAAGTGGCATTATGAATATCTTGAAGACGGTGTCAGCTTTTATAGCAATCTTTCGACGCCCTACGATCAAATGTTTAAAGGCGCTCCCAAGGGCGAACATTATTTACGTGAAGTGGACCATCCCATCGTGGTTCCCATTCATAAGAAGATACGCTTCCTGGTGACTTCCAACGATGTCATTCATTCCTGGTGGGTACCGGATCTGGGCATCAAGCGCGACGCCGTTCCCGGGTTTATTAACGAAGCCTGGACGCGGATCGAAAAACCAGGCACTTACTATGGTCAATGCGCCGAGCTGTGCGGTATGAACCATGCCTTCATGCCCATCGTGGTGATTGCTACAACCGAAGACCAATATAAAGATTGGATCGCCGAACAGAAGGGCGGAAAGAAAGTTCCCTCGGAAGATCTGACCAAGCAGTGGACCTTGAAAGAACTCATGCAGAGTGGCGAAGAAGTTTATGGCCGTGTTTGCGCCGCTTGCCATCAGCCCACGGGCGTCGGCATGCCGCCCACCTTCCCGGCTTTAAAAGGCAGCAAGATTGCGACAGGACCGGTGGAGCAGCACATGGATCGCGTGTTGAACGGCAAACCAGGCACGGCGATGCAAGCCTTTAAAGAGCAGCTGAGCGCTGTTGAGTTGGCGGCGGTGATTACCTATGAGCGTAATGCATTTGGCAATAACACCAACACGCTGGTACAGCCTATCCAGATTCAAGCCGCTAAAGAAGGGAAGTCCGTAGCGGCAGTCACGGCCGAAGCGAAACAAGCAGCGAAAGAGGCGCCTGCGGGTTCCACCTCCACTGCAGCGGCTGCTACAACGGCAACGCCAGTAGCAGCTGTGCCTGCTGCTCCGGTGCCCACGTCTGCAGCTACACCCGCTACTGCTACTACAGCTACACCGGCTACTGCTACCGCAGCTGCACCTGCGGCGGCAGCTGCAAAGAAGTACACCAAAGACGAATTAATGCAGCTCGGTGAAAAGACCTATCTCAATCATTGCGCCATGTGCCATCAACCCACGGGTTTAGGCATACCGCCCACTTTCCCGGCCTTGAAAGGCAGCAAGATCGCAACCGGTCCGGTAGACCAGCATTTGAATCAGGTCTTGAACGGCAAACCCGGCACGGCCATGCAAGCGTTCAAAGACCAGTTGAGTGACGATGAATTAGCCGCTGTCATCACTTACGAAAGAAATGCCTGGGATAACAACACAAATACCTTGGTGCAGCCTGCCGATGTCGCGGCTGCTAAAAAAGCACCAAGTCAATCGACTAAGTAATTAAGGGAGCCACAGACTATGTCACACGACCATCCCTCACTCGCAAAAAAGGGACTGATACCGTGGTTAACCAGTTGGGTGTTTACGACCAACCACAAAGATATCGGTACTCTATACATGGTCTTCAGTCTCTTGATGCTTTTTGTGGGAGGCAGTTTGGCCTTAGCTATTCGAGCCAAGCTGTTTCAACCTGGAATGAATTTTATTAATCCTGATTTTTACAACCAGCTGGTAACAACCCACGGCTTGATTATGATCTTCGGTGTCATCATGCCGGCTTTCGTCGGCTTGGCGAACTGGATGATTCCCATGATGGTCGGCGCGCCTGATATGGCCTTACCGCGCCTGAATAACTGGAGCTTTTGGCTCTTACCCTTCGCTTTTACTCTTTTAATCAGCACCTATTTTGTCTCCGGCTCTGGCCCCAACTTCGGTTGGACGATGTACGCGCCGTTGTCCTCTCAATTTGGCCCGCCCAGTACGGATTTTGTCATCGTGGCGATTCACATGATGGGTATTTCCTCCGTTTTAGGCGCTATTAATATTATTGCCACTATTCTCAATCTGCGCGCGCCGGGCATGACCTTGATGAAAATGCCGCTTTTTGTCTGGTCCTGGTTGATCACGGCCTTCTTGTTAATCGGTGCTATGCCGATCTTAGCCGGCGTGGTCACCATGGTCTTGTTTGACCGTCATTTTGGAACGACCTTCTTCAACGCGGCCGGCGGCGGCGATCCGGTCATGTTCCAGCATCTTTTCTGGTTCTTCGGCCATCCAGAAGTCTACATCATGATTTTACCGGCCTTCGGTATTGTTTCTGAAATCATACCGACCTTTAGCCGTAAGAAACTGTTTGGACATCATTCCATGGTTATTGCCATGGCCTCGATCGCCTTCCTGTCTTACATCGTGTGGGGTCACCACATGTTTACTTCTGGCATGGCCCTGGGCACCCAGCTTTACTTTATGTATGTCACCATGTTGATCGCTATTCCAACGGGCGTGAAGGTATTTAACTGGGTTACGACCATGTTTCGTGGCGCTTTGACGTTTGAAACGCCGATGTTGTTCGCGCTTTCCTTTGTGGTTTTATTTACCATCGGTGGTTTTTCCGGCTTGATGCTTGCCATTGTGCCGGCGGATTACCAATATCAAGACACCTACTTTGTGGTCGCTCATTTCCACTATGTCTTGGTAACCGGCGCCATGTTCGCTATTCTGGCAGCGGTTTACTACTGGATTCCCAAGTGGACAGGGCATTATTACAATGAAACGCTGGGGCAGGCGCATTTCTGGTTGTCGGTGGTCGCGGTCAATGTCACCTTTTTCCCGATGCACTTCCTGGGGCTGGCGGGCATGCCACGCCGTGTTGCGGATTACGCTTTGCAATACACCACCTTTAATATGGTGGCGACGATCGGCGCCTTTGCTTTTGGTTTTGCCCAGCTTATTTTCCTCTACAACGTGATTGCGACGATGCGAAAGAAAGGGAAAAAAGCCGATGCCCGTGTTTGGGAAGGCTCCCACGGTCTGGAATGGACTTTAAGTTCTCCGCCGCCTTACCATAGCTTTACCGAACCGCCGCAGCTTGCTTAGGGAAGTCAATGCATAAAACACAACGCAAAACCATCGCTATCTTGACACTCGCAGTTGTGTTGATGTTTGGGTTTAGCTTTGCCCTGGTTCCCTTATACAAGGTGGCCTGCAAGAAAATAGGCTTGAATACATCAATTCCGATTCAAAGTTTTCCGGATGCACCGGTGCTTGCTTCCGGACCAGCGGAAAAGAATGTGCGTAGTCTGACGGTACAATTTATTGCGATAACGAACCAGGGGTTGGCCTGGGATTTTAAACCGCAAGCGAAAATGATTCAGGTTCGTCCCGGCGATAAGGCGAAGATCCTGTTTTTTGCAAGGAATAACACAAGTCAGGATATGACGGTGCAGGCGATTCCCAGTATGACGCCAGCGGAGTCCATCGGTCATTTCCATAAATTGGAATGTTTTTGCTTTAACCAGCAATCGTTAAAGGCAGGTGAGGCGAGGAATATGGCGCTTGTTTTCCAGGTAGATAAAGATTTACCAAAAGACGTCCATACGATTACACTAGCCTATACCCTGTTTGATGTGACACCCAAATCGAAGAAGAAGGAGCTAGGATGAAACAAAAATATCAACCAGTCGATTACTATTTGATAGCTGATCCCAGCTATTGGCCCTTGTTTGGATCAATCGGAATCTTCTGCTCTGTTTTAGGGCTGGTTAATATATTACACGACAATACCATTGGCATTTACCTGGCTTTTGTCGGCGTGCTTTTGCTGGCTTTCACCTTGGCGGGCTGGTTTGGCGCCGTCATCAAGGAGTCTGTATCCGGTCTGCACAGTAAACGAATGGATCTCACTTATCGCTGGGGTATGCTCTGGTTTATTGTTTCAGAGCTTGCGCTCTTTTTGGTTTTCTTTTTGGCTTTATTCTATACCCGCATTTTCACTATCCCGCTGCTCGGCGGTGAGCCGGGAACCATGCTGCAGGACTTGTTAATGGCTGGCAGCACCTATACGCACAAGCTGCTCTGGCCAAACTTCCAATCGACCTGGCCCTTATTAAAAAATCCCAATCCAACGCTTTTCGTGGCTCCCAAGCAAGTCATGGATACCTGGGGTATTCCAGCGATTAATACCTTCATCCTCTTGAGTTCTGCGGTGACTGTTACCTGGGCCCATTGGGGTTTAAAAAAGAATCGTCGCTGGCAGCTGAATTTAGGGTTGGTGGCCACGGTTGGGTTGGGTCTCTTTTTTATCAGTATGCAAGCTCATGAGTATTATCTGGCCTGTACTGAGTATGGTCTTACCCTCGGTAGTGGTATTTATGGTACCACCTTTTTCATGCTGACTGGCTTGCATGCCATGCACGTCACCATGGGTGTCATCATGCTGACCACGATACTCATGCGCTGTATCCGCGGCCATTTTCTGCCGGAACATCATTTTGCCTTCGAAGCGGTTTCCTGGTACTGGCATTTTGTGGATGTGGTATGGCTCTTTTTGTTCCTTTTTGTATACTGGTTGTAACCCTTTAACGAGTTTAGGTTGGTCCAGCTATGCCATGGCTTATCAATGCAGAACAAGTTGATAGTTTTCGCAAGAATCAGAAAAATCTGGTCATACTGGATGCAACCTGGCATGGTGCAAACAGCGATAAAGCGAAACAAGAATTTCTTGAAAAACACATCCCCAGCGCCCGTTTTTTTGATATTAATGCCTTCAATGATTCCAACACTTCTTTACCCAATATGCTGTTGCGTGATGAGAAGCAAGCTTCTAGCTTGTTAGGTGCCTTGGGGCTGCGCCCTGACTGCAAAATAATTTTCTATGATCGCAGCATGTATCATAGCTCCTGCCGAGCGCTCTGGATGTTAAAAATGCTGGGTCATCCTCCGCAGTTGCTTTATATCCTGGACGGCGGCTTACCGGCCTGGGAAAAATATGGCGGTAAAGTTGAAACAGGTGAAAGCCATACGGCACCTAAACCCTATACGATAAAACGCCATGAAAAATATCTGCGTACCTTGGCGCAAATGAAAGAAATTTTGCAAGGCTTCTCGGAGCAGGTGGTTGATGCACGGCATCCAGTCCGTTTCACCGGCGGCGCCGAGCCGCGCACAGGAATTCGGGCCGGGCATATCCCCGGCAGTTTTGGTTTCCCCTTCCCAGCTTTCTTCGACAATGAGGGTTATTTTCTGCCCTTGGATAAGCTGCGCCGCCGTCTCGAAGGAGTTTCCATCAACCTTCAGCAGCCTACCGTTACCCTCTGTGGCTCTGGGATTACGGCTGCGGTGATTAATTTCGTGCTGGATATTTTGGGAAATGAAAGCAATGCGTTATATGACGGCTCCTGGACGGAGTGGGGCGCTGAAGCGATCTATGCCGGGGAATCAGGACTGGCGGAACGACCGGTTGAAAGCTTCCTCTACTATTAGTACAGTGTCCGCTTGATTTTGCCATCCGAAGCGAAGTCTCGGTCATCCTGAGCACAGTCTCTGCCATCCTGAGCACAAGCAAGTTGACGCTGTACTAGCCACCTTTTTAAGTTTGTGCATTTGTGCATTGGAAATCAGGTTATACTTAAGCTACGATTTGCAGCGAAAGGTCAAAAACGATGAAACAAGCTCTTCAGCCAGTAGTGGGCCCCATTCAGGCAAAAATCCATGTGCCGGGCTCGAAAAGTATTTCGAACCGCGCCTTGCTCTTGGCGGCGCTCGCCAGCGGTGTTTCTGAAATCAATAATATTCAAGTGAGCGATGATATTCGGGCCTTTGTTAAAGCTTTGACTGACCTTGGGATTTCCATTCAACTGGATGAAGAAGCCCGCAAGGCAGTCGTCGGTGGTTGCAGCGGTCAGTTCTTGAATAAACACTGCGTGGTTTGGTGCGGTGAATCTGGCAGCCTGGCGCGCTTTCTCCTGGCAGCTTGTGCTGGCCTTTCTGGCGCCTATTATTTTGACGGCGCTCCCTCCCTGCGTAAGCGCCCCATGGCTTCCTTGCTGCAGATTTTGACAGGCCAAGGATTGACCTGTATTCCCAATGATTCGGAAAGGCTACCTTTTACCATGATCAGTCCTAATGGCCTACGTGGCGGCAAAATTTTTGTGGACGGCTCCAAAACCGGACAGGTGGTTTCGGCTTTGTTGATGATCGCGCCCTTTGCGAAATCACCAATCACACTGCATGTGGAAAAGCTGGTTAGCCGCTCATATGTGGGTCTCACGTGCTCGGTCATGGCGGAGTTTGGTGTGCATGTTGAAGTTTTAAACGAATTCGAGTTCACCGTTTCCCAACCGCAGCATTATGTACCACGCGATTATCAGGTCGAGCCTGACCTCTCGACAGCCTCTTATTTTTTCGCCGCCGCGGCTGTTACCGGCGGAGAGGTGACCATGCAAGCGATTCGTAGACCGGAGATTCGACAAGGCGACGTGGCCTTTTTATCCATGCTAGAAAAGATGGGCTGTGTCATTGAGGAAGGAAGCGCGGGTCTAACGGTGAAGGGCCCGCGCCGCTTGCAAGGCCTGGAAGTCAGCTTGAAAGATTGCCCCGATTTATTGATGACCCTGGCCGCCATCGCTCCCTTTGCCAAGAGCCCGACTCTCATCACCGATATTGGTCATGCCCGCTTTAAAGAGTCCGACCGCTTACAAGCCATGCGCATGGGCCTGGAAGTTCTGGGTGTGCGCGTGGAAGAGGGCGATACCTGGCTTAAGATTTACCCCTCCGAACCCCATGGTGGCACGATCAATGCCTACAGCGATCATCGCATCGCCATGGCTTTTGCGGTGATGTCCTTATTGGTCCCAAATATCGTCATCGAAGGTGCGGAATGCGTCTCCAAATCCTGCCCTGAATTTTTCCAACTCTGGAAAAACCTCAGCCTCACACCCTAAACAGGAACGCGCAGCCCTCGCTTCTCCTCATTTTTAGCGTATAATACCCCTCGCTTGAGGCTCCCTTCGTCTAGAGGCCTAGGACATCGCCCTCTCACGGCGGTAACACGGGTTCGAATCCCGTAGGGAGTGCCAGATTAATCAAGGGGCTGGAAAAAACAGTGTTCAGTAAAAGCGCAACATCGGTAAATTATCGGTAATATCCCTTGCGAGAAAATTGGATAAAACCCCTGCTAAAGGAACTTGTAAAATGTTAAAGAAAGTTGCGTTTACCATGTACCCTGTTATCGACCTAGACCGAGCTAAAAGCTTTTATGAAAAAAACTTAGGACTAAAACCCAGTAAATTGTCTGTAGAGGGGGCTTGGGTTGAGTATGATTTGCCTGGAGGCGGGTGCTTTGCTATTACGACCCTTGCTGAAGGGGTGAGCCCTAGCGCTATTGCTGGAGGCAGCATTGCATTTGAAGTGGACGATTTAGACCGTTTAGTATCACAACTTAAATCTAATCAAGTGAAATTTAAGTTAGATGTATTCCCAACGCCGGTGTGTAAAATGGCAGTTATCCTGGATTCAGAAGGCAATTCCGTTATTTTGCATCAGTTGAAGTGATGCAAAATTTAACGGGTACTTAATATGAAAGTTCAGTCTGCATATAAATCAAGCAAGGATAAAGAACGGGCGTTGGCTTCCTATGAGAGTTTTCTTAGCCAGTGGCCAGTTCCTTATCAGGCACGCCTCATTAATACGAGTTTTGGTGAAACGCACATCATTGTTTCTGGCTCTCCCCAAGCTAAACCGCTTATCCTTTTGCATGGGGGTGGTGGGAACTCTACGATGTGGATGTACAACATAGAGGCTCTCTCTAAAAGTTTTCATGTTTTTGCTGTTGATATCATCGGCGAAGCAGGCAAAAGTGCTGGCATGAGACCTTCATTTAAATCAGAAGGCCATGCCCGTTGGTTAAAAGAGGTTTTTGATGCTCTTGGTATCAGCAAGGCAGTAGTATGTGGGGCATCGCTCGGTGGGATGTTAGCACATCAATTTGCTCTGCAATATCCGCAATCCGTGTCTTCACTGGTGCTTTTAGCGCCGCCTTCGCTTTTTAAAATGAGACCTTCTTTTTTATTTCGCGCGATTTTAGCTAGTGTATTTCCTACGTCTTTCTTTGCGAGGAGATTTTTACATTATATTTCTTCAAAGGCTTCAAGTTTTTCGGAGGAGGCAGTAAAGGCTTTTATTATTCAGTTCCAGGCTTATAAGCCCAATATGGATGCAATTCCCATTATCTCTGATAATGATCTTTTAAGGCTTCCCTCTAAGACCTTAGTAATGCTTGGTGAAAATGAGGTCATTTATAATCCAATAGCTGTTGCATCTCGAATTTGTTCGGTGACCCCATCCGTAGCAATAGATATAATCCCAGGCGCGAAGCATACTATTTCTGTAGATCAGGCGGATTTGGTAAACCAAAAGATACTTCAATTTTTGGGGTGAGTTGAGAGAGGAAGGAAGCTGATAAAAACGATCAAACCAAGACATAGGAAGTAATAGCGAAAATTCACTGATGAATAGGTTTTCATGCGAGAGAATGCTAACGTGCTTAATATTGAAATAAAGCCTTATTTAAGCGGGCATCAAGACCAGATTATTGAGCTTGTATTTAGAATACTAGCTGAATTTAATTTGCCGCTTACAGTTAAAAATCAGCCTGACTTAAATCAAATACCACAATTTTACCAGATCGGACAAGGTAATTTTTGGGTGGCTTTTGTGGATAATCGGGTCGTTGGTACAATAGCTTTGGTTGATATCGGTAATAATCAAGCAGCTTTGCGGAAAATGTTTGTTGATAAAGATTATCGAGGAAAAGAGAAAAATATAGCCCAGTCTCTTTTAAATACGCTGCTAACTTGGAGTAAACAAAAGGGAATTAATGAAATTTATTTGGGGACGCAATCAATTTTTCTAGCTGCACATCGCTTTTATGAAAAGAATGGGTTCGTGGAAATTTCTAAAAGGATGTTACCGAAAGCTTTTCCAGCTAATCTGGTAGATTCAAAATTTTATGCTTTTTATTTTTCTGAAGCTACATAAACCTAAATAAAATTTGAAGGATGCTTATTTTGGCAAGGATGGTCTTGATGGGTCTTGATTTATTTCATGTATGGTTCGAGTCTGTTTGCTTAGCCGCTTTCATTTTGTCCACTAATTTTTGAAGTTCACAATAATATCCTTGGTTGCCATATTTTTTTCGCCTATGTTCAATTCTTGGAGTGAATATGGTAAAAAAGAATCCCATAGAGGGCCCCATCAGGTTTTTAATATCTAACTCCGAAATGTAGCCTTCATTGGCAAAATAACTAATTGTTTCTAAAAAGTCCAAGAGATTTAGTAGGTAAGTATATTCTTCTGACGAGTTAATATCCTCACTAATTTCATTGATTCTGATTGCAATATGAGAACGATGTACGCTTTCGGGAGAGCCTGGGTGCAAATTATTTGATTCACGGTATAGGCGTTGAATAATGTGTCTTGCCTTTAAAATTGGTTCACTGCCATAGCGGTCATCAATGCGTATTAATAAATCTGCTTGTGCTGTTTTCCGGAGCCCCGCGGATTGAACCCACGCAATAATTGCGACGACACATGTTAATATAATAATGCTTGCAGCATAGAGATCGGTTAGGTGGGTATCTGTTTTTTTGTCAAAAAATGGGTGAAGCCCGAGTAGTTCGGCTATTGGCAATACCATAAAAAGTATGACAGCGAGAAGTATAAGTCCGAGAAACCACCAGGACTGTCTATTTCATATTCATTGTCCCTGAGTTAAAGGCTTATAAGTAGTATAGCAATTGAAGTTCAGGTATTGATCTTTGATTCAATAAATAACAGTTAGCAGCGCATTAACTTGACAAAATTACTAAAAACCCATAGTATTACTATGTGTTTCATGTTAATTTATCAAGTAGGTGATGTTAATGAAGCCCAAGGACTTTTTCAACCAACATCCAGTATTTACTAGCCAAGAATATGCCCGATTCTTGGAGCAAGAAAAGCATACTGGCAAGCGAACCCAAGAGGCACTGCTATCCTATCATGTTAAGGCGGGAAATTTAATTCGAGTTCGCAGGGGGTTGTTTGCTGTGGTACCACCAGGTGCCCCGCCAGAATCTTATATGATTGACCCGTACCTTATTGCTGCCAAGCTAGCGGATGATGCAGTGATTGGCTATCACAGTGCACTGGCATTTTATGGAAAGAGCTACTCCGTCACGCATCAATTTTGTGTGTTGACCGATTCTCGTCCTGTGGATGTCCCATTTCGCGAAGATGTATTTCGGTTGATATTATATCCAAAGCCATTGCGTGAAAAAAAGCAGGAGCTATTTGGCGTGAAAACTGTTCTGCATCAAGGCTGCCAATTGCGCGTGGCTGGTTTTGAACGAACCTTGGTTGACATGCTTGACCGCCCAGAGTTGAGCGGAGGATGGGAGGAAGCTTGGCGCTCGCTAGAATCTGTAGAATATTTTGATTTAGGAAAGGTAATAGAGTATGCTTTGTTGCTAGGTAAGGTGACAACAATAGCCTTTATTGGTTTCTATCTTGAGCAGCATCAAAATGAATTGCGTGTCAGTGACACTTACCTTAAGCAATTAGAAAATCACCGCCCCAAACAGCCGCATTATATTGATAAACAGCAAAAACCATCCGGAAAATTTAATTCCCGCTGGAACCTCATAATACCTACAGAAATTATTGAACAACCCTGGAAGGAGTAATCATGAATTTGCGTCAAGAAGATTTGCAAAACATTGCAAAGACGGCTGGCTTTCGAGCCGAAATGCTGGAAAAAGTTATTCGATTAATGGAGCTACTAAACGAGTTCTTTGATGATACTTTTTTGAAGCAGAGATTGGCTTTGAAAGGTGGTACTGCGCTTAATCTATTTTATTTTGATCTGCCACGCCTCTCGGTGGATATTGATCTCAACTATATCGGCGCTGTTGATCGAAATACGATGCTTGAAGAGCGCCGAGAGCTAGAGGCAATTTTAACAAGTTTATGTAGGCGCGCCGGATATACTATCAAGCGTGTTGCGACTGAGCATGCTGGCGGTAAGTGGCGCTTAAATTATGCAAGCGCAGTGCAGCCAGGGGGTAATCTGGAGATTGATTTATCCTACTTGTATCGCGTGGTTTTCTGGCCTGTGGTGCTTAAGGATTCGTGCTTCGTTGGGCAGTATCAGGCAAGAAATATTCCATTGCTAGATTTACATGAGCTTGCTGCTGGAAAATTATCTGCTTTGATGTCCCGCCGTGCGAGTAGGGACTTATATGATGCACATCGCCTGTTGGTTAGTGCAGAGGCGGCTCAAAAAATTGATATGGCTCGTTTGCGGTTGGCATTTCTTGTTTATGGCGGTATGAATAGACGTGATTGGCGAACAATAAAAATGGAGGATATTAGTTTCGATAATTCAGAGCTTCAAAATAAATTGGTTCCAGTGCTTAATCAAAAAGACCTACAACAAGCTGAATTTGCACAACGCCTTGTTGTTGAGTGCCAAGATGTTTTCTCAAATCTTCTGCCTTTCACCGAAAATGAAAAATTTTTCTTTGATCGCTTGTTAGATGAAGGTGAAATTGAGCCTTCATTAATTACATCTGATGCTGAATTGCAAGGAAAAATCAGGCTTCATCCGGGGTTACTGTGGAAGGCGCAGAATGTGAAAAATTTTCAGGCTAAAAAATAGGTATTTTAAGTGGCAGATAATTTGACGGTCGGTGCGGAAAATATTTATACTATTGCTACCTAGTCTATGTACCCGAACGGGCACCGGATGGTGTGCTTCTCTAGAATTCTCTGGGGTAGGGTACAAAAGACGCTTTGCTTAAAGTTAAAACCTAAATCCCATTTTTCTCCGTTTGCCTATGGTTATGGCTAGATAGTGTACTGACAAAACCGACAAAACTAGGTTCTGTCAGTTTTGTCAGTTCTCATGGGTGGCTATCCGTTCCAATAGTATCGGATAGTCGGGCAGCCACCTTGGGGGTTTTTAGGACTCTCAATTGAAGTGAGGTGGTGATGATCGGCAAGATACTCTAACGCCTCGTTAATCGCCTTTATGTCGCTTAAACCAGCCCATCCCTTGCGTTGTATGTCCCGAGCAGTGAAGAGATCATTGAGCTTGTCCTTGCGTTTTAAAAGTAAATGAGCATTTTGTAATTGCTTGTTGGCGCATTCTAGCTCCAAGTGCGACAATCATTTTTGTGCTGCTGTATAAACAGTTCTTGAGGCGTTTTGTAGCCCAAACACTTTCTTGGGCATCGGTTGGCGGAAAAGTTTAACAGAGGGAAAACCATCTCACCGCTATACTGTCTGCAGGCTGCCTAAGTTCTCGTAATTCTAATATTTTTTGTAGATGTAGCCTCCACAAGGGGCATTGACGAGATCTAGGCATCATTCCATGTATTCCTCCTTCTTTTCCTATACTGCGAACAGCTTTTTTTCCATATACACTTAGAAAAAATGAAGAACCTAATCCTATTAAACAAGGGGGTTGACCAGAAGAAAAATTTAATGAAGTAGACGGAGATCCACCCTCCACCACAACATGATAAACCCCTTTCTTAGTTGTGAAAAGTTGAAGATCACTAACAGAGGCGCGGCTCTGGAGAAAGCCGAATCCGTGCACCATAAATAAGTCGCTTTTTTCGCTATCATATCCTCCCATGAGATCAAGCTTTTCTACATATATCTCAAGGGCATTAGAAAAAATTTTAGGGTCAAAAATGTATCCGCAGGCTGTAATTCCGCGGGGGTTAGATGTTGAAGCTTGTCTAAATTTCTCAAAAATAGGTTTGCACTCCATTTTAAGTTCGGGCCCCCTGCTTGCTTTCGTATGTATAAGGGCTTGAATCAATTCCTGCAGAGCATCTACGTAGGGCCGCATTCT
>JABDGC010000007.1:0-19527 GCA_013286215.1 Gammaproteobacteria bacterium
TGCCGCCATAACGGCCAGCACTGGCCATTAAACCACGCGCCTGTGTTGATTCTATCCATTTTTTAGCTGATAGGAAAAAACTGTTACTTCCTGCTTGATTTTTAATTCCTTCGAATTCGAGGGAATTAAAAGTTGGATTATTAATCTGTTCCCAGACCCCCAAAAACAAGACCGTGTCTTTATTTTTTAGCCATTGCTCAATAAGTGCACTGCCGCCATCAAAATTTCTTACCATATCAGTAAGCGAAATATAATCATCCTCTTTTTTAGACAAGATGGAAATGGCTGTTCCTTGGACATTAATAGTCGTTTTATTATCTTTTGCCATGATGAACTTCCTTTATTTTTCTATCTGAAAGATGCGGATTGTAGCTCAGCACAAGGGTATTGTCATTTGATCTAAAAGGATAAAATTGTACCTTAATTCAATGCCTTTATCTAAAAATTATGGCTATCTGCCCTAATATCTGTAGTAGAATAAACCCTCTATAAGGAGACACCCATGCCCCGATACATTAAGGCTGAACTGGCAATAAATCACACCGTGATTTATTCTGATGATTCAGGAAAATATTTTCGTTTTTCCGGCGGAACGTGGGCATGGCGAAATCATAACCCAGGAAATCTTGTCCCAGGCAAAATAAGCGCAAAGCATAATCAAATTGGTTCAACCGGAAAATTCGCTATATTTCCTGATTATGAAAGCGGTCATTTGGCATTATTAGATAGCTTGCAAACGAACTATAAAAATAAAACAATCCCTCAGTTAGTCAAAAAATTTGCCCCAGCCAAAGATGGTAATAACGTTGAAGTCTATACAGAATTTCTCCGTGAAGAAACTGGCGTTTATGACAACAAACAAGTCAAAGACTTTACTCCTGAGGAATTCGATAAACTTTGGCATGCTATTGAAAAAATGGAAGGCTCTCAGGAAGGCGATATTATTGAGGTATTTCCTGTTATTCAAGTCCACAAAGATAGCTTTGGAATTTACGAATACAACATAAAAACGAAGGGTTGGATTTCTAAACCCGCATGCCTTTTATCAACAAAGCAGGGCGAATTAGATCTACATATTTGCATATCAGACCAAGGTCATGAATATCTGCGAGCGAGAATTGGAAGTTCCGTTAATGGCAGCCTAGAAAAACTCATTGTTAAAGATACCAAAAAAGAAAAAAAACAAAAATCGCGTGGGCATGAGGCAGAGACAAGAAGTAATAAGGAAGAAATGGATGCTGTATACTAGACTACTTTTATTGATAGCGCTCATTATTCCGCAGCTTTCTTTAGCTAATCAAACTGTCTGCTTTGAGCCGAAAGTAGTTGAACTTGATGGCACAATAGTCACCCTAAAATTTCCTGGCCCTCCAAATTATGAAAGCATAAAAGATGGCGATAGAGATGAGACAGGCCCCTACTTGATACTCAACGATCCAATTGATATACAACTATCACCAAATAATGCTCAAATAGGTAACGACGAACCCACTAACAATGTAAAGCTGGTTCAGCTCATCGTTTTAAATGACAGTGATCGGGATAAAGTAAAAGAGGGCAATCAGGCGCATATCACTGGAACCTTATCTGCTGCTTTGACTGGGCACCACCATGCAAGAGTTTTATTAGACATTAAGAAAATTAACGTTACCTCGAAAAAAGAGATCATTAATAAGCTTGATGTTACTACTGAGGACTTTGAGTTTTTAGAAACCCAAAACTTACAAAATTGATTTTTATGTACTGGATTTATTTACCCAACAAATTGCTCGATGCACTGACAATCAAAGGACTATCAAAATGAAACACGCTTCCCTCAAAAGCAAAACCGTTATTGTCACTGCTGGCAACCAAGGCGGAGGCGCTATTGTTGCTGCTCGCTTCGCGGAAGCCGGCGCAAAAGTCGCTATCATTGCGCATCCAGATCCTCTGAGCAAAACGCCACTCAACCAGGTTTCTGACTCAATTAATCAATCCGGCGGCACAGCTCGAACCTGGGAAATTGACCTCCTCAATGCAGCCAGCATCCGCGCTGGCATAGATGAAATTGCTTTAGAGTTTGGCCAGATTGATATTCTCGTTAATAATTTTAGTTTCTTTCATTTTAAACCCTCCCTGAAAACCACTCCCGAGGAGTTTAATAAAGTCCTAGGTAATATACATGCTGCTTTTTTCCTTTCCCAAGCTTGTATTCCCTATCTACAAAAATCAGATAATCCGCATGTCATTAACATAGCGCCGCCACTCGACATGGATTGTGCAAGAGAGGCCTGTGAGAATCATCTCCTATTTTCAATCAGTAAATATGGCATGAGCCTTTGCACCCTGGGGATGGCTCAGGAATTCAAAAACGCAGGGATAGCCTTCAATTCTTTGTGGCAAGCACGACCAGTGGTAACCCAGACCTTGAAAAGAAATTTTGACGATGTGGTCACGAATGGAAGCAATAAAGCTGACATTTATGCTGAGGTCGCATATCAAATCGCATTGATGCCTGCAAAAGAATTTACCGGAAACTTTGTCATTGATGAAGAATTCCTAAAAAAAGCTGGTCAAGACCTTCGATGCTATGCTATTGATCCGGAAGCTTTGCCAATCAGAGACATTTTTTTACCCGGCGTAGACTATGCGGTACTCAAAGTGAAAATGGAAAAATAGGGTATCAACTGGATATTCGTGGTAAGAAACGTGGTAACTCCACTTTATTAGAACAGAGAAATACCCATTCTACCTGGCCTAAACCATCACAATATGAAAGACGCCCTCCCGGGATTTTATGAAAACGCATTTTCTATAATTTCACTAAAACTATGCTTGGGTTCCCATCCAAGGCGTTCTCTTGCTTTTCTATTAGCATATACACGACTCAAGCTTGGAAACATCTTCCAGCCGAGCTTTGCAAAGATTTCTTTATATGAAGGGTAGTATTTTTCTAATGTGGCCGGTGCATCCAACACTAACTCAGCGCAGTCTGATTCTTGAAAAGGAGTTGTTGCCGTTATTATAAACTGATCAAAACCAATTTCGGATGCGCGTTCCATTGCTTGCAAATGGGCGGTAACAATATCCGAAATATTCGCCCTTCGATAAAGGTACTCTATTGCTTGAATGTTTTCTTCGGAAAACCCCGGAATGGCATGCTTCATGACTTTTTCTTTGGCGAAAAATCGGGAAGTTTTTAATATGATACAATTCAAGCCGCTTTCTTGGTGCGCAATTTGGCAGAGATTTTCAGCAGCACACTTCGTAACACCATAAATATTTTTTGGTACCGGCCTTAAATCTTCATTGACCCAAACTGCAGATTTTTTATCCCCTGAAGATAACGCGTTTCCAAAAGTGCTTGTGCTACTTGTAAAAATGAATGACTTCACTTTATGTCTGATTGCGGACTCTAAAAGATTTTGCGTGCCTAAAACATTCACATCAATGAACTGTTGTTTTGAATGAGTACTCATCTGGGGTTTATGCAAGGCCGCAGAATGAATAATTACATCCGAACCCCGAAACGCCTTCTCAATCAACTGTTTGTCTGTAATGGAGCCGATAACCATCGTTTCGCTTGACGCTAAAATATCAATTCCTATCACTTCATGTTGTTCTTTCAATTTCTTTACTAGAGCATTGCCAAGATAGCCTGAACTGCCCGTAACAATGATTTTCATTTTGTCCTTAAACCTCATTAACGCTTAAGCAGTAATCGATTTAACCCATTTCTCTAAATTCACAGCGGTGATTCTATCCGCCAAAGGAATTTCTCTGTCGCCTGGATATATCACATAGAGATGCTCCAACTCCAGATCCATCAACGCCTGATGCATTGATTTTGTTGTTTTAGGCGCGTCGGCGAATTTGAATTCAAAGCCTATCGCTTTTCCGTTCTGAAAGGTCAGTAAATCCAACTCCGCTCCGTGTGAGGTCCTCCAAAAAAAGGCCTCTTCCGGTCGCAGGTCCAGCGTTTGAATCACTTGCTCTAAGGCAAACCCCTCCCAAATGGCGCCCAGGCTAGGATGTCTGAGCATTGCCTCTTCGGATTGAAGGCCGAGCAAGGTCAATAGAATTCCGCTATCCCGAAAATAGATCTTGGGTGTTTTCACCTGCCTCTTCTGAATATTGCCAAACCAGGGCGGCATAACCCGCACCATAAAGGTTCCCGCCAAAATATCCAAGTAATGCCGTACGCTATGCCCGGAAACACCTAAGGAAGACCCAAGAGAACTCATATTAAGCAGCTGTCCATGCACATGCGCGAGCATCATCCAAAATCGGCGTAACATTAATGGAGGAACTTGAAAACCGAGGCTTGGAATATCACGCTCCAAAAATGTTTGAATATAGGATTCGCGCCACAGATAGCTATCGCGCTCTGAATCAGCCAAATAAGACCGAGGAAAACCACCGCGCACCAAAAGAGGCGTCGCCTGACAGCCCTCACGTAGTTGAAAAGGCGTTAATTCAATATAGCCAATACGGCCAGCCAAGGTTTCGGATGAATTTTGAATAAGATCCCGTGATGCGCTTCCTAAAATCAAATAATGAGCCTGTTTTCGATCAACTAACACTCTTAGGATTGGAAACAGCTCTGGCAAACGCTGTACTTCATCAATAATGACTAAACCCTTCAAGCGCTCCAGAATTCGCATAGGCTCGGAAAGTGCCAGTAAATCACTGGGATTTTCGAGATCAAAATGGTGAATAGGCTCTGGATAGCCCTGAGCTAATAGAGAGGCCAAAGTCGTTTTTCCGCATTGCCTTGGGCCTAATAAGGCAGCTACAGCATGAACATGGAGCTGCTCTTGGAGGCGCTTGATAAAATGTTCTCTTTTTAACATTAATAATCCGTGTAATTTTGAAGTATATGTTCAATTTTACACGGATAATAGCAAGAATACTAGCATTCCACTTAAAGCACATTGGGGGTACTTTTGGGGGTAGATTTCAAAACCGAATTGGAATAAACACATTTATTCAATTGGTTAACTCGACAATTCGATTGACTCCCTCTCCGGAAATTATATCCATCACCCGTAAACGTGAACGTTACCGTTTGCGTTTCCGTCTTTTCCTCCCCCTCACTCCAAAAATCAAAAGCCGGTAACGGTAACGCAAACGTAAGCGTTCTAGCAAATTCATCTTTCTAACCCTAAAGATATTGCAATTTAGTACTCTCCGAATAAAGGAGAGCCAAGATGAAGAGTATGTACCTATTTTTGTTAACCATACAAAGGAATTAAAGGGCGCCCTCCGGTTCCGGCTTGGCAAGTTACTTGATATGCTGGCCATAAAACAAGTATATCAACAAATCCATTCTGACTTTTATAAATGCGCTTAGGATCATGATAAGCTGCGAAAGCATAATGATTTATATCACGAGCATTAGTATCAAAGATTCCTAAGTTATTAAATTTGCGAATCATTTGCCCATAATTCATCATAATAACTCGAATGACATCATCTGAAAATTTTCTGCTGGTAGGGTACTGAAGATTGGGGGCAATAGTGCAATAAAAAAAAGATGGTTTATCCCTTGTTGAAGACATAGCTAACGGAAAGCGTAGATAGGTACTGGGTAGATTAGCCCAACTCAATGTTGGGCTGAGAACACTTAATAGCAAGCAACAACTAGCAAAAATATTTCTCATACGCATCTCCTAAAGTCAGATGTAGCTTATCTGTAAGTTAACTAAAGTTGGATAAACTGCGGCAACAGTTTAAGGTAATGGTCTTCACTATTACCTTCCCGAAGACGATTAAGCATAGTGCAGAAGTATTTATAAGGCTCAATCTTGTTGGCTTTGCATGTTTCTATAAGTGAGTAAAGAATGGCACTCGCTTTAGCTCCAGAGGGGCTTCCAGAAAACAGCCAGTTCTTTCGGCCGAGCGCGAAGGGGCGTATGACATTCTCTAAGTGATCTACAAAAAACCTATTTTAAATAACCACCTAAATCTGTATTTCAACCTTTAGATTCATTAAAAATATCCAAAGCCTAGGAATCTATAGCTCATTTTTTGAAACACAGTGACTTATTACGTAGGTGTCATTCCGCTGACGCTTACGTTCCCCCTTTCAGCTTTGCTTGTTTCAAAATACTGTTCAATAAACCTTTGCCTATTTGCTTTTTTTGAATTTTTTAAAAAATACGTGCAAAAAATCGTTGTTATTCCTTTGAAAAAAGGCGTCTCGAAAAAGTGGCCATGCCTGTTAGGGACTGGCAGCAAGCGCTAAATCAATTTTCTAGGCTTGTTCCTGGTCTATTTTATTAGCAAGAGCAACCATCTTATCCATGATTTCCTTATTAAAATTAATATTGGCGCACTCTAATATTCTAACAACATTATCGGTATACCAGTTGATGGTGTACATAAACCCTGAAGCGAAATTCCCTTCAATAGATCTAGTAGAAGGTTTATTATTTATTAAATTTTTCATATCTTGCGGTGTAAGAATAACGGCTTCTATTTGCATTGTTGAATAAGAGCAAATCCCACAGCTTGGCTGATCAAAAAATATCCTGATCCCAGTCCACCCAGGATTTTTAACATTTCTTGAAAACGTATCAATAGCTGCATAACCAATGATATTTTCTTCTGGCATGTTGATCCCGTGAAATGGGATTGATAATTTAATATCAGAGTAATGAGCTTTTAAATGTGTATCATAAACGCCATATTTACTATTTTTATTTTCTTCTATTTCTTTTTTAGCATGATCTTTAATAGTTAGCAAAAACTTAGCTACATTTTCATCGGTTTCTTTATATCCTAACTTTTTTTCAGAAATAGCGTTTCTCTCAATTTCCTTCTTTTGCTGAGGCGACAAATCAGCATTTAAATCACGAACGACCTGAATGCCGTGTTTATTACCAGATAATAAAGATTCCAATGAATCACAATGACCAAGTGTAGGAGATAAGACTAAAGACATTAATAAAGATTTTGATAAAATTTTCAATTTACTTTTCATGAAACCACCTCTTCATTCCATTCCCACCAACCATCATAAATGTCACAATCAAAAACAATTTCTTCTTGCTTTTTAAAAGGACGCCCTTGAGTGTCTTTCATCCAATGTTGCCCATAAACAGACCATTTACCCACGCCTTCTCCCCAATGGAGTGCTGCTGACCGCTTAGTGTTTCTCCAATCATCTACAACAGTATGATTTTCGACAATAACCCCATCTTTTACATGGATGTGATTGCTCCACGTTCTCAATTCCCAGCTTTTAGTTGCGTCCCAACTGATAGTCTCATTATTTACACAACTAGCGCGTGAATGATGAGTCAATCCATTAAAAGCCGCATTTGCCGTACTCATTAAAAAAGTGCAAAAAATACTGAAACAATAAATCTCATTTCTATTTATTCCTTATCCATAACTCCCCTAGTACCTCCGGGCAGGATAACATCCTCACCCCCCGCGAAGAACAAAATCTTGAAGCACTCAATTAAATGCCCATCGAAGTCGCTCTAAACGCAGACTTCATTCTATCCTGCTCGCTGGCAGATATTTCCATCAAACGAGCCTCTGCTCGCCAATTTCCGACCGCCGTCAATACTTCTTCGATAATTTTGTTTGCATGATCTGCTTTCACACGAAAATATTCAGCCACCTTTCTGGCAAGATTCAAATCAAGGGAATTGTCCGAGTCTGAAATATTCAATTTCAGGCTAGCCGCATTCATGACCGGGTTTATATCATAGGCGGGAGAAAGCAGCCATCCTTGCGGGCTCAGGAGAAATCCGTGGTTTCTCAAATGGTCATCGACATTGGAAATGCAGATATAGAAGACAATCCTTCGCCATAATTGTTCAAGATCTTGATTTGGCCTTGCGCCCTGACGAATAAGGAATTCAGCCAATTCCAGGTAGCTGACTCCATCGGTTGCATCCTCCCCATCTAATCGCTGTAGCAAAGTCGCCGCCGAAGTAAATTGAATTCTTTCTCCCGAATCGCTGCGATCAAAGCGCTTGGATAAGAAGGTATGATGGCGGCTATTAAATTTCTGGACGCGAGCCTCGGGCATTATAATTCCCGCACAAAGCGCCAGCTTGTAAACGACCATTTCCCAAGCACCTATGTCATTTTCGTCGTTGCTACTCGGGAATTTAGCTATCCAGGGGTGCTGCTTCTCGTCCGTCACACTGGCTTTAGGACGTGCGCCTCCGAGAGAACCTCCGGGCGCGATGAGCATTTGCAGCCACTTGGAGTAAGCTGGATTTCTTTCTGCATCGCATTTTTCAAGCTCCAGGCTAGCGTGCTCCAGTTCACGGAGAGAAGCCCACGGGGGTGAGGCATATCGTCGATCATTATCTAAAAAGGAGCCCTTGGGATCCAGCCGGAAACGCAAGGCCCCCATACGATGCTCGTCATAGACTCCCAGCAAATAGTCCAATTCGAATAATTTCCGGGGGGAACGCCCTTCCGCACGCGCGATTTGTGCTTCTCGTCGGTTCATTAAAAACCGCCCCCAACGATCAGGAGAGGAATCAAGAAAGATTCCAAAATTTTCCTGGTGCTGTGGAGCGTATTGAGGACCGCTAAACAATTGCAGTGAAGGATCTAAAACAGAAGCCTGGGTGCTTTTAAGCCAAGCCTCATTATAGAAAAATGAAAAAATTTCTTTCCCTCGTGAAACGGTTGCGGATAGCACACCCATGAGCATTGGTTCTGCTATGCCCTGCCAATGGGCGTATACTTCAATTTGACGGGGGGGAGAAGTTATTCACCTTCTATCTCGCCCTCTGGTTTATTTGTTTTTGTGCTTAAGCGTGGAGCTCGCGCTTTCGTTAATAGCCCGGCATCTTGCAGTTTTCGCCCTAATTCATCATTCTGGGCGATGAAAGCTAAATTCTTTTCAAGGCCTAAACAGAATAGCACCTTTGCATAGGCGCCCAAGGCCACATTAGGGTTCCCCTGCTCTATGGCTCTTAAAGTATTGCGGGTTATTCCAGCACGCTCCGCGATCAAAGTTGCAGAAAACCTTCGACGTAAACGAGCCAAACGCAGATTTTCTCCGATGCCGGCGAGGATGCGTTGCAAAGCGGGTAAAGTTATAATTCTGCTTCTTGGCATAATGATTAATATATTTATCAATTAATATGTTATTTGTAACCTATATTGATCATTATAGCAGCCATTCTGGCATCTGCAACGACAGGACTTTGCATTTTTGCATTCTGGGAGTACTTTTAGGGGGGGTACATTTCAAAACCGAATTGAGAAATACAATAACAATCAATGTAGTTAACCTGCCGATTCGATTGACGCCCCCTCCGGGATTAAATGTTATCAATATAATCAATTAACTAAGATAAAATCCCTCTAAAAACCCGATTTTTAGTCCAACAGAATTACCTATAACTCATACAGCATGATAAACTATAAATAATACAACATAATTACCTATAAATTATACGTGAGAAACCCATGGCCTCCCCCTCGGAGAAATTAGCTGACTCACTTGCAGCCTTAAAAAAGCTTCAAGACCAAAGCATGATAGCTATTCAAGCTAAATATCTTTCGCGCACACATCGCGAACGGTTAATAAAGAACGGTTTTTTACAAGCAATTATTAAGGGTTGGTATCTACCCTCCAAACCAGATGAGCCCAAAGGCGAGAGCACGACCTGGTATGCCTCATTCTGGGAATTCTGTGCCGCGTATCTAAATCAACGCTTCCGTGATAAATGGTGTCTATCACCAGAACAGTCTCTCTCCCTACTCGCAGGCAACTGGACAGTGCCGAGACAACTTTTAATCCGATCGCCAAAAGGAAACAACAAAGTCACACCGCTACCCTTTCAAACCTCTCTTTTAGACGCACGCTTAAATATGCCCAAACACAAGGAAGTTAAAGTATTAAACGGCATGCGCATTTTCTCTTTGCCATCCGCGTTAATTTCTTGCGGACCTCGATTTTTTTCTCAAAACACGAGCGATGCCCGCACCGCACTTTCTTTAATTCGAGACGCCTCTGAAATCCTTGGACCGCTCTTAGAAGGAGAACATAGCATTATTGCAGGCCGACTCGTGGGAGGATTTCGCAATATCGGACAAAACCAAATAGCTAATGAAATTATTAAAACAATGGCGGCGGCTGATTTTGATGTCCGTGAAACGGATCCATTTCATGAAGCCCCAAAAATATCAATCCTCAGTCGAGAACCGTCTCCTTACGTTAAACGCTTGCAAATTCTTTGGCAGGAAATGCGACAAGCTGTTCTGCAGAATTTTCCAACTCCTTTTGGACAGCCTGTTAATATCGAAAACTATCTAAAAAATGTAGAGGAAATATACATTTCAGACGCTTACCACTCCTTGTCCATAGAAGGTTATCGAGTCAGTGAAGAACTCATTGAACGCGTACGCACAGGTTCCTGGGATCCAAGTAATCATAAAAAAGACAAAGATCAGATTGAAGCGCTCGCAGCAAGAGGATATTGGCAAGCATTTCAGGTTGTCAAAAATAGTATAAAAAAGACACTCGAGGGCGCCAATCCTGGTAAGATTTTTGAGGATGACCACAGAGACTGGTATCGTGAAATGTTCGCCCCTAGTGTTACAGCTGGCATCCTAAAGCCAAGCGATCTCGCAGGATATCGAAATGGCCTTGTATACATTCGTCGCTCCATGCACGTTCCTCCAAACCCTGACGCCGTGCGTGACCTCATGCCAGCCTTTTGTGAGCTTCTGCAGAATGAAGTGGAACCCGCTGTACGCATAGTGCTTGGACACTTCTTTTTTGTTTATATTCATCCGTATATGGACGGTAATGGACGCATGGGGCGCTTTCTAATGAATCTCATGTTAGCCGGGGGCGGATATCCCTGGATTGTTATCCCTGTAGACAAGCGGAGCAATTATATGGAAGCACTCGAAAAAGCAAGCACGCATCAAGATATAGTGCCCTTTAGTAAATTCTTGGCCAAGCTCGCCATTCAGCGTATGGAAGGCAAAACCTTTGCTCTCCGATATAAAAAGAAAGGGAAAGTCTAAAATGTGCTTAAACGATATTTTCACAGGGATCTACCAATGAACAAGAGAACCGTTTTAATTACCGGCGCCACCAAAGGAATCGGTTATGCTGCTACAGAATATTTGTACCAACAAGGCTACCAGATCATCGGCATTGCAAGAGAAAAGCCTGTGCAGTCATTTCCCGGTGATTTTTTTGCGCTTGACCTAAGCGATGAAAAAGCAACGACGGAAATCTTCGAGGCTATAAACAAGAAATACTTTATCGATGGCATTGTAAATAATGTCGGGATTGCGCTTCGCAAGCCTCTCGGTGAAATCCAAGTATCTGACCTTCATCTCGTCTTGGACTTAAATTTACGTCCCGCACTGCAAGCAGCACAAATTTTCATGAAAGGCATGATTGATCGCAAGTATGGTCGAATGATCATCTGTTAGCACAGTATATGGATATCTTTTCTTTAAGTCTAAACTAAGAGCGTTTGCTATCAGCGGAAATACGATAGCTAATATGAAAAATAGTTTCAGATTCACAAATACTACTCCCGAAATTTTTCATAAATAGCCCGAAATATAGGCATTTTGTGCTCTGGATCGGGATGTTTATTCTCTAAAATACCACTCAACACCCCTTTGTATTCTGCTACGGCATCATCCCAAGTTACTACATGATTCGGATCAATTTTGGCATACCTTGCTTTGGCACCCTCCTTTTTCTAAAATAGCCATCTATTAATAGTTCGCTAAAATCAATCATTTTATAAAAAAACTCTTTTTCGTATACTTGATCGCTTACCCCATTCACATGAATGAGCACAGGCAAAATAGAGTAGCCTCGAGGCAAGGAAAGCCTGGACATTTTCTCTTCCACTGAATGAATCACGGAAACATCAACCTCTTTTCTTATGAATTTCACTTCACAAAGATATAATGTCTTATATTTTGTTTGTATTAAATAATCAATTTGGCAACCCTTCTGTTTTGATGTTTTTCGCTGAAAATAAGCATTATCAAAAACTATTTCTTCTGGTTTTATCCCTAATTTTTCATAAACGAGGGGGCGATTATTCAAAATAATATTTTCAAATTGAAGCCCCATAACTGTATCCCAACCAGAAAATGAGGCTAGTGATACTGTTTTAAATTGTCCCATTTTTATTTTCTCAAGTTGAGAAGCAATATAGCGCAAATAAAAACGCAGATAATTATCTCTTAAACGATATTTACTCAACTTGGATAATTTTCCTGATTTAATTGCCCACACATAATCGCGGCTTACAAAACCTGACATGATTAATTCATCTAAGTACTCACTTAATGGACCGCTACTTGTATAGTGAACAGCTTCCGCTACTTCCTTATACTCAGCAGCCGCTTGAGCTAAGCATTCCACAATTTTTCTATATATCTCCCTTCGCCTTCCAGGAAATAGGTCATGGAAAATATATTTAAACTCTTCCGCCAGAATTCCATCCGGTTCAAAACATAATTTTTTAATATTCTCACTAGCAGGCAGGCCTGGCTTAACTAGCTCAAGATACCATGGCACTCCCCCTGTAATAGCTAATATCATGTATTTTTCTACAGCTGAGCCTTTAAAACCTATTTCATCAAGTAAGGTATTACTTTCATTTAATGAGAGCTCTCCTAAAGTAATCTTATGGCTAATTCGACCCAAAAATCCCGCACTACTAATAATATTTTTTTCAATCCAAGATGACACCGACCCACACAAGACCAAAATGAGCTGTGGATTTTTCTTAAAATTAAGATCCCAGGCTGTTTTAAGCTTCCCTAAAAAATCAGGGTCTTTTGATCCCATCCAGCTAATTTCATCCAACAGGATGATAACCCTGCCTTTTTGGGTATGTTTTGCTAATAAAATGAAAAGACTTCCCCAATCATCCGATCTTAGCCCTGGAACACCACATTGCTCACCTAACTGTCGAGCAAATTCATCGCGTTGGGATTGGTCGGTTGTTTTGTCCGTTGGAGGTAACCCTGAAAAACTATAGAACTTCAAATTATCAGCAAATTCTTCTACTAAGCGACTTTTTCCAATACGACGGCGTCCTTTAATAACAACAAGACTTGCTGTTTTTTTTTGAAGTAGCTGCTTTAAAGCTTTCAGCTCTTCCTGCCTACCAACAAATGGAACAATTTCCATGCCGTTTTCCCCTAATGCTATTTCGCGTAAGTTTATCAAATAAATTAACTTACGCAAGACATGATTTATTCTGTTTTACGAAAGATAGGTGCCGAAATGTGCTTACGCAAGGCAGCTTTAAGCCCCTTATTTGAAGGCCCGGCATATTGGGGGTACTTTTGGGGGTACATTTCAAAACCGAATTGGAATAAGCAAATTTATTCAATAGCTTAGCTCGCCAATGCGATTGACGCCCCAGGGCCGCCTCATTAAAATCTGGCCCCTAAAACCTTATGCAAGAACTCATCATCCCATCCGGCTAGCTTTTTCATCCTCTTTAAACTAATACGAGGATATAATGGCTTGATCACTTGCATTAGATTTAGAGCAGTCTTTTTAATAATGGCTATATTTCTTGGCGCATTTCCCTTGCGAATTCGACTTTGATCGTCGTTAAAGCACACATCTAGGACCCAATGCAATTTGTTTTCTATTCCCCAATGCTGCTGAATTGCATGAGCTATTTTTCTTGGATTAGCATTAAGGCTGCTAATGTAATATCTTTTTTCTGTGCTTACTTTACCTTTTATATCTCGTGTCGCTTCCATTTCTATAACACTCGTTAAATTCTTCCAATGCGGATGTCTTTTTCGTAAAAAATCAATGCTCTCGATTACAGTACATTTTCTTGTCTCCATGCGGCCATGTCCCTTGGTTGTTTTCTTATAAGAAAAACGTTTCAATTTACGCCTCTTTCTATTAAAAAGCAGCTCCACGTCTTCATGAAGATTCCCTTGATTCCCTTTCAAGGCAAGAATGTAATTAGCGCTCTTTTCTACTATTTTTTCCGAGATATTTGACTGACAACCCATGGCATCTATTGTGATAATTGCTCCAGCCAAATCAAGAATTTCCAGCAGTTGCGGTATGGCTGTTATCTCACTCGATTTTTCATCAACTTTTATCTGACCTAACGATATTCCAAGCTCACTTGCAAACGCACTTAGCAAATGCAGCGGTTTATTTTCACCATCAAAGCTGCGGCGTGACGTTTTCCCATCAAATGCTATTATTTTTGATTCTAAACTTAATTGAAATGACTTAACCCATTCAACAAAACATGATTCAAATCTATCGGGATCTAAAGCCCGAAAAAATCGGCGCAGAGTATCATCACTAGCGATCCCTTCTTTAAAAGGAAAATACCTCCTTAAAAAATCAATTTTTGTTTTCCCATATAATTCAATATCGTTCCAACCTTCGCATCCTGTTATCAATCCGCAAAACGTTACTAATAATATCTCCTCTACTTCATGGCGCTTATGCCTTTTAATGCGATGATCGGGTATTGTCTTAAAAAAGTCCAAAAATCCTATTTTTTCCTTATCCATTTTCAAGCTCCATTCTATAAGAGTATGAAAATACATGATTTATTTAGGGGCAACTATTTTTATGAGGTGGCCCTGCTGCCCGGTTTATTGTTTGGCGCTAACGCCTTGAATAGTGGCCATTATAAAGGAAAGGGTGTTGGAACCGGTTGTGCTCTTCGATAGCGTAAAGAATAGAGATCTGGCAGCACCGCTGCCATAATGATGAGTACTCCTCCAGCAAGGATGGGGAGCGTTAAGCTATCGTGAAACAAAATCACGCCAAAAAAAACGCTCAAGGGAATTTCAAGTAAGCCAATCAGGCTTCCGATGCTAGCATCGACTTGCTTGAACCCTTCAATCACTAACCAAAACCCCACTAAACCAGACAGGGCATAGCCCAGCATCGCTAGCCATTCCAAGTTAACAGCAGGCATTAATTGTGTCTCGCCGGTCAGCATTGAAAGTGGAAAATGGGTTGCAAGGATGAGAATCCAGGAATAAGCGGTGAGTTGCAGCGAGGAATATTTTTGAGTGGATTTTTTGCTAGTCGCTACTTCGCCGCCGCTTGCAATGCCACTAAAAGCCGCAAGGAGCATCGCGGTGACCGAGAAAAGAGCCAAGGAAAGTCCGAAGGTTAAAAAGAGCCCGATGAGTGCGAGAATGCTCGAAAGAATTTTTATCGCGGTCATTTTTTCAGATAAAAACAACCAGCCGGTTAAATAGGAGGTAACTAAAAATAAAGCGTAGCAGATCAGCGTTGCTGTTCCCAATTCCAGGTGATTAAACGCAAAGTACAGAGGCGCTTGTGTGAAAACGGTAAAAATCATGGTGATTGCAAACCATTTCCGGTCTTTGCGCGCGATCGGTTTAAATTTTTTACTGAGTACTAAAATGGGCAGCAGGACAATTAAGATCAACGCGCTGCGTACCCAGCCTTGGTAAAAAACACCAAAATGCGGCCCTAGCAAACGTGACCAGACACCGTATGAGGCAAAGCACAAGGCTGAAGCCAAGATCATCAGGTAGCCCTGTATTGTAGGCGTTATTTTTTTCACCATAACCGTTATTGCCTCGAATGGCTGCTTATTTGACAAGGGGTGGTCATACTATTTTCTGCTCTCTAGCGACGATGCTAAGCATATTGTAAAGGATCCTTTTTTGAACGCAATGCTTCACTGTATTCTCGGTCCTTGTGCGTAGCTAGGATACACTGGACCCGAAATAGATTGATGATGAGCCGTATATCCATTAATTCCAGCTGTATGCTAAAATATTTCACTTTTCATTGGTTTACTAGAGGGAAGAAAGAGAATGAAGGGCGATCCTACTCCGCGTTTGTCAAACTGGCTCAAAAAATTTGAACAAGCATTAACCAGTCGCGATCTTGCTGCCGCAGTGGCTTTATTTGACGAAAATACCTATTGGCGTGATTTACTTGCATTTACTTGGAACATCAAGACCCTGGAAGGGCGACAAGCCATTGCGGACATGTTACAGGCACGTTTGGCTGAGGTGCGGCCGGCTTCTTGCACTCTTGCCGGTGAAGCAAGCGAAGCGAATGGTATTACCGAGGGGTGGTTCACCTTTGAAACCGCAATTGCTCGTGGCCAAGGCCTGGTACGCTTGAAAGGGGATCAATGCTGGACGCTTTTAACGGCAATGCGCGAACTCAAGGGTTTTGAAGAAAAACGGGGTGCCTCTCGTGCTAGCGGAGTTCAACAGGGCACCGTCGAAAAACGGCAATCTTGGGCTGAGCAGAGGGCGCAGGAAGAAGCCGAGCTGGGCTATGATAAACAACCCTATTGCGTCATTATCGGCGGAGGCCAAGCGGGTATCGCTTTGGGCGCACGCCTGAAACGCCTTGAAGTGCCAACAATTATTCTCGACCAACATGAACGGCCTGGCGATGCGTGGCGTAAGCGCTATCGATCGCTCTGTTTGCATGATCCTGTTTGGTATGACCACCTGCCTTATTTGCCCTTCCCAGATCATTGGCCGATTTATGCACCCAAAGATAAAATCGCGGATTGGCTTGAAATGTACACAAAAATAATGGAGCTTTATTACTGGCATTCCAGTGAATGCAAAGGCGCAACTTTTGACGAGCAGAAAAAAACATGGACCGTGAGGGTCGAGCGTGCTGGCAAGCCAGTGCTCTTGCAGCCGCGGCAGCTGGTTTTTGCTACTGGCCTGTCCGGAATGCCAAACCTACCAACAATTCCAGGCATGGCGGATTTTGAAGGTGTGCATCATCATTCAAGTCAGCATCCAGGTGGCGCTGAATTTTCAGGTAAGCGCTGCGTTGTGATTGGTTCGAATAACTCTGCTCACGACATCTGTGCCGACCTTTGGGAGCATGGTTCCACCGATGTGACCATGGTGCAACGTTCCTCAACCTTGGTTATTAAATCAGACGCGGTGGAGAAAGTATTGATCGGCGCGCTTTATTCAGAACGCGCGCTGCAAGAGGGAATTTCCACCGAAAAAGCGGATCTCCTGCTCGCTTCCATCCCTTACAAAATATTACCTGAACGTCATAAACCACTTACGAAAACAATAGCAGAACAATACGCTGATTTTTACAGCAAACTCGAGCAAGCAGGGTTCATGCTGGATTGGGGGGATGATCACTCCGGGTTGACGCTGAAATATTTACGGCGCGCGTCCGGATATTATATTGACGTCGGCGCTTCCGACTTGATCATTGAGGGTAAGATCAAACTCAAAAGCAGGGTAGCCGTGGATAAGATCACCAAAAATGCAGTTATTTTAAGCGATGGCTCTGAGCTTCCTGCCGATCTCATCGTCTATGCGATTGGGTATCGTTCAATGAATAGCTGGGTTGAAAAATTGGTTTCCAAAGAAGTCGCGGATAAGGTGGGTAAATGCTGGGGCTTGGGTTCTAATACGACTCTAGATCCCGGCCCTTGGGAGGGGGAGCTACGTAATATGTGGAAGCCAACGCAACAGGAAAACCTTTGGTTTCATGGCGGCAACCTGCACCAATCGCGGCATTATTCTCACTATCTCGCGTTGCAATTAAAAGCCCGAATGGAGGGGGTGCTATCGGCGAAGTGAGACTGGAGCTGGAGCTGCTACGACAGTGTTATCTGTTACCCATTTCTCTATCAACCCTTGCAGAGATATGTTTCTTTGAATCACAGAAAGATCCGGGCCAGTTAATTTATAACTGGGATCTAAAGGGTCAGTATCATGCGTTGTAAGCCATTCAAGCAGGGCCGATCTTTCATAAGTATGGCTATTTACAATAACAGGATCAGTCATAATTTCTGCGCTAATGGGGCATAGGTAATCATTAGGTATGCTGTGAGCATTCGCACCAATTTTACTGTAAATAGCGCTGTGTGCTACTTCAGATGCCATTTTTGCTTCAGGTAATAAGTCCATTGCAAGTTGCCGGCGTGTATGTCTATTTATGATTTCATGCCGTTGAGGGGCTTGTTTTGCTTCCTGGAGTTTCTGCTCTGCAGTCTGTAATCGGCGCTCTAACTCAGCTGCTCTTAGCTGAGCAGCCGTTGCTCTTTTTTGTTCAGCTGCTGTTGCTGCTTCTGCCGCTACCCGCTGCCTTTTTTCTTCTTTAGTTTCTTCACGTGATGCCCGATAGAGCTGAGCAAGTCCGTGATGAATATTTGGAGGTTGTGGAGTAGCGGCAGGCGGCTGAGCAACTGCCGCAGCAACAGCATTGGCATTGCGTGCTGCCCACAACGCTTGGCCCTTATTATAAAGCCATTGACCTAACTTATAGGCTCCATAGAAAAGGATTGGAAAAAATGTAACGATCATTAACCCCCATTGCCATCTACTGAACCCTTGAGACTCGGATGGGTCAGCAACGCGTTGCGGTGGCTGAGCTGGCTGTTCTTCGGGACGGGGAAATAGTTTATTAATAGCCAGCTGAAGACCCCTCCTAAACGCCTGGCTAACATTGATATTCATTTTGGCTGAGGTTTCAAAATAGGGTATCCCATATTGATCAGCCAAATTCTGTCCTCTTTGCGTCGTTACTAACCTTTTATCCCTTTGATCGCATTTATTGCCAATTAATACCAGCGGGACTTCAGCATCGCTATCTCGAATATGACGGATCCGATTTCGTATATATTGAAACGATTGTTCATCGGTTAGATCAAAAACAAGAAAGATAACCCCCCTACCTAGCGCCGTTTGATTTAGTTCAAAATCGTCGCGCTTGTTGTGAGGGATGACTACCCATTCACCTTTAATTACTCTTGTCTGTCCATGGACATCTATGCTATATCGTTTTGTCTTATAAATGATCTCCCCTCTGCGCCAGGGAGAGTAAAAGCTATCGTCTACTTCACTAGACAGTAAAGCGCTTTTTCCAACACCACCGTCTCCTATTATGAGGCCTTTAATCCAAGGTTCATATGTAAGCCGTTCGCTCGCCATGTTACTCTTCCTCTAAGTGTGCATTTAAAAGCTATTAATTAATAGAATGTTCTCTATAGTAGCATGAAAGTATACATTAATTCTTAAGAAACTATTAAGTGTTACCATCACCGGTTTATTCGGAAATAAGCAGATTGCAGACAATCTTGGGGTTACTATCGGCGAAGTGAGACTGGAGCCGGAGCCGGAGCCGGAGCTGCTACGACAGTGTTATCTTCTATCCATTTCTCTATCAGCCCTTTCAGAGATCTGTTTCTTTGAATCACAGAAAGATCCGGGCCAGTTAATTTATAACTGGGATCTAAAGGGTCAATATCATGCGCTGTAAGCCATTCAAGCAGAGCCGATCTTTCATAAGTATGGTCATTTACAATGACAGGGTCAGTCATGATTTCTGCGCTAATTGTGCATATGTAATCATTAGGTATGCTGTGAGCATTCGCACCAATTTTACTGTAAATAGCGCTGTGTGCTACTTCAGATGCCATTTTTGCTTCAGGTAATAAGTCCATTGCAAGTTGCCGGCGTGTATGTCTATTTATGATTTCATGCCGTTGAGGGGCTTGTTTTGCTTCCTGGAGTTTCTGCTCTGCAGTCTGTAAT
>JABDGC010000007.1:19627-56472 GCA_013286215.1 Gammaproteobacteria bacterium
CCATTGCAAGTTGCCGGCGTGTATGTCTATTTATGATTTCATGCCGTTGAGGGGCTTGTTTTGCTTCCTGGAGTTTCTGCTCTGCAGTCTGTAATTGGTGCTCTAGCTCAGCTACTCTTAGCTGAGCAAGTTCCTGATGAATATTTGGAGGTGGAGCAGCAGGCGGCCGAGTAACAGCTGCAGCAACAGCATTGGCATTGCGTGCTGCCCACAACGCTTGACCCTTATTATAAAGCCATTGACCTAACTTATAGGCCGCATAGAAAAGAATTGGAATAACGGTAACGATCATTAATCCCCATTGCCACCTACTGAATCCGTGAGGCTCGCCTGGGGCTGCAATGCGTTGTGGTGGCTGAGCTGGTGCCGCTGGTTTTTGTTCTTTGCGACGGTGAAATTGTTTATTAATAGCCAGCTGAAGACCCATCCTAAACGCCTCGCTAACATTGATACCACGCCTAGCTGAGGTTTCAATATAGGGCATTTTATATTGATTAGCTAACGCTTGGCCTCTTTGCGTTGTTACTACCCGCTCGGCTCCTCGATCGCATTGATTGCCAATTAATACTATCGGGATTTCAGCATTTTCTCTTCGAATATTATGGATCAAATATATTATATCTTGAAATGATTGTTCATCGGTTACATCAAAAACAAGAAAGAGAACCTGCGTGCCGCCATGATCAGATCTGTTAATATCAGACCAATCTCTGAAGCGGCCAGTGTCAGGGACGTCCCACCATTGACCTTTCGCAGATTGTGTCTCTCCATTGATATCGACGTTATATAGTTTTACTTTAAAATCACTCGTCCTAATGCTGAAAGAGGATTCGATAAAGTTTAAGGGATTGTCTATTTCTCTATGCAGTAAAGCGCTTTTTCCAACACGCGTACTTCCTAAGATCAGGCCTTTAATCACCGGCACATATGTAAGACGTTCGCCCGCCATATTACCCCCTCGCTCGTGTGCATTTGAAAGCTATAAATTAATAAAATGTTCTATATAATAGCAGAAAGTATACATTAATTCTTAAGAAACTATTAAGTGTTGCCAGCGCCGGTTTATTCGGAAATAAGCTATGATTGCAGCCGATCTTAATGTGCCGCGTGCTGGGGTCTTGAGAACGGGATTGACCTATCTCAGCTGGAAGGTAAAATACACTGGGGCATCATCAGAAATAACAGGCAGCAGTCGTGGGAAAAAGGTAAATCGTACATTGTTAATGTCTCGATAACAATGCGTGGTATACCGTTTAGGGTGAAGCAGCACTTCATCTATCAGTTGGCTGATATACCCTTTTTGTGTCCTGTTTAAAATAGAAGAAGCTCTATTTTTCTCAGCTCTCATTTCTTTGCACATTTCTATGAAGGCTCTTCTTTGACTGTAGCCACGAAACTGGGAAGCGCTACGGCTGTATTTTTCAGGATTAGTGGCGCTTACAATTTCATCTTCAGGCCCATAGACGACACCCAGCTTGACCGCGCAAAATTTTGCAAACCTGGAAATTTGTTTACTAACGTAAGCTGCGATTCCTGCTCCAACGAGACCCCCTAAGGATACGCCCAAGGCTCCTCCCAGGAATGTTCCTATAATGGGACAAATGAGCGTTCCTAATATTACTCCAGCACAAACACCATAAGCACCGCCTATCCCCAGGCCAATAGTAATAGAAGAACATTGAAAGGCGCCGATAATAAATTCGATGAAACACACGGAGGCACTTCTGTGAAATACCACGGGCTCAAACATGTTTCTAAGGGCTTTTTCATGTCTTTTGAGTATGTATTTGAATAAGTAATATGGCCATAATAAAACTTTCTTAAACATGCAGTTTCCTTTGCAACATGGCATACGAGGTGGAGTGAAATTTTCTTCCAATTTCAGGAAGCTTCTTAGGAAGGAAATTATAGTGCAGCTAATTTAAAAAACAAGCCATCTTAAAGCTGCCGCACAATCTTATTGATGGCCTGCGGTTCGATTTTGAAGTGTCGCAGCTGAATTTTTTTCCTGGACCTGGGTTCAAGATTTCATTAAAAACCGGATCTTGGTGAAGTGTGTGCTCCTTTATCCGGACTTCTAGGTCCACCAGAAGAGGATCTTGTGGAAGACCCTGGTGGAATTAGGGTATGGCGGAGGTCTCCTGGCGCTAAGGTAACAGCAACTCCAGCCGGTGGCCTTTCTCCTCTTCGTGAAGCGCTCGAAACGGAAGCTCTTCTAGCGCTTTCCCTTCTCGCATCCTCTGTCGCTTGTGCCAATAGCAACGCTTCTGCTCTCTGTCTGCTTTCTGCAGCCTCTTGTTCTCTTCTTTTTTGTGTCTGAGCGGCTAACAACTGTTGTTGCCTTTGGTTTTCTTCTTGGCGATACTCTCTGTAAGCGCTTAGCCTAGAAGCTGAATATTCCACTCCACTCGCTATCATCCTAGCAGAATATATAATTCCACGGGCTATCATCTTAAATGGCCATGTAATCAGACTAATCAGTCCTTGTGCTATATCTTCTAAAGACGTTGACATCCTCTCCATGGTTGTGGGTTGCGGTGGAATGCTTTTTGGGGATCGTTGCCTCTGTGATGCTGCTAAGTCAGCTTCTCTCTGCTTTTCGGCCTGATCTTGCCAGTTCGCTAAAGCCAGTCTACCTAGCATGAAAAAAGTTTGATCTACGTTAATACCATCTTTTGCGCTGGTTTCAATGAAAGGGATTTTAAGTTGTTTCGCTAATTCCCTACCTTCAGCAAAGCTAACATTTCGTTCTTTTGGCGTTGAATCACTTTGGGCGCCTACTAGTATTACAGGCACTCCCTCACTTGCATAGCTCTCGATCTCAAACATCCACTTTCGGATATTCTCAAAACTACTCCGCGTAGTCACGCTATACACCAACAAAATACCGTCAGCTCCACGGTATATGTGATTAGGGTGTGTGATGCGGTATCTCTCCTCTTGCCTGGTGTCTATCCATGCTCGAAAATTGAACTTTGTATTGTCTATTGATACGACACGATTCCCCTCAGTAATTCTTGAGCTCCAGCCCGTTGAATACTGGTCTTCTATAAATCGGCGTAGAAGACTGGCTTTTCCAGCTAGAGAATCACCAACAATACTGAACTTTAACGAACTAGCGTACCTCGCTTGCGCCATTCCCATTCCCTCCAACTTTGAAATTGCATTGATTATCTTCTTCTATCGCACGGATTGAATACGTTTTTTTCTCTGCGGGTCGTGCATTGGTATTTTTCATAAAGCTGCTTATTTGAGCAGATTATATCTCGTGAATGGGTGGCAGTATAAATAATACGCAAATTAATTGCAATAGAGATGTTTAGTAAGGAAACTGGCCAGGCGGCGGAATTTGTAATCTCTTGATTCTATAAGTAAACTGCCTTGGCAGTTCCTGTCATTGTAGGTTTAGGGAAAGATTATAATCGAGCTGCGGGCTGTGGAGTTGGAGTTGCTGCGATTGTGTTTTCTCTCACCCTCACCAAGATCGTTAAGGTGAACCCGATAAGTCTCCCGCGCGCTGCAAATCGCCGCCGTTGCGATGAGCGTCACGGCCAATACCAGGGCGCCGATGTGTAGTGGAATGTGCGATGACCCGGGCGGTGCCACTGCCGTGAACAGCGACGGCAGAAAGGCGGTGATGGTTGTCCCGATATTTTGCGAGATGGCCATGGCCGTGACGCGGGTGCGGCTTGGAAACAATTCAGGATAGAAGCTGGGGAACACGGCATTGTAGCCTTGATAGACAAAGCCCCACATGAATAGCGCGCTTACGAGGGTAAGCGAAAGGCTGTGGATACTGATGGCATAGAGATAGGCGAAGGAAAGAAGGCCTGAGCCGAGAGCGCCGATTATCATGGGCGGGCGGCGCCCGATTCGGTCTGATAGCTTGCCGACCAGTGGAATGATCAGCACCGCGAGGATGTTTCCTGCAAGGGGGATCCATAAATAGAGCGCTTTAGAGAAACCGATACCGTAAGCCGGTTGCACCGCATAGGCCATGCCGAAGATGGCGGTTACCACCGGGATCACATTCATTAGCGCCATGCAGGTAACACGCAGCATATCCTGCCAGTGGAGCCTGAAGGCCTCGAGAATCGGGGCTCGCGGCACCTGCCGCTGCGCGCTTTCTGCGGTGAAGGCGGGGGTCTCATCTAGGTTTTGGCGTATAATGTAGCCGGCAAGGATGAGAAAGAAGCTGGCCAGGAACGGGATGCGCCAACCCCAAGAAGTGAACGTTGCTTCCGGCATATAAGCGGCCAGTGGCAGAAAGACCGCTGCAGCAAGGAGATGCCCTGCCTGTACGCCTTGCAGCGTGAAGCTTGCGAAGAATCCGCGTTTGCCAAAGGGCGCGTGTTCGAGGACCATTGAGCTTGCGCCAGAAATTTCCCCGGCAACAGCAAAACCCTGAATTAGCCGCAGAACAACGAGCAAGGCCGGTGCGAGCACGCCGATTTGTTGGAAGGTAGGCAAGAGCCCAACCGCCATGGTCGAGAAGCCCATGAGTAACATGCAAAAGATCAGCATAGTCTTTCGACCATGGGTGTCGCCCAAATGCCCGAGAACGAAAGCACCCACCGGTCGTGCCACATAGCCAACACCGTAGGTGGCGAGCGAGGCGGCAATAGCGATGCTCGGATTATTTGCGGAAAAGAAAATTTGCGGGAAGACGAGCGATGCCGCGGTCGCGTAGATGAAAAAATCATAATATTCAAGCGCCGAGCCAATCCAGCCGCTCGCGGTTGCTTTCTTCGTTTGAGGTCTGACGCGCGGCTCATGACCAGGTAGGTCTATCATGGTACTTTTCTCCGCTACTTCTGTTTATACTGGAACACGCTACAGTAACATAGCCGTTCAGCAAATTAGAGAAAATCGAAGCAAAGATCAAGTAACCCAGTTCATGATCTCGTCTTATCTTCTACGGTTTGCCAAAGTATAAGCTTCGATTTTCTCAGCGATAAGCCCAGCTGAAGTAATAGAGGAGGTTAACCAGAAAAAGCGGGGCACCACGGCTTTCCAAAGACCAACCCCATGGGTGGCGTTTCTCAATTCACTAAAGCGACGCACCATGGAGTTTGCTGCTCTCTTATCGGGTGGGACCTCATCAATCAGTTTTTGTTGCAGGGTTTTAATCATATCAACAGCTTGGCCTAAGGCTGTTGCGCCTAAACCGGAAGTGAGTCCCGCTATCAGAATTGAGGTGGTGGTTGAATAATGCTTTTTATGCAAATGCTCTTTCAAGCGAGGGAATAAACCCCAATACCATAAAGCATAATTTCCGTCTGTCAAAGCCGTTGCTGGAAGCCCTGCGAATAAGCCTCGTATGCCAATTTTATTGAGGGTGCTCTTAAGCGCAATAGAATAACTTGGATAATTGTGCTTGTGGTATTGGGTGATGACTAAATCTAAAGGGCAAAATAATACAGAAGGGATAGCACCGCCGACAAAGGCGGATGCCGCTCTTTTTGCTGGAGTAGTATGAATTTTATCTTCCGAAAGACTCTTTTCAGCGAGAGAACTATTCAACATTTGCAAGGACATGAAGGTTGCCATGGTAAAAGCAGAAGGGAGAAAACCCCGATACAAAATTGTGGGATCAAAAGTACGGGGAAGGTCGCACTGCGCTCTGATTTTATATGTCCATAACGGCAGGTTAATGATCGACTCCAGTATCCCGGTTATCAGGCCGAGTATTACACTTTCTGTTGCTGATAAAAGAGTTTTACGGTCTTTTGATTCTTTCGCGCGGTCATTCATCCCGCTGGCTCCTTGAAAAGGTAAAGGAGCCGCGGTCTTTCAGGTAAGGGAGGCCAAGCCGAACGAGATTGACTTGCCCCATAAGCTTGTTTTTGAGGCCAAGCTCATAGAGTTCAGGGGTCATTTCGCTGAAGGGCGCAAACTGGACTGTGCCCCCGACGATGAGAATGTTCATAGCTGGAGTCCTTTCGCCGTGTACTATACCACTCGTACCTCAAAATGCGAGTCTGTCATTCTGAGCGTAGCGAAGAATCTCTAGAATTTCAGCAGATCCTTCGCTACGCTCAGGATAACCCATGCGCATTTTAAAGTGTAATGGGTATATTATCAAAATACTTGATGTTATTTAAGAATGCAATGAAGATCAAGAAGAGCGGCGCATCTTTGTCAGTGCTTTGCTAAATTGAGTATAGTTATCTGGCGTTGATTCACCGTTCTTGTCGAATTGATTAAAACGGAGTGCCAGCGGGTTACATGACCAAACACTGACTCCTCGTTGGACGTCCCCGTAGTTGTTCGAAATATTTTTTGAAAAGCACAGCAGTCGGCTCAGCGTTCATCCGATGTCGTTCACTGATGATGCCCTCCGCTGCGTAAAAACAATTAAACCCGAGCAGGAACTCGTTATTGGCACCGCAACGAAAACGCAGGCCCCCGCGGTCAATGAAACGTTTTTCGATCGTACCTTGATGTAAGAACTGCGAAAGTCCACTCATTACTATTTGCCTCACGCGCGGAGGCAGCTCGCGCTCAATGGCTGTTCCGATGACCTCTATGCAAAAACGAGAGCTGTGGGTGTAATACAAACGACGATCGAACTCGTAGTCTCGCACTGCGATGAAGCTAAAAGCTCTATAAAGAAATTGAAGCAAGTTTAAATAGTAACTGTTATTGATCATCTCGACCGGTTTGATGCTTTTTAGGTAATCGGCTACTACGCTGTCGGCGGATGGTTTCTCATCTTTTACCCGGTAAAATGCCTCGTTCAGCACTGCTAATTGTTTGGCTTTGCTTGCGCCATCCTTTTCCTCAATAAATGCGGCGTGTTGTGCCTGCGTAAATGCCTCTGCCATCGTCTCGGGTAGAAATTTTTGACGTAAACGCAGGAGTCTGTCTGCCATCCCTTCGTCTTCAAGGCCACGCACTGATCGAATAGTGACATCAAGCCCGATGATTGCTAACTCATGCAGGGTTCCTTTCATTCCATTTATACGAAGGGTAGGCAACAGCACAGCGGGGGTTTTTTCAACAGCGGCTTCAAGCAAATCTAACGGAGCGGCGGGCAAAACATAGTCGCGGGCAATGATCATCGCTTTCTGGTAGATGCGGCGCACGACATCGCTTTCAAAAATGGTAAACCTTCGGCCGCTTTCAAAGACGGAAGAAGGCACTTGGATATCATCTTCAAGATAGGCCGTCATTATATCTAAAAGGGGTTCAGGCAGTTGTAATGGCATTGCTTCTTCACTAGGGGGTTCTTGATGCGCTTCTGGTATTGCGAGACTGCTTGACGCCATATTATATACCTCATAAAAAATTCAGGACTCGTCATGACGGATGAGAGGTCGTGACGGTGGAAAAAGGGTGCGGGTAGCATTTGACCCCGGGTGACTTTAAATGAAGAGCTTTTATTTATCAAGCGGATAGATTAGGAACGTTTGGCCTGGAAAAATAAGCAAAAAGCATTAGCAGACCATTCCTATTCTCCATCACATTCTCGGTCATAGCGGCATTGAATTTGAGGTGGCGGGGGCTGATACGCGGCTTCGTCGTCATCATCGCCCTCATCCTTATCTTCTTGAGCCTGGTGGGTCAGGCGCGCCATTTCTATTAGGGTCATTTTACTAAAAATCTCGTGGGTGCTTTCATCGCAAGAATCATCAGGAACAGCGGCTGCATTCCAGCTTTTGCACCAATCTTCAGCACCCTGGTCTGTGCCCGCAATCCAGGCAGTTTTTTCGCCTTTTGCACAACACACGTACGACAGACACGATTGGCTAGAGCCGGCCGCTTTATGCTGCCAATTTCCAGTCAAGGTACAGCTTGCTGAGGGTGAGGTGTGGGCATTTACTGCAAAAACAATTGAAAGCAAGCTCAGTAATTGTCGGACCCCTATTTTGGTGTTCCTTGCCATTTTAGCGGACTCCCAAGAAGTCGAGTGATAAATAGTATCTTTGCCTGTCCAATCGAGAGGGTCAAGTCTTTCTTTTTATAAAAGAAAGGGAAAAGCTAGATCTTTCCCGCTGTTGATTTTGACTCTACCCTGATTAAGGTCTGGCTTTAAATTTAAGGAAACCTGAAGTTATTTGACATATAATATTGCCTATTTATTAGAGAAAGGGCGAGGAGTTGTTTTTATGCTAACTTATCATGAGCTAGCGAGACACGCTGAAAGTTTAGCGGCTAGTTATAGGAGGAGCCAAATTGAATTAAAAGCCACGCTTGTTGGTAGGCCGTTATATGCGGTAAGTGAGGCATTTAAGTGGGTTTTCTTAAAGGTCCTTGGGTTTGAATGGTTTTTGGATTTTTCGTTAAAATTTAATTTGCCTAGCATTACGCTTTCCTTACCTATAGTTCGGTATGCCTTGGGTTATGCTTCAGATCTAGTGTTAGGACAAGGAGGGCATTTTGCATATTTCTTTGTTAGCAATCCCTTGATTTCACAATTCTCAATTGGATTTCTCACCTATAAGCTTAACCCAATCAATTGGTGGGCGATACCGGTGAATTATATAGCCCGTAATCTAGGTAAATTTATAGGAGTAGCTACTATTGTATCTCCTTTCACAATTCCTGCTAATTTAGTCATTAAAGCTTACTATGGCATCAAGCGTGCTATTCTTAACTTTACAATTAACACGGGATTAAAAAATCTAGAGCCACAAGACCTGGCAAAAAGTTGGTTGATGCACTTCAGTTATCTTTATTCAGATCATATGGGTGTGAGCAGGATTGCTCAATATGTTAATGCGAATGATATGTTTATTGGCTTGGTGGCGGCTCACAGTGATCAGTTATCAAATGCCATGGAAAAGGGTGAATACGGCGGTACCTCGCTCATCGAAGAGCACTGTTATCACGCTTATTGTGAAGCACGCGAGAAGGCGCTTGTAAGTGAACGCAGATGGTCTCTTGCTAAAACTATTTTATCAGGGATACTTCTGATTCCTCTTTTCTTGACGATTCCAGCACATAAGCACTTGGTTCTTCGGCACAAGGAGGAGAGAGCTTTGTTGGGCCAAAATGCAGCCATTCTAAAGGAACTTATTGCTAAGCAAAATAACAAAGATGGAGTTGATGAGTCAAGCCTAAGGTACAATTTTCCTAGCGCATATTCTCAAGCAGACTCTCGTCTATATTTTGAATTTGGTAAAATGATGCATGAAAGACGCAGGCCTGATTTGGCCTTTAGTTATTTTTCAAAAGTACCAGAAAGTTCAGTGCATTATGGGAAAGCAATGCGGGAGTGTGGCAGTTTACAACTTTTAAGGGGTGAATATCAATCGGCTGCTGAATATTTTCTAAAAGTGGGAGATGTGAGGGCTAGTCGGCTTGCTGGAAGATTGGCAATACAACCAGATGCTTTGCTTTCAGAGCTAATGACTGAGTCATCTGAATCTAAAGAGCAGCCTGCTTTAGTATTGCCAGCGCCTGTTAGCCCAGGGCGCAGCCTTAGTTCTGCCGGTGTTTTTGCTCAGCCGCCAAGCGCACGTGTTATGCGGCTTGTAGATCCATCACTGATTCGAGGCCTTGATGAGGACGAGGATACGCTGAGAGTGGCTGGCCGTGGCGCTGATCAAACACGTAGAGTGTAAAAACAGTAAATTAAGCTAATAGGCGCTTTAAGACGCTATAGTGACTACACGGCGGCGTATACTATTCCTGCTACTCCTGCCTATAGTTGGGATGGAGCAGAAAGGATTTGGGCAAAGGAAGTTGGTTTAGACGGTGGGGCTCAGTTGCACCTTCCTGCTCATGTGGTGTTGATTTGGCGGCTATGATCGCCTTAGATGAAGTGAGAACAGAGGAGCTAAATGCACTTAAAGTGAAGTTAATGCCCGCTCCTGTGGCAAGCATATCGCTTGTCCATCGTTAATACCTTTAGTGAGGGGAGTCTTTTAGGATAATATTAGGTAAAATGATGCACGCTTAAGTGAAGAAAGGGCTTTATTTTCATGATGATATTAATAGGCGCACTTTCAGCCTGCCAGTTGAAATGGCTTTTTTTTTCTAGTGGCTCATTCTTAATTAGATTCCTAAAGAAAGGTTATAAGCCACTTCTTATTGCAGCATTCTGGCTCTATTGTATAGACAATGTCGATACGATTTTGTTGTTTTTACCTCGGATTTCGACCTTTGCTGACTTGAGATGGAACTGGCAAGGTAAAATATTAGAATTTTCTTTGGCCTTGCTAATCATCTATGGATTTAAAGGGTTGACGCCTCGGCAAACGGGGCTGCGGTTGCCAAAAAATAATTGGGCATTTATCTATGCGATGCTATTGGGGATTATGTACGTTGCGGGAATAGTGAAATTTGCCATTGCCAATGGTTACCCACTTCCAATTCACCCCTCCATCGAAACGCTATTCTTCCAGGCAACGATGCCAGGGCTAGCGGAGGAGGCTCTTTATCGTGGCGTTTACTTGGCTGTTTTAAATAATTACCTGGGCAGGGCATGGTCGGTCTTAACCGTCAAATTTGGCTGGGGGCTTGTTTTAGTGACCTTGCTATTTGTTCTGGGGCATGTTGTTCATTATGATCGAACAGCGCAACAGATTGTTTATAATTTCGAGCTGATCGATCTTGTGCAATTATCTATTTTGGGCCTTACGCTTGCTATTATCCGCGAAAAGTCCGAGAGTATTTGGCCTGCGGTTGTATTTCATAATATATGTAACGTGGGCGTGTACTTGTACGTACTTGCTTAGGGGTAAGCCTTTTCTTAAACATTTAATTAAGGCATATAATGGCGTTGTTGAATAAAGCGGATTTCCCGTTAAAGTCCCCTTTCCTCCACGCCTTTTGTGGAGGGGGTCTTGTACAAAATATGTTTTATTCAACAACGCCGCATATAATTAAAAATGTTACGTTCGAGTGGGATGCTGCCAAAGCATCTTCTAACAAGAAAAAACATAATGTTTATAACACCACTTCCCAACAGCCGATCGGTGTAGTTGCTGCTGTTGAAATCCCACTATCAATGATGTACTTTTAGGCTTGTTAAAAAGACATTAATAAAGAGGCTAGAATGCTGACTCGCGCACAAAAACTTTTATCTTTGCACAGTAAATTTGATTACGATTGGAATCAATCGCAAACGGCCGCACCAAATCTCTCTTTGATTCCTGAAATTGAGAGTTTTTTACAAGAAATTCCTGATGGTTTTATTTTCGATGATGTGGAGCACAATAAAGCATATTACCAATTACTCTATAAACTAAGCACCTATTATCTGCATTATGCAAGAGACCACAAGAATGCATTAAAGAGATTAACTGTCGCAGAAAATCTGCATAAGAAACTATCTTTTTTAAATGCGGAAGAAATGGCCTCCCTTTACAATGATCTTGCCTATGCCTATCAAATAAAAATGCAAAAAGAAGGCCATAAAAAGGATACAGATATAGTTTTTGGATATTGTAATCAAGTAATTGAGCAAGAAGAAAAAGTCGGAACTAAAGCATACGGGAAAAAAGCTGCTTACGCAAAAATCGTTATTGGCCACATTTATCGGGACAACGGTGAATTTGGCACTGCGGAAAGGTATTACAGAGCCGCGTTAACCTTTTATGAGTCTATCGATTCCTTAGATGAGCAATATATTCGCCTTAAAAATACCTTGGCTCAGGTTGTAAATGCTCAAAGAGATAGGACACGAGAGGCGGGTGAAATATTTGAAGAAATCTCGGAATATTGGAGTAAAAGAGATTGCAGCCGAAATCATTATGCCGCGAACCATTTTCTCGCTTATGCCAACTATTGCTGCAAAAATGAAAATTATCCCCAGGCAGCCAAACTACTGGATAAAGTTGTTGGCATTTACAATCAAACTCATACGAAAGACCATGTAGATTATTTTGTTTTTGCCGATCTTCCAAAACTGGCTCAAGCCGTTTATGAGAAACTTCCAGAGCAAGAAAAAGCTTCCTATGCAGGGCTGAATGAATATGTTTATAACCTCAAACATCCAAAATTAGGATTAATGAAAATGCCTAAGCGACCCAATCCGAGGATCATTCCGAGTCATTTTAGGTTACAACCTTGCATTGACGAAGAATTAACCAAAGCGACAGCGCTGCTGGAGGAAAAAAAACTGGACAGCGCTGACTATGTGGACATCGGCCTTGCTTTTTTAGAAATAGGTGATTGGCCGTCTGTCATAAAATATTCTTTAGAAGCATTAAAATTAGAAGAAGAAAAAACGTTGGATAAACGAAGTAATGAAATTATTGCTTCCGCCCATTACATGATTGCCACGCAGAAACGCGAGTTAAATGATTGTGATGGTGCGCTTAGTCAGTATACAATAGCAATCGGTTTAGCCCAGTCGCCTTGGTTAAAGAGTAATCTTTTAAGAAATATGGGGTTAGTCCATTTGAAAAAACAGGACTATATTGCTGCAGCTAAAATTTTTAAAGAGGCGTTTGATTTCACAAATCAAGAAAGCAATTTAGAGTTAAGAGGCTCTTTACCGGCATTATATAATTATTATGGATTATCGCTGATTAAAGCAGCTTTGAAATCTAATCAAGATCCAGCAGTGGGAATAAAAGTTCTCGAAGAAACAACCCAACTTTATAAAGCTATTTTTAAGGAGAAAAACATCATCGAGGCGGGTCAACGTCGATCTCATGATTGGCAATCCCATCAATTTCATCGTGGCATGATTCTTTGTGAGTTGGCAGAGAAACACTATAAACACACTGAGGATGATAAGAGTAGCGCCGATTATCAAAATATGTTTAGAAACGCTGAAGAATTATTATTAGGGGCACTTGCTGGTAGGAAAGAAAATAAAGCGGATGATCAGAGGCTTGGAGATGTATATGTGTGGTTGGGTCGAACTGCTGTAGGGTTGAAGAATATTAAAATGGCAACGGAGTATTTTGAAAGAGCTTTGGTTCATTATAAGAAAGCATTCCCAACAGCACCTGAGCCTAGTGCTCAAGATGCCAATCAAATTAAAGATGTACGCTCTCGTTTAGCAGAATTAAGAAAGTTAAACAAGTCTGAAAGAAATTTATTTGAATTTTGGAGCACTAACAGGAAGGCTATAGCTGCTGGTGTAGTAATTGCTGCCGTTGGTGTTGCGGCTGTATATGCCTTGCGGAGAAAATAAATTTATTTTAGGAAGTTTTAATAATGGAGTATCACTAATTTGAGAGTGTAGCCCAAATTGAAGATAGTTTTGAGTTTGGGTGCGCACGTGACTTGTAGAAGCTTTTTGGATATGAAGATTGGAAGGATTTTGTAAAGGTAATAGATAAGGCGAAAGATGCCTGTTCAAATTCAGGTCATACCATTGAGGACCATTTTTCCGACGTCGGAAAAATGGTTTCCTTAGGCTCAGGCAGTCAGCGAGCATTAGAAATGCCTTAAAAATAGTGAAGGAAGGTAAACAATTTTTGACTCAAGTGAAGGCTTAGTCGGCAATCCTTTTTAGAAAAATGCTATTTTTTTTCCGCAGAATTAGCAAAACGATGCTACCATCGAACAAGGTATAATAGAGAGGCAGCATTATATCGGTGAGTGAAACGAAATTACAGGCAAAAATGCTTAGTAAACTGGCGATAAAAAACAATAGCCAGAAAGCGAAGTCCTCACTTTTAGGATGGCGCAGTACTTTTTTATAAGTAGGGCAGGCGCCGACAAAATGACCAAAGAGACTCAAGGCCAGATTCACCAGTGGTGCTTTAAAGAAGATCCAGACGAGTGCGCTTATTACCAATAAGGCTATACAAATGTATTCAAGTTGTCCGATTTCTCTGCTGCCTTTCCATAGGCTTGCGATACAAATAGCGCTATTGCCTACCAGTAAAATGGCGGCGAGAAGAATGGATGTTGAGCTGCTGTGGCTTAAAATCACGCCAGCGAAGCTGTTGATAGCCAGGAGAACCCAAACTACTCGGCTAAACGTACTTGGCGAGTATTGATTGGTTAGCATCCTCCACAGACCAACGAGATAAGAAGCAGACCCAAAGAATGTGATGATTAAATAGAAGTTGGTTTGCAGGGGCATATGCTTGATGCTCCGAAGCTTAGCCAATTTTACTGCCATTTTTTACAGGTAAGTCGGGAACCGCTAGAACGACGCCATCCTCACGATAGAATCCTGTCAACAAAAACTCTGATTTCATGGGTCCAATTTGCTTAGGTGGAAAGTTTACTACGCCGATGATTTGCTTTCCTATTAATTCCTCTGGTTTATAGAGAGTTGTGACTTGTGCGCTCGATTTTTTGATGCCTATTTCTTCTCCGAAATCGACTTCCACGATGTAAGCAGGCGTACGTGCTTCTTTAAATACTTTAGCAGAAAGGATAGTGCCAACGCGCAACTCAACTTTTTCAAAATCGTCCCAGCTTATGGTTTTCATAGCTCACCTGATTGGATAGAAGACTTTTAGTATAGCATGCAGCTTTATAGGCGGCGTTAGCTTGGAGACGCAGATTTTTTGCTGTTAGAGTCATTTTGCCATTTGGAGGGGGGAGCACCGTAGGTCTGTGAAAAACTACGACTAAAAGCAGCCACGCTTTCATAGCCGACCCGCAAGGCAATTTGTTCAATAGAGCCAATGCCTGCTTTGAGTAAGAGTTTTGCCTGCTGCAAGCGGACGCTGCGCCAATATTCTCCGACACTTTGCCCTAAGGCGCGTCGAAATCGCCGCTGTAATTGACTGTTACTGAGGCAACTTACATGAGCGACCTCTTTAATGTTCATGGGCTCAGAAAAATGGATGTCAATCCAGTTTTTTGCCCGTTGAATTTTTTTATCGAAAGGGGAGAGAAAATGCTGCGCGAGTAGTTTGAGCAGAAAATCTCGAACAAGGGCTTCATTAACCCCTTGATTTGTTTGCTGCGCTAAATATGTTTTGGCAAATTGCAGATAGTTTTGCAAAGCTGGGGTCAGGTTCCAGAAAGGAGGGATGTCTATGCTACTCATCCAGCGGTGATCGATTCCTGCGTCCAGTACCAAAAATTCATTTTCACTAAGACTTGCAAAGCAATGAGTCTCGCCTGGATGAATAAAGGCAGCGTGATTATGGGTCACGTACCCTGCTTTTTTGCTAATCTCTAATTCTAGAGATCCTTGTATTGGTAACACCCACTGATAAAATTCGTGTGAGTGCGCGGCGTTCTCGGCACGATATTGACGTAACTGTATGCTTGTATTATGAAAATTATTCATGCGACTACCCGCGATTTTATGCGCTTATATTGAAGTGATGTTATCATGTTGTTTAATAATTATCCATATTCTTCGTTCGACCGAAACACATAAGGTGGTAGCCAGAAAGGTTACTAGTGCGATTCAAGCCACTTTCAAGCGCCGTGAAACGCCAATAGCGTTGGCTATTCAGGTTGATCGTAAAAAGAAAATAACTAAAAAAATAACCAGTAAAGAAATTTATCAGATTGCGAACGATCTTAGTGCGTTACGTGCTGGGGTTATGGCGCAGAGGTCAAATATAATAAAGCTGGGGAAAAACCACCCAAAAAAATAAAAGATTGTGGCAGCAAACATAATGAGCAAGGAAGCATTAATTCGCGACCGCTGATTTGCTAAGCTGGCTCAGCGGTCGAAGCCTCTGTATGTTCTAAGCCGCTTGGCAAAGAATCTTAAACATCATATCGGCTTGCTTCTTGCTAGCCAATAGCTTTTAATCTAAAGGACATACTCGAATCACATGTCCATCGGGGTCTGCGGCGAGGAAGGTGCGGCCAAAAACTTCCGTGGTAGGTTTTTGTATGATTTTGATATCAGGGTTCTTTTGCCATTCATTAAAGAGGCCATCTACTTCTTCATTGGATGACAGCATAATGCCGATCTCAGAGAACCGTGGAGCAGAGATATCTGGGGTTGTCCCTCCTGTCCAAATAGCAAATATCGCGTCGCCTCCGGCAGAAAATGCCGCATAGCGTGGACTAGAAAATACAGGCTCAGCGTTGAAAAGTGTTTTGTAAAAGTCTGTTGAGCGTTTGATATCAGATACGTAAACAAGCTGAAGATTAGGTTTTGGAGATGCTGTTGTCATGGGGGTTCCTTGGTAACTTCGCGCTGAATTTATTTTAAGAATATTTTATCTTTCCTACTATAGTCTACCAAAAAATGCAGGGCTTTATGTCTATTTTTCGAGGCTTTTTATCTATTTGATTCTTGTGTTATTTTCTTTGGCCAGAGCCGGAATCGAACCATCGACACAAGGATTTTCAGTTCTAGTTATAACACTTCTAAATATTTCTACTTTGTTCTCATGAATTCATAAAATACTATACAGTCATGATATTAACTTATATAATCCATCCTAAATTTTTCTAATCTGTTCTAGATATTCTTTCTACATGGATTCTACATGAGAAATTGAGGTGTGAGAATGAAGTTAACCAAGGCTATCGTTGATAAGGCACTCCCGCCGGTTGGCAAAGATCAAATTTTTTACCGCGACGAGCAGTTAAAGGGCTTTGCATTGCGGGTAACTGCCGGTGGTGTTAAGAGTTTTGTCGTGGAAACTGTGATCGGCAATAAGGTGCGCCGGATGACCTTAGGCAAATATGGCAAGTTGACTGCAGAGGAGGCACGTAAAGAAGCCCAGAGCCTTTTAGGGCGTATTGCTAGGGGCGCTAACCCTATTGCTGAGAAGAAAGTACAAAAAGCCAAGGGTATCACTCTTAGGCAAGCTTTCGAGGACTATTTAAAGGCGCGTAAATCACTCAAGAAAACGACGATTACCGATTATCACAGGGTTCTCAACCAGGTTGTGCCAGATTGGATGGGTAAAACCATAGCCAATATTAGTAAGGAAATGATTGCTAAACGCCATACGCAGTATGGGGATAGTAATAGTAAAGCTCGCGCTAACCTTGCTATGCGTCTTTTACGGGCAATTTACAATTTTGCAATCAACCAATATCAAACTGATGAGGGCGTCGCGCTTATTCTGACCAATCCGGTTAAATTTCTTTCTCATGCCCGTAGTTGGTATCGTATTGACCGGCGGCAAACTGTTATTAAGCAGCATCAGCTTGCGGATTGGCATAAGGGATTGATGCGGTTGTCGGAATATTATCCTAGTGACCAGGCTGAAATGTGGCAGGACTATTTTTTGTTGGTGTTGTTTACAGGGATGAGACGCACTGAGGCAGCTTCTTTGCGCTGGGAGGATGTTGATTTAAAGGCCAAGACCTTTACTTTACGCGATACCAAAAATAGAGACCCCCACACGTTGCCAATGTCTGATTTTATTGAGAAGCTCTTTGCGCGCCGCAGACAGGTGACAAAGCGCGGTGAATTTGTTTTTCCCGCCGACAGCGGCAGCGGCCATATAACGGAACCTCGAAAGGCCATGTTGAATGTGGTACAGTTGTCGAGAGTTGAATTTACCATCCACGACCTCCGCAGAACGTTTATCACCACCGCAGAAAGCCTTGATATAGCGGCTTATGCCCTCAAGCGTTTACTCAATCACAGAATGAATCATGACGTGACATCGGGCTATTTGGTCATTGATGTTGAGCGTCTGCGAAAGCCTATGCAGCAGATTACGGATTATCTATTAAGAAGCATGGGGGTGAAGGAGGGAACGGTCATTTATTTGAAAACGAGCAATGCTTGAATTTAAAGGGGGGGGGGGGACAAATTGTCCCCCCCCTTGTTGTTGAGTGAAGCACTATGATCATTTTTCCGACGGCAGAAAAATGATTTTTTAGGATAGTGAACTGGTTACAAGTCGTAACCAGTTGAAAAAAATAATGCCTAACCCAAAGAGGGGTGGCAAATTGCCACTCCCCTTTGAAAAATTGAACCGTCGACAAATTGTCGACGGTAGGTAAAGAGGCCAGTTGGTGTTTCTATTGAGAGCAGGATAGTTATTTTAGAGTAAATTATTTCAGGAGAAGTGTTATGAAAAGTCATTTAGCCATTTTCGAAGATTATAAAATCCGCCGTTTGTACGATGAAAAAACTGAAATGTGGTATTTCTCGGTGGTTGATATCATTCAGGTTTTAATACAACAGGCTAATTATCAAACAGCCCGAAAATATTGGAATAAATTGAAAGAACGCCTTAAAAAAGAAGGAAATGAGTCGGTGACAAATTGTCACCGACTGAAAATGGAGGCTGCCGATGGTAAGCAATATTTGACCGATGTGGCAAGTGCCGAAATATTACTGCGCTTAGTGCAATCCATACCTAGCCCCAAGGCTGAGCCAATCAAACTATGGCTGGCTAAGGTAGGTTACGAACGAATCCAGGAAATGGCCGACCCATCAAAATCATTGGATAGAGCCAGAGAAACATGGAAAAAGTATGGCCGTAGCGAAAAATGGATTCAACAGCGAATGCTGGGGCAAGAAACCCGCAATAAGCTGACTGACTATTGGAAGGAGCATGACATAAAGGAAGGTGATGAATTTGCCATACTGACCAACATTATTCACCAAGAGTGGGCTGAAATAAGCGTTAAGGAGCATAAAAACATCAAGGGATTAAAAACACAGAATCTGCGTGACCATATGAGTGAAGCAGAGCTGATTTTTACTGCTCTTGCTGAGCTTTCTACCAGACAAATTGCTGAGAGCATAGATGCCACAGGGATGGAGGAAAATAAGGCTGCGGGAAAGGAGGGTGGGGGTATCGCTAAAAAGGCCAGGCTGGCATTGGAAAAAAGAACGGGGAAAAAAGTCATCTCTTCTGGGAATTATCTGAACCCTAAGGCCAGTAAATTGATAGATGAGAAATAAATGCTCATTATATTGAGCAGAATTAATGACCATTTTGTTGGCGTCAACAAAATGGTTTCTTTTGGGGATTAATTGAGTTGTACGGGAAAATCGTACAACTGATCGGCAGGGGTGAATGCCTAATTATTTAAGGTATGGTTTATTTGCGCGGTTGGTCTCAGTTGTCGACAAAACGTCGACAAATAAGCTTATATTGAAATAGCATTTAGTGCAGTTATAATGCTCATACTTTTTCTGAATTGTTTCGAATTGAAGGCTGTTAACTTATGGCGATCAATATTAGGCAGGCTAGACAATTAGACGCCTCTGAAATTACCAGGATCATTGAGCAAAGCTTAATCACATCAAAACTGCAAGATGATCAATTGGAGTCACAAGGATTTTTGATCTATCCGCATACCATAAAAGACATAGAATCATTTATCTTAGACCAGGAAAATTATTTTGTGCTGGTAGCTGAAGCTAACAATCAGATCATCGGCTTTGCCATTTGTTGTGACATTAAAATGATGACTGATCTTCGATCATATTTAGCTTCACAGCCGGATATGAGTAAGCTTGCTGCATCAAAAATTTTATATCTTAAGCAGATAGCCAAAGTAGATGGTGTAAAGGGGGTTGGACACATGCTGATGCAGTCGATCTTGCATCATGCCCATTCAGAAAATAATAATTATATTATTTCGCAAATAGCCCATTTCCTTGTTAAGAATAAAAGATCGATTTTATTTCATGAAAAATATGGATTTGAACTTATTGCTGTTGTTGAAGAAAATAGCGATGTTACTGGTGTATACCTAAAGACAATCAATTAAATATTATTTTAGGCTATCAATATGATTGAGATGATAAAAGACCCAATTCTTGAAAAAATAAATTCGATTGAGCATGGCTTCTTTACGCGCCACGGCGGAGTGAGTCAAGGGTGGTATGATTCATTAAATTGCGCTTTTGCCAGTCCTGATGACCAGGCTTGTGTTCATGAAAATAGACGTAGAGCAATGGCCTATTTCGGTCTTGAAATAAATTCACTTGTGACTGTGCGTAATGCTCATACCAATATTGCAGCAATAGTTGATGTTCCTTGGTTAGAGGAAAATAAACCACAAGCAGATGGTATGGTTACTAAACTGCGTGGAATAGTATTAGGCTCAGATAGTGCTGATTGTCCAATTGTTTTATTTGTAGATGAGCAAGAGGGGGTAATAGGCTTGGCTCATGCGGGTTGGCGTGGTGCAAAAAGTGGTGTCATTGAGGACACCTTGAAAAAAATGGTTTCACTGGGAGCTAAATATCAACAAATAGCCGCCTCAATCAGCCCCTGTATTTCCCAGTCGTCCTATGAAGTTGGACAAGAATTTTATGATAATTTTTTGCAAGATGATAAGCAAAATGGCTTATTTTTTAAGGCAGGAAATAAGGCGAATTATTTTCAATTTGATTTATTAGGTTATGTTAGGGAGCGTTTGGAAAGATGCAATTTGAAATTTATTTCATCGAAAGCCGCCTTAGACACCTATGCTGACGAAAGGTTTTTTAGCTGTCGTCGTGCTTTACATAAAGGCCAGCAAGATTTTGGCGGTCATCTATCTTGCATATATCTAAAATAAGATGTTATGCCACTGAGCACCGCTACTCTCGCCAATTATGCAGCAGCCGCTGCACAGTTGGCAGTAATTACTTAGATTGAAAGAGAACGGTCAATAAACGATCATATTGCTGACGTCAACAAAATGATCTGTTTTTCTTTACAGGTTTAACCATCTTCCTGAGGTCAGGCAAATGGTATATGACCCTATTGCTGACGCCAGCAATAGGGTCACTATTTTTAAAAAATGGGCGGTAGAGTAATGAGCAAGGCCAAAATAAAAAATAGCTCGAATAAAAAGCAAAATAAATCGAGCAATTTGAAAAAAGAAATAGCCAAAGCATGGAAGCAAAATAAAATTAAACTGCTTATATCTTCGCAATCAAAAAAGAATCAATCAAAGAGTTCAATTCCTGAATTTTGCCATGATTTATCTATTAATCCATCAGTATCAGTGCTCGAAAAAATTGGTAAGATAAAAATTAAATTTGGATTTAAAGCTGAATTTAATCTTTTATCAGCTTTGCAAGATTCGCTCAATTGGTACGTCAGTGAAATATCAATTATGCGTCGATCTCAGCCACCAAGCCAGTTGAGAAAAATATACGGGCAGATATTAAATAAGCTGAATGGCATGAGTGAAATTCCTGGCTTATTGGAAAAGTTAGGCGTAGACGGCAGGTCACATTTAATTGAGAAAATTTACACCTTGCCGATTTTTACAGAAAAAGAACTACAAGGCGTAAACTTGATACACCATGTCGAAGGTTGGATAACCGACAATGAAAAAAATATAGCTAAACTTTCTGGCGCATGTTCAAGGTTGGAGAAGATCTCCTTAAAAAAACAAGAATCACAATCTCTTACACAACGGTTTATTTCTCACCTCGGCTGGCTATATGAACAAGGAACGGGCAAGAAGCCTATTTGTGAGTGGAATCGAGAAAAAGAAAAAATAATGGGTAATTTTCATCTATTCGTTATAGGGTTGCATCCCATTCTGAAGGAAGTGTGCTTTATTGATTTAGGAGAAAATAGCTCTATAGAAGAGTATGCCAAGCGATGTTGGCGTGATTATAAAAAAATCCTACAAAGACCACAGAAACAAATTTGAAAGGTCATATTTCAATTTCGTTTCTGTGATTATTATTTCTTTCTAAGTTATACCCATATTTTCTAATCATGTTTTTCTGAAGGAGTAGAAAAATGGGTGTGACTTTGCAAAGCATTGTCCCTACAAGGAAGGTAAGGGCGAAAAAAATAAAGAAATCTGACATAGAGCTGACCAGTTTATTTTGGATCTCTCCACTGGAAGCGTTATTTAGCGAAGAGACAATTTCTCTTATTGCAAAAAGATCAATCAAAACTCTCCAATGTGATAGATGGCGCGGCAGGGGCATCCCATACAGAAAATGCTCTGGCAAAATCCTTTATCGCAAATCCGATGTTATAGCCTGGATAGAAAGCCATCAATTAGTTTTATCGACCAGTGAAGCTAGTGTGGGGTGCTAAATGGCTAAAATTGAGCATGCTCATTCAGCCTTATTTTCTCTTAATCCAGGATGTTCTCGAGATGAATGGGGCATTATTGCTATGGCATCTAAAGTAGCCGGAGGTGATCATGCTTCCTAAAAACAAAAACCCCCGAATCGTTCCAGCGATGGGGGGATTTTGTATAAGATCAGGCTATGGAAATTATAATAAAAATTGCGTGCTTGATAAAGCCAGGGGCCGATGGGCTGAGATTTTAGAATCCTTAGGGATTCCCCCTGGCCACCTAAAAAATAAACATGGGCCTTGTCCTGTATGTGGCGGCAAGGATAGATTTCGTTTTGATGACAAGAACCGTGGCACATTTATCTGTAGCAAATGCGGCTCTGGAGATGGTGTAACATTGCTTCGCCTCTTTCATCAGTGGAATTTTCAATACACACTATCCATGATTTCAAAGATAATAGGGGTTTATCCAAGTCAGTCAGGATATTTCATACCTAAACCTTACAAACAGATTGATCACGAAAAAAAATCTTTACCATTTAATCTTGAACGCAATCGCCAAAGATTAAATTTAACATGGCAATCAACAAAGCCTATCAGTAAAAATGATCCGGTTGATACCTATTTAAAGGCTCGTGGAATCATTTTATCGAGCTTTCCGAGCCACCTAAGGTATCACCCTTCACTGCCATACTTTGATGCGTCTAACGAGTTCCTTGAAGATTTTCCGGCAATGCTGGCTCTCATACAAAATCATCACAATAAAAATGTATGCTTGCATAGAACATACCTTAATCATAGTGGCGGCAAAGCAGCCGTGGATGAGCCTAAAAAATTAATGACGCCAATCAAATCCGGGGCACTTCGTGGTTCAGCAATAAAATTATTTGAAATAGTTGGAAACACCTTAGCACTTGCGGAAGGTATCGAAACTGCTCTGTCATTTTATGTGGCAACAAATATCCCCGTGTGGGCAACGATTAACGCGCATGGCTTAGAAAATGTCATTATCCCGCGAACTGTTGAAAATATCTTTGTACTAATCGATAACGATCTGTCAGGGACGGGCCAAAGGGCTGGCATCAAGCTAGCAAGGCGCCTTGAAAATGAAGGAAAAAAGGTCAAGCGCATTATGCCTCCAACACCCGGCACAGACTTCAATGATCTACTATTGGAGGGGGCTACCAATGAGCGCGAAAACAATTAACTCAATGGCTGGAGAGGCTACCGAGGACACGGATAGCAGCCTATATGGTGATCCCATTCCATTACAGCGTAGCCTCTCACCGGCCGAGCCATTTCCGATTGAAGCCCTGGGTGACATCCTGGCGCCATGCGTTAGAGCCATTATGAACGCTATACAAGCGCCTGATGGCATATGCGGGCAAAGTGTACTAGCTGCCGCTGCTCTAGCGGTTCAAGGCCATGCCGATGCCGTCATTGATGGCCGTGAAATCCCACTATCGGAATTTTTCATAACCATCGGCACATCTGGCGAGCGCAAAACTGCCGTTGACAATATTGCGTTACAAGCCATCCGGGCTTACCAAAATAAACTTCGACGGGCTCATGAAAAAATCTACCTTCGTTGGCAAACCGATATGGAAGCCTATGAAGCAGAAAAAAAATATCAACTAAAAAAAGCCCAGAATTACGAAGCCCGGAAAAATGCCAATGCAGCTATTGGTGAGCCACCTCAAAGACCTGTTGATCCAATCATCTTAATGGATGAGCCAACTTATGAAGGGTTAATCAAACTCCTTACAACTGGACAACCTTCTGTAGGTTTATTTAGTGATGAGGGTGGTCGATTCGTTGGCGGCCATGGCATGAACAATGACAATATTTTAAAGACAGCGGCAGGAATGAGCGGACTTTGGGATGGAAAGCCAACTACCCGCATTAGAGTCGGTGATGCCAATGTTTTGCTTTATGGCAAGCGTGTGTCATTTCACCTGATGGTACAGCCTAATGTGGCTCAAATGATGTTATCAAACCCTATTTTGACTGGTCAGGGATTAACATCTAGATGCCTTATTAGTTACCCCCTCTCAACCGCAGGAGGTCGGCTGTATAAAGAAATCAATATAACTATCGCGGATGAGTTCAAAAAATGTATAGCCACAATGAACGAAGCCTTACTCGCACCCTTACCTCTGGCCGAGAACAAACAAAATGAGCTTTCTCCTCGAAAAATTTCATTATCCAACGGAGCGAAAAGTGCTTTCATTGAATTTCATGATGAAGTTGAGAGCGAGCTTGGCGATGGTCGTCGATTTAGCACAATACGTGGATTTGCAAATAAAGCGCCGGAACACGCTATTCGACTCGCCGGCATTCTCTCGCTCTTCAACGATATTCATGCCGCTGAAATCAGTACCTACAACATGGAGTCCGGTATCATCTTAGCAAAGTATTATCTAAACGAAGCACTTCGGCTGTTTAACGCCAACATGGCCGACCCGGAGCTTACTCAAGCCGAAATGCTATTATCATGGCTTCACAATCAAAATAAGAAAGAAATTTCGCTGGTGGAGATATACCAGTATGGCCCAAATTCTATTCGAGACCCTAAAACTGCTAGAAGCATCATGCGAATTTTACAAGATCACAATTGGGTCATTCCTTTAGAAAACGGCGTAATGGTTGAAGGCCTCCTCCGAAAAGAGGCATGGAGGGTAAGAAAATGATTAGCAACTTTAGCAGGATTAGCAACAGCCTATCATGAAAATTGAAAAGTGTTCTTTTATTTATTACTATTTACTTTGAAATGCTTTTAATATTAGAAATAAAATATTAATACCACTTACTGCTAATTTTGCTAAAGCTGCTAATCTTTAGTTGCTCAAACAGAAAACTATATTTTGATTATAATAGGATTGATCAGATCAAGGAGAGATCAATGGCATTTCTACCAGGGCAATCAGGGAACCCCAATGGCCGGCCACGTGGCATCATCGACTGTCGCGCACAGATGCGCTCTCTTCTTCATGATCATGCGAAAGATTTGGTTGAAAAACTGATCGATATGGCAAAGGCTGGTGATCCAACCGCCATGAAACTATGTATCGAGCGTCTAATCCCACGCTTAAAGCAAGATGAGACCATAACGTTTGAGCTACCCGTTGGGCACCTGGACTCGCCAGATAATATAATTAAAATTGCAGAAAATATTACTATGGCAGTCACCACTGGGCACATGTCCATTAATGAAGCCAAGGAACTAACGCAATTTATCGACTCCCAACGGGACTCAATCAAAGAAGCTGAGTTGGAAAAAGATTAAATTTTTTGCCCTCAGTCCCCACCCCCAACATAACCTGTTAGTTACAGCTTGCTTATATTAATAAATCCTCAAGCGTTACTTGAATCCCATATTTTGCAGCCAATTTAATAATTTCGACCGCATTGGACGTATTTGGCTTACATCTCCCCCTTTCCCAGGACGAGATGCAAACCTGCCTCAGCCCTAACATTTTTCCAAATTCTTCTTGGGTCATATTTAAGCGTTTACGAATATTTTTAATAAAGTTATCAGCCATCATACGAACACGACCATCTTTAATGAACCTGTCATTTATTTGCCAAGCTCTCTTAATTTCGCTTGCAATATGATATCAAACTCGTCCAGGAACACTTCTTTATAAACCTTAAGAAACTCAACATGCTCTTGGTAACGTTCGACTTCCTCAATTGACTCATCAAACACTTTTTCAATAATTGAAAGAACTAAGCTGTGATCAAGCTTGATATCCTCGTCTAAACGAATTTCACATGCACTCATAATTTCACCTCAATAATTTAATTTCAATTTACCTCCTTAAACTCATAAACCTCATCATTAATTCACATGATGGATTGCGCAATTAATATCCATTTGACGCGCATAATGATACATCATGCCCAATTAAAATGCCACTTATTGTGTGTAGCCTCATTGTGTGCCATGCGATTAACTAAAATAATGTATAAACGACACCAGAATTTAGTTAAGATAGGAAAAAAAATAAGGGAAATCCGTTCTAGCTGCGGTTATTCTCAAGAATCCTTTGCTGCTGAAGCTGGGCTTGCGAGGACATATATGGGCAGGGTGGAACGTGGCGAGCAAAATATGTCACTTCAGATTCTAATCAAAATTGCGTTTACCCTAAATATCGACCCCTCTAATCTGTTACCTCCATTGCGCCAGCTCAAAAACCCGGAATAAATTGCAATAAAGAAGGTACCCCATGAGAGATGCAGCTATAATCGCGCAATCAAATGATAGAGTTGCTCAAGCAACTTTGATAGCTAGATTTAAAATGTTTTTTGCAGGCCTTATTTTCGCTATTCTTTCTTTTATTGGAACTCACGCGATTCAAACAAACTATATTTCATTAGAAATTTTAGAGGTAGGCTCTCTCGCTTCTTTATTAATTGCTGGAACACTCTTATTACTTGACCTAAGTGAATATAGGTTGCCACCCCCACCTGAATCGGTAATCATCGAATCCAGATACGCTAAGTGGTACTGGCTACTATTTGTTTTTGGCATGTTTCTTCTTATTCTCAATCGCTCCATTCTCATCTTTATTAACTGATCTGCGAATAAGAGCGGTAAGGGCTTTCGCCCTTACCAGGTTAAAGTAGCAATAGAGCAATTTTTGCAGCCAGGATCAAGATCGTTAGAAGTTGGCTGGTTGTTTTGACATCTATTTCTACTGTTAAAGTAAATTTAATCATAAACACCTCGATTAAATTCACCCGCGGGTGAACACCCAATTCACCGCCTTATATAACGACGCGTTGCTACGCCGTCGGTAAGCTTATGATCATTCAGTTACCGAATCGATAGACTGCTTGTACTCTAAAAGGCAATCTCTGAGCCCCCAAGCATTATCTATCTAGCCGTCCCTACCTTGGACGACACGGGGATGGTAGATCCCCATTAGTAATTATAGACAATGATTATTGGCTTTCAGGCTTCTACACTGCTTCTACATGAGATATTTAGCATTATTGGAGGGTGATGAGTGCTGACTTTTAACTTCTTGATTTTAGATGGCCATTTCCATTGGCCAGAGCCGGAATCGAACCAGCGACACAAGGATTTTCAGTCCTCTGCTCTACCGACTGAGCTATCTGGCCATGTGGTGGGGTATATTAAATAGCTTGCTGCCTTTGGAGTCAAGAATAAATTTACCTGTTTTACTCCTTAGGCGGTACATAGCCTTGGGGTTTTTCGCTGCCATCGCCAAACAGAAATTTTTCCAGTTCCTGGCCCAAAAATTGCCGGGCTTTAGGGTCAATGGAGCTTAAGCGGTATTCATTAATCAGCATGGTTTGGTGGCTGAGCCAAAGTTGCCAGGCTTCCTTCGAGATGTGGTCGTAAATTTTTTGACCTAATCCAGTGGGGAAAGGCGGTTTATCCAAGCCTTCAGCGTTTTTTTTGAGCTTGGCGCAGTCAACAAAGCGGGTCATGACAAGTCTCCTAATAAAGAGAGGATCGGGGCCGGAAGACCCAGGGCTTTAGGACGGTGCAAACTATACCAAATTTGGGTTTGGCTGGCCATGTTCTTGGGGAGAGGGCGGTCCAGCGTCAGGTGAACCGGATGAACCTCCAGATGAAAATGCGAAAAGGTATGGCGAAAGGGCTTGAGCGTGCGGCCTTGTTTAATCTCAAGTTGAAACTGTTTTAAACAGTGGCGTTTAATTTGCGCGAGGGAGGCTTTTTCCGGAATTTCCGGCAAAGACCATAAACCACCCCAGATGCCGCTGGAGGGGCGTTTTTGCAGGAGGACCCGATCTTTATTTTGCAGAATCAAAAAAGTGGTCTTGCGGACAGGGAGCTTGGCCTTCTTCTTTTTAAAAGGAATCTGTTCCACCAGCCCCCGCTGCTGGGCTTGGCAAGAGGACAACAGAGGGCAGTCCGAACAGCGCGGGTTCTTGGGGGTGCAGACAGTAGCGCCCAAGTCCATCATGACCTGGCTATAATCCGCGACGCGTTTGCTGGGTGTATATTCTTCCGCTAGCTCCCAGAGGCGATCCAACGTTTTTTTGTCATCAATGGGGTCGGTGAGGCCATGAAAACGGGCTAAGAGCCGCTTAACATTGCCATCAAGGATAGCGGCCTTTTTATTAAAAGCACAGCTTAAAATGGCTCCGGCAGTGGAACGGCCAATGCCGGGCAAGCTTTCCACTTGTTCCAGTTGATTGGGAAAGATTCCCTGCCAGTCCTTTTGAATGATTTGCGCACTGCGATGCAAATTGCGTGCCCGGCTGTAATATCCCAAGCCTGTCCAAACATGCAGCACCTCATCTTCCTTGGCGCGGGCCAACGAGGCGAGGTCAGGAAAGCGCGTGAGGAAGCGTTCGAAATAGGGAATAACCGTCGTGACCTGGGTTTGCTGCAGCATGATCTCAGAGACCCAGACGCGATAGGGTGTCTTGTTTTGTTGCCAGGGAAGGCTGTGGCGGCCAAAGCAGTCAAACCATTTTAAGACGAGCTTTTGAAAGAGCATCGGAGAGAGCTGGGTCACGATTAAGCTGGATTCCTTACTTTTCCCTACTCCTCGGAAAGGGAGTAGGGAGTGAAAAGATTTTGGCTAAGCGGGAATTGCCAAGCTGGCAGTGCTGCGAACGCTGATCATTTGTAAAAACGTGTCTGTGCTTAAAACAGAGGCGTAGATTGGTTCGAGAGCCGCTAGGAAAGAATGCTGCACGTTCTGAGCCGGGATAATAGTTTCATTAAAGTGCAGGTCTTTGGTGGCGCAAGCATCGTGCAGGACGGTGCAGAGCAAACCATTGTCATAGGCCGCTTTCGTGGTCGCATCAACCGCATTGTGGGTCATCATGCCGCAAATAGTGAGATGCGTGATCTGATTTTTGTTGAGTACGCTGAGCATCGTGGTGTCGCGGAAACTATTGGGATAATGTTTTTTAACGATGAATTCACCTTTGGCGGGCTGAAAGTCTGGATGAAACTCAGCGCCTTTTGTGCAAGGCAGAAAATAGGTATCATTAGCACGCGTCGAAATATGTTGCACATGAATGATAGGCCATTCACGAGCACGATAAGCTTGTAACAATTGCTTTCCTTTTGCCGCAACGTAGGTACTTTTCTCAATAGGCATCCGGCCATTTGGAAAGTAATCGTTTTGGATTTCGATTAATAATAGGGCAGTCTTCATATGCTATCCTTAATTTGGGTGTGAAATAATGTTCAATTTAACCTCCTTTGATGCTTTATGCAATAAAAAAATTGTACTATGAAAGAACAGCGCGAATTGCTTGATGCTAAAAAGATCATTGAGGCAATCCCACCTCAAAGTAGGTCATATTTATCGCGATTGGACATTTTTTGCTCGATTGATTCCACGAATACGTATCTTTTGCTGCAGGGAAAACAGCAGCCAAACCAGCGTGAATCCGGTTGGGTCTGTCTCGCTGAACAGCAAACGCAGGGTCGCGGGCGGCAAGGCAAGGAATGGTTTTCACCTTATGCCACGAATATTTATTGTTCGCTGACCTGGGCTTTCCCAACCGCTTTTCCCGGTCTTTCTGCTTTGAGTCTGGTCTGTGGGGTTCTGCTGATCCAAATGCTCAAAGGTCTCGGTATCGAAGGCGCCTTGGGGTTGAAATGGCCAAACGATGTATTATTTTCGGGACGCAAGCTGGCCGGAATTTTATTGGAGACTCGCGTTTCAGCTCAGCAAAATTGGGTGGTGATTGGCTTGGGTTTGAATCACGCTTTGCCGCAAGATCAGAATCCCGCCTGGATTGGCGTGGAGGAAATTCTGGGAAAAGCCCTGTCACGCAACAGGGCGATTGGTCTTTTGTTGGACGAACTCTTCCAGGGCTTGGTCCTTTTTGAAGCAAAGGGCCTCAAACCTTTTTTGCCCGCCATCCGTGAACATGACCTGCTTTTGCAAAAAGAGGTTGTGATTCAGACGCCACAGCGCTGGGTTACCGGTCTGGCTCAAGGCCTCAGCGAGGACGGCGACTTGCTGCTCCTTGATGAGGAGGGCAAGCACCATCGATTTTGTTATGGGGAAGCTTCAGTCCGTCTCAAGCCCAGTTAGGTTTAAGGCTCAAGAAAGAACGGCGAAGTTTTTATTGAGCTTTTTGTACGGTATCATAAAGTGCGAATTTGTGATGAGTCTGATACGCCCAATAACGATCTCCGTAGGACCAGTGCCAATACTCTGTCGGGTAATTAACAAAGCCGACCGCTTCCAGCGCTTTTCCCATAATTTTGCGGTAAGTTTTCGCTTTTTCTGAAATAGCCAGAGAGTCTGTTTTACAATAGATGCCCGATAAATCTCGATACGTATCATCTAAGGTGATGCCCATGTCGACGACGTTTCCGTTTTTATCGATCAGATAAACATCAATGGCTGCGCCGGTAGAATGGGGCGGAATATTTTTTGAGCCGTCTAAATTAATCACCGGAGAAACAAATTTGGTCGATTCTATGAAAAGTTGTTGGTGCGTTAATTGCGGGTTTTCTTTTTGCAAACGGTCATAACGTTCTTGAAAGAGTTTTTGCTGCAGCTCAAGGCTTCGGTAGCCTTCATAAAGACGAAATTGGAGTCCATCGGGTAGTTTTGCTTGAGCTTGTTTGAGCTTCTCGTAAATAGTTTTGCGCACCTGGGTGTAATTTGTATTCTGAGGCAGCACTGGCGGTGGGCCATAAGAAATTTCTTTTTGAGTAACCAGGTCAACCAGGGGTTCATGGTTTTCATGGATGGCTATGTTTAATACTTTTGGATCAGCAATTAAGACAATTTGTTCTTTTGCGTAGCAATTGAGCATTATTATAAAGCCGAAGGTTAGGAGTAGAAGGGTTTTCATTATTTCACCGTTAATCATGCTACTCCTTTAAATCCATGGTTGATTGTCTACTCGCAAATCACTTTCAATTCTGATTGCAGTCTAAATGATACACTAGATAGCCGCTAACCTCCCATATCAATGCTTGGACTTTTGCTAGTTAAGATGGCTTACGGTATTGTAATGTATTAAAGTTAGGCTTATTTTTTATAGGAAAAACAGTTTATTGTATGATCATTCACCATCCCGGTGGCTTGCATAAACGCATAACATATAGTACTTCCGGTAAATTTAAATCCTCGTTTCTTTAAATCAGCTGCCATAGCATCTGAAACGAAGGTGGTCGTGGGAACCTGGCTGGCGTGCTTCCAATGGTTTTTTATGGGTTGCCCATTCACAAACTTCCAAATATATTTGGAGAAATCACCTTGTTTTATTCTTATTTTTAAGAAGGCGTTTGCATTCACAATGGCTGCTTCAATTTTTAAACGGTTACGAATAATTCCTGCGTTACCCATCAATTCTATAATTTTATGTTGATCATAGTTCGCAATGATTTCAGCATCAAAATTATCAAAACAAGTGCGATAATTATCACGTTTTTTTAAAATGGTCAGCCAGTTTAATCCCGCTTGCATGCCCTCTAAAATTAAAAATTCAAATAATAAACGCTCATCGTAAATGGGAACTCCCCATTCGTGATCATGATAGTCAATATAGAGTGGATTGTCGCTTACCCATACGCAGCGCTGTTGATTCATAAATTTAAACTCCGTCCTTGCAAAGGGAGTGATCTCTGAGAACATGTTGTCGATAGCCGATAATCCACCTTCTAAATAGCTTTGATTTGTACCTCTTTCCCCTAACCCCTTTCTCCACGAAAAGCGTGGAGGAAGGGGGATATGGTATGTAATTTATTTATCTCTAATTTAACAAATAATATTTACTTGACGCTAGAATGGAATGTCGTCGTCGAAACCTTCCATCGCCGGTTCAGTCGCTAGGGCGCCTGTGGGGGCATTGCTGGTTTCTGTTCTTTCGGCGGCAGGGCTGTTTGCGGCTTCGTAGCTTCCGCCGGTGGCGGCGCCTTTGCTATCTAGCATTTGCATGGAATCAGCGATGATTTCCGTGGTGTAGCGGTCTTGGCCGGAGGTTTTGTCCTGCCATTTGCGGGTTTGCAGGCGGCCTTCGATGAAGATTTTGGAGCCTTTGCGCAGATATTCGCCGGCAATTTCAGCGAGGCGTTGATAGAAAACCACGCGGTGCCATTCGGTTTTTTCTTGGTTGGCGCCGGTTTGCTTGTCTTTCCAGGCTTCGGTGGTCGCCATTGTCAGATTGGCCACGGCTAAACCCGTGGGGGTGTAGCGCACTTCGGGATCTTTGCCCAAATTGCCAATCAGAATTACTTTATTCACACTGCCTTTTGCCATGATGAGCTCCTTAATGATGGGAAGGTTGTAAAAGTTGTTCTATCCGAAGAAAGTCGGGGTGCCGCAAAGTCTGGCTTTCCACCTTGAGATAGGCCCGTTTTTCTTCTGGATGGAAGGTCATTTCTGCCACGCCTGGAATCCGCTGCAGTTGGTGGGCGAGTTCTGGCCATGAGCCGATTTGAATGTTAAAGATGCGAGTTGTGAGATATCGCGGTGGAGTCATTCTATAGGCGATGACTAACCAGAGCAAGCAGAGCGTAAGGCCAAAAGGAAAAACAGCGAGCAGTCCGGCATTTTGATAGAGCCAGCCGCCGAAGACGCCGCCGGCGAAGACACCGAGAAATTGGGAGCAGGAATAAAGACCCATGGCTGTGCCTTTGCGCGCGGCGGGCGCGGTACGTGAAACCAGTGAGGGTAGAAAGGCTTCTAGCAGGGAAAAGGCAGTGAAGAAGCAGCAGAGTCCGGCTGCAGACAGCAGCAAACTCCATGGGAAGAGTCCGAGAAAGAGTTCGGCCAGAGCCAGGACGAAAATGCTGCCAAGGAAATAGGGTTTCACGCGGCGCTGCTTTTCGGCGAGGACGATAAAAACCAGACTGAGCGCGAAGGCGATGAGCAGGATGGGCAGATAGAGTTTCCATTGTTCCTGTCCCTGCCAGCCTAAATAGCTATTGAAGCTGATGGGAAGGGCCACAAAGCTGGCCATGAAAATGGCGTGTAGGAAAAAGATGCCGCTGTTCAGCCGCAATAAATCCGGATTTTTGAGGAGGGCGAGGAAGCGTTTTAGCTCGGGCTCGGTGTCGGGTTGCAAGGCCAGGCGAGGCGGCTTGGGGGCCCAGGTGTAGAGAATAAAGATCGCGAGGCCGCTGAAGATAAAGGCTAGCCAAAAGAGGTTCTGGATGGGCAGCCATTGAGCCAACAAGGGGCCAACGATGATGGCCAGGGCGAAGGAGAGGCCAATGGTCATGCCGGAAATGGCCATGGCTTTGGTCCGTTGTTCTTCCCGGGTCAGGTCGGCGATCAGGGCCATCAGGGCGCTGCCAATCGCGCCGCCGCCTTGCAAGGCGCGGCCCAGGATGACGCCATAAATGGAGGAGGATAAAGCGGCAATCATGCTGCCCAGGGCAAAGAGCAGCAGGCCAAGCAGGATAATTCGGCGTCGGCCGATACGGTCGGAAAGCAGGCCGAAGGGGATTTGTAAGAAAGCCTGGGTAATGCCATAGATGCCTAAGGCGATGCCAATGAGCAAAGGCGTGGCACCGCTGAGTTGTTTGGCATAGAGGGAGAAAATCGGGACGATCATAAATAGCCCGATCAGGCGTAAGGCCATGATGAGTGAGAGGGCGGTCACCGCCCGTTTTTCGGTGGCTGTCATTCGGTTGCTCATAGGGCACCTATTCTAACCGAAATGGGGCTGAGCGGGAATTAGCAATTAAGGGGGTAGACTAAAGAGCGGTTCCTGCTAACCATACCCATTTGATATATAATCCCGCGTTAAAGGGAACAACTTCTGCTATAATCGGAAATCCAAATTAACTGTATAAAAATAAACCATGAAGCAAATTCAAATTCGCGGGGCCCGCACCCATAACCTCAAAAACATCAATTTAGACTTGCCGCGCGACAAGCTGGTCGTGGTGACGGGGCTTTCCGGTTCAGGTAAGTCCTCTTTAGCCTTTGATACGCTGTACGCGGAAGGGCAGCGTCGCTATGTGGAGTCCTTGTCTTCTTATGCGCGGCAATTCTTGTCGATGATGGAGAAGCCGGATGTGGACCACATTGAAGGCCTGTCGCCGGCGATTTCCATTGAGCAGAAATCAACCTCGCATAATCCGCGTTCCACTGTCGGAACCATCACGGAAATTTACGATTATCTGCGTTTGCTCTTTGCCAAGGTCGGGCAGCCGCAATGTCCCGAGCACCGGCATATCCTGGAGGCGCAAACCATTAGTCAAATGGTGGATACGGTTTTGGCTTTGCCGGAAGAAACCAAGGTCATGGTTCTGGCGCCGGTTGTGCGCGACCGCAAAGGCGAGTTTGTTGACTTAATGCAGGAATTGCGCGGCCAGGGCTTTATCCGGGCGCGCATCGACGGCGCGCTGGTGGAGTTAGACCAGCCGCCGGCCCTGGATTTACGCAAGAAGCACACCATTGAAGTCATCGTTGACCGCATCCGGGTGCGTGCCGACGTGCGCACGCGACTGGCGGAATCTTTTGAGACGGCGACGCGCCTGGCTGAGGGAATCGCCGCGATCGCTTTTATGGACGAGCCGAAGCGGCCTTTGCAAGTTTTTTCAGCCAAATTCGCCTGTCCGGAGTGCGGCTACAGTCTTCCAGAATTGACGCCGCGTTTATTTTCTTTTAATAGTCCCACGGGGGCCTGTTCCACCTGCGATGGTTTGGGGGTGAAACAATATTTTGATCCAGATTTAGTGCTGGTGAACCGCGATCTGAGCTTAGCCGATGGCGTCGTGCGCGGTTGGGACAAGCGTAATACCTATTATCACCAAATGCTGAAGTCGCTGGCCCGGCATTATCAATTTAGCCTTGATACGCCCTTTGCCAAACTGCCGAAAAAAATCCAGGGAGTCATTCTTAATGGCAGCACTGAAGCAATCAAATTTACTTATCGTGGTGAAAATGGCGAGCGTTATTCAAAGACTTATCCTTTTGAAGGAGTCATACCGAATTTGGAGCGCCGCTACCGCGAGACAGAATCCGATTTTGTGCGCGAGGAATTGAGTAAATATTTAATTAATAAACCCTGCGAAACCTGTCAGGGAGCGCGCTTGTGCAAGCCGGCTCGGTTCGTCTTTGTGGCCAAGAAGAGCCTGCCCGAGATGGTTTCCTGGCCGATTGACAAGGCCCTGGTGTTTTTCGAGGGTTTGCGGCTGCCGGGTTATCGCGGTGAAATCGCCACCAAGATCCTCAAAGAATTAACCAGCCGTTTAAGGTTCCTTATGGATGTTGGCCTGGAGTACCTGAGTCTCGGCCGCAGCGCTGAAACGCTTTCTGGCGGCGAGGCACAGCGTATTCGCTTGGCCAGTCAAATTGGTTCTGGCCTGGTGGGGGTGATGTATATTCTCGATGAGCCGTCAATCGGCTTGCATCAGCGCGACAATGAACGTCTGCTGCGGACGCTGCACCATCTGCGTGATTTGGGCAACAGTGTGATCGTGGTGGAGCATGATGAGGAAGCGATTTTAACCGCTGACCATGTGATTGATTTGGGGCCGGGCGCCGGCGTTCACGGCGGCTACATCGTGGCCCAAGGCACACCGGCGGACCTGATGAAAGAACCCCAATCCCTGACCGGGCAATACCTCGCGAAGAAACTGCAAATCGCTGTTCCCAAGCAACGCCTGCCTTTTGCGCGTGGGCGAGCGATTTCGCTGAAAGGCGTGCATGGCAATAATTTAAAACACATCCACGTCGATGTGCCAATCGGCTTGATGACCTGCATCACCGGCGTTTCCGGTTCGGGCAAGTCGACGCTGGTCAACGATACCTTGGCGCCGCTGGCCGCGCGCTTGTTAAACGGCGCCTCGCTGCAAGAGGCCGCGCCATATGAGGACATCGAAGGCCTGGAATACCTGGACAAGGTGGTCGTGGTGGACCAAAGTCCCATCGGCCGGACGCCGCGTTCCAATCCAGCCACTTATACTGGCCTTTTTACCGCCATTCGTGAATTATTTGCTGGAGTACCCGAGTCGCGTTCACGCGGCTATAAGGACGGACGCTTCAGTTTTAACGTCAAGGGCGGACGCTGCGAAGCCTGCCAGGGCGACGGCGTGATCAAGGTGGAAATGCACTTCCTGGCCGACGTCTATGTGACCTGCGATGTTTGTCAGGGCAAGCGCTATAACCGGGAAACGTTGGAGATCTTTTATAAAGGCAAGAATATCCATCAAGTACTGGAGATGACCGTCGAGGATGCGCGCGAATTTTTCGATCCCATTCCCCCCATTGCCCGCAAGCTGCAAACCTTGATCGACGTGGGTCTTTCCTACCTTGCTTTGGGGCAAAACGCGACCACGCTTTCCGGCGGCGAAGCACAGCGCATCAAGCTGGCGAAAGAGCTTTCCAAGCGCGATACCGGCCGCACCTTGTATATTCTCGACGAGCCGACGACCGGCCTGCATTTTCATGACGTCGATCAATTATTAAATGTGCTGCACCGTCTGCGCGACAAAGGCAATACGATTGTCGTCATCGAGCATAATATGGATGTGATTAAAACAGCCGACTGGATCATTGATCTTGGCCCGGAAGGTGGCGACAAAGGCGGCAAGGTTGTGGTCGTGGGCACACCGGAAACCGTTGCCCAGCATCCGCTTTCTTACACAGGAATGTTTTTAAGAAAAGTTCTACGGTGTTCTTGATAAATGCTTTAGTATAAAAACACCTAACCATTTATCTGCAACTCTACATAATGACTCTGAATGCAGGGAAGGATCCTGTTAAATATGATACGGAAATTGAAAGAAGCTGACTTGAGCCAAGTGGCGGCGATTGAACAGGCCACCCAAGTCGCTCCCTGGTCGGACAGGATCTTCAAAGATTGCCTGCTCATTGGCTATCCCGGCTGGGTGCTGGAACAGGATGCTAAAATCATCGGCTTTGTCATTATCTCTGTCCGTGGCGATGAAGGTCATCTTCTCAATCTGGGCGTGCATCCCCGCTTTCAGCGTCAGGGCTTTGGCTCTCAATTGCTGACCTATGCCATCGATATGGCCAGCCAGCAGGGCGCCATGATGGTGTATCTGGAGGTGCGCGAATCCAATGAACGCGCTATTGCGCTCTATAA
>JABDGC010000008.1 GCA_013286215.1 Gammaproteobacteria bacterium
ATTTACTGATGATATTATGTTGTTACTTATCAATCAGATAGAAATCATTCGCAGGGCTTGAGAGAACCTGAAATCAATTAAGATTTTATTAAGCACCCTGTGTTAAAATGTTCATTATATTTAAGTTTGTTTAAATATTAAACAACTTAATTTAACCAATTAAAATTAGAGAGTGGGTTTATGACCTTACCTATTATTGAGCAACAGATTCGGGAAAGCTATTTAGCGCACGAGCGTGCGGAAGAATTAAAACAGTTTAAAGAAGGCTACCTCCTACCGGGCGCCGGTGCGGTATTGCATCAAAAGCGAGCGCATGTTTCCGGCGGGCATAGTCATGAAAAGCATGACAGGCAACAGGTTCCTCTTCGTCGCCATCAATGGATTGATATTATTACCAATCAAAACCTCACGCATGATACGACGCTTGTATTTCATACCAACGGCAAAGGGGTAAACGACGCGCTGAAGATGGGGCAGTTGAATCCCCAGGCATTGACTTCGAAGGCGATTAAGGCGTTGGGAAAATATAGGCAAAAAGTTGTGGAGCGTAGAGTCAAATCGCGGATCGAGAGTGAATTAACGAATTGCAAAATCATGTTGCTACAGGAAGCGCAGGAGCGCATTGAACAATTGCAAGATTTAGAGCTGCGTCTCGGGCATCGAATTTATCCACACTCGGCTTCTGCAGCCGCTGAGCAAATGATGAGGGATTTGGCTGAATATATCGGTCAGCAGAAGCTGAGTCGCGCGGACCAAGAGGCAAAAGCAATAGGCCATACAGGAAGCCACTGGGAAGCACGATTTCATGCTGCGCGCATTCACAGTCTCGAGCTGGTCTATGAAGAAAATAGACAGGCCGCACTGGAACTCCAAGCGCTCATTTTTGAACATCAAGGAGACGCGGAGTGGCTGCAGACCACGGGCAATGAAGAAATCCTGGCTTTTTTGAAAGAACGCATTATTTGCGGTACCCGACAGATGCAGGCGGTGAACCAGGCCTTGACTCATCAGCATGGCAGTGGAGCTTATCTGCGCGGTGACTTGAACAGTTGCGCCGAAGATGCAATTAAGCTGACGCGTGATTTTGCACAAGATTTTCATACGCCCCTGACACGGGATCATCAATTGCGTTATGACCCGAATCAGAGGGTCATCATCGATTCTGATTTTCATACGGACGGCAGCGTTGCGCAACTCGAAGAATTGATGATGGCGGTGAGTGAAATCAGCGGCGATCATGAGGAATGTAACCTCTTCTTAAGAAATCTCGCTAGCGGTGAAGGGATCAATGATGAAGATCGGCGAGCGGCGGCGAAGTATAATAGACCTATTTTAATAAGACAAAATGGTGAATTTAGGCTTTATGGGGACTCTGAGGGTAATGACCATTGGACTGAGACGCCTATAGGCCACTTGTCTTATGATCAAGCAGAGTATTTGCACGGCTTATTCCGGCCCGGAATACATGTAATTGAACGTAGTGACGCACGATTCAATCCCCTCCTAATCGGTTTATTAATAAGAGGTCATACCTCCCTGTCCTTGTCGGCGCCTCGCGGGCCGCTCCAGCGGCATATCTTGGCGGCCAAGTGGCGGCATTGGCGCAGTTTTTATGACTTCAACAAGCCCTATGAGAGTTCAGTTTTCACGAGCGGGCGACGTTTTGGCGGTTGGCTCTGGAGTGTGCTTTGGTCGCCCTTCAATTTGATTGAGACTACGCTTCGTGGCGATAATGCCGAAGTGGTCGAGAAAATCATTCAAATCTTCCATCAACCGGAGGACGTGACGGAGCGTGTTCAAGGTAAGACGGATTACTATGCTCTCATCGCCCGCCTCAATAAACAAACCAGCATTTCAACTAAAATCGGCCTGGAACTCTATAAGGTCGTCAACTACCTTTTTGTGGAAGGTATATGGAGAGGCTTGACCGATGGCTGGAAGCAGATTAAGCGCTTGCCAGAGAATGTGTATGCGGATTTCCAAAATCCCGAAAGAGAGCTTCAAGCTATCCTGCTTCAACTAAAGTATGAGCTGAAAGAGATCGAGAAGGAGGACCAGGAAATTTTAGGTTGCGATCTCGTTTTAATTAGAATACCTGATAGCAAGGATGCCGATGAGGATTATCTGCGCACGCTTCAGCGGGAACATCCGAATACGCCGATTTTAGTAAAACACAGTAAGGGCTATATTCTGTGGGGTAATCACAATGGAGCGTGGTGCCGGCAGGAGCTGTCTGGTGCGCAAGGCATGGCTTTTAACCGGTTACGTTTTGAAGAAAAGACAAATAAAGCAAAGCTAATCAAAAAGGGTGATTATCAGTTAACCTCGACTATTAATCGTGTTTTGAAATTAGGCCACAACCTCGACTGGCGTCCTCAACCCAATATGGCGCCTCGCGCTCAGGAAGTGGTGGGGGCAAGAGGCGGTTTCGATTATAAGGAAGAAAAAAATCCAGAAGCAGCTGTTCACGCGGAACCGAAAGTTTCGCTGCAGCCTTATGCTTCCCGCGGTATTGCTAACGGCGGTGCCTCGGGCTTCATCGAATTCATTGACTTGTTTGGCCATAATATGGCTGCGAAGCATCCGTTCACGTTTGCCGCAAGCTCCGTCGGTGCCGTGGTTTCCTTTCTGGCGTTTTTCACCCCGGCATTCGCAGTTCAAGTATTTGGCAAGGGCTATGTGAAGTTCCTGCAAGACCAGGGGTACATTTGGGCCAAGGATACCTTTTCTGCTTCTCTTGCCGGCTCTTTCACCAACTTTAAGCTGGTCGGTGCGATTATCGAAGGCCTGGAACATGGTCCGGATAGCTGGGCCAACAAAGTATTTGGTCATCTCCTCAATGACCCTGCCAAGACCGTCACCTATATCTCACTGGCTTGGGCCATTGGCCATGCCTTGGTTTACCTGATTGATGTTCCATACTTATCCGAGGAATTGAGAAATCACATCGGTGACCCGGCGGCATTCTCGGAAGTTTTTGGCGGCGCCAAGCTCGGTCTCATCGGCTATCATCTTTTTGCTGATCCGCACGGCAATCACGAAGAGGCGCGTAAAGATTATATTGATGAGTGTGTTGCGAACTATCGGGCTTTGCTAGTGAAACACAGAGTACCCGAAGGAGAGGCTCAGCAGATATTAGTTCAGGTGAGAGCTAAACTCGAAGAATTACTTTCGCCCAAAAATCTGGAAGCGACCCATGGCCAGGTTGAGGAGGCGCTAGCTCAAGCCAGGACGCCGACAGACAAAGATGCAGAAAACACACTGGCTTTGATGTTGCAGTTGGCCGCGAATAAAGAGCATTTATCCCGCCTCCCTGTGAAATTGAAGGTCCAATTACAATACTTCCTCGAAAAATCGGTCTCCAGCGTGGATGCGACGGCGATTGATAAACTCATCGATCCTGAGCGCTACGCGCCAAAATCGACTTTGCGCAGCTTTTTAGGCAGAACGATTGGCTATGTGCCGACGCTGGTGCGTTGCGCTTTGAGTCCGCTGGCCGCCGTGTGCTTGTGGGTTGCTGCCGGCGCTCCTTTTAATAAGCGGCAGCTTGGGATCGAGGCAGCCTTGGGGCGTCCCTGGAAAGAATTGGGATCCATGCTGCTAGATGATGTGACTTCAACTACCTTCGCTGTTTTTCGCGTAGCGAATAAAATAATGGAAAGCGCGTTTAACCGCTTCCCGCGAACAGTGGCGGACATTGTGGTCAACGGTATCCTTGCCCGCACGCTCTCCTTCTTTGGCTTCCACGACTTCACCTTATTTGGCTATCGCCAGTCGGCGAAAGCGGATTGTGCCCAGCTACGAGTCTGCGAGGCCACTACCGGCGGGATCATGACCTACCTGGCTAGGAAGAATACGGCGCCGCATGCGGAAGTAGGGTTGAGCACGGTTTTGAGTGAAAGCATGAGTGTGGTTTTTAAGCCTTTGCCAGCTAAGCTCTCTGCGCTGCCTCTGCTGGTTTCGGCACAGGGAGGTGTTGTTGTGGAAGAGGAAAAGGTTGCTATACCACCGGAGCCTTCGTCGGCGTCTGTGAGGTTGGCGACCGGGTCGCTGTAGCTACTATTAATACCGTCCCTGCCTTTTTGTACAGGACACCCTCTCCTCTACGCCTTTTAAGTTGAATAATTCCCCCTTCCTCCACGTTGTTGGTGGAGGAAGGGGTTAGGGGTAGGAGGCCTTATTTTTCCACTTTTGGCGCTATACTATTTTTCTTAAAGCAGGCTTGGATATTTTAGGTTGACATTAAAAGTATAGCAATAAGGGCGAAGGCAATGCCGAGGCATTGTTTCAGGCTCACAGACTCGCTCAGCAGAAAATAAGCCAGCATGATTGTGATCAGCGGATAAAGCGCCGTCAAGGTTACCACGGTGATGATTTTGCCCTTGCTGGCGGCGATAAAATAAAACAGACAGCCGATGCTATAGGCTGCTCCAGTCAGAATAGCGTAACCCGAGCCTTTCAGGTTGGACATAGGCTTGAATTCCACGAGCCCCAAGGTAATGAGGCCAATCACCAGCACGCCCAGCGTTTGATAGATCAGCGCGCTTTTATAATCCAGATGCATGACAGCGAGTTTAGTAAACAGCCCCCACAAGCCAAAGCTAATGAGAGCAAGAAAGGAAGCGGTGATCCAATGCATCGTTTACCTGCTGAAGACGTAATAAATGATTTGTATGCCGATGAAACTATAAAGTCCGGCCAGCGCATCGTCTAGAATCACGCCGAAACCGCCGCCGACGCCGCGATCCACCTGGCGGATTGGCCAGGGTTTCCAGATGTCAAAAAGCCGGAAGAGCAGGAAACCGAGCAGCACCCACATCGGGCCATGCGGCGCATGAATCATGGCGATAAGATAGCCGACCAGCTCGTCCACGCACATGCCAGGATGGTCGTGCACCGCCATTTCCTTTTCAACACGGTCACAGAGAACGATGGAGCCGAGTGTGATGAGAAAAACAACGCTTACATAAAGAATCAGCGGCAACGGTTCCAACAGCAGATAAAAAGGAATGGCAATCAGCGTGCCAAAGGTTCCCGGCGCAAAGGGCAAGGTGCCGGCGCCGAAGCCAAAGGCGATAAAGTGCAGTGGATTGCGCCAGACACTGGCTGGAACCGGAGGGATGTTTTTCTTGAATTTTTTAAGAGCGTCCAGGTTCATCGATTATTCCTTAAAAATTTGCGACTGCGGCCTTAACGCGCAGCGTTTGGCTGCTGCTAATTCAGCGGGAGTGTACACCCCCCCGCCCGCTGAAACTTGTTTACGCTGTAGGCGACTTTATTGCTTGATCTCAGGCGTGATTTCACGCGCCCGTAATTGCCGCGCAACGCGGTCCAGGACGCTGTTAATGAATTTAAACGCTTCGATCGAACCAAATTTCTTGGCCAATTCCAGGCCCTCATTGATAATAACGCGATAGGGCACATCCAAGCGCTTGACGAATTCATAGGTGGCGATGCGCAAGATGGCCAGTTCAACGGGGTCGACCTCGGAGATGGCGCGCTCAATATAGGGCGCGATCTGCTTGTCGAGCTCATGCTGAAGTTTGACGACGCCGCTAATCACTTCTTTGAAATAGTCCAGGTCGACTTTTTTGGTGACATGAAATTTCACGAATTGCACTTCAATTTCTTGAATGGGGGTGCCGGAAAGTTGCCATTGGTAGATGGCTTGTAAGGCATATTGCCTCGCGTTGTGCCGGGGGATTTTATATTTGGAAGCGGGGTTCATGTTAGGTGATCTCTTTTTCTGGCTTTTGTGTGTGTCCCTCGAGGCGTTTGACTTCCTCCCTGAATTCATTGATGTCCTGAAAACTGCGGTAGACCGAGGCAAAGCGCACATAGGCAACCTGGTCTAAATGCTGTAATTCTTCCATGACCCACTCTCCAATTTGGGAAGAGGAGATTTCCCTTTCACCATAGGCTTGCGCCTTGCGGATAATGCGCGCCACGGCGGTGTCGATTTGCTGCAAGCTGATGGGGCGTTTTTCCAGGGCGCGCAACATGCCGGCGCGCAGTTTGGGTTCGTCGAAGATGTCATGGCGGTTATCGCGCTTGATGACGCGCGGGAAGGTCCATTCAATGCGTTCGTAGGTTGTAAACCGTTCCTGACAGTTCGGGCATTCGCGGCGTCTGCGGATTTGATTGCCTTCGCGGATGAGGCGCGAATCGATCACTTTGGTATCTAAAGTACTACAAAAAGGGCAATCCATTCAGATTCTCTTAAATTTTAAGGTAAATATTTGGTTCACCCTTCCATATCCCCCTTCCGCCACGCTGTTGGTGGCGGAAGGGGTTAGGGGAAGGAGGTGTAAATTAAAGCTATTTATTGACCTCCTCTCCCTAACCCTCTCCTCCACAAAAAGCGTGGAGGAGAGGGAATTTGGATGAGAGCCGAATATATACATTTTAAGCTTCCAAGTGTAACGAAAATTGGGGAAAAATGCCAAATTATAGTGGTTCATCTATCATTCCTTTACCAAAAGCGTGGGGCGTTGTTGAATAAAGCGGATTTCCTGTTAAAGTCCCCTTTCCTCCACGCTTTTTGTGGAGGAAAGGGTTAGGGAAAGGAGGTAAAAAATTCTTATCGATCCCGTTTTCCCACATATTCCGTCAGCTGACGCAGGAAATCCGCTTGGGGCCCCAGGGGTTCCAAGGCGTCAAAAGCCTGCTGAAATAGCTTTTCCATCTTCTTTTTGGCTGCTTCCAGCCCCACCAGGCGAGGATAGGTCGCTTTTTTCAGAGCCTCATCCAGGCCGGTTGATTTTCCGATAGCTTCTTTCTTGCCCTCCATATCCAAGAGGTCATCCTGGATCTGAAAGCCGAGACTGACCTTCTCGGCGTAGCTTTCCAGGGCTTTTTGCTGTTGAGGGCTTTTTACCGAAGCAGCGCAGAGCCCTAAATGAATACTGGCCTCGATTAGAGCGCCGGTTTTTAACTGGTACATTTGCAGCAATTCATTTTCGGCAAGCGACGCTTCGGCTGTATTAAAAATATCCAAAGCTTGACCGCTAACCATGCCGCAGGGGCCGCTGGCTCTGCTTAAAACTTGAACCATCTGCAGTCGTTTTGTCGCAGTCAGTGGCGCTGGATGAGTCGCGATAATTTCAAAAGCCAGGGCTTGGAGGGCATCGCCAGCGAGAATAGCCAGGTCTTCTCCAAAGGCTTTAAAGCAAGTGAGCTGACCGCGGCGCCATTCAGCGTTGTCCATGGCCGGCAGGTCATCGTGGACCAGGGAATAGCTGTGAATCAGTTCAATTGCGAGGGCTGCGAGATCCAGGTTTTCCAGGGGAGCGTCAAAAATCTTCCCCGTGGCATAAATCAGCAAGGGGCGGATTCTTTTGCCGCCACTCAAGGCCGCATAGGCCATGCTTTCCTGAAGCCGGGGGGCGGGATAGCTAATATTTTCCAAATAGTACAGCAGCCCCTGATGAACGCGCAGGGAGTTTTCTGCTATCCAGGCCTGGAAGGGTCCCACTTTATTCATTCTCTTCGGAGGTATAGGGCTTTAATTCTTCGTCGGCTTCATCGTTATGGCTGCTGTTTTGGATCAAAATTTGTACCTTTTGCTCCGCTTCCCGCAGGATTTTTTGGCAGTTTTTAATGAGTGTGATGCCTTGTTCAAAATGGCCCAGGGCTTGCTCCAGCGTCAGATCGCTGTGCTCCATTTTCTCAATTAAGTCGTTAATTTCTTTGAGAGAGGATTCTAAATCAGAGATTTTGGCTTTTTTTGACATCAGATCAGTCCCTAAAAGTGAGGTTGTTCATTATTTGCAAAAGTAATCTCCCCTCTCCCAAAACGCAAGTCTTTTGGGGGAGGGGAACGCAATAGAAAAATCTCCTTGAATTAGGAAGGAAACAACGTGATAATCACTCCCTTCATTTAGTTGGGTCTGTAGCTCAGGTGGTTAGAGCGTACCCCTGATAAGGGTAAGGTCGGTGGTTCGAGTCCACCCAGACCCACCAGTCTTAAACTGAATATTTAATGGGGCCATAGCTCAGCTGGGAGAGCACCTGGTTTGCAATCAGGGGGTCGTCGGTTCAATCCCGACTGGCTCCACTTTAAATTTCAAAATTTCGTAGATATTCGTTTCCCCTTTTCTCCACGCTTTTGGTGGAGGAAGGGGTTAGGGGAAGGAGGTATAAAATTAATCCTAATCAGCGGGTTATAATTAATAAGACCTCCTCTCCCTAACCCTCTCCTCCACCAAAGGCGTGGAGGAGAGGGGACTTTAAAATGAGGACCGAATATCTACAAAATTTCTTTATAACAATCTGAAGAATAGAGCTGTATATTCTGATACAATGTCCTCGATTTGGATTATTTTTGGAGGGATCGCATGAAAATAAGAAAGGTTCTATTTTCTTTATTTTCTCTTATTGCTTGCGTGACGGCGGCCAAGGCTGGCGGCTCTAAACCTCAACTGTATGCAGGCGTGCAAGGAGGCTATGCGGATACGAATTTTGCTCTCAGCACCATGGTGGCGACGCCGGCCAATGGCAGCGTGCAGCTTACCTCGGCCTCCATTAAAAACCATGTTTTTGCGGCGCGCGGTTATGCAGGTTATCAATTTAATGATTATTTGGCTGTTGAAGCGGGTTATTTAAAGCCTCGAAATACCCGTTATACCGATATTAATGGCGGCTCAGTCCCAGACGGCGATATCAGCGAATATGCCGTCGATATCACGGGAAAGCTGTTTTTACCCATGGCGGCTTATATTCATCTGAGCCCCTATGTTAAATTGGGCGGCACCTATCTGGATGCGACCTCCCATGGCGGTATTACACGCAATGGCTCAAGTGACTTTGGCTACTCCTGGCATCCGCTTTTAGGCGCCGGAATTGGCTACGATATTATGGAAAATATAACCATGGATCTTTCATGGACGACGATCACCAAAAGAAATAGCCAAGTTCCCCGCATTGATTTGTTTTTCTTGGGCTTTACTTATCATTTTGCCTTGGAAGATCTTAAGAACGGCCCCCCCAATTATGGCGATGTTAATGGTACTGATCCCTAAGAAGTGAAAATGAAAATGACACAATTCCTGCGCTTTGCTTATAGCATCGCTTTTTATTTCCTTATCCCGTTTGTTTTACTGCGGCTCTTGTGGCGTTCGCGGCGCAATCCGGCTTACCGGCAGCGTATTAAAGAGCGCTTCGGGTTTTCTAAGCTTGCCTTTGAAAAGTCAATTTGGGTCCATGCCGTTTCCGTGGGTGAATCCCTGATCGCTGTTTCCGTGATTAAAAAACTGCGTTTGCGTTACCCCGCGCTACCGATTGTGGTGACGACCATGACGCCGACCGGTGCGGCGCGAATCCAGGCAGCTTTGGGAGACAGCGTGTCTCATGTTTATATCCCCTATGATTTGCCAATGGCGGTCAGGCGCTTTTTAAAGCAGATCCAGCCGGTCATCGCGATCATCCTAGAAACGGAACTCTGGCCTAATTTTTATGAAATTTGCCATCAACGCCGCATCCCCATCGTGATCGCCAATGGTCGCCTGTCGGAGCGCTCCGCTGCCGGCTACCAGCGCATTGCCTTGCTGACACGGGATATGCTGTCTAAGGTTTCCTTGTTAATGGCGCAGGGCAAGGCGGACGCGGAGCGTTACATCGCCCTGGGAATGAATCCGACCCGCGTGATCGTTACCGGCAACATTAAATTTGACCTGGAGCTGCCCTCCGATTTGATTCCGCGCAGCGAGGTCCTGCGGATGCACTTGGGCAAGGACAGGCCGATCTGGATTGCCGCAAGCACCCACGCTGGCGAAGAAGAACTGGCTTTAAAAGCCCATGCTCAGATTCGCGAAAGCCAGCCTCAGGCTTTACTCATTCTGGTGCCACGTCACCCGGAGCGATTTACGCCGGTGGCAGAGCTAATCGCCCAGCAAGGCTTTCAGTTTGCCCGCCGTAGTCTCGGTGAGTCCTGTGGCCCGGAAACGGCGGTTTTTCTGGGGGATACCATGGGTGAAATGTTCCTCTTTTATGCCGCCGCGAACGTGACCTTGGTCGGTGGCAGTTTTGCGCCGATCGGCGGACACAATCTGCTGGAGCCGGCCGCTTTGGCGAAACCGGTGATCAGCGGACCGCAGCTTTTCAATTTTACGGAGATTGCCGAGCTACTCACGAAAGCGGACGCTTTAGTGAAAGTGGAGGATGCTCCGTCTCTGGCTGCCGCGGTGCTCCGCTTCTTTATGGATGCGGATTTGTGTAGGCAAAAGGGCGAAAATGCCCGCCAAGTTGTCGAGGCTAACCGAGGCGCTTTGGCAAAGCACATTGATTTAATTTCCGGCCTGATCGGTTCTGTCGACACAGCACAGTCTGTGATTCTTTAACCCATTTGAGTTTTATTTATGAATATAGCCCTTGCAGCGCTGGGGACAGCTTTGCCGCCTTATAAACTTTCTCAGGAAGCAATTAGCGAGCTCATTTCCTCGGGCTTTCACCTGAGTCCTGCGGAAAAGCGTTTACTCAAGGCGATTTATCGTGCCTCAGGCATCGACTATCGCTACAGTGTTCTCAGCGATTGGGCCAAGAGGCCCGGTGAGTTTGAATTTTTCCCCAATGAGCCGCAAGGCCTCTTTCCCACGACTTCGGCCCGGATGCGCGTTTATAAACAGCATGCCCTGCAACTCGCCCAGGCGGCCATCGAAAATTGCCTGGCGCAGCTGGAGGACTTCGATCGAGGTGAAATCAGCCATTTGATCACAGTTAGCTGCACCGGTATGTACGCGCCGGGAATTGACATTGAGCTGGTGCAACAGTTAAAGCTGAAAGCATCCACTAAAAGAACCACGATTAATTTTATGGGCTGTTATGGCGCCTTTAATGGCCTGAAACTCGCTGATGCCATTTGCAGGGCGGAACCCACGGCTAAAGTCCTGGTGGTTTGTGTGGAGCTCTGCACGCTGCATTTTCAAAGGAAGATGGATCTCGATCATCTGGTGTCGAACGCCATTTTCGCCGATGGTGCGGCGGCGGCTTTAATTCAAGCGCAACCGGCTGCGGGAACCCGCTGTTTTATCATTCAGGATTTCTATTGCGATATCCTGCCGCAAACCAGCCAGGAAATGGCCTGGGAAATCGCCGATTCGGGCTTCGACATTGTTTTAAGCGCTTATGTGCCGGAGGCGATTCACTCCGGGATCGCCGCCTTTACCGAGCGACTTTTGACTCATTCCCAATTAAAAATGAGCGATCTGGATTTTTTCGCGATTCATCCCGGTGGCATCAAAATTCTGCAGGCTTGTGAAGCTGCTTTGGGCCTTTCGAAAGAGCAGAATAAACCGGCCTATCAAGTCCTGCGAAATCACGGAAATATGTCCTCAGCGACGATTTTATTTGTGCTGAAGGAACTGTGGGCTGACTTGAAGCAAGAAGATCACGGTAAAAACGTTTTTTGTTGCGCTTTTGGCCCAGGATTGACGCTAGAGTCAATGGTTTTGCAGACGCACCTTTAACACGGGGTATTTTTACCTCTATAACCCCCACTGCAAATCGCGCGCCCGGAGAGATTCGAACTCCCGACACCCTGGTTCGAAGCCAGGTACTCTATCCAACTGAGCTACGGGCGCTGTGTGGCATAAGCAGCATGGGATTATAGGGTAAAGAATATTTTAAGTAAACGGACTTAAGCAGATCCTCCTTCTCACTGACCCAAGTATGATTAGCCCGCAGTTGCTGTTCACGCATGGTAATTTCTTCATTTAATAATGGCGAAGAGATGCAAGCAGTAGCGGCATTATCGATCGAAATAATTTCGTATACATCTTCTGAGATAATCATGGAAAACTGCTGCATTTCATGCAGTGATAAACGCTCGATTGAACATTGTTTGCTTATACTAAATGCAACCATTTTGCCGACAACTTCATGCGCTGCACGAAAACGCAGGCCTTTTTTTACTAAGTATTCGGCTAAAATAGTTGCATTGAGATAGCCATTATGAGCCGCTTGTCGCATGATGATATCATTCGTTTTTAAAGTGCTTACGAGCGGTGAATAGATGGATAAGGTTTGACGTAGGGTTTTTATTACATCAAACAGAGGTTCTTTATCCTCTTGCATATCTTTATTATATGCCAATGGCAATCCTTTTAGCATCGTTAAGACCGCGAGTAACGCACCATATACACGCCCTGTTTTACCCCTGCCTAATTCCACAACATCAGGATTTTTTTTCTGCGGCATAATGCTACTGCCAGTACAATATCGCTCATCGAAACTGATAAAATTAAACTCTTGGCTTGACCATAAAATTAATTCTTCGCTCATTCTGGAGAGATGCATCATAATCAGTGCCGCTGCCGATATAAACTCCACAATAAAGTCACGATCACTTACGGCATCCAGTGTGTTCAAATAAATACCATCAAAACCAAGCGCATCTGCAACATGCTGTCGGTTAATGGGAAAACTTGTTCCGGTTAATGCAGCTGCTCCCAGCGGAGATTGATTGACACGTGTCCAGCTATTTTCTAATCGTTCTATATCACGCTGGAACATTGAAATGTAAGCTAACCAATGTTGAGCTAAATAAATTGGTTGTGCGCGTTGTAAATGGGTATACCCTGGTAAAATAGTCTGGACATGCTGTTTTGCCAAGGTTAAAAGTGTATCCTGCAGGCAAATTAATAGCTCTACAATACTAACGATTTGTTTACGTAAATATAAGTGCAAATCCAATGCTACCTGATCATTACGACTTCGCGCCGTATGCAATTTACCAGCGACATCACCGACCTTTTCAGTAAGAATACGCTCTATATTCATATGGATATCTTCATCTTCAATGCTAAACTGAAGCTGATTCTGAGATATTTTATTGGCAATATCGAGCAATCCCTGTTGTAACTGGTCGTTCTCCTCTGTTGTAATAATGCCACAATAACTTAACATCATTGCATGAGCCATGCTGCCAAGTATGTCTTCATAGGCTAATTCAACATCAAAGTTAATTGAGGCGGTGTATGCTTCTACCTCAGAATTTGTTGGTGATGTGTAACGCCCTCCCCATAGTTTTTTACTCATTGTTTCCCTCGCTTCGAAATATGTCTTTTTCAAGATTATAATAAGTTTGAGTCGGTAAACCCCATAATTTGATAAAGCCAACGGCAGCATGATGGTCAAATTGATCATCCGCGGCATAGGTCGCTAATTTTTTCACATACAATGAATAAGGCGATGTCCTCCCAACAACAATAGCATGGCCTTTATGCAATTTAATTCTGACTTTGCCGGTGACCCGTTGTTGCGTATCTTGGATGAAAGCATATAAAGAATCACGCAAGGGTGAAAACCACAGACCCTCATAAATTAAATTTGCAAAGTATTGCTCTATGATTGGTTTGAAATGCGCAACTTCCCGCGCCAAGGTGATTGCCTCTAGTGCTTTATGCGCGGTAATTAATGTTATCGCTGCAGGTGCTTCATAAACTTCACGTGATTTTATCCCGATCAATCTGTTTTCAATATGATCAATGCGCCCGACCCCATGTAGTCCTGCAATTTTATTTAATTCAGTAATCAACTCAACCACTGATCGAGACTGATCATTTAGCGTGACTGGAATCCCCTTTTCAAATCCAATGGTAATTTCCACCGGTTTATCGGGTGTCTCATTTATATTTTTTGTTAGCGCATAGGCCGCTTCAGGTGGTTCAATCCAGGGATCCTCAAGCACTCCACACTCACAACTTCTCCCCCATAAATTTTGGTCAATACTAAATGGATTATTTAAATCAATCGGCAAAGGAATGTTGTGTTGAGTTGCATAGCGAATGGCTTCTTCGCGGGACATGGGGTTTTCTCTTGCCGGCGCTACAATTTGTAAATGCGGCGCAAAAGTATTAATGGCCACGTCAAAACGTACTTGATCGTTTCCCTTGCCCGTGCACCCATGCGCAACAGCAACGGCATGTTCTTTTTTAGCAATATCCACTAAAGTGCGCGCAATCAAGGGTCTTGATAAAGCGGATATTAATGGATATATCCCTTCATAAAGTGTATTAGCCTGTATGGCGGGGATTAAAAAATCAGTCGCAAAATTATCCTGTAATGGCAATACATAGCATTTACTTGCGCCAATTTTTAATGCTTTTTCTTTGATAGGTTCAAGCGCTTTCCCTTCGCCGACGTCCATTGCTACAGCAATGACTTCATAACCATACTGATCTTGCAGCCATTTTATAGAACAGGAGGTATCCAACCCCCCCCGAGTACGCCAGAATAATTTTTTTAGACATTTTTTATCTCCTCACTTTTTAATAAATATAAAAGTAGCGCTTTTTGGATATGTAGACGATTTTCACTTTGTTGATAAATAACGGAGCAAGGCTGATCCGGTAATGTTTCACTTACTTCTTTGCCGCGTTTCATTGGCAAGCAATGCATAAAAATTGCTTTTGGCAATGCGTATTTCATTAACTCTGCATTGATTTGAAACCCATTAAAAAGAGGGTCGTGCGCTTCATTTTCAAAACCCATGCTTGTCCAGACATCGGTGTAAACCGCATGTGCATTCAAAACCGCTTCCTTTGGCGAAGAAAATGCTTGTATTTTCCCTGAGTTCGCGTGAAGTTTCGCTTTGCTTTTTGCTAAAACGCCGTTGTCTGGCCCTCGGGTGTGGGGACAGCTATAATGGATATTGATTCCCAGCTGTGGCGCGAGTAATAACAAACTGTTAAGGATATTATTTCCATCACCGATATAACTCAGTGTTAGTCCTTTGAGCGAACCAAATACTTCACGTAACGTCAAAATATCTGCAAAAATTTGACAAGGATGATGCAGAGCAGATAGCCCATTGATAATGGGCACTTTTGCGGTGTGGCTCATTCTTTCAAAAACAATATCATCGTGCGTTCGAACCATGATGGCATGACAATAGCCACTCAACACACCTGCTTGATCTTCTGGTGTCTCTGCTTTGCGCGTCGATTCAACGCTTTCAATGACATCCCCACCTAATTCTCGCATGGCGATCGCAAAACTAAAGCGCGTACGTAATGAAGGTTTATTAAATATTAATGCCAGATGCTGTCCGCCCAGTTCATTTGTAAATTGTTTTTCTGCGCGTTGTTTTTTTAGAGCTAATGCCTTACTTAGCAGTGCTTCAAGCTCGTGCGCGTTGAGTTCTTCGCCCGTGAAAATATGCTTAAGTTTTTTATCGTATTTAACCTGGCGGTCATTTTCCTGCAGTGATCCAATGTGAAAACCATTTTTTGCTTGATGTTTGATCGCGCCAACGATTGCTGTTGCAGAGCCTGGTGAGGTTGCATGGCAAATAGCATTGTCTAATGCGTATCGTATACTTTTTACTACTGACATATTGACCTCCGCTATATCATGTAACGCAATAATAAGATCGCATGGTTCTGGTACTTCGGCAGGAGCATTTACTGTTTTGAAACTATATTTATTCATCTTTAACTCAGCAGCGCATTCGCTTTGTATGAATAAATTAAAATCCATATAACTTAGTTTGGCCGCTTAAAAACCTTGCAACAACAATACCCATCTAAAATCAAAGAGATACGCGGGGCGGGATTAATGCTAGGAATAGAGTTAACAGTAAATCCGACGGACGTTCTCATTCATTGTCGAAATTCTGGACTATTAGTCAATATCACTGCTGAAAACGTACTCCGACTGCTGCCACCCTATGTTATTAATGAAGCCGATATCGATTTTGCTATTGATGTTATTGCGGAGTCACTTAAAATAATTTCTTACTAAATTAAGGAATTAAGCATGAGCAGAAAAACCCACAACAAAGCGGATTTTATTATTGCCGTACAAGAATTATTACAAAAAAAGTCGGTAGGAACACAAGAGGAAATTAAAGCAGCTTTACAAAAGCAAGGCTTTGTTGTTAATCAAGTGAAGGTTTCGCGCGTGCTACACAAAATAGGCGCTATCAAAATGAATGAAGGCGAAAAGGTGGTTTATCGGTTACCTGCCGAGCTTGTATCAATCACACCCAATGATTCACTAAAACAGTTAATATTGAATATTAGCCATAATGAATCGCTGATTATTATTCAAACAGCTCCCGGATGTGCTCAATTTGTAGCCAGATTTTTAGACCAAGCAAAAGAGATAGGAGTTCTCGGAACAGTTGCGGGTGATGATACTCTTTTTATTGCCCCTGAAAATATCAAGCAAATTGAAAATGTTCATCGAAAAGTTTATAAGCTTCTTCTTGGCTGAGGTTGATCTTGCGATATAGGTCAACTGTGGGCGAGAGGTAATAAACCGTCCGCGCAGGTCACGGAACCCAAATCTACAATAAATTAGCTAATATTTTTTCATTTCTAACAGTATAAGCCAAATATCAGCCCGAATGCCCCCATACAAAGCATAGAGGAGGGGGAATTTGAATGAAACCGAATAGATGCGAAATGGCGCGCCCGGAGAGATTCGAACTCCCGACCCCCTGGTTCGTAGCCAGGTACTCTATCCAACTGAGCTACGGGCGCAATGCTCTTTCTAAAACAAGCTCCGCTCCTTGGTTTTGGCGGAGAGAGAGGGATTTGAACCCTCGATGAAGTTTTTGACCTCATACTCCCTTAGCAGGGGAGCGCCTTCGACCACTCGGCCATCTCTCCTTGAATAAGCAGTTAAATCTGGGTGGTGCTTCCTACAGATCTACTCCGACTCATCGCTTGGTTTTTGCTTATCTTTGCCGTTTTCTTTCTTTTTAGAAACCTTTTCTTCTTTCTTCGGTGCTACGGTTGTATTCTTTTCTTGTTGAATACGTTGATAAATTTCTTCCCTATGCACGGAGACGGTTTTCGGAGCATTAATACCAATGCGAACCTGGTTACCTTTAATACCTAATACAGTGACGATAATGTCGTCCCCGATAATGAGTGTCTCGCCCACGCGTCTCGTTAAAATTAGCATTTACTCTCTCCTTTTCTTTCTAACAACCTGAATTAATGTACTTACTTCGCTTCCCTTTCTTTTTTAGCAGGTGGCTTTTAACCCTAACCACTTTATGAAGTGTGCAATAGTAAACAATAAAGCGTCATAGTGCAAATACCTAAACGAAAATAGGCTTTAAGACCCCGTTTCCGCCATGGAAATCTGCATCTTGTGCGGTAATTTATCAAGCTCAAAGGCTTGATGGATTGCGCGAACGCCGCTTTCCAAATGCTCTTCGTCGATGACCACAGAGATTTTGATCTCCGAGGTGGTAATCATTTGAATGGGGATGCCGACCTTGCCTAAGGCCTGGAACATGGTGCTGGCCACCCCGGTTTGGGTGCGCATGCCAATGCCGACGATGGAGAGCTTGACCACCTTGTGGTTATTGCTCACGGAGGCGGCTTTAAGCTCTTGTGCCAATTGAGTCACGATATTCCAGGCGGCCATGTAACTCTTACGGGGGACGCTAAAAATGAGGTCAATGGTGTTTTTGCCGACGGTATTTTGCGTGATCATGTCCACTTCAATATGGGCATCGCTAATTTTGCCGAGAATATAGCCTTCCACGCCTGCGAAATGAGGCACGCCGGCAAGGGCGATAACCGCTTCCTCTCGGCTGAAGGCAATACCGGAAACAGTGCGTTTTTGTATCATTTTGTCCTCACTTGTGACTAGGGTTCCAGGGCCGGGGTGAAAGCTTGATAAGACGCGCAAGGGAATATGATGGTGGCTGGCCAATTCCACGGAGCGCACCTGTAATACTTTAGCGCCAAGACTGGCCATTTCAAGCATTTCTTCAAAGGCGATTTCGGGGAGTAAGCGGGCTTCTAGAATCAGGCGCGGGTCCGTGGTGTAGACGCCGTCCACGTCAGTGTAAATTTGACATTCGTCAGCTTTGAGGGCGGCAGCCAGGGCGACAGCAGTGGTGTCTGAGCCGCCACGGCCGAGGGTCGTTACATCACCTTGAGTGCTGGTTCCCTGGAAGCCAGCGACCACGACGACGCGTCCCTGGGCCAGTTCTTGCTTCATTAAATCGGTTTTTACATCGAGGATGCGCGCATCGGAATAATACCCGTCGGTCATGATGCCGATTTGTTGCCCCGTATAAGAGCGTGCGGGACAATTCTTGGCGATCAGCGAGATGGCCAATAAGGCGGTTGAAACTTGCTCTCCGGTTGAAACCAGGGCGTCATACTCACGCGCGTCCGGCTGTGGCGACAATTTTTGCGCCAATTGGATCAGGCGATCGGTTTCACCGTGCATGGCGGAAACAACAACCACCAGGTCGTGGCCTTTCTGTTTGGTTTCCTGGATTTTAGACACGATATGTTGAATGCGTTCCAGTGAACCAACGGAGGTGCCGCCGTATTTTTGCACAATGAGAGCCATACGCGTTTTATCCCAATTTGTCGTTTACCCAATCATAAACGCTATTTAAAAGTTTCTGTAGGTCTTTCAAGCCTTTTTCAGCAGATAAGCTGCCGCCGCCTTCCGCGAGATCCGTTCGGCCACCGCCTTTGCCACCAAAGGGTTGGGTGATGAGATTGACCAGCTCATTGGCTTTGATTTTGGCGCTGTGATCGGCAGTAACGCCGGCGACGACACTTATTTTTTGTTCTTTGATTAAAACCAGGGCGACGACGGCTGAGCCCAGTTTGTTTTTTAATTGATCCACCAGGATGCGCACGGCTTTAGTGTCGAGATCGGTCACTGTGGTGGCGAGTACCTTGAGACTCTTGAGGTCCCTGGCCTGGGTGAGTAGATCCTGTCCTAGCGCTTGGGCTAGTTTTTCCTTGAGATATTCCGCTTGTTTTTCGAGAAGACGCAGGCGTTCTTCCATCTGCTCATTTTTCTGTTTTAATTCATTTTCACGTTTTTCGATCCAGCGCAGCGCGGCTTCGCCGGTCACGGCTTCGATGCGGCGGACACCGGCAGCGATGCCCGATTCGGAGGTGATTTTAAAGAGGCCGATGTCGCCGGTGCGTTCGGCGTGTGTGCCGCCGCAGAGCTCCAGCGAGGAGCCAAAGCGCACGACGCGGACTTGATTGCCGTATTTCTCTTCAAATAAGCCCATGGCGCCGGTGGCGAGGGCTTCCTGCGGCGAGGTGATGCGCACCTGCGCTTCATGGTTGGCGCGAATTTCTTCGTTGACTTTTTGTTCGACGCGGTTGAGTTCTTCAACAGTCAGGGGTGTGGCATGGGCGAAATCAAAGCGTAGCCGCTCTGGCTCGACCAGAGAACCTTTTTGCACCGCGTGTTCACCCAGAATTTGCCGTAGGACCAGATGCAAGAGATGGGTCGCGGTATGATTTAACAAGGTGGTGGCACGGCGGTGAGCATCGACCTCGGCTTCCACCGCTTCACCGACGCGCAAAGTTTCTTTTTCAGTCTTGCCGATGTGTAAATAGGTTTTTCCTTGGGCGACGGTATCAGTTACGCGAAAGATAACGCGGTTTTTGTGTTTTAAGACACCCTGATCGCCGACCTGGCCGCCGCCCTCGGCATAGAAGGGGGTGCGGTCGAGTATTACGGAGCCTTTTTCGCCCGTATTTAAGGCTTCAACAAATTTGCCGTCGCGATAGAGGGCGAGAATGGTGCATTTATCGGGGCTGGGTTTCTGCAGCAGGTTTTTATAGCCGACAAACTCCGTTGGCGGGTGTTCTTCCTGGGCGACCGGCGTATATTCGGTTTCAAACTTGGAGGCTTGTCTGGAGCGCTCCCGTTGCTTGGCCATCGCTTGCTCGAAGCCTTCGTAGTCGATGGCGAGCCCGCGTTCCCTGGCCATGTCGGCCGTGAGATCGATGGGGAAGCCGCAGGTATCATAGAGTTTAAAGACGGTATCGCCGGGAATGAGTTTACCGCGCAAGGCGTGCACTACTTGCTCAAAGAGCTTCATGCCAGTGCTCAGGGTCGCGCTGAATTGCTCTTCTTCCTGTAAGAGGGCTTTTTTGATGCCTTCGGCCGAGCGGCGGAGCTCGGGATAAGCTTCGCCCATGAGCTCGATCAGGGGGTCGGTCAACTGATAGAAGAAGGGTTGATCCGTTAGCCCAAGCTTATGCCCATGACGCAGCGCGCGGCGAATAATGCGGCGCAGAACATAGCCGCGGCCTTCGTTGGCGGGCAAAACGCCGTCGGTGATGAGAAAGGCGCAGGAGCGAATATGATCGGCGATGATGCGCAGGGAGGCATTCTTGTAATCATTCAGGCCAGCCAGTTTGGCGGCGGTTTGGATCAGGGGTTGGAAGAGGTCGGTGTCGTAGTTATTGTGTACGCCTTGTAGCACTGCTGTAATGCGTTCCAGTCCCATGCCGGTGTCGATGGAGGGCTTGGGTAGCGGTGTCAGCGTGCCATCTACGGCACGGTCGAATTGCATGAAGACCAGATTCCAGATTTCAATATAGCGGTCGCCGTCGGCCTCTGGGCTGCCGGGTGGTCCGCCGGCAATTTCGGGGCCGTGATCGTAGAAAATTTCCGTGCAGGGGCCGCAGGGTCCGGTGGGGCCCATGGACCAGAAGTTATCTTCGTCGCAGCGTGAAAAGCGGCTGGGATCGACTTTGATTTTTTTTAGCCAGATTTCTTCCGCTTCCTGGTCGTCTTTATAAATGGTGACCCATAAACGCTCGGGCGGCAGCTGAAATTTCTGGGTCAGCAAGTCCCAGGCAAAGCGAATGGCTTCTTCCTTAAAGTAGTCGCCGAAGCTGAAGTTGCCCAGCATCTCAAAAAAGGTGTGATGGCGGGCTGTGTAACCGACGTTTTCCAGGTCGTTATGTTTGCCGCCGGCGCGGACGCAGCGCTGCGAGGAAGCGGCGCGTTTGTAGGGGCGCTTTTCCTTCCCAAGAAAAACTTCTTTGAATTGGACCATGCCTGCGTTGGTGAAGAGCAGGGTGGGGTCGTTCGATGGAACCAGGGAGCTGCTGGGTACGATTTCGTGCTGATGTTGGGCAAAATAATCCAAAAAAAGCTGTCGAATCTGGTTGCTCGTTAATATTTTTTTGGGCATGAGTTTTATAGTCTATTGGTCAAAAAGTTGTTCAATTTGCTCTTGGGTAAAGCCGCGGTACTGCAAAAAACGAACTTGCTTTCCTCGTTCTTTTAAATCGGACGGCGCTTTTCCTCGGAACCGTTTTTGCCACACTCGGCTTGCTTCGGCAAACCATACATTATCAGTGATATCCAGCTGATCTTCAATCATCTCTTTGCTCAAACCCTGAACTTGCAGCTCCTGACGGATGCGCAACGGGCCATAGCCCAGGCCTTGCCGATGGCGAATATAGCTTTCGACAAAACGCAGGTCGTTGACAATGCCTTCCTGGCGCAGTTCTTCGAGGACTGGGGCGATGTCGGTGGGATGGAAGCCTTTACAGACCAATTTTTGCTCAACTTTGATCGAGGAATACTCTCGCTGGGCAAGGAGGCGGTAGATATAGGTTTTGATTTTACTGGTTGTATCCATATTTCCCCCCTCTTTTTTAAATACCGAAGTCTCCCTTCCTCCACCAAAAACGTGGAGGAAGGGATTCTTCCAAAACACAGAGAGGTCAAAAACTTCTCTGGCGTTACACCGCGTCTGCTATCTCGCCTGTTTCTTCATCCACCACAGCTTTCAGCGGGGCACCCGGAGTAACGAGCAGCTTTTCGCGTATCTTTTGCTCAATTTCCTTCGCCATTTCAGGATGCTCTTTCAGGAAGATGCGGACATTTTCCTTACCCTGACCGATGCGTTGGTTTTTATAGCTGAACCAAGCGCCGGACTTGTCAATCAGGTTGTGCAGCACGCCCAGGGTGATAATTTCGCTTTCACGGGAAATGCCTTCGTTATAAAGGATGTCAAATTCAGCCTGTCTGAAGGGAGGAGCCACCTTGTTTTTGACCACTTTGACACGGGTTTCACTGCCGATCACTTGCTCACCATCTTTGACGGCGCCGGTGCGGCGAATATCCATACGGACGGAGGCATAAAACTTGAGTGCGTTGCCGCCGGTGGTGGTTTCCGGGTTGCCAAACATAATGCCGATCTTCATGCGGATCTGATTAATAAAGACCACCAGGGTATTGGAGCGCTTGATATTGGCCGTGAGTTTGCGTAAGGCCTGGGACATGAGTCGTGCCTGCAAGCCCATGTGCTGGTCGCCCATTTCGCCCTCGATTTCTGCCTTGGGCGTTAAGGCGGCAACGGAGTCGATGACAACCACGTCCACCGCGCTGGAGCGTACCAGCATGTCGGCGATTTCCAGCGCCTGTTCACCCGTGTCCGGCTGAGAAATGAGGAGATCGTCCACGTGGACGCCGAGCCGCTTGGCGTAGGCTGGATCCAGCGCGTGTTCGGCGTCGATGAAGGCCGCCACGCCGCCCATGCGTTGACACTCTGCGATGACTTGGAGGGTGAGGGTGGTTTTACCTGAGGATTCCGGGCCGTAAATTTCAACGATACGACCGCGCGGTAGGCCGCCGATGCCGAGGGCGATGTCCAGTGACAGGGAACCGGTTGAAATGACGTCGATATCACGGACAACTTCGGCATCACCAAGACGCATGACGGAACCTTTGCCAAATTGGCGTTCAATTTGAGTGAGAGCAGCGTTGAGGGCTTTTTGTTTATTGTCTTCCATTGCGGTGTTCCTTGTATAAAAGTTGGCGAAGAGTGAAGAAGTTCTAAATTCTAAACAGGAGTTGTGGAGTCACGCGTTATTGTTTCATTAGAACAAAAAAAAGGGAGGGCAGCAATAGCGGCACCTCGTTTTTCGGATTCGGGACGCGAGAATGGCGACGGGATTGTTACATGGGCCCTAAGCAGTCCAGCAAGCATTGCAAAGCCAGCGCAATTGATTGTTCCCGAATTTCCGCACGTGTCCCTGAAAACAAGACTTTTTTTGCTTGCACCTCCGCGGCGGCGACTTTCCATCCAAACCAGACCGTACCGACCGGCTTTTGCAGCGTGCCGCCGTCGGGGCCGGCGATGCCGGTGATAGCCAGGCTGATTTGTGCCGCGCTATGCCGCAAGGCGCCGGCGGCCATCTCGCGAGCAGTTTCTGCGCTGACTGCGCCAAATTTTTCCAGAGTTTCGGCTTGCACGCCTAAAAGTTCTTGTTTGGAGAGATTGCTGTAGGTGACCAAACCGCGTTCAAACCAGTCCGAGCTGCCGGGCACGGAGGTAAGATAATAAGCCAGGCCGCCGCCTGTACAAGATTCTGCTGTAACTAGCTTCCATTGACGTTTTTTGAGCGCAAGGCCGAGCGCCTGGACCGCTTCCGTGATAGACATTAAGAAACCTTATGGTATAAAAAACTTTAAACATTATTAACGATGTGAAAACCAATATGCAAACCCAATTCACCTTGGAAGCACAAACGATGGACAGCCCGCCGGCCGCGCCGGAGCTGATCGCTCATACGCCGATGATGCAGCAATATTTAAAGATCAAGTCGCAACACCCACAGCTTTTGCTTTTTTATCGTATGGGCGATTTCTATGAACTCTTTTTTGAAGATGCGCAACAAGCGGCGAATTTGTTGGACATAACCCTGACCGCCCGCGGCCAATCGGCGGGTAAGCCGATTCCCATGGCTGGTGTGCCTTTTCATTCCGCGGACGCCTACATCGCGAAGTTATTGCGACAGGGCCTTTCAGTAGCCATCTGCGAGCAGATCGGCGATCCCAAGACGGCAGTTGGCCCCGTGGAGCGCAAGGTGGTGCGCATCTTGACGCCGGGGACGGTGAGCGACGCGGCTTTTCTGCAAGAAAATCAGGATAACCTCTTGCTGGCCATCCAGGAGGCGCCGGGTGAGACGGAGCGCCATTTTGGCCTGGCCTATTTAGATATCAGTGGCGGTCGCTTTCATTTATTGGAAGTCAAAGGCGAGGAGGCTTTGTTCTCCGAGCTAGAGCGGTTGCAGCCAGCGGAAATTTTACTCTCGGATGCTTGGAACCCCGCGGCTTTTCAGTCGTCGAAGACGGCGGTTTGTCGTCGTCCACCCTGGGAGTTTGAATATGAAACGGCGGTCCGGTTGCTAACACAGCAAATGCAGACGCATGACTTAAGCGGCTTTGGCTGTATGGCGCTGCCCACGGCGCTGTGCGCGGCCGGCTGTCTGCTGCAGTATGCCAAGGAAACGCAGCGCGCGGCGCTGCCGCATATTCGCTCTATCCGCGTGGACGCTCGCGACGAGAGCTTGATTTTAGACGCAGCCACGCGGCGCAATCTGGAGTTGACCACCTCGATGTCCGGTGACGAGGAAAATACGCTGAGTTCTATTTTAGATCAAACACGCACGGCCATGGGCAGTCGCTTGCTCAAACGCTGGCTCAACCGGCCGATTCGCAATCAGGCAGAATTAATGCGGCGTCAGGCTGCTGTGCAAAGCTTTAAGTCGGACAGCGCCTATCTCCCTTTCCAAACGATTTTACGCGGCATCGCCGACCTGGAGCGTATCGCTGCGCGCGTTGCCTTGAAGACGGCGCGTCCGCGTGATTTGGCGCAGCTGCGTGATACCCTCGCGATTCTGCCGGAACTCAAAGCGAAGCTTGCTTCCTGTGCGACGCCCCTGCTGCGGGATTTAACGCAGGCCATCGCGGATTTTGCAGTGCTCCAGGCTGTGTTGCAAAAAGCCTTGATTGACAATCCGCCCATGACGATTCGCGACGGCGGTGTGATTGCGCGCGGCTATGACACCGAGCTGGATGAACTTTTGATGTTGAGCGAAAACGCCGGTGATTTTTTATTGCAGTTGGAAGCGCGGGAAAAAGAACGCACCCGGCTTTCGACTTTAAAAGTCGGTTATAACCGGGTCCATGGCTACTACATCGAAATCAGCCGCACCCAGGCGGAGCAGGCACCGGCAGATTATATTCGCCGGCAAACGCTCAAAAACGCCGAGCGATTTATTACGCCGGAATTAAAGGCTTTTGAGGACAAAGCGCTCAGTAGCCGTGAAAAAGCCTTGGCGCGGGAAAAGCTCTTATATGAAGCGCTGCTGGAATTCTGCCTGACAGATCTCTTGCCGTTGCAGGCCTCGGCGGCGGCCATCGCTGAGCTGGATGTCTTGAGTAATTTCGCCGAGCGCGCCGACCAGTTAAAATGGACTTGTCCCGCGTTAAGCCAGGAAGCTGGCATCGAAATCATTGAGGGCCGCCATCCCGTAGTCGAGTTTGTCTCCGAACAGCCTTTTGTGCCCAACGACGTCCAGCTTGCGGATGCGCAACGTATGCTGATGATTACCGGCCCCAACATGGGCGGTAAATCCACTTACATGCGCCAGATTGCCCTGATTGTGCTGCTGGCGCACATTGGCTCCTTTGTGCCGGTCAAGGCTGCGCGCATCGGTTCCGTCGACCGCATCTTTACGCGCATCGGCGCGGCCGACGATCTCGCCAGCGGCCGCTCGACCTTTATGGTGGAGATGACGGAAATGGCAAACATCCTGCATAACGCGACGGCCGAGAGTTTGGTCCTGATGGATGAAATCGGCCGAGGCACCAGCACGTTGGACGGCCTGTCTTTGGCCTGGTCTTGCGCGGAATATCTAGCGAAAACCGTGAAAGCCTTTTGCCTCTTCGCCACGCATTATTTTGAATTAATTGTGTTGGCCGAGGAAGTGGCCGGCATTAAAAATGTGCATTTTGACGCGACGGAGTACGGGGATAAAATTATTTTCATGCACGCCGTACAAGCGGGTCCGGCGAATCGCAGCTATGGCATTCAGGTGGCGCAGCTGGCTGGTGTACCGGCGAGCGTGATTCAAAGGGCCAAGCAAAAACTGCGCTGCCTTGAATTGGAGAAAATAGCCCACCCCCTTCCGGAGAGTGCCACGGAGCAGCCCGAGCCACTTAACAATCATCCCGCGTTGCTCATGCTGGCAGACGTCAATCCCGACCAGCTCTCACCGCGGGAGGCGCTGGAATGGCTTTATCGGCTGAAGGGGAGTTTGTAAGATGAAGCCGACCTTTGTCGATTTTCTAGTCGGTGAAAAAGACTGGTTAATCGAAAGAATGCGTGCGCTGGGTTATCGCTCGGATCCCCTGGGTGTGCGGTTCGGCGTAGCTTATATGGGGGGTCAGGCTATTTTGTCGGGAGAGCTCGAGGCGTTTAATCTCCGTCTGGAATTATTGCGGCGTATTCCCGTCGCCGACTTAGCCGCTAAATTGGAACAGATGAATCAACAACTGGCCAAATTGACGAATGAAGCGCGTCTCGAGGCGCTGCGGGAAGTAAAAGAGAAGTTAAAAGATTTAAGCAAGTCCGCGAAAAGCCGCTTGTTGAAGCGGGTTGCCGAAAAACTGCAAAGCAAAGTGGCAGGCCTGGCATCCGAGGAAAGAGGTTTGCTCGACATCCAACCTTTTCTCGACGGTGTGGAGTTGTATCATCAGGCTTATCTCTTTCCGCATTTATTCGCGAAAAAAATCAATACCTCGGAGCAAAAAATCAGCTCCTTCCTGCCCTTGCTCATGTCGCTGAAATCCAAGAGCCAGGGTGAAATTGTGCAAGTGGACAAATTTTCGGGTATTTATCAGAATCAAGAGCTGGTCACCTATTTTAGCGGCTTGCGCGCTGCCCTGGAAAAAAGTCCTGCTTTTTGTTCTCCCCTCGTCGTGATTTTGAGCGGTATGTTTCATACCATCGCTGTCGGCTATGAGCCTCGGGGAAAGCACTGGATCTTAATTAATGCCGCGGAGCTGCCGGCGCAAAGAATCGAGGGCGATGCAATGCTGGCGCGCAAAGTCAGTGCCGCTTTTTCGGAGGGCTCCCTGATTGCCTTGGCCTCCGAGTTTTATGTGGCGCAGGATCATAAAACCGTGGCTAAAAAACAGCTGCGGCGCTGGCATCAAGCCGGCGTTTGGAAAAAACTGCATCGCGTTACTTCGGAAAAGGCGAAAGAAGCGGACGTGAGTGGCACGTCCTGGCTGTGGATGGCGGCACGGCAGGGGCAGATGAAAATGATCAAAGCCTTATTAAAGGCTGGCGCCAAGCCCAACCAGTCCCGGGTCGATGAAGCTGGCCCGCTCTATATCGCGGTTAAATATGGCCACGAGGCCGTGGTGGAAATGCTGATGGACCAGGGCGCCGATCCCGGCCAGGCCGACACGTCCGGCGTTTCGCCCTTGTTAATGGCCGGGCGGCAGAGAGACATTGAAATGATTAGAATTTTACTGGGCGATTTGAATCGCAAAAAAGGCAAGCGTGGCGCCTAGTAGAGCGTCAACTTGATTTTGTCATCCGAAGCTAAAGTCTCTGTCATCCTGAGCATAGCGAAGGATCTCCCTGCTGCTTAGGGAGTCTATGTTCAGGATGACAAGGGCTACGCGAGAGGGCAAAATCAAGTTGACGCCGTACTAGGGGGCGGCAGCACTTAAGGTTGGCTTAAGCAAAAACTGTTACGCTATCAAAAAAAGAGGTTCTGAAGATGATATCTAGATTTGCTGCCCGAGATGCGGCCGATGCTGCTGCTCGTATCAGAGAGCTGGATACGATACTTGCACGACAGGCACGTGCGTCTCACCGGTCGGTTGAGGGATATATACAGAGGCTGATGGCGATTCACGGAGCAGTACTGCCTCCTAATCTTGGGCATGTCTTGCTGCTGGTGGCGCATGCACATGAAGCAGGCGTGTCGGTTGAGGAGTATGGACGTTTTGCTTTTGAGCTTCAGGAAGAACCGGCTGCTTTTCCCATTTTGGGGCCTAGGGAAGTAAAGGGCTTTCCTCCTCCCTACAGATACCGGCATGAGGATGAAGCGCAGGAGGACGAGCAGCACGAAGGGGGTCCGTTTGCGGGTCGAAGCTTTGATGATGCCTGGGTCGCAGGTGACTACGATGCGGCGGTGCAAGCTTCCCTGTCCCTGCAGCACGCACCCGCGAGTACCTTAAAGGATGGCGATCTGCCAAGAATAGTGGTGCCCGTTATAAAGCAAGAGTTGGAAAATAGTGACCTGGGCGCCTTTAGAGGAAGTTTAAATGAAAAACCACCAGCGTTTCAGTTGCAGGTTATTCAATACCTCGTTAGAAAATATGGGAAGGCTAAAGAATTTAAAGAGAATCCCAATTTAGAAGCAAAGATCAATAGCGAGCTGGATGGTGATTATCATATATTTAGCAATATTAAAAGGATGATTGAGAAGTGTACGAGCACTAAGAATCTCCAGCTGACACAAGAGCAAAGAACGACCATCGATCAAGCCATCATGACCTCTTTGCTAAATGTGGAAGCAATGCTCATTCTTAAAGATGTATTAAGAACAGGGCTGAAGCGTTTTTGGGAACAGGTGATAAACGGGGCGGCTGGCTCAAAACCGGTTGCTATAAGCAGTTATCTACGAAAAAAATTCACCCGCCTCGAAAGTGGCGGCTTTGTACTCGATAAGGCTTTAGACAAAAGAATTGCAGCAATCGATGAGTATCATATCTTCACATCCCCCGCTGCAGTGACTGCAGTGCGTGAGCAGCTTCATCCGGCTCTGCAAGCGAGAGTCGATGCCAATATGATTATGGACGCTTTAAAGGAAATTGCGAGCGAAAGGGAAGCGATTTTTGAGAGCAGGGAGCCGTGCCCTGAAGAGCCGCGTCAAGCAGAAGAAAAACGCGCAAGGCCTGCTGCGCCCTTGCCCTTAGCCAGGGCTCCCAACTTTGTTGTCTTGTCTCTACCCGAGCCCCAAGCTTCCCCACCTAAAATCGCATCCACGCCCGCATCTGTGTCCGCATCCGCACGACCCCGCATAGCCGTACCCCCAATCGACCCTCGCTTGCCTCATCTGCGACATGAGTCACCTCTACAGCCTGAGGCCCATGTTCCCTTGTCTCGGTCACCCGTATCCCTACGAAGGCCGGAGCCCCCAAGCGAATCTCTCCCGCCTATGCAACCCGCATGGCCTGGGTCTCGATCCATGCCTTTGCTGCAAGAACGGCTGGAGCCTTCACTCGCTTTCTGGCCTCTGGCATCTCAATCCCCATGGCCCGTGCGCCCAATCGACCCTCTGCGACACGAGTCACCTCAGCCTGATGCCTATTCTCCCTTGACTCCGCCACCCGTCGCACTCCCACTCGGTCCGGAGCCCCCCGCAGACAATCGTTTTAGGGTGTTGCAAATGATTGGAGAGGGGGATCATGAAAATATTAAAACTCAAAAAGCCGAATTTTTATCTACTCTACGACACTATTTAAGTCGTGCAGGTCTGCGCCGCGAAGATTTGCTAGATCTGTTTGATCAAATGCAAATGAAGGGCGGGTCTTTTTGGTATATTCATATGCAAGATAACTGCCGGTTCGACCGTTTTCGTTTGTTCTTCAAGAAAAAGTGCAATGTACAGGACGACGAAAATTTTTGGCATACCCAGACTTATCAAACGGCGGTTAAGCTGTTAAAAGAAAAATATCTGATGTTGCCGCAGTTGGTAGATAACAGAGGCGCGGATGAAAACCGGTTTATTGATTATGTCCGCGGGAATTCACCTTGCCATTGGGCGCAGACCTCTACGAGGGCACGATTTACGAGATAAATTCCCTCCTAACCCTCCAGAAAATGTTTCGAGACGTGTGCTACGCACGCTCCTCAGCATGACCGTTAAGTTTTTGTCGTGTTATCGAGGCATAGCGCTTAGGGGTCGGAACCGTTAAAATTGGTTTAAGCTGAAATAGTTATAATATCAAGAAATAAAGGGAGGACCTAAGATGTTTTCTAGAGATGCTGCCATCGATGCTGCTTATGCCTGGGTGGGGTTGGCGGCGATGATGGAAGCAAGCGGCGAACCAAGTGAGGATTATTCTATGTTCGCGGCAATGGTTCTTGCTGGAGTAAATCAGGGTTACGCTTATGCAGCTCCAACTTATGCAGCTCCAATACTCGATTATGTTCAGGGAGATGACTTAGACGCGGGGCTGCAAGCTTCCTTTTATCATCCACAGCCCAAGGGTGGAGGTTCAATAACCGACGATGAGTTGGATCGCATAGTGATACCGACTCTTCTCCTGCAGTTAGGGGGCCGTTATGATGAAGAGTTCAGCGAAAACTTACGCAAAAAAGACTCTGGAACACAGCTCAAGCTGATTCAATATCTCCATAAAAAATATATCGCGGACAAAGACAACAAAGAATTTAAAAGGGCCCCGAGCTTGGAAAGCATGCTTTCCAGTCTGGATACGGAAGGTTGGTTTGTTTCTTTTGAGAAGGCGGCTGAAAAAAGCATCGGCAAACAGGGGGTACAGCTGACCCCACGCCAGCGCGAGAAAACGCTGACGGCGGTGATTAAAGAGTTGGGAAAAATGGAAATGGCGCTTCTCCTGAAGCTTGAATTGGACAAGAAGCTTGTGGATTTTAGGAAGCTCTTGCAGGGGCATGAGAGGCGGGAAAAAATACTGAGTTATCTCAGGAATAAATATGATTCGTCTGAGTTCCCGCCCGACGACGAGTTGGATGCCGTTATTCTCAGTATAGATGAGAATCAAATCTTTTCCTTTTCCCTGCAGGAAACAGCTGAAAAGCTTAAAAAGCAAATGAATTTAAAAAAACTCGACATCGATGATCTGAAGTCGGCTTTAATGCTCGTTCTCCAGGAAATGGAGGTGGCTAAAGAAGCACCCGCGGATGGATTGAGAAGCGAAGCAAAAGAACATAAAGAACCTCAGGAACCTCGAGAACGAGGGGCCCGCCCGGAAACACCAACCGACCCTATTCGCAGCCCTATACCTCAGGCAGTGCAAGGCCGCAGTTCCCCCGACCCGGGGATGTCTCAGCAATCGGATGTGAGAGAGAGGCTGGAAGATCAAAAAAAACATCAGGAACGAGGGGTTAGCTTGAGCGCCGCCACTCCTGATCCTCGCTCGCCCTCTTTAAGCCCGGAAGCACAAACCGACCCTACTCGAAGTCCCACTCCTCAGCCAGTGCAAGGCCACAGTTCCCCCGACCCGGGGTTGTTGCAGCAATCGGATGTGAGAGAAAGGCTGGAAGATCAAAAGGAAGATCAGGAACGAAGGGTTAGCTCGAGAGTCGCTTCTCCTCATTCTCGCTTGCTCCTCTTAAGCTCGGAAGCACAAGCTGACCCTACTCGAAGTCCCAGAAGCCCTCTGCCTCAATCGCCGATTAGTGCGCAAGACCACCGTTTTGATAACTTGCGAAGTATTGGGGATAGCGAGGTAAATAATAAAATTCGAAAAACCCTATTTTTGGTCGCGCTAGAAAACTATTTAACGAATGAACAAGACCTTTGTCGCGAAGATTTGCTCGATTTGTTTAATGAAATGCGCGAGAGGAATGGGTCTTTTGGGTTTATCCATAAACAAGAGAACCCCTCTTGGGATCGTTTTCGTTTGTTCTTCAAGAAAAATCGCAATGGGCCGGAAGACGAAAATTTTTGGCATACCCAGACTTATCAAACGGCGGTTAAGCTTTTAAAAGAAAAATATCTGGCGTTGGCGCCGTTGGAAAATAGGGAAGATGGCGAAGCGAGCGATCAAGCGGATGAAAACGCGTTTATTGATTATGTCCGTGGGAATTCAGCTGTCCATTGGTCGCGGACCTCTACGAGGGCACGATTTTCACAATAAACCCCCTCCTCTCCCCACCCCGATAGGCGTCAAGCTAAGCAAAAAGCGTGGAGGAGAGGGGGATCTTATACAAAATATGCTTTATGCAACAATGCCCGTTTTTTGCGGAGGAGAGGTATCCTGTGAAAGGATACTCAAGGCAGAGGTTCATCTCCTAAGCTTGCCATTAAGCTTTGCACTTCTTCCAGTTCCAGTTCTTGCCATTGTCCGCGGTGCAAGCTTCGCGGCAAGGTGATCGATCCAAATCGTACCCGCATCAAACGGCTAATTTGCAGCTGCTGCGACTCCCAGAGTCTGCGCACCAGGCGGTTGCGGCCTTCTTTGACGATGACTTGAAACCAGCGGTTACTTCCCTCGCCGCCAACCTCGCTAATTTGTTCAAAATGGGCCATGCCGTCTTCCAGTTTGACGCCTTTCCGTAATACTTGAAGCGTCTGCGGCGTGACCTGGCCATGCACGCGCACGGCATATTCCCGCTCCAATTCGGTGCGTGGATGCATGAGCTGGTTGGCCAGCTCGCCATTGTTGGTGAAGAGAATTAAACCTTGCGTATTGATATCCAGACGTCCCACCGCGATCCAGCGGCTGTTGCGCAGCAGGGGAAGATGCGAAAAAACGGTCGGCCTATTCTCGGGGTCCGAGCGTGTGCAAATTTCGCCTTCGGGTTTGTTGTAGATCAGGACGCGGGTTTTTTTAGACAGGCTTTTGCTTAACTTGATGGGGCGGCCGTCAATGTTGATCGCCATCTCGGTTGTGATGCGATCCCCTAGTTTGGCGACTTCGCCATTCACGGTGATGCGACCGGCGCGGATCCAGTCTTCAATTTGACGACGCGATCCCAGACCGGCATTGGCCAACACTTTTTGGATTCTTTCACGCATGATAAATTAACTGGCTGTTAAGAGTTCTTCTTCGAGTTGTTCTTCTTCTTGCGCAAGTTCCGTGGTTTCGGTTTGCTCAGGCACGTTGCCTTCCAAGGCGGTTTCTTCCGATTCAGCGTTTTCTGCTTCAGCACGCAGGGTGTTATCAAAAGCTAATTGCACCGGCAATTGATCTTCGACTAGCGTCAGCGTTTGCACTTCGGTCAGGGAGGGCAATTCACGCAAGCTTTTCAGACTGAAATGATCCAAAAAGGTTTTGGTCGTGCCATAAATTGCCGGTTTTCCGGGAACCTCTTTATAGCCGACCAAGCGGATCCATTCTCTTTCCAGCAGCGTCTTGAAGATGGAGGAGCTGATGCCGACGCCGCGAATATCTTCAATTTCAGCGCGTGTCACCGGCTGGCGATAGGCAATGATGGCCAGGGTCTCGAGAAAGGCGCGGGAATAGCGTGGCGGGCGTTCTTCCCAGAGCTTGGAGAGCCAGGGGCTGAACTCAACACGGGCTTGGAACTGAAAGCCGCTGGCAATTTCCTTTAATTGAATGCCGCGTTCGCTGTAGCGTTGTTCCAGGCTTTGCAGCGCTTCACGTAATTCGGCCGTGGTCGGTGTTTCCGCCTCCGAAAATAGCTTTTGCAGCTGCGAGACGGAGAGCGGTTGGCCGGCAACCATCAGGGCTGCTTCTAGGATCGGTTCTAACTGTTCAGGTGTCATTGTGTTCATGGGTTTTATACTAGCAAAAGTGAGGCTGTAGCGATAGAGGGTGTCGCAATCTTATAGGTAAAAGGCGGATCATCTCCTGTGGCTGTTGGTGTGGGAGCCAGCGACTTTAAGGCTCTGGTCCCTGCGTGCCCGAAGCCGCGCGAGGTGACAACCGGTGCGTGCAGTTACGGCGAAAATTTGCTTACCAGCATGGCGTCGCCATAGCTATAAAAGCGATACTTCTCTTTTACGGCTTCCCGATAGGCCCGCAGAGTGTTTTCTGGTCCGCCCAGGGCGCAAACCAGCATCAAGAGGGTGGATTCCGGAAGATGAAAATTCGTCAGAAGCAGGTCGACGGAGTGAAAGCGGTAGCCGGGGTAAATAAAGAGCTCCGTATCACCGGCGTAGGGCTGGATTGTGCCGCTGCTGCTCGCAGTCTCCAGGCTGCGTGCCGTCGTCGTGCCGACGGCGATGACGCGGCCGCCACGGGCCCGGGCGCGTCTGACTTTTTCACAGACTGCTGCGGAGACCTCAACATACTCTGGGTGCATGTGGTGTTCCAAAATATTAGCGGTTCGGACGGGGAGAAAAGTGCCGGCCCCGACATGCAAGGTGAGGAAAGCCAGGTCCACTCCTTTGGCGCGGAGCTGCTTCAGCAGGGGCTGGTCAAAATGCAGGCCGGCGGTCGGTGCTGCGACTGAGCCTTTGTCTTCAGCATAGACCGTTTGATAGCGCTCCTTGTCAGCCTCTTCCGCGGGGCGGTGCAGATAGGGCGGCAAGGGAATTTCTCCAAGACGTTCAATGACTTCGAGAACTGGCGTTTGTTCAGCGCACTCGAGAACGAATAAATTGTGTTGCCGGCCGAGGACCTTAAAACGGATCTCTTCGGCGAAATGCAAATAACAGCCCGGGGCCGGCGACTTGCTGGCGCGTAAGTGGACCAGGATTTGCTGCTGATTCAAAATCCGCTCGACCAGAATTTCCACGCGCCCCCCCGTTTCCTTCTGTCCTTTTAAGCGGGCGGGGATCACTTTGCTATTGTTAAAGACCATTAAGTCTTTTTCAGTCACTTGAGCCAGTAAATCGCTAAATTGGCCATGCTGGAGCTCGCCTTGCGGATGGAGTTGCAGTAAACGGCTCGCCCCGCGTTGTTCGAGGGGGTAGCGGGCGATGAGTTCCGGCGGTAGGTCGAAATGAAAGTCAGATAATTGCATGGGGGCATCTTAATGCAAAATGCTGTTTCATGAAAGCGGGGCGGCTTGCCTTGCAAGGACAACTTGACGCTAACCTCAAAGCTGAATACGATGCTTTGACCCTTAAATTGAGAATTAAAAACAAAAATCATGGTATTAGACGCCGCCCGTACTCTTGTTCAATCGGAACTTGTAGCCACAGATCAGTTTATTCTCTCGCAGCTGCAGTCTGATATTCCACTTATTAATCAAATGGTTGAATACGTTTTGAGTTGTGGCGGTAAGCGTATTCGGCCCCTGGTGTTACTTTTAAGCGCCAAAGCCTTTAGTCAGTCTGGCGAACCTCCGGTTCAATTGGCTTCTGTCATTGAATTGATTCACACGGCCACCTTACTGCATGACGATGTCGTGGATAATTCCACGCTGAGGCGCGGCCATAAAACGGCCAATACCGTCTGGGGCAATGAAGCCAGCGTGCTGGTCGGTGATTTTCTCTATTCGCGGGCTTTTCAAATTGTGGTCAATTTACGCCGCCAGTCCGTTCTCGATATCTTTGCCCAGGCCACGCATTACATGGCTGAAGGCGAAATTCTGCAGCTGGTCCACGCGCACAACCCGGATACCACGGAAGCGACTTATTTTGAGGTCATTCAAAGAAAAACAGCCAAATTGTTTGAGGTGGCCGCCGAGTTGGGCGTTGCTCTTCTGGATCGTAACGAAGGTGCTATGAAGTCCATGCGCAGCTATGGCATGGATCTGGGTTTGGCCTATCAGCTGATCGACGATGTGTTGGATTATAGCGGCGCAACGGCGCAAACCGGCAAAAATGTGGGTAACGATCTGTCCGAGGGTAAAATGACGCTGTTGCTGATTGAAGCGCTGCGCAAAGGCAGCAAGGCGGAAACAGCCTTACTGCGGCAGGCCATTGAGACCGGCAAGACGGATTCGGTTCATTCGGTGATCGAGATCATTGAATCAACCGGGGCGATTGAGTACACTGCCCAGCTGGCAAGGCAGTATGCGCACAAAGCCTGTGCTGCTTTGACCCAGATTCCCGCGTCGCCGTACCGCCAGGCTTTGCACGATTTGGCAGAGTTTGTTGTTCAACGGTCGCATTGATTTATAACGGGGTGTAGCTCAGCTTGGTAGAGCGCTGCTTTCGGGAGGCAGAGGCCGCAGGTTCGAATCCTGTCGCCCCGATTCATTTTCCCACCGCTTCTCCAGGTTTTTTTAGTTATCCTAACACCGCACAGCAGCTCAGGATGACAAGAATGATTGAAAACCGGGTCTGCTCACTATACGATTGGATTTAAGAATCCCACGTAATAAGGACATCCTCCGCATGCCGAAAAAGCCAGAATGGCGGCAGTTACCCATCGAGCAGCTGGTTCGCGGTCGCTATCAACCGCGGCAACACTTCGATCCGGCGCAATTACAGGAATTGGCGGATTCCATCAAAACCACCGGCGGTTTATTGCAGCCCATCATCGTGCGTCCTCTGGCTGGCGGCCAATATGAAATCATCGCCGGAGAACGCCGCTGGCGCGCCGTGCAATTGGCGGGCTTCGGAGAAATTTCCTGTTTGATCGGTCACTACAATGACGAACAGGCGCTGCAGGCTTCCATTATTGAAAATATCAGTCGCGCCGATTTAAATCCAATCGAAGAAGCGCAAGCCTATCAACGACTCATCGACGAATTCACTTATTCCCATGAAGAAATCGCCGCCGCTATCGGGCGGTCGCGGGTTTCCGTGACCAACTCCCTGCGCTTGCTAAAGCTGGATCCGCGCGTCAGGGATTTTATTATTCAAGGAAAAATCTCCGAGGGCCACGGGAAAATCCTGGCTGGGTTTCCTTTGGAACAGCAATATAGTTTGGCTGAGCGTTGTGTTTCCCATCATTGGAGTGTGCGTAAGCTCGAAGCCGAAGCTAAAAAGTTACAGCCTTCGCAGGATGCCAGTCCCTACAGCGATCCGAATGTCCGCTGTCTGGAGACGGCCTTGTCCGAGCATGTCGGCAACCGTGTGCTCATTGAGTGCGAAGAACGCGGTGGTGGCTATATGAAAATTCGCTTTAACAACGTCGACGAATTGGAAGGCCATTTTTCTCGCCTCGGCTTCCGCTATGAAGTAAGTTAAGCTGTGCGCAAGATGACAGTGGGAAGGCATTTGCGTTATGATATGACCGTCCTTATAGACCGAGAATAAATCATGATGAAGCTTTCTTTGGCCAAATTGGCCGCGTTGTTCGCAAATGATTTGCCGGTAGCGGAACAGGCGAAGTATCAAAATCAATATTTTCAAGGAATTAGCACTGATACCCGCACGCTGCAGCCGGGTCAGCTTTTTATCGCGCTTGAAGGCGAAAATTACGACGGCCATCTCTTTGTCGAAGAGGCCCAAAAGAAGGGCGCGGTGGCTGCTGTAGTGAAGCGCAAGAGCGCAGCTTCTCTACCCCAGATTCTCGTTTCGGACACCGTGCAGGCTTTGGGTGCATTGGCACATTATTGGCGCAAACAATTTAATCTGCCGGCCATCGGGTTGACGGGCAGCAACGGCAAGACGACGCTCAAGAATATGATCGCTTCCATTCTTCGCGCCGCCTGCGATAATCAACCGGATAGTGTGTTGTCAACAGAAGGCAATTTAAATAATCACATCGGCGTGCCGCTGATGTTGTCGCGTCTGCAAACCTCGCACCGCTATGCCGTTATCGAAATGGGTATGAATCATTTCGGTGAAATTTCCTATCTGACCCAAATGGTTTGCCCCACGGTCGCCATTATCACCAATGCGTGCCCGGCGCATTTACAAGGTGTTTCCGATCTGGCCGGTGTTGCTCGCGCCAAGGGTGAAATTTTCTCTGGACTGTCGCAAACGGGAGCGGCCATCCTAAATCGAGAGGACACTTATTATTCTTACTGGAAGGGGTTGATTGGCCAGCGGCTTTGCCTAACCTTTGGGCTTAACGCGCCGGCCGACATTTACGCCATTATGCATGCTTCCACGGATTCATTAAAACAGGCGGTCACCTTGGTCAGACCCGGCGAACGCATCGACGTGGCGTTGCCGCTTTTGGGTCAGCACAATGTGATGAATGCCTTAGCGGCGACAGCAGCTTGCACCGCTTTGCACATCGACGCCCAGGCCATCAAAGCGGGACTGGAAAACGTGGAGCCGGCGAAAGGACGCCTGCAATTGCATGCCTTTGCCCGCGATATTCGCCTCATCGACGATACCTACAACGCGAATCCCGCTTCTTTGACGGCGGCGGTCAAGGTCTTGGCCAAGTTTGCGGGAAATAAAATTCTGATTCTGGGAGACATGCGCGAATTGGGAGACAGCTCTTCGGATTTGCATGCCAGCATGGGTGAAACCATCCGCCAGGCCGGTATTGACCAGCTCTTCACCTACGGTGATTTGTCTGAGCACATTAGCAAGAATTTTGGTGAAAATGCCTATCATTTCCGAGATCAAAAAGTGTTGGTGGACACGCTGAGGAAGCAGCTGCGGCCGAATTCAACCTTACTCATCAAGGGTTCGCGCTATATGAAAATGGAAAACGTAGTCGCAGCCTTAAAAGAAGTGCTCTGCCATGACCATTAAAACGCCTGTTACCATCGCCTACGGCGATGGCATCGGTCCGGAAATCATGACCGCGACCCTGAAAATTCTTGAAGCGGCCGGAGTTCAATTGGCGCCGGAAGTCATCGAGGTGGGAGAAAAGGTCTATCTGCAAGGGAATACCACCGGCATTCCCGATTCTGCCTGGGAATCGCTCAAGCGCACCAAGGTCTTATTAAAAGGCCCCATCACCACGCCCCAGGGTGGCGGCTACAAAAGCCTGAACGTGACCCTGCGCAAAACCCTAAGCCTCTTTGCCAATGTGCGCCCCAGTGTTTCCTATTATCCTTATGTGCCAGCCAAGTGTCCTAACATTGATCTAGTCATCGTGCGTGAAAATGAGGAAGGCACCTACACGGGTATTGAGCATCGCCATACGGACGATGTTTTTCAATGCCTGAAGCTGGTGACACGCCCCGGTTGTGAGCGGGTGATTCATTACGCTTTTGAGTATGCGCGCAAGCATAACCGCAAGAAAGTCACTTGCATGACCAAAGATAACATCATGAAGATGACGGACGGCCTTTTCCATCAAGTGTTCAATGAGTTGGCGGCGGACTATCCCGACATTCAGAATGAACACTACATCATTGACATCGGCGCGGCGCGTCTTGCGACTCAGCCAGAAATTTTCGACGTGATTGTGACGACCAATTTATACGGCGATATTCTCTCCGATGTCGCGGCGCAAATCGCGGGTTCCGTGGGACTCGCGGGTTCTGCCAATATCGGCAATCATATGGCGCTTTTTGAGGCGATTCACGGTTCCGCGCCGGATATTGCCGGCAAGAAACTGGCGAATCCGTCCGGCTTGCTGAATGGTGCCATTCAAATGTTGGTGCACATCAATCAGCCCGAGCGCGCGGCCCTCATTGAAAATGCCTGGCTTAAAACCCTGGAAGACGGCCTCCACACCGCCGATATTTATTCTCCCGAGCGCAGCAAGAAAAAGGTCAACACCGATGAATTCGCCGACGCGGTTATCGCGCGGCTCGGGCAGAAGCCGGCTCATTTTAAGCCTGTGACCTATCGCTCGGATGTTCCCGCCAATATTGAATGTTATGGCGAGTACAAGTCCACGACAGCGAAGAAGGAATTGGTCGGCGTGGATCTTACGTTAGACAATCCTCGCTTGACCATCGACGAGCTGGCCTTGATCCTCGGCAAACTGACAACCCGCTTGAAACCGGTTGTCATTTCCAGCCGCGGCTTGAAGGTGTGGCCGAAGAGCATGATCGACGCGCCTTATACCCAACATTGCACCTGCCGCTTTCAATCGGCGGAGGATGTGAAGTATTTGACGCCTATTACCCAGGAAACGATTATCCAAGTGATGCAGGAATTGACGCAGTTGGGCATGGATATCGTCAAGACCGAGAACCTCTATACTTTCGACGGCAAACTGGGCTTTAGTTTGATGCAGGGGCAGTAAGAAGACATCGCGGGGAAACAAAACAGGATTTATTTCTCAATACTTCTAAAGAAGTAGTAGAAAATGCCTCGTTTATTGAAAATATTAATGCAGCAATTGAGTACATTGATGCTAATACAAAAAAAACACGAAGCATTTTATTTAATAAAATTGATTCTTCGCAACATCACCATGATAAATCAAAAACAGCTCATTCGAGATAGTCTAGGCTTGATAAAATAGATCCTTAGCCTAGGCGGAAGAGGATCGTGACCGCCCCGCGGCTTTGGCTAATCTGTCACGAATTGCTTCCCACTCTCGGCTTTCTGGCGCAGCCTCCACTGCGATTTGCTTAAACCCCTGCTGATCCAGTCTTCGCAAGGTCAGATATAAATCATGCGCATACTGCCGCGGTTCCTCGCTCATCATCAAGCAGTGCACCCCTTCCGGTTGTATGCTCGGTTGCCGTCGAACGAGAAATGCCAGCGGCAAATCCGCTGCTGTTAGCGTATTCAAAAATCCTTCAAGATCATCAGTAGCCACTAAATTCAAGCGTGTTTCCGGCGCATAATGTACCGGATCCATTCCCGGCACGCGCGGCGCACTTTGCTGGGAAAAAAGCAGCGGCTTTTTAAGCGCCTGCTCCAGTTGTTCTGCGCTAATCATTCCCGGCCGTAAAATTACGGGCTGCTCCCGGCTTAAATCCAAAATCGTCGACTCCAGCCCTACCTCACAAACGCCGCCTTCCAGAATGCAAGCCACCTTCGAGCCCAGCTCTTCGCGAACCGCTTGTGCCGTTGTCGGGCTGAGATGGGTAAAGCGGTTTGCCGAAGGCGCGGCAATTCCATCGCCAAAAGCGCGCAGCAAAGCTTGGGCCACCGGATGCGCGGGCAGACGCAAACCCACCGTATCTTGTCCGCCGGTTAGGAGCGTCGAAACCTCGGGCCGCTTTTTCAAAATTAGGGTCAAAGGCCCGGGCCAAAAGGCCTTCGCTAGAACATCTACTTCCGGTGGCAACTCACGTGCCCAATCGGAAAGCTGTGCCGTGGAGGCTAGATGCACAATCAAAGGATGACTAAAAGGACGTCCTTTTGCGAGAAAGATCTTGGTCAGCGCCTCTGGCTGCCGCGCATGCGCCCCCAGGCCATAGACTGTTTCAGTCGGCAGGGCGACCAGCTCGCCGGCGCGCAAAAACGCCACAGCTTGTTGGATGGGGGTTTGATGAATGGCTTTCATGGTCATGTCTTTGAATCAATCAAAACGCTTTAAATTGCTGGGTTCAAATCGCCCCTAGGATAACATATTGTTAGCCGGTTAAGCACGTGGGTTTGATCGATATTGGAAAAATACAATAAATTAAAATAAAACAAGATGTTACTAAAATCAATAATACCAATAGTTGTCATATATGACAACTATTGGTATTATTGATAGATGAGCAACTTACAGACACAGATCGAGTTATTCCATCTGCTTTTCCTTCGTCAGCTTGAAGGAAAGCTGGATAAAAAGTTATATGCTCTAAAAGACGGATGTAATCTACGATTTTTTTTTAAAAGTATTCGTTATTCAGAAGATATAAACTTCGATGTAAGCATCATTTCGAAAGTAACGCTCGAAAATAAAATAAATAAAATTCTAGCGAGTGATGGATTTAACCGAATCCTGCAAAGTAAAGGAATCGAATTGATTCAAGCAAATGCAACCAAGCAGACAGCAATAACACAACGATGGAAGATATTATTGGGAGTTAAAAATGCCTCTCTGCCTATCCCAACAAAAATTGAATTTTCAAGGTGCAACCTGGACGCAGGGGTTGCTTATGTTGCCGTCGATAGTGAGTTGCTTTCTCAGTACCAACTTTATCCTATCCTCTGTAATCATTATGAGCGTGATACTGCATTTTTACAGAAAGTTAATGCGCTCATTTATAGAACCCAGACCCAGACCAGGGATATTTTTGACTTGAAATGGCTTTTGGATCAGGGGGTAAAGCCCTGTTTAGATGATTTTTCATCGCGACAGCTAGCAACTGCAGTAGCAAATGCGCAAGTGCTTCATTATGCTGATTTTAAGGGGCAAGTCCTTGCTTATTTAATGGAAGAATATAAACAATTTTATGACTCAGAAGAAAAATGGCAGGAAATTCGCGGACATGTTGTTGCCGTGCTACAAGGAAAAAAATAATGCGAATCATCGATGCTGAGCAAAAATTATTAGCATTGAAACAGCCGGTACTGCAAACACGGGATGTATCCGCTTGCTTAAATATCCCTGATGCGCAAGCCAGCAAAATTTTAGACCGTCTCACGAAAGCGGGACGATTTGTACGGTTGATGCGTGGCAAATGGGCGACAACCCCGCAAATTGACCCCTTGATTTTGCCGGAGTATCTTACCGCGCCTTTTCCAAGTTATATATCGTTACAGACGGCTTTATTTTATCATGGCTATCTTTCTCAAATTCCACAGTCAATCTATGCTATTTCTTTGGCAAGGACGCGCCAATATGCTACGCGCTTTGGAATGATTTCCATTCATCATTTGCAGTCGGATTTCTTTTTTGGCTTTGAGACAGTGAATCAAATTAAAATAGCGACGCCTGAAAAAGCCTTGATCGATCTTTTATATCTGACCCCGGCTAAGTCAAAATTATTTAAAACACTGCCCGAGGTGGAATTTCCAAAAATATTTAGCTTAAAAAGGGCAAAAACCATCATCCAGAAAATTACCTCACAACAAAGAAGAACCTTGGTGGAAAGACGCTTGAAAGTGTTATTGCTGGAATTCGCTAGAGAGTCTTAGGTCATTGATCGTGCCAAGTCGCGCAACACGGCTTCACAAAGGCTTAATTGCTCAATGGCGATATACTCATTCGCGCGATGCGCCTGCTCAATGCTGCCTGGCCCGCAGAGAATGGTGGGAATCCCTGCTTGTTGAAACAAGCCTGCTTCGGTCGCATAGCCCACTTTAAAGACTTTGTCATCCCGGCGCAGTTGACGCAGCAATTGCGTTAGCGGCGTTTGCGCGCCGGCCTCAAAAGCGGGCACGCCGGCGATGGCATCCACTTCCAGGGAAGCTTCGGGATATTCTTGACGCATCTTGGGCAACAAGTCTTGGGTGAGATAGGTTTGAATGGGCTTGAGGATCCACTGTGGATCGACCGTGGGCAGATTGCGAAACTCAAAGAAAAATTCACAAAAGGAAGGAATGGTATTGTAGGCATTGCCGCCTTGAATGGTGTTTGTGGAGAGCGTGGTAAAAGGCACGTCATAATCGTGATCAAAGGGGCCTTGCTGCTTGATCTGATCGGCCCAGTCGCGAAGGTGGCAAATGAGCCGCGCCGCATATTCAATCGCGTTGCAGCCCTGAGCGGTGAGCGAGGAGTGGGCGGCCTTGCCTTGCGCGCGACAGCGAAATAAATGAATGCCCTTGTGCGCTATCACCGGGTGCAGTTCCGTCGGTTCACCGACGATGCAGCCGTCGGGTTTGATGCCGTTTTGAACCAGATCGGCGATCATCACCGCGGCGCCGTGGCAGCCGACCTCCTCATCGTAGGAAAAAGCGAAATGCAGTGGTTTGGCTAGCTTCAGGTTTTTAAACTCCGGCAGTAGGGCGAGGGCAACAGCAATGAAGCCCTTCATATCCGAAGTACCGCGGCCATAAATCCGCTCCCCCTTGGTGGTGGCGCAAAAAGGATCGGTTTCCCATTGCTGCCCATCCACCGGAACCACGTCGGTGTGGCCGGATAAAACAATGCCGCCCTGGGTGCTGCCATCCGCTGCCGGTAGCGTGGCAAAGATATTAGCTTTCTTGCCGGAGGCGTCCTGGGTTAAACGGGTCTTGAGCCCCTGCGCGTCAAAACAGCCTTGAATTTCGGCGATTAAATCCAGGTTGGAATTACGGGAGGTGCTGTCAAAAGAAACTAATTTGGCCAACCATTCTAGGCTGCTACGCTGCTGTTTCAAGGTGCTTCTCCATTCAGAAAATGCTTCGAGACGCGTGCTAGTAGAGCGTCAACTTGATTTTGTCGTCCTGTGCAAAGTCTCTGTCATCCTGAGCGCAGCGAAGGATCTCACTCCCTAAGCAGCAAGGAGATCCTTCGCTGCGCTCAGGATGACAGCAAGCGAAACGGGACAAAATCAAGTTGACACTGTACTAGGCACGCTCCTCAGCAGGAACGTTAAATTTTTTGTCGTGTACAGAAGTTATTCTATAGTAAAATGCGTCAATTTTCGCTAAACTAGCTTAAATTATAGGCGTTTTTCATGCAGCAACTAGCTGAAATCATTCCCATAGCGAAGGTCCGCGGCGAAGCTCTCATGGTGCTTCCCCAAGATCTCTATATCCCTCCCGATGCCATGGAGGTCGTGCTGGATGCCTTCGAAGGCCCTCTGGACCTTTTGCTTTATCTGATCAAAAAACAAAATATTGATATTCTGGACATTCCCGTGGCGGAAGTGACCCGCCAATATATGGAATATGTTGATTTTATCAAAGAGTTATCGCTTGAATTGGCGGCTGAATACCTGGTCATGGCCGCGCTTTTGACTGAAATCAAATCGCGTATGCTTCTGCCCAAAGTGGAAGAAAATAGCGAGGAAGAAGACCCTCGCACAGAACTGGTGCGCCGCCTGCAAATTTATGAACAATTCAAACGTGCCGCTGCTTCAATCGATGAAATGCCGCGTCAGGGGCGCGACTTTTTTCCGGTGCTCACCGACACCGCCAATATGCCGATTGTCAAACCACTGCCGGTGGTCCATCTGAAAGAGGTGGTTTTCGCGTTTATGGAAGTTTTGAAACGCGCTGAGTTGGTGGCCGGTCATAAAATTCGCCGCGATGTGCTCTCGGTGCGTGACCGTATGTCGCAAATCATGATTCGCGTGCAAGAAGCCGAATTTGTGCCCTTCACCGATCTCTTCACTTCCCAAGAAGGCCGCCTTGGCGTCGTCGTCAGCTTTCTTGCCATGCTGGAACTGTTGAAAGACAAGATCATCGAATTTGTCCAGGTGGTTCCCTTTGGTCCGATTCATTTGAAGGCGGCCCTGCAAGAGAAAACATCCGGAGCACCCTCGCTTTAGCTAAATTTCAAACTCCGCCATTACCGGTGCATGATCTGAAGGACGTTCTGAGCCGCGGGGAGTTTTGTCAATCGCCGTTTTTTTGCACTTCGCCGACAAAGCCTTGCTCGCTAAAATTAAGTCAATCCGCAGGCCCCTATTGCGCTTAAAGGCGTTAAGGCGGTAATCCCACCAACTAAAGCTGTTATTGTCCTCGTGATGTAAGCGAAAACAATCCTCTAAGCCGAGATCAAAGAGCGCGCGCAGTTTGGCCCGTTCTGGCTCGCTGAACAGCACCTGTCCTTCCCAGAGCTGAGGATCGTGCACGTCGCGTACTTCGGGAGCGATATTGAAATCGCCGAGCAGGATTAGCTGGGAGTGGGTTTTCAAGTCTTGGTTCAGAAAATTTCTTAAATGATCAAGCCAGGCTAATTTATAGGTGTATTTTTCAGAAACGACGTTTTCACCGTTGGGTACATAAATATTCCAAATGCGAACATGGCCCAGCGAGGCGCCAATGAGGCGTTTTTCGTCGGGATTCAAGTGCGGGATGGTTTTGACCACGTCCGTCAGCGGCAATTTGCTTAAGATTGCCATGCCGTTATACGTTTTTTGGCCGCTGAAGACCACCTGATAGCCGGCTTCTTGCAGGGCGGCCAGGGGAAATAAATCATCGATTACCTTGGTTTCTTGCAGGCACAAGACATCTGGTTTTTCGGAATGCAGCCAGCTTAAGACTTGCGGCAGACGAACGCGCAGGGAGTTCACATTCCAGGTGGCGATTTTTAAGGTCATAGTAGTGTTTACAAACTGTAATATAAATCAAACTCCATGGGGTGCGTGGTCCTGTTGACGCGTGCGACTTCTTCACGCTTGACCTCAATGTAGGCCTGGAGCAACTCTTTGGAAAACACATCGCCTTCCAGCAGGAAGTTATGGTCATTTTCCAGGGCATCCAGGGCTTGTTCCAGCGAAGAGCAGAGGCTGGGCAGTTTTTTCGTTTTTTCTGGCGGCAGATCGTAGAGGTTTTCGTCAACGGCGTCGCCAGGATGAATGTGATTTTTAACACCGTCCAGGCCAGCCATTAACATGGCGGAGAAGGCCAGGTAGGGGTTGGCCATGGCATCCGGGAAACGAACTTCAATGCGCTTTTCTTTTTCATTGAAGGCGGTTGGAATGCGGATGGCAGCGGAACGGTTGCCTTCTGAGTAAACCATGGTGACAGGCGCCTCATAGCCGGGCACCAAACGCTTGTAGCTGTTGGTGCTGGGGTTGGTGAAGGCGGTCAAGGCGCGCGAATGTTTGATGATGCCGCCGATATAATAGAGGGCAAGTTGAGAAAGGCCGGCATAGCAATCGCCACCGAAGAGGTTTTTGCCGTCTTTGGCTAAAGACTGGTGACAATGCAGGCCGCTGCCATTATCGCCGACCAGCGGCTTGGGCATGAAAGTCACGGTTTTGCCATGGGCATGGGCAACGTTTTGTAGCACGTATTTGAAAATTTGCATCTCGTCGGCTTTGATCAGCATGGTATTGTAACGCGTGGTGATTTCATTCTGGTTAGCGGTGGCAACTTCGTGATGGTGGACTTCCGGAATCAGGCCCATCGAGGCCAGGGAATGACACATGGTGCTGCGCAAATCATGGGAGGAGTCGACAGGCGGAACCGGAAAATAACCGCCTTTGATGCGTGGGCGGTGCCCCATGTTGCCGTCTTCGGACAAGGTGCCGGTATTCCAGGAGGCCTCTTCGGAGTCGACCTTGTAGAAGCAGCCGTTCATGCTCAAATCCCAGCGGACGTCGTCAAAAATGAAAAATTCAACTTCTTGGCCAAAGTAGATGGTGTCGGCGATTTGAGTGCTTTGCAAATAAGCTTCGGCGCGTTTGGCGACGGAGCGGGGGTCACGCATGTAGGGTTTATGGGTGGCTGGATCCTGGACGTCGCAACGCAGAATCAGTGTTGGATTGTGGCAGAAGGGATCAGCCACGGCGCTCTCGGCAATGGGAATCAGAATGAGATCGGACTTATTAATGGCTTGCCAGCCGCAGAGCGAAGAGCCGTCAATCACTTTTCCATTTTTAAACAGAGCTTCATCGGCTTTGTTAACGGGGAGGGTGACATGGTGTTCTTTGCCGCGGAGGTCGGTGAACCGCAGATCAACAAATTCAATACGATGTTCATCAATCATTTTTTTAATGGGGGTCGCCATGGTTCACCTCGACAGAAATTGTTGGACTATTCTAGCGAATGAAAGGGGAGCTGACTAGTGCTGCGTCGAGTAAGTTTTTGGGCGATGAGTTGCGTACGTTGAAGGAAAGACTTGGATACTTAAGGCTTTATTTTGATAGGGGTGAGCATTGTGTACATAAATCCTGAGCAAAATTTCTATTTTGCTCAGGCGTTTTTGTTTAGCCCTCATCTCAGTTTTCTCCTGGGCGACGCCAGGCAAATAAGCTCCTTCTGCCTTGTTTCGATCCGGCTCTCGGTAAAGGGCAGACCTATGCTTAGATAGCCTTTTGACTATTTCGGTCATCGATAAGCCCATCTCAAGAAAAATATGAAAACGACGTCGATCTGACATCGACAAATGGGTATCATCGCCCATGCGACAGTCTCCTTGCTCTATTTAATTCAAGTTCCCAAGAACATGAATATACAGCATTTTTGACTGTTGCACTTCAGATTAGAATTCGCCAAGGGCTTTCCGTGTACCTTTAAATTGCACAATTCGATAAATCTATTCCCAAGATAGTTATATAAATGGTACTTTTAAATGTGAAACTGACTTTGGGAGGTGAGCCCACTTAACTAAGCCAGTCAGCTATATACTTCTTTGAGAAGCACTGCTAATAAGGGGTTTGTTTATGGAAAAACAAAGTCTTCCCAAGTCGCTTAATATCGATACTTTAAATTTAATGAATGGTATGAGCCTCGATGAAAATGAGATTCAGCATCGCAAGGACTGGCTGCAGTTTGATCAATCGGATGAGGCACGGTTAACTGAGCTTAATGAAATGGCGCAAGGATATGCAGATGAAGTGATTGAGTCTCTCTACGAGCATTTTTTAAAATTTGAAGACACCCAGCGGTTTTTTGAGGATCCTAATATTCTGAAAAGGGTTAAAAATCTACAGAAACAATATTTCTTGCGTTTAACTAAAGGGAATTACGACAGTAAATATATCGAAGAACGTCTGAAGATTGGTGCGGTGCATGCAAGCATAGGTTTAGACGTTAAGTGGTATCTAGGTGCTTATAACTTCTATATGCGTGCAGTAGCAACGCGACTTTTTAAAGCTTTTGAAAGTAAACCTGAAAAAGCTTTAGCCGCATTTTTTTCTTTAACTAAACTTGTGTATATGGATATTGGGCTGGCAATCGATACTTATATTTATCAAAGAGAATCGACTATTCAGCGACAACAAGAAGCGATTCGAGAACTATCTACGCCAGTACTACAGTTACGTAAAGAATTACTTATTTTACCAATTATTGGCGCAATCGATGCACAACGAGCGCGTCAATTAACAGAGCAATTATTGCATGCAATTCGAGATAAGCGCGCTAAAGTGGTGGTCGTTGATATTACAGGTGTACCCACAGTCGATTCGAGGGTTGCCAATCATTTAGTGCAGACTGTGGATGCCTCGCGCCTTATGGGGGCTACATTAATTATTACAGGTCTGTCTGCCGAAGTAGCACAAACATTGGTAACAATTGGGGTGGATCTCACTAAAATACATACTGTGGGTGATCTGCAAGGTGGAATCGAAGAAGCAGACCGCATATTAGGTTATCAACTGATTGATAGCCCTGCAGACCCAAGCCATTTAAGCTCGCAAGAGTAAGGATGTATATGAAAGTTCCTATTCTTAAACAGGGAAATATCCTCATTGCTACGATTCAATCGGCTTTAACAGATAACGATCTCCTCAGTTTGCAAGATAATTTAGCTCATCAAGTAATCCAATATCGCTCACAGGGTGTCGTGATCGATATCACAGAATTAGATGTAATGGACTCATTTGCGACTCGGACTTTACGCAATATCGCTAATATCCTGAAGTTGCGCGGCGCTAAGACAATTATTGTTGGCATGCAACCGGATGTTGCTTTTGCAATGGTCCAACTGGGGCTTACCTTGCCTGACATTAAAACGGCAAGAGATTTAGATGAAGGCCTTACTTTATTGAAATAATACGGGAGAGGCCAAAATGGTGGATGATCAAGTATCAATTCCGATCCTTACAGATTCAGATATAGTATCTGCTCGTCAGCAGGCGCGTGAATTAGCCAAACGATTTTCATTTTCATCAAGTGAGTTGGCAGGTATTGCGGCCGCAATTTCCGAATTGGCGCGTAATATTGTTAGCTATGCCACTCAAGGGACAGTCAATGTAAGCCTAATTGAAGAGGCAAATAAAAAAGGGATTTTAGTGATTGTGGAAGATCAGGGTCCCGGCATATCTGATATACCGCTAGCTATGCAAGATGGCTATTCTACCTCAAATAGTTTGGGCTTGGGATTGCCAGGAGTTAAAAGATTAATGGATAGCTTTGAAATACAGTCAGAGATAGGGAAAGGAACCACTGTTATTGTGAAAAAATGGGTATTACGATGAGCTTCTCTCCACCGCTTTCATATGGAATAGCTGCGGGGGCATTGCAGGGATACCTAGAATCAGGCGATCAGTATTTGATAAAAGCATTTCCTAATGCAGTTTTGATAGCGGTTGCAGACGGGGTGGGTCATGGACAAGAAGCTGCTTATGCGGCAAAGCAAGCTATGCGCGTTTTAAGGGAGTCGCAAAACAAATCGCTTATTGACTTGCTAAATGCATGCCATAAAGAGCTTAAAAAAACGCGAGGTGCAGCTGTTTTCGCGGCTCTTATACAAAGTAATTATCAAGTTTCATGGCTCGGCATAGGCAATGTGGCTGCGATCCATTGGCGCAGAGAAGCAGAAGATAAATCAAAAATTGAAGAATTTCTTTCGCAGGGTGGAGTCGTTGGGTTGGAGTTGCCAAGTCTACGGATATCACAATTCATGGCTTGTCCCGGAGATACCCTGATTTTTGCTACGGATGGAATCTCGAATCAATTTGTTTCTATCGCTCCGATGACTTACGCTCTCCCGCAAACCATTGCGGATCATATTTTTAAAAGATTTAGAAATCCTAATGATGATGCTTTAGTTTTAGTGACGCGATGGACAAACTCCGAAATGGAAATTTAATATGACCGGCATGGCGAATCATCATGCGTTTATTGCTTTTAAAAAGCAATATCAAGCTATTTTAGAAGATTACCTAAATGAAAAAGAAGCATCAGAAACCCACTTGAATGAAGGTTATAAATTTGGACGTCAAGCGATATCCAAGAATTTGAGCATTTTAAGTGTAGTAGCAATTCATCATGATTGCCTGATCGATTTTCTTGAAGGGTTGGAAACGGACAATCATCTCGATATGGCTGATAAATCCCGTATTTTTTTAGAGGAAGTTTTATCTTCGTTTCAGATGGTGAAGAATGACTTTGGCGATGCTATTAATTTATTCAATAAAAGAAGTGTTGAATTTGCGGTTCGTATTCGTGCCTTACAGGACTCCTTAAAGGAAAAAGAAGTTCTCTTGAAAGAGATTTATCATCGCGTTAAAAATAATTTACAAGTCATTTCTAGTTTGCTGAATTTGCAAGTTGAGACCACTACGGATTTATTAGCGCAATCGGTTTTAATAGAAAGTGTAACAAGAATAAAGTCGATGGCGCTTATTCATGAAATGCTTTATCAATCTGGAAATCTGGCAAAGATAGAAATGACTGATTATGTGAAAAGCTTATTTAATTATCTTTATGAAACCTACCAAATTAGCCCTAATAAGGTAACACATAGTCTTGATATTGATAGAATTTCACTAAGCCTTGAAAAAGCAATTCCATGCGGCCTCATTATTAATGAATTGTTTTCAAATGTATTTAAGCACGCCTTTCCTGGTGACAAGAAGGGTGAAATTAAATTGGCATTCAAGCAGAAAGAGGGTAAGTATGTCTTAGTTGTTAGCGATAATGGTGTGGGTATTCCAACAGGATTTGATATGCAAAATACGGCATCGTTAGGAATGCAGCTCATTCGGAATCTTACTAAACAGCTTGGCGGAAATGTTATTCTGGACGGTGAGCAAGGGACTATTTTTATCATCACTTTTTAAGTAAGATAGGGCGAGGGATTGTATGGAAGAAATCAAAATACTTGTAGTCGAAGACGAAGCTATAACGGCGATGGACATTCAAAGGAGGCTGCAGAAATGCGGGTATCTGGTTCCGCATATCAGTGATACAGGGGCGGATGCCATTCGAATTGCTAAAGAATCCCGTCCCAATATTATTTTGATGGATATTGTTTTAAAAGGGGAAATGGATGGAACGAAAGCAGCAAAGGAAATCTCGAAGTATTGTCCTGTTCCCATTATTTTTATTACTGCTTACAAAGACGAAGATACATTTAATCGAGCAAAATTAACCGGACCTTATGGGTATATTACCAAGCCTTTTGAAACACGAGACTTGTTTAATGCGATTGAATTGGCTTTGTTTAAACATGGCGCTGAAGTTAGAATTTCGGCTGCTGAGCAACGGTACCGTTCAGTAATGGAGAATGCTACCTGCGGCATTTTTATCATCGACAAAAATGGCCTTATTTCTGATTTAAATAAACAAACAGAGAAAATACTTGGGGCTCAACGCCATGAAATTATCGGAAAAAATTTCAAAAACTATGTTCATCCATCTGAGCGGGATTATGCAGATATACAAATAAGGAAGTTACTTGTTGAGAAAATGATTGGTCCAAATGAGGGGCATGTTCAGCAAGCTGACGGAAATATACGGGATATTGAGTTCACGGCAGTCTTTGTTGAAAATAATGACGAAAAATTTATATTTAGCATATTAAACGATGTCACGGAACGGAATAAGCTACGTGCCCAACACTTGCTGGCAGATAAGTTGGCCACTGTAGGAACATTGGCTGCTGGAATTATTCACGAAATAAACAATCCCATGACCTTTATTCTGGGAAATTTGGGCTGTATTAAGGAGCAAATAAACACTTTAAGCCTTGAAGATGCTGCACACAAAGCACTCCTATCGAAGCTAAAGGATATTGTCGATGAGTCTATCCACGGAGCTGAACTCATTCGAGTCATTGTGCGTGACCTGAAGGGGTTTACGCGTGCTGATCCGGTTGAGTTAGCATCGATAAATATACATGAAATTCTTGATGCTGCTATTAATATGGCTTACCCGCAATTCAAGAATCACGCAGTATTAAAAAAGGACTTTTCGAGCGATATACCTCTTTTACTATGGAGTGGCGGAAAATTGCATCAAGTTTTCCTTAATTTGATTATTAACGCAGCGCAAGCGATGGAAGAAGGTGTTCTTAATGAAAATATTATTTCGATTAGTACGCGTATCGAAAAGGGGCGCATTTGTATTAAAATTGCGGATACAGGAAAAGGTATTAAATCTGAAAATTTGTCAAAAATATTTGACCCTTTTTTTACAACAAAACCTGTCGGGATCGGTACTGGACTCGGTTTATCTATTTGCTATGACATAATACATGACTTAGGTGGTGAAATAACGGTGGTCAGCGAGATTGGAAAAGGAGCAACTTTTTCGATATTTTTACCGATTAATTTAATAGTCAAGACTACTCCAATGATAGCAGAGGCAGTAAAAGGAGTGGCGAGTAAAAAAATATTAATTATTGATGATGAGCCAACTTTGTTGATTACTTTAGAGCAAATACTTGGCAAAGATAATGCCATCACAAAAGCGCAAGGGGGAAGGGCTGCATTTAATCTTCTAAAAAAACGCAGTGATCAATTTGATGTAATGGTGACCGATTTAAATATGCCTGATGTTAATGGTATTGATCTTTTTCGATATTTGGTTGGAAGTAATCCGCAGTTAGCCAAACATACAGTTTTTACAACAGGAGGTTCTTTTACTGCTTCAATGACGGAATTTATTTCAAGTACAAAAAATCCTTGTATAGAGAAACCATTTACTAGAGAGCAGCTATTTCAGGCAATCAATAGTGTTCTTGAGGTTGCATAGTATTGCTTTATGACAGATATAAGCACTTATTCTAGTCTTTCTTCTTCTTGGCCTTAGGACTACTTTTTATAACGGGGCCCATTCTGCGAAACGGAAACCAGTGTGCCCAGGAATTGGAAGATGCTTTTTAAAATGAAGTAAAGCGCGATCAAGCCGATGAGGGCCGGCACTGCGAGGGGGAGGGTAGAGGTCCAATTATGTCGCATGACCAAAACGGCGATTTGGGGTATTTGGGGATTATACCAACAAGGATAGGCTTGCCCGACAGCGAATTGCGCCAGGGCATTTTCCTGTGGCTCCCGTTCGTGGAAAAAGGCTTGATCCAGGCCATTGCCAGTGACCCAGGCTCGATACGGGTTGCCGTTTACTGCATAACTCACGAGAAAATCGGCGCGATAACGAAGCACCATCTTGCCTTTTTCGGACAAGTTTTTGGAAACGATGGTGCAGGTGGTTTCCGGGAAATTTTCCTTCACCAGCTTGTCGGGGAGAATATCGTTGTTATAAATAATTTGCGCAAACTCAATGCAGACAAAAAGGATGAAGATTTGTAGGAAAAAAGCCAGAACTTGGTAGCTCAAGAAAGGGAGATTGGAGAAATTGCCGCTTTTTTTAGTTGGGTCCATCGGAGACACCCTAATCCTTGGGTTTGCTTAAAAAATCACCCCAGAGCAAAAAGTCAGTTTTTTGTTCTGGGGCTTAACGGAGGATCTGATTTTAGGTTCCTATTTTTTATCATTCGACATGGTGCAAGAGGAAGGTCCGCATTTGCCGCAGCAGCCGCTGTAG
>JABDGC010000009.1 GCA_013286215.1 Gammaproteobacteria bacterium
CTGATGAAAGGCATCGCGATAATAGCCAGATTCAAAATTACTCTTTCCTCGCGCCAATTCCTGAGTGCTGCGCATGGAGTGTAAGGAAGAACAGGATGCAAGAACCAGCGCTAATAAAAGAACCCCGACTTTCAGACTATTCGACATTAATTTCTCTCCAATCTAGCGCGCTGCAAAGGGAGGCGTTCGGAATGGCCATTATTGTCCAAGACCGCGGCGTCGGCTTGAATACCGGTTAACTTTACGCCATCCTGGACCACATCGCCTACTTGAAAAACCTTACCAATACCGCCCTGCACGGAAATAATGGCCTTGGAAAAGGCGTTTTCATCCTCTTCACTGCCGAGTTGAATGATTCCAGTTAAACGCAGCTGCGAGCTTGTAATCGGCATATACGCCGCGTCTGGAGAGCGATAGCCAAAAAGATGCGCCTGTGGAACAGCGGTCAGCAGCTCATTCAAGGGCGAAAACAGATCCTGCCGCTCGCCAGCTGACCCGGACAGGGAGGAAAGCCGCGCGTCCGACCACCAGCCGCCAAGCAGCGTCAGCAAACTCAAAAGGGCTAAAACCGTAAACAGGCCCGCCGTAGCCAGGCCAAAACGGGAGCCTTGCTCTGTCGTTAACATAAAGGATAGTATACGATTTAAATTCATAGCGCCTATAATAGCTGAAAATTTAAACAGTTTCCATATTTTAAATGATTTTTCACAGGCTTAAATTCGCTATAATCAGTGAAATCAGATTCACGCTAAGGAACCCGCATGCCGAACCTCGACAAAATTTTACTCTCGGATGAGCGCATCACTTTCCATACTAGAAAAAGTTTGATCATTTTCACCATGCCCGTCATTTGGACGGCATTTACCCTCTTCTGTCTACTGCAAACTAGCCACTTCGTGGCCGGCCTGGGTTCCAGTATGCCGCTCATCAACAGCATTGCCACTCTAGCCTGGCTACCCGGCTTCGTGGCAATTTTTTCCTGGCTTAATCAGGGACTGCTGTATATCACCTCGGACTTTATCGTTACCAACCAACGCGTCATCCTACGCGAAGGCTTTTTCTTCCGTCACTCCACAGAAACCCGCCTCTCTGCGGTCGCTGAGATTAAAGTCGATCAGAGTTTATTGGGACAGGTCCTGAATTATGGCAGCATCACCGTCAATAGCTTCGGCGGCAGCGCAGACGTTTTTAACGCCATCCGGTCTCCCTACGCCTTTCAAAGAAAAGTCTCGGAAATATCCGCGAACGCAGGACGCTAAAAATAAAGCTGCTTCATGGCCGCCTTCGCCAGTTTGGCAGTCGCTGAAGCGACGTCATTGGCCTTTGCCGTTCCCTCACGCAAGATGGCCAGGACCTGGTCTAGGTTGTTTTCATAGACTAAACGCCGTTGCCGAATCGGCTCAATCAGGTCCACGAGCACTTCGATCAAGCGCTTTTTACACTCCACATCGCCGATCGTTCCTTCACGGTAGCGCTGCTCTGCTTCGGTCACCCAGGCTTGATCGGGATTGAAGGCTTCGTGAAAAATCCACAAAGGATTATTTTCAACGCTGCCCTTATCCGTGGCCTTGAGACGTTTGGGGTCGGTGTACATCGACTTGATCTTTTTCGCGATGGTATCTGGATCATCGCTTAGAAAAATGGCGTTATTCAGCGACTTTGACATCTTCAATAAATTGCCTTCGGCATTGGGCTGGCCGATGCCGACCAACCGGCGGGAACGGCCCAGTTTGACCTCAACCACAGGGAACAAACCACCGAGCGCCAGGTGATCCTGGTCTTCGGCGTGCGAGTCAACGCCGCAATAGAGTTGGTTAAAACGCCGTGCGACTTCCCGCGTCATTTCCAGATGTGGAATTTGGTCCTCGCCCACAGGCACGATTTGCGGACGAAACGCCAAAATATCGGCGACCTGTCCAACGGGATAAAGTAAAAAACCAAAAGAATAATTATCACCCAGGCCTTTGTCGCGAATTTCATCCTTGATGGTGGGATTGCGCATCAAACGCGGAAAGGGAATTAACATGCTAAAGAAATAAGTCAGGTCGGAAAGGGCGCTGACTTCCGACTGTAAAAAAATGGTGCTGCGCTTGGGATCAATGCCCACGGCTAAATAGTCCAATAAAATATCGACCACACTTTGATGAATTTCCTCCGGCCGGTCAGCACGAGTGGTAAAAGCATGGATATTGGCTATTAAAAAATAACAATCGTAATCATCTTGCAGTAAAACCCGGTTTTCCACCGAGCCGACCCAATGCCCCAAATGCAGGCGGCCCGTGGGCGTATCCCCAGTTAAAAGCCTGGGCTTCATTAATTCTTTAATCTTCGTCATGGCTGCTTTGGATGCTTTTTGTATGAAGGTTTGGTATTTTTATCATAAATTGACTCACCTTAAAATGGTCATCCTTTATGCTCGCTTTAATTCAAAGAGTCACCCAAGCCCCGATTCAAGTCAATGAACAGACAAAGTGAACAATTATTTATCTATTTTGTCACACAAGCGCAAGCCGTTTACCCAGCCGTGGCGACCGGTAAATTCGGGGCCAAGATGCAAGTCAGTCTCTGCAATGATGGTCCGGTGACCTTTTTGCTTGAAACGCATTGAAGAAAGAGGCCAAGTGACGGTATTATTTCATCAAGCCAAATGAGTATGAACTATGCACTATTCTATCGCACCTTCCCTCCTATCAGCGAATTGGGCCTGCCTTGGAACGGAAGCGCAAGCCGTCCTTGAGGCCGGTGCGGATCTGCTGCACCTCGATGTCATGGATAACCATTACGTTCCCAATTTAACTGTTGGACCTTTGATCTGTGAAGCGTTGCGAAATTATGGCATCAAAGCGCCGATTGATGTGCATCTCATGACCAAGCCGGTGGACCGTCTTATTATTGAGTTCGCCAAGGCCGGCGCCAGCAGCATCAGCTTTCACCCAGAAGCTTCCGATCATGTGGACCGCAGCCTGGACTTAATCCGCAAGCATGAATGCAAGGCTGGTCTGGCCCTCAATCCAGCGACCACGCTGGATTGCCTGGAATACGTCCTGGATAAACTCGACTGGATTCTCATCATGTCTGTCAATCCCGGCTTTGGCGGCCAAAAATTCCTGCCCTCAGCGCTGGATAAAATTAGAAAAGCGCGCGCCCTAATCCAAACCAGCGGAAAACCGATTCAATTGGCAGTGGACGGCGGCATTAAGCTCGACAACATTTACCAAGTGGCAGAAGCCGGGGCCGATACTTTTATTTCAGGTTCGGGCATTTTTCACGAAAAAAATTACCAACAAATCATCAACAGCTTTCGTTCTGAATTAAATCGGGTAAAAAAATGATGGGCCAAACCAAAAAACCGCTCAACCCCCTCTTAGGCCTGCGGCACGTGGCACTGTACACACAAAATTTAGAGGCTTGCGAACATTTTTACAGCAAGTTGCTCCGCATGAAACCGGTTTGGCGACCGGACGGCGACAATATTTACCTCTCCTCCGGCTCCGACAACCTTGCCTTGCATCGCGCCGCGCCAGATTTTGCGCCGATCAATCAACACCAACATCTGGATCACCTGGGTTTCTTTTTAAAAGAAAAAGCCGACGTCGATGCCTGGTATGACTATTTAAATTCCGAAGGCGTGCTAATCCGCGCGGCCCCCAAAGATCACCGCGACGGCACGCGCAGCTTTTACTGTGCAGATCCGGACGGCAATGTGGTGCAATTCATTTGGATGCCGGGAATTAGCTCATAGCCAATAGCACTACAGTGAATGAGCATACAGATATACCCCTTGTGACAACCGTTCACGGTGTTAGACCCGTTAGCGGTAGAAGCTAGCACCGTAAACGGTTACGCTTAAAGTAGCGCTATTAAGCTCATAAGCCAGCTTTTCCCGCTAACGCAGGGATTTATGAAAACGCTAATACTTCTCCACGCCCTGGGGCGTGCCGACCAAAACCAAATCCGCGGTGCGTTGCGCAAAAATACCGTTTTCCACAACCCCGGTGATGTGATTAATCATTTTCTCTAGCTCTACCGGATCAAGAATATGGAAATTATAAACATCGAGGATAACATTGCCGTTGTCCGTCAAAAAGCCTTCCCGGTAAACCGGTTCGCCGCCAAGCTTGACTAACTGTCTGGCGACATAGCTTCTCGACATAGGAATAACTTCTACAGGAACGGGATAGGTTCCGAGCAAGTCGACCTTTTTGGATTGATCGATAATACAGATGAATTTTTCCGCCGCGGCAGCGATGATTTTCTCGCGGGTCAGCGCGCCGCCGCCGCCTTTGATTAATCTTTTGAAAGGGCCAACCTCGTCGGCACCGTCGACGTAAAGAGGCAATTGCGAGACCGAGTTTAAATCAAGGAGGGGAATGCCCAGCGCTTTGACCTTTTTAGCGGTATCCTCCGAACTAGCCACCACACCCTCGAGCCTGCCCTTGACCGCCTGCAACCCTTCAATGAAATATTGAACCGTCGAGCCCGTGCCGACGCCCAGGATCATGTCATCCTCAATATAAGCCAGGGCCGCCTTGGCCGCGGCCTGTTTCAGCTTGTCTTGCTCTTCCTTTAAAATTTCCTTTTTCTTGAAGACTTGTTTATATTTGTCAACAGCCATTTCCGCTATTTCTTTCATTTTATCGGTGGCATGCTTGATCGTGTCGTTTGTCATCGTTATTTCCTTATAGAGTGTCAGATCCGTGTGAGGTCCTAAAGAATATACCCCGCCAAACTTTCGTCTTTAACCAAATGCTGCAGCCGTGCGTCCACGTAGCTCGCGCCGATGACGACTTCTTTTCCCGTGGTATCGGAAGCGGTAAAGGATATTTCCTCCAGTAATTTTTCGATCACCGTATGCAAGCGGCGCGCGCCGATATTCTCGACTCGTTCGTTGACGTGCCAGGCGATTTCCGCAATGCGGCGAACGCCATCCGGCATGAAGGTCAAGGAAACGCCTTCGGTGCCCAAAAGTGCCGTGTACTGCTCTGTCAGGGAGGACTCGGGCTCAGTCAAAATCCGGATAAAATCGTCCGTCGTCAAGGACTTCAATTCCACACGGATCGGCACGCGGCCTTGTAGCTCGGGAATCAGGTCGGAAGGCTTAGAATAATGAAAAGCGCCGGAGCAGATAAATAAAATATGGTCGGTGCGAATCATGCCGTACTTGGTGGACACCGTGGAACCCTCGATCAAAGGCAGCAAATCACGCTGCACGCCTTCGCGCGACACGTCGGCCCCGCTGTGTTCGCCGCGGCGGGTGATTTTGTCAATTTCGTCGATAAAGACAATGCCGTTTTGCTCGACGCTTTCAATCGCGGCGGCTTTTATTTTTTCTTCGTCCACCAGTTTCGCCGCTTCTTCTTCTCGCAGCAGACGGCGCGCTTCGCTAATCTTCAGCTTGCGTTGCTTCTTGCGGTCGGAAGCCAGGTTATGAAACATGCTTTGCAGTTGATTAGTCATTTCCTCCATGCCCGGCGGCGCCATAATTTCAACGCCAAAAGCGCTTGCGGAAATCTCCACATCAATTTCCTTGTCGTCCAGGCTGCCTTCATGCAGTTTCGTCCGGAACACTTGCCGCGTATTGGAATCCGGCGCCGGCTCATGCGGTTCGCCGACAAAACTGCGCGGCTGTGGCAAGAGTGCATCTAGAATGCGTTCCTCCGCCGCGTCTTCGGCGAGTGAGCGCACCTTCTCAACCTCTCTTTCGCGCAGCATTTTATAGGCCATATCAACCAAATCGCGAATGATGGACTCCACGTCACGGCCGACATAGCCGACTTCGGTGAACTTGGTGGCTTCCACTTTAATAAAAGGCGCGTCGGCCAATTTAGCCAGTCGACGGGCGATTTCCGTTTTACCCACACCGGTCGGGCCGATCATGAGAATGTTTTTGGGCATGATTTCATCGCGCAATGGATTGGACAGCTGCATACGCCGCCAACGGTTGCGCAAGGCGATGGCAACAGCGCGCTTCGCGTCGGCCTGGCCGATAATGTGCTTGTCTAACTCGCTTACAATTTCTCTCGGGATCATGACTGCCATGGAAGTATTCTCTAGATTTTTAAAGTTTCAATCGTAAAATTGCGATTCGTATAAACACAAATGTCGGCCGCAATGGTCAAGGACTTTTCCACTATTTGCTTTGCGTCCAGTTCCGTGTTTTCCAGCAAAGCCTGCGCCGCTGATTTCGCATAAAAACCACCGGAACCAATCGCCATCAAGCCCTGTTCGGGCTCAATCACGTCGCCGATGCCGGTGATAATCAGGGAAGACTTGAGATCAGCTACAATCAGCATGGCCTCCAGGCGCCGCAGGATCCGATCCGCCCGCCAGTCTTTGGCCAGCTCAACCGCCGCGCGCATCAGGTTGCCTTGGTAAGTTTCCAGTTTGGATTCAAAGCGTTCAAATAAAGTAAAGGCATCTGCCGTGCCACCGGCAAAACCGGCGATCACCTTTTCATTGTAAAGACGGCGCACCTTGCGCGCGTTGGCTTTAATGACGGTGTTACCTAAAGAGACTTGACCGTCGCCGCCGACCGCGACCAGATCTTTGCGTCGCACTGATAAAATTGTTGTCCCGTGTAAGGATTCCACGCTTGCCACCTCGATCTAGCTATTACATGATATATGGGGACAGTTTGCGGATATCACAAGCTATACCCCGCTCGGTTAGGCGTTTTTTAGCCAGTTTCAATTGATCCAGATTATGATAGGGACCCTGCTGGAGCCGGTAGACCACCTCCTTGCCCAGCCGCAGCTTCACCAGGTCGACCTTGAGACCGGCGGAAGCCAGAGCAGCTCGGTAGCGCTTAGCAGCATCCAGGCTATGGAAGACACTCAGCTGGATAATATAAGGCGAGGCAGTCTCGGCGGCCTTCATGGAAGTCAGATCGCTGGCAAGCTCTTGCACAACTTCTTCTTCATGCTGACTCACGTGAGGCGAGACGAGAGAAGCAGGGGCCGGCTCAGACGCAGTTACCGCAGCAACAGGAGCCGAAGCAGCCATGGTTTTCTTGACCGCCGCTACCGTGGTTTTCGGTTCTTCCACGGTTTCATCCTCTTCCGCCGTTTGTGCCTGCGGGAGATCTAACTGCGCCTTCGGCAATTCATCATAGAAGTCAAAATGGATAGGCTTGGTGCTTTCCTGCGTATTGGCAACCACTTTCTTGTGCAGCGGCAATTTCTTTTGTTTAGACAAGACCTGCGGGAAATAAGCAGAAACCTTTTGGGCCGCCGCCTCTTTGAGCGTCGCAAATGTCAGCTGCTGTTTATGGGTATAAAAAGCGACACCTGGTAGCAAAGCGAAAAACAGCAGCACGACCAGGACGAAGAGGCTTCGCTTGCCTTGTCGCTCTCTTTTTCGTTTGTAATTCACATAGTCTCGCGTCATTTTTTACATGCTTTCCGGTGTTGATACGCCAAGCAGGCCCAAACCGTTCGCCAGCACTTGCCGGGTCGCCATGGCCAGCGCCAAACGCGCTTGCCGCAAATTCTCATCTTCCACCAAAAATTGGCAGGAATTGTAGTAGGCATGAAAATCCGTCGCCAATTCACGCAAATAATGGGTTACAAAATAGGGCTCATAATGCTCCGCCGCCGTACGAATCACCTCGGGATAACGCGCTAGCGCGGCCAGAAGCCCGCTCTCCCGCTCTTCCTTCAATAACAGCAGCTGGCCTAAACCCTGAGACTCATTATAGCTCATTCCGCGCTCAGACAACTGGCGAAAAACGCTGCAAATGCGGGCATGGGCATATTGCACATAGTAAACCGGATTATCACTGGAGTGGGACTTTGCCAAATCCAGGTCAAAATCAACGTGTTGTTCAAATTTTCGCATGACGTAGAAAAAACGGGCGGCGTCATTTCCGACTTCCGCGCGCAACTCGCGCAGAGGCACAAAAGAACCACCGCGGGTCGACATCTGCACCTGTTTGCCGGAGCGATACAGGGTCACAAACTGGACAATTAAATATTCCAAACGGGCGGGATCGATACCGCAGGCCTTCATAGCAGCTTTCATGCGCGGGACATAGCCGTGATGGTCAGCGCCAAAAATGCCGATGGCCGTGTTAAAGCCACGTTCAAATTTACTAAGATGATAGGCGACATCATTGGCAAAATAAGTACGCTGTCCGTTGGCACGCACGAGGACACGGTCTTTTTCATCGTCGAAATCGGTGGAGCGGAACCAGAGCGCGCCGTCACGCTCATAGACCTGGCCCCCTTTGCGCAGCAGTTCGATGGTTTTGTCCACCTTATCCGTCGTCGTTAGCTCGCTCTCGGCAAACCAGCGGTCATAGACGACGCCAAATTCTTCCAGATCGTTGCGCATATCCGCAACCAGGAGTTTTAAGGCAAAATCAAAAACATCTTTGTAGCGGTGTTTTAACAGCTCTTTTGCACGGATGACCAGGGCGTCGATGTAGACTTCCTTGTCACCTCCTTGCGGTTCATCCGGTGGCAGATCGTGGAAGAGGTCCGCCACAGGGCGACAAAATTCCGGTCCCCATTTTTCCTGCAGCTGACGCGCGACGTCGATGACATAGGAACCTTGATAGCCATTCGCGGGAAAAGTAAGCTGATCGCCTTCGAGCTCAAGGTAGCGTAACCAAACACTGACAGCCACGATGTCCATTTGGCGGCCGGCATCATTCACATAATATTCACGGTAAACCTCATAGCCCACTGCTTCCAGAAGATTACCCACCACCGCCCCAAAGGCCGCATGGCGACCGTGCCCTACATGCAGCGGCCCGGTTGGATTGGAAGAAACAAATTCCAATAAAATACTTTTACCCTGATTATTTTTGCTCAAGCCATACTGGGTTTTAAGCGTCAAAATTTCAGGGACGACCTGGGAAAAAGCGTGGGGTGCAAGGAAGAAATTAATAAAGCCAGGACCTGCGATTTCCGTTTTGCTAATCAACGGTGAGGCCGGCAAGACCTGAATGAGGGCTTCCGCCACCTGGCGCGGATTTTGACCGACTTGCTTGGCCAGAACCAGGGCGATATTAGTGGCAAAATCGCCGTGCTGCTTATCTTTCGGGGCCTCGATAACCAGCTTGGGCATAGGTTCCGGCAGATTCAGGGAAGCTTTGAGAGACTGCAAAGCAGTCTGAATTAAACTTTCAATTTGTTGCTTAGACATAGCACGAGGACCTATTAGACTTTGAGAGATGATAGCGCTTGTCTTTTTTAACTTGCAAGGAAGAAATTACAGAAAGCTGGCTTTGCCAGCAGATCAAAGGCTACAAGAGAGCAACGGCTGTACAAAACCGAGTTAAAACAGTTGCTCACACTATAACTTATGCTAAAATTTATCTGAGCACCCCACACAGCTCACAGTCCCCTATACACAATCCAAAGCTCTCCCGCTTGTAGGACATTTGCCATAAGTCTTGTAGGACTATTACCAGACTTCCACCCCTGAAAGATCCGACAATGACTTAACAGATCGCCAAGTCATTGATTTTAATATTAAAAATATCATTACGGAAAAACGCTTCCTTTTCGCAGCCTCCTTCGGGTCGTTCCCAGGCTACTTTCAAGCCAATTAATTGATATATTTGACCTTGGTAATCACGGATTGATTACCTCTCGCAAAATGGACTTATGCAACCACTCCTCGTTTTGTGTGTTCAAGGATGGATTTGTTGGCATGGATTGCCAGACCTGAGTTGAGCATGTTAGGGCGGCACTTTTGAGTACCGCCCTTTTTTTTATCATGCTTTTTTTCTTATGACAAACCGAAGACTTTTTTGCGCTTCGTGTTCAGCGTTTCCACGTCCGCATCGCGAAAAGCCGTAAGCGTCTTAAACGTTCTCGGGGCCGAGGGATCATTTCTTACCTCCTCTCCCCAACCCTCACTGCCATTAAGTTAAGCTCGTCATTTACCTTACTTTATTGGCCGGGATTACCAAATCTAAGTCGGATGCACTACGACGATGCTTTTGAACATCGCCTGTTTCTTCTCATTACGAGCCGAAGACCTTTCTGCGTTTTGTGCTCAGTATTGCCTCATCCGCATTGGAAAAAGCTTCAAGCGTCTTATAACTTCGCGGCGCGAAGGGAGCCTTTGGATCCCGCGAGGACTTGATCGCAAAGAAAGGATGCGAGGTGGCAAATTGCCGGCGTCGCTCTGCTCCAAGCTCCGGGGTGAATTGCCGAGCATGCTGCCGCCAGTTTTCAATCATTTGCAAGCGAAGCGCTTTCTCCAGTTTCGCCCAAGTCCCTGAGGTCGGTACAGGCTCCGCTGAGAAACGGCTCATGCCCTGCCATTCTTTTTCGGGTGCTTTCGGATGCAAGTCCGCCGCTGAAATGACGCGCAAATAATCAAATTTCTCGCTTAATAAATACTCATGTAAATGCAGCAGGACATCATTATTTTGGCAAGCGCCAATATATTGGATCAGGGCTTGCCCATCTTTTAATTTTCGAGCATCCCCTCCAGAGCTCTTTGCTTCGGCTGCCGGCGTGCAAATCGCATCCACAGCGGCCTCCGCATCAGTGTTCCGCTTTTTAAAAGCGGCAACATAAGCCTCTTTTTGCGCAGGAGTGATCAAGCCTTCACTGCGGAAGACTTCAATCATCTGGGTAAATTGGTCTTGCGTGATAGCGCGCTTAAATTTGACATGACTATGGAGCCGATCTCGATCAATTGTATCCTGATGATAGAAATCATGATCATCTGCCGCATGATAGATAAATCTCTCTTTTTGCGCCTCACCAAAATCTTTCGTTTCTAACGTGAATTTATAAAACTTACGGCTCCGGACTGCTTCCGTTTTTGGTACTGACTCTTGCATCATTAACCTCATCCCAAACAAAGATACAGGCGTCTCAATAATCTCTGTACATTTCGCAAGACAAACATCCAAGTCACCTGGCGCTAATTCAGAATCCTTCTTCAGATAAACAGTTAAGGTATCATATATATAGCTTATATCGATTTCTTTGCCGATCAAAACCAAAGCCGCCTTGCCTTTGCTAGGATCGTGTTTAACTTCTTTGGAGTCTTGCGGTTGCTTAGCTTCCACTTTAGTGCCACCCTCCCGTGCCGCTTCCCTCCTCTCTGGAGCGAATGTTGAACCTTTGCTTGGGGAGGCCGCAGTAACCGAAGCATCTACCCTACTACGCAGCGACGATGGCAACGGCAGTGGCAGTGACGGTGGCAGCGAGGGCAAAGGTACAGGCAGCGGAGAAGTCCCTCGAATTGCTGGCTGATGATTCCTCTGAGAAGAACTCGAATTCGGCGACAAGAGAGCCCTGTTTTCAGGTGGTCGGGAGGCGAAAAAACGGTGAAACCTGTTCGCTAAAAAATTGCCTAGCGGTTTAACAATTCCATACCATAAGCTGGCGGTTATCGGCGCTAAAACAGCCGCTGCGCCGACGATCGTGGCCACCGCGCCCTGCTGAGCGACGACAGACGCAAGAAAGGGAATCGCTGCCAGAGCACCGGTAAAATAGAGAAGCGTAGCGCCGATCGCGCCGAGGGTCAGCCACTTCAGCGCTCCCCAAATATAAGAATGCTGGATTGTGGCTCTGTTAAACCAGTCGATTGCAATATTACCAGCACGATTAAGCCATCCCGTTGCGCTACTTTTTCCACGGCGTATCATGGTCCTTCCCTCGTTTTGTATGACTTTAAAGAAATGTATTCTATTACACCGAATAGATTAATAGATTAAGGAAAGATTAAGAGCAGCAATAACGGAAAGAGCCAGGAAGCCCTTCGTCAGCACCGGCTGTTCCACGTAGCGGCTAAAGCTGCAAGTAGCGCGGGGGCAGACCTGTTCAATACCGCCTTTTTTCGTCATGGCGGGCCAAAGACCTTTCTGCGTTTTGCGTTCAGCCTAGCTTCGTCCGCACTGGAAAAAGCATCAAGCGTCTTATAAGTTCTCTCTGCTGAAGGATCCTTTGGACTCCACGCTCTACTCTTTACCCTCGGCTGGCATCGGCTGTTCCACTTGGCGGCTGAAGCCGCAAGTGGCACGGGGGCAGACGTGTTCGGTGCCGCGTTTTTTTGTAGTTTTAATCGTCAACATCGGCCAAGCGCATTTGGGACAGGCTTCGTTGATGGGTTCATTCCAGGTGGCGTATTTGCAGTCTGGATAGCGCGAACAAGAGAAAAAGATCTTGCCACGACGCGAGCGTCTTTTGAGCATCTTGCCTTGATGGCATTCCGGGCATTCCACGCCGGTGTCCGTTGATTTCTGTAAGGACTCGACGTGTTTGCACTTAGGGTAATTGGAGCAGCCGATGAATTTGCCGTAGCGGCCTTGTTTGACGTTCAAGGCATTGCCGCAACCTGGGCAGGAACGGCCTTGCACTTCATCCGCTTCGGCAGCGCTTTCGGCGGCACCTTCTTCGCTGTTACTGTTCAAGCTGCGGGTGTAGGTACATTCCGGATAGCCGGTGCAACCGATAAAGCGATCTCTTCTTCCCAAACGGATGGTCAGCGGCTTGCTGCACTGCGGGCAGTTTTCTTCCAGCGTTTCCTGGGTCACGTCCTTGCGCTTAACGGTTTCTGTAATGTCGTCGACCTGCTGCTTGAACGGGTCCCAGAATGCTTTCAAGAGTGGAACCCAGGCCTTTTCGCCGCGAGCGACATCGTCGAGTTCGTCCTCCAACTGAGCGGTGAAACCAAAATCAACATAGCGGGTAAAATACTGCGTTAGAAATTTGGTGACTACGCGACCAACGTCAGTCGGCTTGAAGCGCTTGTTCTCCAAGAGTGCATACTCGCGGCGCTGCAAGGTGGAAATAATGCTGGCATAGGTCGAGGGACGGCCGATGCCGCACTCTTCCAGGGCTTTAATCAGGGTGGCTTCTGAGTAACGCGGCGGCGGTTCCGTGAAATGCTGGTTGCATTGAATTTCATTCAGCGTGACCACATCGCCTTCGGCCAAGGGCGGCAATAAACGTTCTTCACCGCTATCTTCGGCCGGTTTGTCGTCATGGCCTTCCTGATAAACACGCATAAAGCCGAGATCGGCGATCACCGAGCCCGTAGCACGAAATTCATTGCCCTTGCCACAGCTCATATCAACCGCCACGGTATCGATAGTGGCCGAAATCATTTGACAGGCCACGGTCCGCTTCCAAATCAGGTCATATAATTTAAATTGTTCGATCGACAAGTAGTCTTTGATGGATTCCGGCGTGCGTAGCACGGAGGTGGGACGAATGGCTTCGTGCGCTTCCTGAGCATTCTTGGCTTTGGTGCGATAGAGACGCACTTCATCTGGCACATTTTCCTTGCCATAACGATCGGCAATAAAGGCTCGCAACTCCTGGATCGCCTCCTGGGCTAGGTTGACGGAGTCGGTACGCATATAGCTGATTAAACCGACGGAACCAGTATCAATTTCAATACCTTCATAGAGCTGCTGAGCAATACGCATGGTGCGCTCCGCGCTGAGGCCGAGTTTACGCGCTGATTCCTGTTGCAGCGTCGAAGTGATAAAGGGCGCGGCTGGGTTGCGCTTACGCTGTTTTTTGTCCACGGTAATAACGGTCAAGGAGCCTTGCGCTGCTTTCAATAAAACCGCCTTGGCGGCTTCTGCTTGATCGGCATTGGTGATGGAAAACTGTTCCTGCTTTTCGCCATGATAGACACTCAGCTTGGCCGTAAAGGGTTGGTTCTTGCCTGCCAACGCGGCGCTTAAGTCCCAATATTCTTGACTGACAAAGCGTTCGATTTCTTCCTCGCGCTCCACGATCAAACGCAAGGCCGGACTTTGCACGCGTCCCGCTGACAAACCACGGCGCACCTTGCGCCACAAAAGCGGAGACAAATTAAAACCCACCAAGTAATCCAAGGCGCGGCGCGCCTGTTGCGCATTGACCAAATCCATGGATATTTCCCGAGGCTCGGCGACGGCGGCTTTAATGGCGGTTTGGGTAATTTCGTGGAAGACCACGCGGTAAGTGGGTTTTTTGCTGAGCGCTTTCTTCTCGGTCAAAATATTATAGATATGCCAGGAAATAGCTTCGCCCTCGCGATCCGGATCGGTTGCTAGATACAAGGCATCTGCCTTCTTCATGGCTGCCACCATAGCGGTGACATGTTTGGCATTCTTTTCAATCACCTCGTAATGCATGGCAAAATCATGCTCAGTATCAACCGCACCTTTTTTGGGCAATAGGTCGCGGACATGGCCATAGGAAGCCATGACTTCAAATTGCGGGCCCAGGTATTTTTTAATTGTTTTTGCTTTTGCGGGCGATTCAACGATGATCAGGTGCTTTGCCATAAAAGTGCCCTATTGTAAAATTATTAGAGTAAAAGCCAAATCCCTGTTCCGCAAGCGAAACGGGAAAGGCCTGACTAATCAATGCACAGAAATAACTCATTAAGCTGATTATAGTCCAAAGATAGCTAAATTAATGCAATTGACCAAAAGCATCGGAGAGAATCAAGTCCTGAAGAATCGCTAAAGCCGGTTTTTTATCCGGTTGACTAAAGAGTGCAACCAGGACAACCCATTGAATCCGTGCAATATCGACTTCATGCCGATCTAAAGCCATTAAACGATCAATCACCACTTCGCGAGTTCTTGCGTCTAAAATGCCCAATTGTTCTAAATAAGCCAAGAAGCCAATGCCGTCGACTCCCAAACACTCATTCTCATAGGGAAGATAATGGCGCATGGCCTGCCCTGTCAATTTGGGACCGGACTCAGCCGCTTTTTGGACCCGGCTCAAGCCATCCAGCCAATCCAGAGCACGGTCAATTTCCATTTTGGGAAAACCAACCTTTTCTAATTCCGCCGTGACAGCTTCCTTGTCTGTGATCAAGCTCACGCCGTTATCGGTATAATTTTCGATAAGAAACATTACCACATCAAACATAGACACTCTCTTTTTTATCTAATTTAACCACAGCGCATATAGCCGCCTTGAACCGCCTGCACATATCCCTTTAATTCCAATAACAACAGCATGGAGGAAACTTCCTTTGCCGTCAATCCACTGCGCAGCAGAAGAGAATCAAAAGCGGTCACTGAAAAGTCGACCTGATTCAATAAAGCGAGCTGTCCAGGAGCCAAGTCCTCCGGGCGCGAGGCCCTCGGCTCAGCTTGGGCTTGGAGAAAAGCCGCCAAGGACCCTAATTCTTCTATAATGTCCGTCACCGATTCAACTAATTTCGCACCCTGACGAATCAAGTGATGACAGCCACGGGCCAGCGGATGGTGAATCGAGCCGGGAATAGCGAAAACCTCGCGATTTTGTTCCATCGCATAGCGCGCGGTGATGAGAGAACCGCTGCGCAAACTCGCTTCGATCACCAAAATACCCAAACTCAGCCCACTAATCAGGCGATTACGGCGCGGGAAATTCCAAGCCATCGGCCCCATGTGCAGGGGAAACTCCGACACTACGGCGCCGGCTTCGCGGATTCTTTCAGCCAGGCGCTGATGAACGCGGGGATAGATTTGCTTCAACCCCGTACCCATCACCGCAATGGTTTTACCTTGCGCCTCCAGAGTGCTGTGATGACAGAGGCCGTCAATACCTGCCGCCAAGCCGCTGGTGATCACCAAGCCTTGTTCCGCCAAAGCCTTGGCAAAACTCACCGCCGTTGTCCGGCCCAAAGGTGAAGGGTAACGCGTGCCCACAATTCCCAGCTGGGGGGCCGACAGGAGCTTGGGATCGCCGCTAACATACAAAACCAAGGGCGGATCGGCAAGTTCTTTTAAAAGAACAGGATAGCGCGGGTCCTGAAAGGTGAGGACAGTGGCCTCTGTTTCATACCACTTTTGTTCCGCCTCCAGTCCGGACCAAGCCAGATTTTTTATTTTTACGATTTCGGCCACGCTAAACCCCGCTTCTGTAAGTTCTGCCGCGGAAGTGGCAAATAACGTTTGAAATGAACCACAACGGTCCAGCCAGGCACGCAATTTGGCCGGTTTAACCGTCTGTAAATGCGATACGGCTAACCAATATATAAGGTCGGTATGAAGTGACGAAGTCATAAGAGAGGCCCTCCGAGGCTGGTGTTCTGGATCGCTGAAGAATGATAGAAATGAAGCAGTTAGGAAAGGATAACGTAAATATTCGGTTCACCCTTCCATATCCCCCTTCCTCCACGCTTTTGGTGGAGGAAGGGGTTAGGGGAAGGAGGTATAAAATTAATCATAATCAGCGGGTTATAATTAATAATACCTCCTCCCTAACCCTCTCCTCCACCAAAAGCGTGGAGGAAGGGGGATATGGAAGGGTAAACCGAATATTTACAGGTTAACGATTTATCAAAATCTTAGCGCAGTTCCCTTACAAACGCAAAAGAGTGCAATGGCTGACTTGCACTCTAAATGACGAAATCCGCCAGAATTTGCGCACAAATCAAGGCTAGCCTCCATCTATAACACTGGGCTAGCCCCTTCCGGTTTATAATAGTTCTTATGAGCTAGACAGGGGTCGACTTTAATGAAAATTCTTGTCGCCGATGACTCAAAAACAAATCTTGCCATTCTGATTAACTCCTTAACCCAATTAGGGCATGAAGTGATTACCGCCAATAATGGCATCGAGGCGATTAAACAATTTAAAAAGCAGCGCCCGGACCTCGTCATTCTCGACGTTGTTATGGAAGAAATGGACGGCTTTGAATGCGCTCGAAGGATCCGTGAATTCAACACAGACGACTGGATTCCCATTATTTTTCTCAGCGGCGCCGTTGACGATGAAAATATTTCGCGCGGCATCAACGCCGGCGGTGATGACTATCTCACCAAGCCTTTTAGTGACGTGACCTTGGCAGCCAAAATTAAAGCCATGCAAAGAATCTCGGACATGCGACAGCAGTTATGCGCGACCACGGAAAAACTCAGCGTGCTTTCTTCCATTGATCCCGTCACGAGCATTTACAATCGTATGGAGTTCGATAAAAAAATCATCGAAAAAACGGATTACACCGATCAACACAAGCAACTCCTGGCACTGCTTTTCATTGATATCGATCATTTTAAGAGAATCAACGATAATCTCGGCCACCACGTGGGCGACTTTATTTTACGCGAAGTGGCTAGCCGCATTGCCTCCTGCATTCGTGTGGACGATATCCTGGCCCGTCTCGGCGGCGATGAATTTGCGATTATCCTGCCCAATATCGAAAACCCCGAAAAGGCCGGATTAGTCGCGCAAAAAATCATTGAGACCCTCAAACCACCCTATAAAATTTCCGGCCATGAAATCTTCATCAGCTGCAGCATTGGGATCGCCTGCCTTCCCTCTCCGGAAACCGATTTCAACACCCTGATGCAAAAAGCCGATATCGCCATGTACCATGCCAAGGAATTAGGCCGGAACAATTATCAATTTTACACCAAGGAATTGAATGAAAAACACACACAACGCATGACCTTGGAAAACGCCTTAAAAGAAGCCACCGAAAAACAAGAGTTATTCATCAGCTATCAGCCGGTTTTTAATCTTCAAAGTCGCAAAATAACGGGCGTCGAATCACTGCTGCGCTGGAAGCACCCCGAGATCGGCTTGGTGCTGCCGGACACTTTTATCCCCCTGGCCGAGGAAAGCGGCTTAATCACGGCGATCGGCGAAAAACTGCTCGAACAAGTCTGCCTCCAGGGAGCCCAATGGCAAGCGTCAGGGCAGCACAACTTTAAATTAATGGCCAATCTGTCATCGCGGCAACTGCTGCAGAAAAACCTGCCGCTGATTCTGCACCGCATTCTTGAGAAAACCAAGCTACAACCACAAATGCTGGAACTGGAAATTACGGAAAGCACGCTGATGGCCCACGTGATTCATTCGGAAAAAATCCTGATGGAAATCGCCAAACTGGGCATCACCATTTCCATTGATAACTTTGGAACAGGCTATTCCTCGCTGGGCTATCTTAAAAATTTACCCGTACGTTCTCTGAAAATTGACAAAACCTTCATTCGCGATCTCGGGGTCAATCAAAACGCGAATATCATCGTCAAAGCGCTGATTCATTTAGGCCTCAATCTGAACCTCAATGTCATCGCTGAAGGCATTGAAAATGAGGAACAGTATCACTTTCTGATCGAAAATGGCTGCCCCGAAGGGCAGGGATTTTATTTAAGTAAGCCCATTAGCGCAGAAGCATTTGCAACATTATTGGGTCAACAGGAGCCGGCAACCACTGCTTAAGGACGCCCAACCTGGATCGGACAAGGAGCATTCCCATGCGACCGTTGGACCCGCAAAAGAAAGTCCAAATGATACGCCTGCTGGCGAAAAAGGTGCGTGTTTGCCTGCCGATCGCCTATGTCAGCAAAATCCTACCCTTGATGCTGCTGGAGGCGGTTCCCAATAGCCCCTTTTTCGTCGTCGGCTTAATGAATCACGCCGGGAAAAGCATCCCCGTCCTGGATCTTGCCGCGCGACTCGGACTGAACCGAGACCAACCCTATTCCCTGGACACCCCCCTGCTGCTCTGCTCCAGCGGCTCGCAGGAACTGGCCTTGTTGGCGGATCGCATTCTAGGCCTTACGGATGTCGCGGAAAACAGCCTGCAAATGTCGGAGCAATTTGACCCGGCCACATCGCTGTTTTTAGGCTCGATCGCCATCGGCAGTGAGCTGTTTTTACGGTTGAACGCCGAACGCATTTTGGATTGCTGTTTAAGCACGCAAGAAAAAGGCCGGACCTTCGATCTTAACTCACCTGAGGCAGCAAAATATGAACTTGAAAACGAGTGAGCCAAGGCTGGGCGCGAAAGACGGCCTTCCTCCCCCTTTCGCGGCGGACTTCAAAAACAATGAGTCGCGTTTTATTGACTTGATTCGCAGCCGCTTGGGAATCACCATTCACTCGCATCAAAGCAAAGAGCTGCAAAAGACCATTCTCAAAGGCTGCGCGAAGTTTTCCTGCTCCCCCACCGAATATCTGCAAATGCTGACGGCTTGTCCCCCGGACTCCCCGCTTTTAGAGCACTTGGTGACCGGCGTCACGATCGGCGAGACCTATTTCTTTCGTGATAAAAACCAGATGCAGATGTTACAGCAGAACGTTTTGCCGAAAATCATCGCCCGAAAACGTCAGCAGCATGACTTGAGTTTGCGCATCTGGAGCGCGGGCTGCGCGAGTGGCGAAGAAGTTTACACCCTCGCCATGATGCTCACCGCGCTTTTACCCGATCTGAACGCCTGGGCCATCCACCTCCTCGGAACAGACATTAACACGCAGTCCTTGCAAAAAGCCCTGGTTGGGCGCTACAAAGAATGGTCGATGCGCGCCATCAGCGCGGATTACAAAAATCGCTATTTCGCCAAGATCGACGACGAATACGAGATTATGCCGCAGCTAAAAAACGGGGTCAGTTTCTTTTATTTGAACTTAAACGACGACGCCTATCCTTCCATCACCAATGGCACCAATGCGCAAGACCTGATTTTATGCCGCAACGTTTTAATCTATTTCGACAGTCAGCGCGTCGCCACGCTGATGAAGAAATTCAGCCTCAGCCTCGTCGCCGAGGGCTACCTCCTCTTAGGCGCCTCGGATCCCGTCAACCTGAACGACACTGGGCTGCATTTTAACTACCATCAAAGCTCGCTCTTCTCCCGCTCCACCACGATCGCGCCGCCGGCCGCCCTCGAAGAACCGTCGGTCACGCAAGCCCGCCCGGCGCCGCCTGTTAAAAAGGCGCGTATGCTAACGGCGGCGCCACGTGTCGACCGGAGCGCTGAGAAACCGAAGCAGGCCAAACTCGATGAGCAACGCATCCAGCAGTTGCTGACCTCCGCCAAGTGGCAGGAAATCCTGGATCAAACCAGCCTCAATGACAACCATTCAGCCGTGCTACTGAACGCCAAAGCCACGGCCCTGGCGAATCTTGGAAAATTGCAACAAGCGGTCCAGTTTTGTGAGTCCAGCCTGGCCTTGGACAAGGCCAATAAAGCAACGCATTTCCTCCACGCCATGATCCTACTCGAACTCAATAAAATCGAAGCCGCGGAAGCAGCGCTTCGCAAAACGATCTTCTTGGATCACGCCTTTGTCTTTGCCCATTTTCAATTGGGCCTGCTCTTGTTTCGAAACAAGAAAATCGAGGCAGGCGCCAAATGCCTGAAGAACGCCTTGACCATCGCCAAAAAGCAGCAGCCGGAGGAGGCGGTGACAGGCGTCTATGGCTTACATTACGGCCGACTGGTGGAAATACTGGAGCATGAACTCGAACTCAACAGCAAGCTCGGGAGCGACTTCCATGAAACCCAAAAATAGACCGACACCGCGAAATCCCTTAATTGACTTGCTGCCACACAGCAAGGAGGAGCTCAGCGTTCTGCGCAAGCGCGCCGAACGCATCGCCGGACAGGTGATCGCGAATCTGCAAAAAACCAGCGAGGCCGCTTATATTTGTTTCCGTCTCGGTCCACGAGAACAATACGGGCTGCCTTATTCGCAGGCAAAAGAAGTCATGCATACGCTCACGCCCACGCCGCTGCCGCATGCGCCGGAGTTTATTGCCGGCGTGATCAATCGCCGGGGAGCGCTGCTGGCCGTCCTCGATTTAAGACGGCTCTTTCATCTTCAAGCAGCGGAAAATGGCAACCCTGCTATTCTGATTGCCTCGGGCAACCAAATGACGGTTGGCGTGATGGTCGACAGCATCGAAGGAAGCCGCACCTACGATCCCGTCGCGCTGGATGTTCCCCTCCCCTCGGAGGGACTGATCAAACCGGAGTACATACTGGGGTTACATCAGGCAAGGACTGCCCTACTCAATATGGACGCCATTTTGTCGGATCTGCAGTCACAATTGCGAAATCTCGCGTAACGCGGGCATTTCAACCAACAGGGAATTTTAGGGAGGATGAATTATGACGACGACCACGCAAAAAGCAGGGACTCCGCTGAACCTTGCCCCTTCCGTTCAGCCCAAAAAAACCCTGGGCATACGCGGGCGTATGTTTTTTAGCTTTCTGGCCATCACGCTGATTCTCGCCGGCGCGATCGGGCTGGTTTTGGTAAAAATCACGGAGGCAAAGCAATTCGCCGAGCGCGTTGTCAACTACGATTATCCGGCCAACGCGGAGTCCTACGACTTGGACATTCAAATCAATCTCGCCATGACCTCGACCCAAGGTTGGCTGCTGACCCAAGACAGTTCTTATAAAAAAGAACTCGATCGCGCCTGGAGCAACATCAACAATATCATTCCCCTTTTAGAGGACTACGCCAAATTACCGAATAATGAAGCGTTCGCGAAAAACTGGCAACCGATCAAGTTAATGATTCTGCAATTAAAAACCCTCCAGGACAAAATTCAAAACGCCAGCAACCTGACTGATCAGAAGACGATTTATCTCGCAGAAGTTTACCCTCTGACCAATAAAATATTCGACGCTTTAGATGGCCCCATTGGCGCCAAAGGCGAGCGTACCGGTGGCATTTTTGATCTACAAACCGACCAATTGAAAGAAAATTCTCAAACGATCATCAATAACATGAGCGACATCCGCCTCGTTGAATATGTTCTTTTGGCGCTAAGCCTTGTCCTCTGTCTCGCGATTGCCATGCATACGACGCGCGGCTTGTTGCAGTATGTTGGCACCTTTCGACAGCAGAGCAATCGAATTGCGACCGGCGATTTGACACAGCGCATACCTGTTTCGAGTAACGATGAACTGGGTCAGTTGGGTGATGATCTCAATACCATGACAGATAGCTTGGCCGGCATCACCATGCAGATCACCGACGGCTGCCATAATATTGTGAGTACGCTTGACCAAGTAAAGCACGCGGTTGACACGCAGTCCTCCGGCGCTTCGGAACAGGCCTCGTCCATCAACCAGATTACAGCCTCTCTCGCGGAAATCGAAAAAAGTTCGATGCAGACGATGGAAAAAAGTAAAGCCCTGGGTGAAGCCGCGCAGCGCACGCAGGAAAAGGGCGAATTAGGCCTCGAGGCAGTGGAACAAAGCATCACTGGAATGAAAGCCGTCCGCGAGAAAGTGCAAATGATCGCGCAAACCATCCTGGATTTAAGCAATAAAACCCAGCAAGTCGGCGAAATTACGGCCGTCGTCAACTCGCTGGCACAGCAGTCCAAGATGCTGGCCTTAAATGCCTCCATCGAGGCCGCCAAAGCCGGCGAAGCGGGCAAGGGTTTTGCGGTGGTTGCCGAGGAAGTTAAAAATCTCGCGGAGCAATCTGAACAATCCACCGCGCAAGTGCAGAAAATTATTGAAGACATACGGCATGCCACAGAGAAAGCTGTCATGGCCACCGAAGAGGGAACCAAGGGCGTTGACCACGGCACCGGACTGGTTGAACAAACCGGTGACTTGGTTCGGAGTTTAAGCGAGGTGATTCATGAGGCCACTATCGCCACCCAGCAAATCGAAGCAGCCGTGCGTCAGGAAAGCATCGGCATTGAGCAAATCACAGCTGGCATGAATGAAATCAACCAAGTCACTTCCTCTTTCGTCGAAAGCTCCAAACAAACCACCGAGGCTGTGTCCCATTTATCGGGCATCGCCAAACATTTGAAAGAAAACGTGGACGTATACAAGGTATAGGAGGTTCGCATGGATGCCACTCATCAAGCCTTTAAAACGGGATCGAGCCTGGGGATACGCGGCCGTTTGTTTGCCGGGTTCGCGGCCATCAGTTTGATTATTCTGGCCGCCTTTAGCATTGTCTTAGTCAAAATCAGTCTGGCGGAAAACTTTGCGGCGCACGTCATCCAGAGCGAGCTTCCCGCTCACGAGCTTTCCTATGATCTCGACGTGAAAGTCTTTACTGCCAATAATGCGTTAAAAGAATGGATGATCACGCAGGATCCCAGCGCGAAAAAATCATTTTTCGCGGCCTGGGACAATCTTGAAAAGCTTCAGGCGCAAATCGACGGTTTCTCAAAAGACTGGAGTAATCCGAAGTACTATGACAGCTGGCATCGTATTAAAGCACTCTTGGCCCGGCTAAAAGCGAGCCAAGAAAAAATCCTGAATGAACAAGATATGAATGCGATGCGGGTCCTCTTGACCGGCGAGATCATTCCCTTGACCAATAAAATTCTCGACAATCTGGATGGCCTCTTGACCGCTGATGAGGACCGCGTTGGCGGCTTGTTTGATCTACAATACCAACAGTTGCAAGACGCAACCACTGAAATTTTGTCTGACATGAGCGTCATTAAAATCATCGAGTTCGCCATGTTAGCAGCCGTGCTAATTCTTTCCTCAATCATCGCCTGGATAACCGCGAACAAAATTTTATCCCCCTTAAACGACGCGATCGACATCGCGGAAAAAATTGCCAGCGGTGAGAGAAACCTGCGCATTGACGGCCTTTCTCGGGACGAAACCGGAACTTTATTGGCTGCGCTGGATCAGATGCAGAAGTCCATTCAGGACAGTGAAATGAAACTGAAGCGCAGCGAGGCGCACGCGCGCGAACTCTCCGAGGAGATCGTCAAAAAAGCCAATCTCTTCAGCCAACACAGCGCCAAAGTGGCCGCCGGCGACCTCCGCCAACGGATCACCAGCGAAGCAGACGACGAAATGGGACGCTTAGGCAAGGACTTAAACACCATGACGGAAAATCTAGCCGGCATGACGCAGCAAATCACGGAGGCCTGCCATAACATGGTCACCACTCTGGAAGAAGTTAAACACGCCGTGGACGTGCAGTCTTCCGGCGCCTCGGAACAAGCTTCCTCAATTCAGCAAATTACGGCTTCTTTAGGCGAAATTGAAAAAAGCTCCAACCAAACCATTGAGAAAGCCAAGGCCCTGGGCCAAGCCGCCGATCGCACCCGTGAAAAGGGCCAAATGGGCCTGGAAGCGGTTGAGCAAAGCGTGCTCGGCATGAAGGGCGTGAAAGAGAAGGTTCAAATTATCGCACAAACCATTCTAGACTTGAGCAATAAAACGCAGCAAGTGGGTGAAATCACCGCCGTGGTCAACGGGTTGGCCCAGCAATCCAAGATGCTAGCCTTGAACGCCTCGATTGAAGCCGCCAAGGCCGGCGAAGCCGGAAAAGGCTTCGCCGTCGTCGCCTCCGAGGTCAAGACCCTTGCCGAGCAATCGGAACAATCCACGGCCCAGGTGCAGAAAATCCTGGAAGACATCCGCCACGCCACGGAGAAAGCCGTCATGGCGACGGAGGAAGGAACCAAGGGCGTCGACTATGGCACCACCCTGGTCGAACAAACGGGAGAAGTCGTTCGCAGCCTCAGCGAAGTCATCTCCGAGACGACAGTCGCCAGCCAGCAAATTGAGGCGGCTGTCCGCCAGGAAAGCATCGGCATTGAGCAGATCACCGCCGGCATGAATGAAATCAATCAAGTGACCTCTGAGTTTGTGGATAGCGTCAAGCAAACGACCGAAGCCATCACGGATCTGGCTTCCATCTCCCACAACTTAAAGGAACACGTCGACGTCTACAAAACCTAGGAAGCTGACCTATGGACCAGAACACGGAACTTTTCAAGCAACTCATTGACACCTTTCAGGCGGAGCTGGAGGAAAACCTGCAGCACATCACCAAAGCCTTGCTCGAGCTTGAAAAAGGTGATTTAAGCGGAGAGGAGTTAAAAAGTCGCATTGACCTGATTTTCAGGTGCGCGCATAACATCAAAGGCACCTCCCGCAGCCTCGGCATTCAACCCATTGCCGACATCGCCCATCCGCTGGAGTCCCTGTTTCTCGCCGTGCAAAATAACACCCTTGCGCTCACGGCCCGCAGCGTCGACCTCTGTTTGGAGGGTGTGGACGGAATGCGCGCGGCCATGCAGGCCTTTGTCGCGAAAGAACCGCTCCATTTTAACCTGGAAGAGCTCATTCAGCGCATCCAGAAGGGCTCTCAGCCCAACCTCACTCCCCCTGCACCGACCCAGGAAAAAAACCAGCCCGCCAAAAAAAAAGCAAGCCCCGCTAAAAACCCGGAAGAAAGCGACACGATCCGGGTATCGCTGAGCAAGCTGGACCGGATTTCAGCCTTGATGGAAGAAATGCAGATCGGCAAAATCGCCATCGATGATCATTATCTCGAATTAACGCGGGCGTCCGCCAAATCAAAACAGCTCAACAACCATTGGTCGCAAACGCTGCTGACGCTGCAAAGTCAAGCGAATGCCCACACCGGCGATGGCCTGCAAAAAGCCGTGGCCGGCAACAGCGATTTTATCGCTGACCTGGCCGACACGCTGAGCCAAATGCAGAAAACGATGCGGCCTCATATTAACGAACTTTCGATTTTAAATAACTCCCTCCAGGAAGAAGTGCGCATGCTGCGCTTGGTTCCCGCTGCCAACCTAACCTGCAACCTGCCCCGCACGGTGCGCGATTTAGCCCAGGAACTCGATAAAAAAATCGACTTTACAATCCACGGCGATGAAGTCAAGGTGGACAAAATCATCCTGGAAGGCTTAAAAAACCCCTTGCTGCATTTGTTGCGAAACGCCATTGACCATGGCATCGAAACCGAAGCGGAGCGCTTGGCCAAGGGGAAAGCCAGCGTCGGCAAAATTGATCTAGCAATCCAACAAGAAGGGAATCAAATTGTTTTTTGCATCAAAGACGACGGTCGGGGCATCGACACCCAGAAGGTAGCCCGTTTAGCCTTGAATAAGGGGCTGATTTCAAAAACAGAGCTGGACGCCCTCAAGAAAGAGGAAATCCTGAACTTGATTTTTCATCCCGGATTCTCCACGAAAGAGATCGTTACCGAGGTTTCCGGGCGCGGCGTGGGTCTGGACGTGGTTAAGTCGAGCCTGGAAAGTTTAAAAGGACAAATTAAAGTTGAAACAACCCTGGATCAAGGCGCCACTTTTACCTTGCGCCTGCCGCTGACCTTAGTCAGTGAGCGGGGCTTGATGGTCAGCAGTGGCGGACACCTCTTTGCCCTCCCAACCAGTGGCATTGAACGCGTGTTAACGCTGAATTCGGACCAAATCATTAATCTCGAAGCCAACCAAGCCATCGCGCTTGATCAACATCCCGTTCCCCTCCGCGCGCTCTCTGATCTGCTCAAACTCGAAAAAACGGAGCCCGCCCTCCCGGATCGTCTTTTCATCGTCGTCATCCGCAAGGGTTGGCAATTGATGGCGCTGTTGGTTGAAGACATTATCGGCGAAAGAGAAATTGTCATCAAGCCGCTACAGGCGCCGATGACGCGGGTGCCTTGTGTCGCCGGCGGTACCTTATCCGGAAACGGGCAGGTTATTATCGTGCTCAACACCAATGACTTGATTAACCAAGCCCTCCAGCTCCCTTCCGGGTCTCGGCTCCGCTTTCACGTCGAGAAAACCAAGACGCAGACCCGTCCGCATATTTTGGTGGTCGACGACTCCATCACCACCCGCACCCTGGAAAAAAATGTGCTCGAGAGCAAGGATTACCAGGTCACGGTCGCCGTGAATGGCAAAGAAGCCTGGGACCTCCTGCAAAAGCAAAAATTTTCCCTCTTGATCACGGATGTCTCCATGCCGATTATGGACGGCTTTACCTTGACCGAACGCATCAAGCAAAGCCTCGAGCTCAAAGACCTGCCCGTTATTATCGTCACGTCCCTGGGCAGTGAGGCAGAAAAAAAGCGCGGCGTCGAGGCCGGCGCCAATGCTTATATTGTCAAAAGCGAGTTTGAATCCAGCCAGCTCTTAGAAATGATCGCGCAACTGGTGTAACTTATGATTAAAATTCTAATCGTGGATGATTCTAAAACGGAGACTTCACTGCTCCAGTCCCTCTTTGAATCCGAATCCGATCTCCGCGTCGTGGGCTGCGCACGCAACGGCAAAGAAGCCCTGAAACTGACTGAAACCTTAAAGCCGAATTTGATCACCATGGACCTCGCCATGCCGATCCTGGATGGCCTTGAAGCGACCCGCTTAATCATGTCTCAGTATCCCACACCCATCGTCATTATCAGCTCGCGCCTCGACAATTACGCTCTCGACGCTTCCTTTAAAGCGCTGTCCGCCGGCGCCCTCGCCGTGCTCGAAAAACCGCGCATGAACGCAGCCAGCCGGCCCGCCAATACCCGCATCATTGAAACCGTGCGCAGCATGGCCGAAATCAAGGTCGTGAAACGACGTTTTCAAACGCCGCCGTTAAAAACGAAGCCACTTATCAAACCCAAGGCGTTTCAGAGCGGCAAAGAATTTGAAATCATCGCCATTGGCTCCTCTGTCGGCGGCCCCCAAGCCTTAAAGGTCATTCTGACCCCGCTTCCCGCCCATTTTCCCGTTCCGATTGTCATCGTGCAGCACATGACCGAGGGCTTCATACAGGGCTTTACACAATGGCTAGACAACCAGGTGGCTCTGCACGTCAAGGAAGCCGAGGATTTTGAACTCCTACGACCGGGAACCGTTTATTTTGCGCCGGACAAACGCCATTTGGAAGTCATACGTAACGAGAAGGGCCTCTGCGCGAAGCTAAGCGAAGGCGAGCCGGTAACCGGCTTTTACCCTTCTGCTACCGTTTTATTAAAATCAGTTGCCGCCGTGTCAGGACCTCAGGCAATCGGTCTACTCTTAACAGGCATGGGCAGTGACGGCGCCCTCGGCCTGCTTGAGCTCAAAAATGCGCAAGGATATACGCTCACGCAGGATGCCGAAAGCACCGTCGTCTTTGGCATGGCCGGCGTCGCCCACTCCCTTGGAGCAGTAGATCGCAGCGTTGACCTGGATAAAATCGCCGGCTATTTAATCGCCATCACCCAGAAGAAGCGAGTCTCGCTCAGCTAAGGACTGGTTATCCTGAGCGTAGCGAAGGATCTCGCTCGCTACGATGTAGTAATAAGATCCTTCGCTACGCTCAGGATGACGCAATCAAGTGGAGGTTGTACGTCGGCGCTTGATTTCCTTTTCCAGAAAATCAAACAAGAGTCCGCTGATATTGATCTTGGCCAATTGATCCAACTCCCGAATGCAGGAAGGGCTGGTCACGTTGATTTCCGTCAGATAGTCGCCGATGATGTCGATACCGGCGAAATAAAGGCCCTTCTCACGCAAAAAAGGCTGCAGACGGCGGCAAATCCAGGTATCGCGCTCCGTTAAGGGCTGCACAACCGGCTTGGCGCCGGCGATGACGTTGCCGCGCCATTCGCCTTGTTGCGGAACCCGCGCCAAAACAAACGGAAGCGGCTCGCCGTTGATGAGCATGATGCGCTTGTCCCCCGCCTGAATTTCCGGGATATAGCGTTGCGCCATCACGGCCCGCGCACCGCGCGCAGTCAGGGTTTCAAAAATCACATTCGCATTCACGTCTTCCGGTTGGACACGAAAAACGGACTGCCCACCCATCACATCGAGCGGCTTGCACACAATGTCTTGCTGTTCTTGCCAAAACGCCTTGAGTTGGGCGATTTGATGCGTCACCAGCGTGGGCGGACAACAATCTGGAAAATGCGCGATCGCCAACTTTTCATTGCAATCCCGCAAGCCGCGGGGTTTATTCACCACCAGAACACCCGCCTGTTCAGCCACTTCGAGCAGCAGCGTGAGATAAAGATAGTTTTGATCAAAGGGCGGATCATTGCGGATGAAGATCAAGTCCAAATCGGCCAGCGCCAGCGGTCGCGGCTCTTCAAAGGCAAACCAGTTCTTGAGATCGCGGAACACTTTCAACGGACGGGCCTGGCCATATGCCTGGCCGTCACGCAAGGAGAGATCCGAGGCTTCAAAATAGAATGTTGGCCAGCCGCGCGCTTCGGCTTCCCATAAAAGCGCCAGACTGCTGTCATGCCCTGGAAGAATATTTTGGATCGGGTCCATCACGATACCGACTTTCATCCCGCGATCTCCCTCGCCGCCGCCAACATGCTGAGTTGCGCAATCACACCATAGGTGGCCAAATGCTTTTGATAGGGATGGACCATTTCACCGCGAGGCCAGGAGCAGCAGCTCCACGCAAAAGGCAGCGACTCAAACTGCATCCCCGGTGAATTCAGGTTCTCGTCCCTTCCCCGCTCCTGATGAATGCGATAAAAACCGCCGGCCACGTGCTTGCCCCATAAATAAACCACCGGCTCGGCCACGTGCTCCTCCGCACCAAAAGTTTCAAAGGTATAGACGCCTTCTTGCACCAGCACCCGCGTCACGGGAACGCCGCCCTTGGACTTAGCCATGGACGTACGCTGCTTGCGATTCAGGCTACTGAGCTCATCGACGCTGCGCACCGTCATCACAGCCATGCCCTGGGTTCCCGAATCAGCCTTGACGATGATAAAGGGCTGCTGCGTCACGCCATATTCCTGGTATTTTTTCTGGATGTCTTCCAGCAAGGTCTTCGCGTTCGCCATTAAACAATCCAGCCCTTCGCTGCGCAGAAAATCAATCTCACCGCAATAACGAAACAGCGGCGTGAACAGCCAGGAATCCAGGCCCAGCATTTCCGCGAACTCCTTACTGAGGGCGGCGTAATATTGAAAATGCTCCGACTTGAGGCGCTGGTGCCAGCCCAACTCGGCCGGCGGAAACAGGGGCTGCTCTACATGCTGCAAAAGTGGCGGTATGCCTGCAGAAAGGTCGTTGTTCAACAAGATCAGGTCTGGAATTCCGGCTCCAAAGCGGAGTTTTGCGCCCTCGCGAACCAGCGTCTCCAAGACCAAACGGCCGCCGCTTTGCAAGGGAATCTCACCGGACGGCCCCACATCTTTGCTCAAAGAGCCGACGCTCACCTGGAAACCTGCCCGCTTTAAAATATCAACCAGAGCCCCCACATTTTCCCAGTAAAAAAGATTGCGGGTATGGCTTTCGGGAATCAGACCGATGACTTTCGCGCCAGGTACTCGGTCGAGAATGGCCCCTTTCGCGGCCTCGATCACATCGTTTAAAAAATCGGGGTTGAGATTATTAAAGCCCGCTGGAAAAAGATTCATGTCCACCGGCGCCAGTTTAAAACCGGCGTTGCGCAGGTCCACGGAACCATAGAGCGGCGGCGGCGTTTTTTTCCATTGCGCCTCAAACCAGTGGCCAATTTCTTTTTGCTTCTCCTGCAAGCGCGTTTCCAGAAGCAGCAGTGATTTTAAGGACTGCGCTCCGGCCAGCAGAGCAAGCTGGGGAACCGCTTCCATGGTCAGCGTTCTCCTATTGAATTAGCGCGAGCAAGGAACAAATGATGATCGACTTCCCCCACAATACGTTTCTCCATCACTTCCTGTCCTTTCGGATTAAAAAATAGAAAAGTAGGCGGCGCAATAACATGATAGCGCTTTAATAAGGCCTGATCAAAGGCATTATTCTCGGTCACATTCGCGCGCAGCAGGATAAAATGACGCAGCGTGTTTTGAACTTCTTTTTGGCTAAGGACCGTCGCCTCCAGGGCTTGACAGGATTCACACCAAGCGGCGTAAAAATCCATCATGACCGGCTTCCCTGCGCGTTTGGCCCGTGCTAGAAGAGCGTCCAATTGCGTCATGTCCTTCAGGTCGATGAAGTCCAAGGCTTGGGAGCCGCTTCGATTAGCCGTCAAAGGCGACTTTTCGAGGGCCGCGCGCTCAAAAGGATAAAAAGGACTGCTATAGCTCATGGAAACACCGACAAATAAAACCAGGGCATAAAGAACAAAAAGGCCCCCACAAAAATAGGCCAGATATTGCTTAAAGCCGGCGAGACCTTCGACGAAAAAGAGAAAAACAGCCGTCAAGATCAAAAGACTGGCCCAGAGAAAGAGCGTCAGGCTCCCCGGCAGGATGCGCGACAGCATCCAGATGGCCATACCGAAGAGCAGAAAGGCAAAGAGTTTCTGTAGGACTTCCATCCAAGGTCCACTCTTGGGCAGATATTTCCCCGCTGAAAAACCGAGCAGGAGCAGAGGCAGGCCCATGCCGAGACCCAAAGCGAATAAAGCGCCGGCACCTAAAAGCAGATTGCCGCTTTCCGAGATATAAGCCAACACACCCACCAAGGGTGCAGTGACGCAGGGTGAAACAATCAGGGTGGAAAGACAGCCCATCAAAAAATCGCCCAGGTAGCTGCCGCCTTTTTGCCGTTGCTGCCAGCGGAGGATATGCTCCCGCCAGGCAGCGGGCAGTTGCAGTTCAAAAAAATCCAGCATGGAGAAGGCCAGCAAAACAAAGAGGAGGCTGAAGCCGCTAATGATCCAGGGACTCTGGAAATAGGCCTGAATACTGCTCCCCAGCCAGGCGACCAAAAGACCGGCTGCGGCATAAGTCAGGGACAGGCCCAACACATAGGCCAGGGAATATTGCAAAGCCTTCCAGTGCGTTCGATGTTTTCGACCCACAATAATACTGGAAAGAATCGGGAGCATTGGCAAGCTACAGGGCGTAAAAGCCAGCAAAACGCCCAGTCCCAGGAAGCAGAGCAGCGTCACAACTGCGGCATGCGAGCTTAAAAAAGCTTTCGCGGCGCCCTGATCCGTTAACAAGCTGGGTTCAAAGGAGGCCGTTTCCTCCGCTGACTTGTCCATTTCCGGAGGAAACGCCTCGCTCACCGTCAGCAAGGCCGCCTGGTTCAAGCCTTCGGCTGAGAAAGGATAAGCTACATGCAGGCGCTTTTTCATGGGTGCATAGCAAAACCCCTCTTGAGAGCAGCCCTGATATTGAATCATTAAGTTGATTTCTTTATAAACCTTTCCCGCCAAGGGAAGGACTATTTGAACCTGTCCGCTATAGGCGCGAAAGGTTCCGCCCACGGGGTCACGCTGGGTTTGGCTCGCCGGCCACTCGATCTTCGTGGCACGCAGGGCGTTTGCAGGGTCAGCGCTAAAGTGCAGCTTGTCACGGTATATATAATAGCCGGGAGCCACATGCCACTCCGCAACCAGCCGCCCTGGCTTCTCTAGATAAGCAGAAAAAACAAAGGCTTGATTGGCAGGCAAGGGCCGCACCTCGGCCTGGGCCGGGTTCAGAAGGAAGACGGCGGTCAGGAGGACAATGCCTTTGTAGAGTGGTTTTAGCATGCGGGTCGTTTTAGTTGTGGTTGAATCTTGCCTAGGATACTCGATTTGGGATGATTTATAAACCTATAATAGTTGAAGTTGTAGACTTCTGGCTCTTGACTCTGTTTGCTTTCTCTATATATTTAGCACTCAAGGCTTGAGACTGCTAAAACTGCCCCCATATATTAACTTAGATATTCATTCACTAACCGTAAGGAGAAGTAAAAATGAGCAAAAAATCTCCCAAGATTCGTCCTTTAGGAGACCGTCTTGTTGTAGAACCGCAAGAACTCGAAGCTAAAACCGCCGGTGGCATTCTGATTCCAGACACCGCCGACAAAGACAAACCCATGCAAGGCACTGTTTTAGCCATCGGCCAAGGCCGCTATGTAGATGGCAAAATGCTGCCCCTGCAAGTCAAAGTGGGCGACAAGGTCCTCTTTGGCAAATACGCAGGCACCAACATCAAATTCTCGGAAAAAGAATTTCTTGTCATGCGTGAAGAAGATGTCATGGGCGTCGTTGAAGAGTAAGCCTAATTATTTAACCATTCATTAAAGAGGATAAACACATGGGAGCAAAAGAACTTGTATTTGGCGCCGATGCGCGTCAGCAAATGTTGGCCGGTATCAACGAACTCGCGAATGCCGTGCAAATCACCATGGGACCCAGCGGCCGTAACGTCGTCATCGACAAAAGCTTTGGTTCTCCCACCATTACCAAAGACGGCGTGACCGTAGCAAAAGAAATTGAGTTCAAAAATAAGTTCAAGAACATGGGCGCGCAAATGCTCAAAGACGTGGCGTCGCAGACTTCAGACGAAGCCGGCGATGGCACCACGACTGCCACTGTTTTGGGCCGACAGATCTTCGTCGAAGGCTTGAAAGCAGTCGTCGCCGGTTACAACCCCATGGACTTGAAGCGCGGCATTGATTTAGCTGTCACCAGCACGGTTGGCGCCCTGAAGAAACTGTCTGTGCCCTGCACCGACACCAAGGCCATCGCCCAAGTTGGCACCATTTCCGCCAACTCTGACGAGTCCATCGGCAAAATCATCGCGGATGCCATGGCCAAAGTCGGCAAAGAAGGCGTTATCACGGTTGAAGAAGGTTCGGGTCTGGAAAATGAGCTCGACGTCGTTGAAGGAATGCAATTCGACCGCGGCTACCTTTCCCCCTACTTCATCACCAACCAACAAAACATGTCTGCTGAACTGGACAATCCCTACATCCTGATCGTCGACAAGAAGATTTCTTCCATTCGTGATCTTCTGCCCGTCCTCGAAGCTGTGGCCAAAGCCGGTCGCTCTCTGCTGATGATCGCCGAAGACGTCGAAGGCGAAGCCCTGGCGACCCTCGTGGTCAACCACATGCGCGGCATCGTGAAAGTCTGCGCCGTCAAAGCACCTGGCTTCGGTGATCGTCGCAAGGAACAGCTGCAAGACATCGCGATCTTAACTAAAGGCCAAGTCATTGCTGAAGAAGTGGGCCGTACCTTAGAGTCCGCCACGCTCAAAGACCTGGGATCTGCCAAGCGCGTCGTTGTCACCAAAGACGACACCACCATCATTGATGGCGCCGGTGACAAGAAAGAAATCGAAGGCCGTATCAAGCAGCTCCGCGCCCGTATTGAAGAAACCTCTTCCGACTACGACCGCGAGAAACTGCAAGAACGCATCGCTAAACTGGCCGGCGGCGTCGCCGTCATCAAAGTGGGCGCAGCTTCCGAAATCGAAATGAAAGAAAAGAAGGCCCGCGTCGAAGACGCCCTGCACGCAACCCGCGCAGCAGTGGAAGAAGGTGTGGTTCCCGGCGGTGGTGTAGCGCTGATTCGCGTGCTCAACACCCTCAAGAACCTGGAAGGCGACAATGAAGCGCAAAACGTCGGCATTCAACTGACGCGTCGCGCCATGGAAGCCCCCTTGCGTCAGATCGTGACTAATGCTGGCTACGAAGCCTCCGTCATCCTGAACAAGGTCCTCGAAGGCAAAGGCAATCACGGCTTCAACGCCGCGACCGGTGAATTCGGCGACATGTTACAGATGGGCATCCTGGACCCCACCAAAGTTACGCGCTCTGCCCTGCAGTACGCGGCTTCCGTGGCCGGTCTCATGCTGACCACCGAGTGCATGATCACCGATCTGCCGAAAGATGAAAAAGAAGAAGCCATGGCCGGCGGTGGTATGGGCGGCATGGGCGGTATGGGTGGCATGGGCGGCGGTTTCTAAGCATCCCGAACACTCGAGCAAGACCCTTAAACCCCGCCTCTGGCGGGGTTTTTTTTTGCTGCCTTTTTATATGTTAATATAGCCTTAAGAATCCGTCTGTAATATTGGCAGCTTGTTCCGTCATTCTTATTCAAAAGATCATCATGTCAAAGATTAAAGTACACTTATTAAATTTCCATGGCCTTTTTAATTCACACATTGAAATTGTACTGGAAAACACCTCGATTAATCCGCCAGTCTATTTTCATATAAACCGCTGGGGTAAATCGATTCTGAGCGACTGGGAACCTGATATTAATGAGGTGTTTACCCAGAAAATCAATTCTGCAAGCTCGAAATATAGCTTTATGATTGAGGCAAATCCCTACACAATTCTAGACCGATGGGCTGAATACTGGAATGGTACTAGAGAGACAGCCAGTGTTTTAAAAACAAATTGTGCTGTTGCTGCTCAATGGTTTTTAACTGAATTTGCACGCATACCCAAACCGAATTTATCCAATATAAGCCTGAATTATCTTACTCTCGGAATCCCTTGGCCAAGCTTTATTCCCTGCCCGGTTATGCTTCCAGGTCGAGTGCTGTCAAACGCAAAATTTCACATCGAAATACGTGATCATCCTAAGCTCGCACAGCAATATTCCGATTTATATTTGCATGTTGCTATGGCAGCTACCGCTTTGACCGTAGCTGCCAGTGCTCTCGGTATTTATGTGGCGCTAACCATGCTTACGGGCGGCTTAGCTGCTGTTGCCATCGCCGGCTGCGTTGTGCTTGGGCTTGCAAATTTTTATGGGTTTTTTAGCGCATACAATCGGCGATCCGCTAAACGGTTAACTGAAGCGAAAAGCGAGGAAAAAAATTCATACGGCAATTGTTATAGCGTCATTTAACTTAACGATTTTTCTTTTTAATCGCATTAAAGAACATCAGAATCCGATCACCTTTCCGTAACCCCCTTATTTTTAACTCTTTTTTTAGCCTCCGGGCTTTGCTGGGCGCAAAGTATATCTGCTCAGGGAAAGGCTATACTTTAAAGGGAGCCATATAAAATAGAGAGCTGAGCCTATGTCCATCTGGGAGGCCTTGGGGAAAGGGGTCCAATTTATAGGGGATTGGTTGGGGGGCGACGATCCCTCTGCTCCTCGCAAAAAAAAGCCCCCGGAAGCGGAGCCCAGTGCTGGAGGAATCTTTTTTGCAGGACTTGTTGGAGCCTTTGTTGGCCTCCTCAAAGGCCCCATCGATCTAATAAGCCTTCCCTTCACTATCGTGACCACCGCAGGTGATAGACTAGCTGCACTATTTGAGAACCACCCCAAAACCCACAAGAGAATAAAGACTCTTGCCTCTGGATTAGGCTTTGCAGCCTCTGTAGTCTGCTTGACATTCTTCATCCTTTTCCCTGTTGCCGGATTGATGGCTCTAGGCGTCTCTGGTTTTGTTGGAGCTGCTGTTGGAGCCGCCACCTTTGCAAAAGAGTTCCAGAAAACAGGGGACCTTTCCAAGTCTTTCTTGGAGTCCCAGAATCCCCTGTACTCCCTGCGCTCCCTGCGCTCCAATTATTTTGCAAAACCACTGCTCAATTTTGTCGGCGGCGGTAAGGCTATAAATAAGAAGCATCAACCCCTCAAGCGTCGCCCCGTTTATAGCGTGAGCATTGATGCTCTGGTTGAACAGCGGCAGGAACAGCGCGCCCAGGAAAAAGCAAATTCGCCCCCACCTGACCCCACAGAAGAGGAGAAAAGCAAAGAAAAAAGCTCGCCCAAGCCGACGGACGAAGAAAAAGAAAAAGAAGAAGAAAAGGAAAAAGAAAAAAACAAAAGCAAGGATAAGAGTCCACCCTCAAGTCCAACAAGTCACCCGGCGCCTTTAGAGCCTGAAAGCGAAGAAAAAAAAGCAAACAAGCATTCGAAGGGTAAGTCGATCCCTTTAGTATCTGACATCATTATCAACATCCCCGCCCTGGGAGCATCGGTAAACGAACCAACAGGGAGTAACCGCTCTCAGATTCAACGTTGCCCTCGTCGCGAATTAGGCCCCATGCTGATGCCAACCGATGAACAAGAAAAAGATCGCTCCTATCAGGAAATGCTCTATGATCCGAAAAAACATAGCCAAGCCTTGGAAAAATTTCTTGCCCCGGGAAATCCGGAGCACATTAATATCGGCACCACCGGCGCCGTCTCATGGGAAGCTCAACATCTGCTTAGCACCTATATCTCCGATACGGGGAAAGAGAAAGTCGCCTGTGTTACCGAGGTCGCACCGAACGGAGCCTTGAACGCTACTATATATAGGAACACGGATGACGGCATGGAATGTCTGCGCGCCGCCAAAAGGTTTATTGATCGTTTAACCCTCCAAGCCAATGCGCCGGATGGAAGCAGCGGGTCGATCTGTATTAGAGACAGGCAGGCCGGAAATAACGACCACATGAGGCAGGCCATTGTAGACTATTGCGCTATCGTGGGGAAAAAATGCTACCTGATTAACACCGACGGAAGCCGTGAGCAACTTGGCCCCAGTATGACTCCCGATCGCCTAGAAAAGCTGCGCGAACAATTTGGCAATCTACCGCCCGAACAAGCGGTTAGCTCTCCCTCGCCCGCTCCCTGAAATTAAAACCCACTCAAACCAAATAAAGTCATCACCCACTGAATCAAAAAGAAAGCCGGGGAAAGAATGTAGCTTAAAATACCGGTAAACCACAGCAGCAACAAAATCAAAAAACCATAGGGCTCCAGACGCTGCAAACGCCAGGCCATGCGCGGCGGCAAGAGGCTATAGAGTACCTTGCTGCCATCCAAGGGGGGAAAGGGCAATAAATTTAACACGCACAGAAAGAGATTAATCGCAATGCCGGCCAAGCCCATATTAAAAAGAGGAATGCCCAGCCACGGATTCTTTAGCGCCAAAAAATAAGCACCCAGTTTGGCGATGCCTCCCCAGATAAAAGCCATGGCCAAGTTACTCAGCGGGCCGCCGGCGGCAACGAAGGCCGTATCACGGCGCGGGTGGCGGAGATTACGGGGATCAACGGGAACGGGTTTGGCCCAACCGAAGACGAAGCCCGTTGTGGCCAAGAATAAAATAGGAACAACAATGGTGCCCATAAGGTCGATGTGTTTGAGGGGGTTTAGGGTGAGGCGACCGGAAAGACGGGCCGTTTGATCACCACAAAGGGAAGCAATCCAGCCGTGGGCGACTTCATGGATCGTGATGGCGAAAAGCAGAGGAAGGGACCAGACGACTATTTTTTGAACTAAGGTGAGTTCAAGCATGGTTGGAGTTCGACCTATTAATTGTTTGCAGTGTATTGAAACTTAGCTAGAGTAGATAGGATTTGCAAGAAGAGATTTGTTAAAAGCGCCTTGGACTTATCCACAGTTTCTGTGGATAGATTTTGGGATAAGATGTGGGAAAGCCGGTATGAAAAGGCTATCCGGATAAGGGCAATTTCGCTAGAATGGGCGGTTTGCGACTAATGAAAAGGGTTTTTGCGTGACGCTGATTTATTACAAGGCGCTAGCAGGGCTGCTGATTTTCGTGGCCAGTCTGGTCGCCGTTATCTATCCCATCCGGAAACATTTGCTCAGCGGCCACAGTGAGCCTTTGGAGCTGGGCGAAGCCTTCGCCAGCGGTATTTTCCTGGGTGTCGCTTTTTTTCACATGCTCCCCGCTTCTATCAGCAGTTTTCAGCGGCTTTGGCCGAACACGCAGTATCCACTCGCCGAACTGATCTGTATTCTGGGCTTCATCTTGCTGCTGTTTCTGGAACGTTTATCACTCATGACCTGTTCCAACCGGAACCATAATCATGTCGCCAGCATTCCCTCTATTTTAACCATCATGCTCATCATTCACGAGCTGATTGAAGGAACCGCTTTGGGCATCAATACCACCTTCACCCAGGCTTTCATGCTCTTTGTCGCCATCATTGCCCATAAAGGCTCGGCCAGTTTCGCGCTCTGCGTGACGTTAATGCGTCATAAAATTCCGCTGAAAAAAATCCTGGCCATTGTCATTTTCTTTTCCCTGGTCACACCGCTGGGTATTTTTCTGGGAGAGACCCTGAATTCCCTGTCCCACCTGCCAAGCGGACAATTACTGGAAGCCATCTTTAATGCCTTCGCGACCGGCTCTTTCTTTTATATGTCGACCCTACACCATGTGCAGTTTCATAAGCGCGCAGCGGAAGAGTCGCATGGGATGCTGGAGTTTTTATTTCTGGTGATTGGACTGGGGTTAATGGGGTTGATTGCGGTTTGGGTGTAATCTCCCCTCTTCATCAGACAAGCCTATAAATATAATAGTCCTAATTAAGACACTTATATTCTACATTTTAATATAAAAGACTTAATTAGGACACTTAAGAAATATTGATTTAAAATTATTAATTTTATATAATTGACTTATATAGGTCACTTATGTTGTCTTTTAATCGATAATTGTCTCATTTAAGGCACTTATGAAAATCATATCTACCCCCACTGAGCTTGAAACATCCCTTGGAGAAGATATTAAGGCCATTCGATTACAAAAAAACATCGACAGGCGCACTCTTTGTGCAATAGCCGGGGTTAGTGAGAATGCCCTCAGAAATCTAGAAGGAGGAAGAGGAACCTCGCTAAAAACACTTATTAGAATAATTAAGGCTCTCAACCGCGAAGATTGGCTCAACCAGCTAACCCCAAAAACCAGTATAAATCCTCTTCATTTAGTACGAGAGAAAGAACAAAGACAACGAGCACGAAGTAAAAAACATGCCAAAAACAAAGCAACCTAACTCCTATAAAAAAGTTGAGCGTGTTGACGTTTACCTTTGGGGGAGGTTTGTAGGCGCTGTCGCCCTAGACCCGAAGCTAGGCTATTACGTATTTGCATATGATAAATCATTTGGAAGAAGTGGAATTGAGCTTGCTCCACTCCGTATGCCTCTAAATGACAATGAAGCAGTCTATGTCTTTACGGATCTCCCTGAAGAAACTTATAAACGCCTCCCAGCACTGCTGGCAGACTCTTTACCTGACGATTTCGGAAATGCGCTGATAGATCGCTACATGGCCGACAAAGGTATCTCACATGCTCAGATTACCTCGCTAGACCGCCTCGCATACATGGGAAAACGCTCAATGGGAGCGCTTGAGTTTAAACCCGCACATGGCCCAAAAAACATAAAGCCAACCGCTATAGAAATGAATAGCCTGGTCAGAGAAGCTAAAAAAGCAGTGAAAGGCACGCTGGATGGAGATTACGAAACTGACGCCGCATTAAGGAGCATTATTGAAGTCGGAACGTCCGCTGGCGGAGCAAGAGCGAAAGCGGTTATAGCATGGAATCCAGAGACACAAAAAATACAATCCGGGCAAGTCGATACGGAAGAAGGCTTTGAACATTGGTTATTAAAATTTGATGGCCTGGGAATAGACAAAGAATTAGGGGTAAGCCAGCATTATGGCCGAATTGAGTATGCTTATTACCTGATGGCAACTCAAGCAGGCATCTCTATGACTCCATCAAGGCTACTTGAAGAAAATGGTCGCGCTCATTTTATGACAAAACGCTTTGATCGCGATGGAAAAAGCACAAAACATCATCTTCAAACGCTATGCGCTATGAATCATATCGATTACAAAAAGAAATCCACCAATAGCTACGAACAATTGCTAATGACCCTAAGCGAGCTCGCACTCCCGCACAATACCTTTGTAGAAGTATTTCGACGTATGATATTTAATCTCATGGGCCGAAACTGCGATGATCATAGCAAAAATTTTTCATTCCGATTAAAAGAAGGCAGTAACTGGGAACTCGCTCCCGCCTATGATGTCACCTTTGCTCACAACCCTACGGGCAAATGGACAAACCAGCATTTATTGTCCGTCAATGGAAAATACAAAGACTTCACCATAACCGATATCCTCACCGTTGCGGATCGATTTGGAGTCGGTGAAACTCAGAAAATTGTAAAAGACGTTAAAGACGCTATTAAAGCATGGCCCGATTTTGCAAAAGAAGCAAGTATTGATAAAAATGAAATCCAGCGTATCGGGAATTTACATATCCTCTTATAAAGCCTTGTTGAATAAATCGTATTTCCCGTTAAAGTCCCCTTTCCTCCACGTTGTTGAATAAAGCATATTTTGCATAAGACCCCCTCTCCTCCACGCTTTTTGTGGAGGAGAGGGAGTTCAGTGCAAAATCGGATTTATTCAACGTCATGCTAAACTCTAAGAGCTCGCGATCAGGTTTTCAATAAGGCCGAGAGACTTCACGGCATCGCGTTCCTGGCGAAGTTCATTGAGGCTCAGGTCGATCTTGGCTTGGGCAAATTCATTGTGCGTCAACCCGGTAATCACCTTCAGCTTGCTGCCTTCGGTACGACAAGGGAAGGAGAAGATCAAGCCTTCGTCCACACCGTACTCGCCTTGCGAGCAACGCGCGACGGAGAAGCTTTCGCCTTGCGAGGTTTCATGCACCAAGCGGTTGATGGACGTCAGCGCCGCATTGGCTGCCGAGGCTGCGGAGGAAGCGCCTCTGGCCTTGATCACTTCGGCACCGCGTTTCTGCACGATGGAGATAAAATCGTTTTGCAGCCACTTTAGGTCGGTGATCACCTCTGTCGCGGGCTGGTTATTCACTTTAGCGTGATAAAAATCGGGGAATTGCGTGCTGGAATGATTGCCCCAGATGGTCATTTGGGTGATGGCTTCGACGTCCACCTTGGCCTTCAGCGCCAATTGCGTGCGCGCTCGCAACTCATCCAGCATAGTCATGGCAAAAAAGCGGTCATTGGGAACATCGGGCGCGTGATGCATGGCGATGAGACAGTTGGTGTTGCACGGATTGCCAACCACGAAAACCTGCACATCGTTGGCACCATGGTCATTAATGGCACGGCCTTGCGGTCCAAAAATCTTGCCGTTAATCTTCAGCAGATCGGAGCGTTCCATGCCTTCCTTGCGGGGCACAGCGCCGACTAAGACGGCCCAGTTGACGTTTTTCATGGCGACATTCACGTCCGAACTCAGGCTGACATTTTTTAAAAGAGGGAAAGCGCAATCTTCAAGCTCCATGGCCACGCCCTTCAGGGAGGGCAAAGCGGCTTCCAACTCCAGCAGGCTCAATTCGACCTCGGTATCAGGGCCAAACATTTGGCCGGAGGCCACACGAAAAATCAGGGCATAGCCAATTTGCCCGGCGGCGCCTGTAATTGCAACCTTCACTCGCTTTCTCATTATTTTCTCCTTAATAGATACATGAACGGTTTTGCGTGTTATTCTATCGTGAAATAAGCAAATGACCAACAAAACCCGTGATTCCGTTCAGTTTATACATTCATATCCCCTGGTGCATCCGCAAATGCCCCTATTGTGACTTTAATTCACATACCCTCAAGGGTGGATTGCCTGAGGCCGCCTATGTCACGGCGCTGCTCGCAGATCTTGATGAAAATTTAAGCAGCCCGCTGCAAGAAGCAATCCGGCACCGTCCGCTGCACAGTATATTTTTTGGCGGTGGCACCCCCAGCCTTTTCTCTCCTCAGGCTCTGGAAGCCATCCTGGAAGGGGTTCAGCAACGTCTTTCTCTGCCGGCGGACGCGGAAATCACGCTGGAAGCCAATCCCGGCACGGTTGAGCAGGAGCGCTTTAAAGCTTATCGCTCTTTGGGTATCAATCGTTTGTCTCTCGGCATACAAAGCCTGCAGGATTCCAAGCTTAAAATTCTCGGCCGCATCCACGACCGTGAAGCCGCTATTCGCGCCGTCAAGACCGCTCAGGACGGTGGCTTTGAAAACACCAATATCGACCTGATGTATGGCCTGCCCCAACAAAGCAAGGCAGAGGCTTTGCAGGATGTGGCGGCGGGTCTGGCTCTGCAGAGCACACATTTTTCTTGGTATCAATTAACTCTGGAGCCTAACACCGCCTTTTATCATACCCGCCCTCCCCTGCCGGAAGACGATGCGATTTGGGACATGCAAACAGAGGGACAAGCCTTGCTTAGTGCACACGGGTTCAAGCAATACGAGGTTTCGGCCTATAGCCAAAGTGGCCGTGAATGCCAACATAACCTGAATTATTGGCAATTCGGCGACTATCTGGGAATTGGGGCCGGCGCTCACAGCAAAATTACCGATTGGAAGCAGCAAGGCGTCACTCGCCACTGGCAGGTCAAAAATCCGCGCGACTATCTCGATCCCACAAAAAAGAAAACCGCCGAAACGCGCGTCGTCGCCTCCGAGGATCTCGCACTGGAATTCATGCTCAACGCCCTGCGCCTGACCGACGGCGTGCCGCTGCGCTTATTTGAGGAAAGAACCGGCCTGACAGCGGCCGTGATTGAGCCAATCTTGGCAGAGGCGAGGAAGAAAGGCCTTTTGGCAAAAGATCCAGCCGCCTTAACGCCAACGGATTTTGGAAAACGCTTTTTGAATGATTTAACAGGCTTATTCTTGCCTTAACTCTGTCATTGCGAATGCGAGCGAAGCAATGCCGTGTTTATTGCTGCTTTACTAGAGAGGGCCAATAAGGCCTGGATTGCTTCGCTCGCGCCCGCAACGACGGAGGCACGCCCGCAATGACGACGGAATCAACCATCAACAGAGAAATTGTCCGCAGAAAATATCGACGGCACGATAGGAAAGACCGATGGCATAGAAGTTTGTTTTCGGTATTTTGCCGCCCTGGGTAATCAGCGTGCCGGATATATCAACGACCCAATTGGGAGTAAAGGCATAACTGAAGCCCAGGGCGACTTCGGGACGGACCGTAATGCCATTGGCTCCGTCATGCGAGGATTGGGGATTGGGCGCCAATAAGCCGCCTTGAACCCAGTGTAAAATAATCGCACCCGCCTTGCCGTAAAAGTCGATGCCCCAAAAAAGCGGTAAAATGCCCTTGCCGACAATGTCCACGCCGGAAAGACGCAGCTCGGGAGAGTTACCGTTGGTAATATTGTAGGTGGCGGGAGAAAAATAATTATAGCCGCCCTCAAGAGCGAGGTAATTAATAAAACGATAACCCCAAAAAAAGCGGGTTCCAAAGCCCTTTCGGGAAGGCCGGGTATTGACATAGACCCCCTCACTGTTCGGCAAAAACAGATCCTGGGCATGAACAACCGTTGTGCCTAACTGCACGCCAAAATAATTGCCGGTCAGCCCAGCGGTCATGTTGCTTATGTCCGTCTCAGCGCAAGCGAGCGTTATCATTCCGCCGCTGATCAACAAAGCAAACAGGCCTTTCAAAAATCCCAAACGCATACATTCTTCCTATAGAGTTTCAAATCAGTATGTTGGCAAAAAAGCTAAAACACTGAGCTGAAATACTGTGTAAAATCCAGACAATGGTAAATATTCGGCTCTCTCCCCAAGCCCCCCTTTCTCCACGTTCTGTGTAGATGAAGGGGTTAAAGGATAATACTGCATTGAATGCAAAGGGGAAACCAGATAAAATTTGAACAATTAATCAAGAAGAAGCCGGTTGATTGATTTTCCGAAACGCTCTTCTAAATCTTGGCAAACTGTAATTCCCAAATGGGTCGTCCTTCCTTTTCACCACGGCCTTCAAATTTCGTGATCCGAGGCCGCAAACTAGACCGTTCCGCGAATTGCCCCGCCCCGGCCACATTTTGCAAAGCACTCTCTGCGGATAATACCTTGATCATCCCGTTTGCATAGTCCTGCCAATCCGTGGCCAGGTGCAAGAGGCCGGCTTGCTTTAACTTGCGCGACGCCAGACTCACAAAGGGTGCCTGTATCAAGCGTCGCTTATGGTGACGCCGCTTAGGCCAGGGATCGGGGAAAAAAATCTGTATCCCTTGCAAACTCTGATCTGGAATACACCTTTCCAAGACTTCGACGGCATCCGCGTAATAAATGCGGATGTTCTGGAGTTGCAGTGCTTCGATCTGCAGTAAGAGCGCGCCAATGCCCGGCTTAAAGGTTTCAATCCCGATAAAATCGAGATCCGGCCGCTGCTGGGCCAACGCGGCCAACGACTGACCGGAGCCAAAGCCAATTTCCAGAAAACAGGGAGCACAGCGGCCAAAGGCGCTGGAAAAGTCCAGCAGACCCGCTTCGAGCGGCAGGCGCAGAGCCGGGCCCCATTTTTCCCAAGCCTGGGTTTGAGCTTCGGTCATGCGACTGTCCCGCCGCGCAAAGCTGCGAATGCGTCGCAAAAATTGGGGTTCCAGTGAAGTAGCTTTCATTTAAGTTTTATTCCTCTTGCGCGCTTCAGCCACGAGTTCCTGTTTTTTATCATATAACCTTTTTTCAATGGCCACGGGATAAGGCTTTTCCCCTTGGTGATCTAGAAAAGCGTTCACATTCTTGATAGCTCTCTCCCGCAGTGCATGAATCGATTCCCGCGGCCGCACTAATTGGCCATGGCGAAAAACGGGCAGGAGCAAATCAATATAACGATCATAATCTGCGACCGCGACCGGCGTCTGGTGAGAGTCAAAAAGGACGGCCTCTGGAAATTCCGGTATCCCTAAAGTCAAATCATACAGCAGGTCGATCACGGCCTTGCCCTGCGAATAAAAACGCCTGACCTGATGGCAGCCAGGGTTGGATACCTTGACGGGATCTTCCGAGATTTTTAGTTTGTATTGCCATTGTCCTTTTTCATCGCGCAGCGAGGAAAGTTTATAAACTCCGTCCAAGGCGGGATAATCATGGGCAGTGACCAGGTTGGTGCCTACACCCCAAACCGAAATTTTCGCGCCCTGAGCCTTGAGTTGTTGAATAACGTACTCATCCAGGCTATTGCTGGCCATGATTTGCGTGTCCTGAAAGCCGGCCGCATCCAGCATGGCCCGCGCCTGAATACTCAAAGTACCCAGGTCGCCTGAATCCAGCCGAATTCCATAGAGACTGCTATTTCTGGCGCGCAGCTTCTTGCCGATCTCAATGGCATGCTCAATGCCCCGCAGCGTATCGTAGGTGTCCACCAATAAAACGACGGAATGCGGCATGACTTCCGCATAAGCCTCAAAGGCGCTCAGCTCATCAGAAAAAGCCGTGACCCAGC